>NZ_CP145908.1:3434655-4121586 GCF_051294855.1 Microbacterium sp. PMB16
CCGAGCGATCGGATGCCGCCGCGCAGGCAGCGGCCATCAACCGCGCTCCCGAAACGCAGACGACGAGTCCGGAGACCGCCGACCTGCTGGAGGCGCTCCGTCGCCGTCGTGGGCAGCGCGAGACGGCTCCACTGATCGACGACGTCGACGATGCGGACCACGTCGAGCAGAGCCCGATCTCGTTGTTCGACGCGTTCGACCAGCCGGACGACGAGGCGCCGGGCTCCCCCGCATCCGCCCCGCAGGCCACACCCTCCGACTCGGCAGATGGTGGCTCGCGTCGGCGACGTCGCAACGCCATGCCGTCGTGGGACGAGATCGTCTTCGGTGCACGCACCGACGAATGATCAGGTGACGGCGCGCGCGACGCCGGTCAGCGCGCGAAGGCGCCGAATCTGATCAGAGGGACCTGACGTTCCTCCGGCGTGAGCGCGCCGTGCTGTCCGACCATGCCTCTGCCCCGCTGGTCCGCGGCCGTCCCGTCATACAGCGCCCACGTTCCGCGAGCGACGGCGAGCATGTCACCGATGCGGGATGATGCGGCACCCGTGACGGTCGGACCGAAGAACCCGCGGGCGATCGCCTCGTCGCGCGTCACGACATCGGCCACGCCATCCAGATCATCCCGCCAGCGGCTCAGCACAGCCCCGTGATCCGCGTCCGGTGCGAGGTACGCGTGCAGCATCCGCGGCTCGCCCCCCACATGGCGGATGCCGGTGAGATGCTCCTCCTCGAGCACGACCTGCCGGCTCGCCGGGACGTCGACCATCCCGTGATCCGACGTCACGACGACTCCGACGCCCGTCGGCACTCTGATGGACAGCGCGGCATCGATGGTCTCCAGGGCCGCCAGCCACTCGGAGGAGTCGATGCCGTGCTTGTGGCCGGCCTTGTCGACCTCGGGCAGGTAGCAGTACACGAGGGATCCCGGATGCCGCTGCGCGAGCTCGTAGGCCGTCTCCACCCGCTCCGCGGGCGTCGCGGCGGCGACGAACTCGGCACCACGAAGAGTCGCTCTGGTGAATCCGCTGCGAGCATACGCGGCGATGCCGACGGCGAAGCTCGAATGCCCGCGCGCGGCCGCCTGTTCGAAGATCGTCGGCGCCGGTTGCCAGACGAGCGGATCGAGGCCGTCGGACTCCCACCCGCTCAGCTGGTTGACCAGCACATCGCGGCTCGGATCGAGCACGCGGTACCCCACCAAACCGTGCTCCCCCGGCCACACGCCGGTGACGATGCTGGTGAGCGCGGCGGCCGTCGTCGAAGGGAAGACCGACTGCGCGACATCGCGCTTGGTCATCCCGCCGGTCAACGAGCGAGCGTGACCGGCATGGGCGCGGAGACTGATCGCCCCCAGTCCGTCGATCACGACGAGCACCACTGATTCGGCGCGCGGCAGCACGTCCGACTCGCCGCGGAGCGCGGCGAACAGGTCGCCCGCCACCCCGACGACGCTCCGGGCACTGGGCGACTCGGACGGTAGCATGAGGGACATCCGAGCCAGTCTGACACAGGCTCCTTCACGCCCTCAGGAAGTCCATGCCGAAAACCCCGCCGCCCGAGCCCGTCGAGGAACGCATCCAGGACATCGACCTCGGAAGCGAGATGCAGGGCTCGTTCCTCGAGTACGCGTACTCGGTCATCTATTCGCGCGCCCTTCCGGATGCGCGTGACGGACTGAAGCCCGTTCAGCGCCGCATCCTCTACCAGATGGCGGAGATGGGCCTGCGTCCCGATCGCGGCCATGTGAAGAGCGCGCGCGTCGTCGGCGAAGTGATGGGAAAGCTCCACCCGCACGGCGATTCGGCGATCTACGACGCCCTGGTGCGCCTCTCTCAGGACTTCGCCCTGCGCGTGCCCCTGGTCGACGGCCACGGCAACTTCGGCTCCCTCGACGACGGCCCCGCGGCGGCGCGCTACACCGAGGCGCGGCTCGCGGGCGCGGCACTCGCGCTGACCGAGAATCTCGACGAGGACGTCGTCGATTTCATCCCGAACTACGACGGGCAGTTCCAGCAGCCCGCGGTGCTCCCCGCCGCCTTCCCGAACCTCCTGGTCAACGGCGCCAGCGGGATCGCCGTCGGCATGGCGACCAACATGGCGCCGCACAACCTGATCGAAGTCGTCGCGGCAGCGACGCATCTGCTCGAGAATCCGGATGCCACGACCGAGGACCTGATGGAGTTCGTCCCGGGACCGGACTTCCCCTCGGGCGGCGTCCTCATGGGCCTCGACGGCGTCAAGGACGCGTACACGAACGGCCGCGGCGCCCTCAAGGTCCGCGGCAAGATCTCGATCGAACCGCTCGGTCCCCGGCGCACCGGCATCGTCGTGTCCGAGCTCCCGTACATGGTCGGGCCGGAACGCCTCATCGAGAAGATCCGCGATGCCGTGCAGTCGAAGAAGCTCCAGGGCATCAGCGACGTCACCGACCTCACCGACCGCAACCACGGCCTGCGCGTGGCGATCGGCATCAAGACCGGTTTCGATCCGAACGCCGTGCTCGACCAGCTGTACCGGTTGACGCCGCTCGAGGACTCCTTCAGCATCAACAACGTCGCGCTCGTGGAAGGTCAGCCGCGCACGCTCGGCCTCAAGGAGATGCTCAGCGTCTACGTGGGGCACCGCCTCGAGGTCATCACCCGGCGCAGCCGTTACCGGCTCGCACGTCACGAGGAGCGCCTGCACCTCGTGGAGGGCCTGCTCGTCGCGATCCTCGACATCGACGAGGTCATCCAGGTCATCCGCTCGTCCGACGACTCCGAGCAGGCGCGCACGCGCCTCCGCTCCGTCTTCGACCTGAGCGAGCTGCAGGCGGAGTACATCCTCGAGCTGCGCCTGCGCCGCCTCACGAAGTTCTCCCGCATCGAGCTGGAGACCGAGCGCGACGCGCTCCTCGCGGAGATCGCCGCCCTGCGCGAACTGCTCGCGAGCCCCGTGCTTCTGCGGGCCGTCGTCGCCCGCGAGCTCGATGCCGCCGCAGATGCCTACGGGACGCCGCGTCGCACGATGCTCATGAACGCCGCTCCCCCGAAGCCGCGGGCCACCAAGGGCACGGCCGACCTGCAGATCGCCGACGCGCCGACCGTCCTGGTGCTGTCGACGACGGGACGGGCCGTGCGCATCGACCTCGTCGAGGGACAGGAACTCACCGTCCCGGCGAGGCGGAGCAAGCACGACGCCATCCTGACGACGGTCGAGACCACGGTCCGGGCCGAGCTCGGTGCGCTGACCAGCGCCGGCCGGGTCGTGCGCTTCTCCCCCGTCGACCTGCCTTCGGTGCCCGCGACATCCGTGCAGCTGGCTGCAGGCACGCCCCTGCGCGACTACCTCGGCATCACAACGAAGGGCGAGAAGGTCATCGGTTTCGTGCGCTTCGACAGCGAGACGCCGATCGCGCTGGGCACGGCTCAGGGCACGGTGAAGCGCATCGTCCCGGCGACGCTCCCGGTCCGCCCCGACCTCGAGGTCATCGGCATGAAGCCCGGCGACTCGGTGGTCGGTGCCGCCGATGCTCCGGACGATTCCGAACTCGTGTTCGTGACGACCGATGCGCAGCTGCTGCACTTCCCGGCATCCGCGGTGCGGCCGCAGGGAGCGCCCGCCGGTGGCATGGCCGGGATCAAGCTCGGATCCGGTGCTTCGGTGCTGTCCTTCGGCGTTGTGTCCTCGGGCGCGGAAGCCGTCGTGGCCACGGTCTCGGGCGGAGACAGCATCCTGCCGGGCACCGATCCCGGCCGCGCCAAGGTGACCTCGTTCGCGGAGTACCCCGCGAAGGGCCGCGCGACCGGCGGTGTGCGGGCCCACTCGTTCCTGAAGGGCGAAGACCGGCTCACGGTCGCCTGGGTGGGGCCGGGCCCTGCACAGGCCGTCGATCCGACGGGCGCGGTGCGCAAGCTCCCCGACGCGGGTGCGCGGAGAGACGCCTCCGGTCAGCCGATCGACGGCGTGATCGGCAGTATCGGCCGCACGATCGTCTGAGCGCTTCGCCGCCTCAGAGCCGCAGGGCGAGGATGTTCGCAGTGAGTCCGGCGGCCGTGCCGCAGAGGATGACGGTATCGCCGGCGCCGATGCGCCCGGACTCCAGAGCGCGAGTGAGCATGAACGGCACGGATGCCGACACCATGTTCCCGAACCTCGCGACCTCGTCGACGCGGCGATCCTCGGGGATGCCGAGGCGGTCGAGCATCGGCCCGAGCGCCGCCGACGCCTGGTGCGGCACCCAGAGCGCCACATCGTCGTAGTCGAGCCCGCTCTTGGCGTGGAACCGCTCGAAGAATTCCGGCAGCACGCGCATCATGCCGAGCAGGGCCCGCCGCCCGTTCATGTCGAACAGGTAGTCAGCGGGATCCGCATCAGCGAAGATCTGTGCGGGAGAGCGTGACAGGCCGCCGCGGATCTCGGTGTCGTGCGCATAGGCGGGCCAGGTCTGCTGTGCGCTGGCGATCACACCGCGCTCCGCGTCGGCGGATCGGCGGAGGACGACTGCCACCGCCGCGTCGCTGAACAGCTCATAGCTCTCGCGTTGAGCAGGGTTCAGGAATCGCGTGCCGACGTCGCCCGCGAAGACGAGGATCGTCTCGTGGTCGCCGGCGTCGAGGTAGCGGGAAGCGACGTCGAGGGCGGTGATGAAGCTGGTGCAGGTCGAGTTCACGTCGAAGGCGGCGGCGTGCCCTGCGAGCGTCAGCCGTTCCAGGACGAGCGCTGCGGTACAGGGAATGGGCTGGACGCCCGCAGCCGACGCCCCGAGCACCAGATCGACGTCGTCGATGCCGATGCCCGCGTGTTCCAGTGCGCGCGTGCAGGCGCCGGCGAGCATGTCCAGATGCGACACGTCCTCCGCGATGCGATAGCGCACCTCGTCGCCGAAACGCACGGCATCCGGTGGGAGCACGCTCCCCCATCCGACGATCTCACAGCTCTTCATCGGCAGTCCCCCTCCAGGTCCGCACCACCCGGCGCAGCTTCACCGAACCATCCCGCTCGTAGGCGGTGAAGACGATCTCCGGACGTTCGCAGCCCAGCCGGTCCGCGAGCGACTGCACCTCGTGCCTGACGCTGTCCGTCGTCCGATCATCGAGCACATCCAGGGCGATCTCGAGGAGCGACGCGTGCGTCTGCACCACACGGTATTCGTCGAAGCCTTCCGCGTAGAGCAGCGCGCGGGTCATCACGTCGGCGAACACGGGGACGGTTCGGCCGTCGCGGCCGCGGAACAGCAACGTGTCGCCTTCCCGTCCTTCGATCCGCTCGATCGCCGTCAGCGCGCTCCCGCACGGGCACGGGGTCGCGCGGGGGCGAAGAACGTCACCGAGGCGATAGCGCACGATCGGCTGCGCGCGGCGACGGAGATCGGTGATGATCGGTGTGAAGCGCTCGTCGTCGAGCGGCTCTCGCTCGAAGAGCACGCTGTCCTCGTTCAAGTGGATCACGCCCTGCTCGCAGGTGTGCGCGAGGAATCCCTCGGTGCACTGGTACAGCTGGTGCACACGCTCCTGACCCAGCGCGGAGGCGATGCGGCCCTCATCTGCGACCTCGAGGACCTCGGCGACGGTGTAGACCTTCTGCGGGAGCACCCCGAGTGTCCCCGCTTCTGCCGCGCGCGCGATGAGCCGGAGCACAGAGGGCGGCGCCACCAGGATCGTCGGCTGGAAGTCGTCGAGTCGACGGATGTTCTCCGCCATGTCGGTGTGCACGTCGAAGTACGAGAACGACACCGCTCGGGAACCGACGGATTCGTACAGGCTGTTGTCGGCCCGGAGGAACAGGGCGATCCGGTGCCCGGTGAGCTTGCCGCGCGGCAGGGTGCGGGCCAGAACGGTCCCCACCCAGGCATCGCGTTCGCGCGGACTCACGATGAAGAGACCGCGGTGACCGCTGGTGCCACTGGAGAGCCCGACCGAGTTCGCACCGAGGTCGGCCGCGAAGTCCCGCGACCGCTCGTTGGCGATCGCAAGGGCCAGGGCCTCGTCCCGACGCACCCCGACGGTGTTGATCTCGTCGAAGCGATTCATCATCACGCTCTTGTCCATCAGCGGGAGCTCGTCGAAGGCGTGCGTCTCGAGAAGATCGCGGAAATAGGGCGACCGGCGTCGGAGGAACCGAAGCTGCCGGCGCAGCAGCCTCGCCTGACGCCGCTCGACGGCGGCGCGCGTGCGCAGTGGCCGCCACCATCGCGCCGCCACGAACTCGCGCAGGATCCGCACCTTGGACATCAGGAGAGGAGCTCCTTCTCGACGAGCGGGTCGTGGCTGCACACGATGTGGACGCCCGCGGCCGCGATCTCCTGCAGGCGGACGGCCGTTCGCGTGTACTCGGCATAATCGTGCTGCACCGCGCGTGGCAACGCCCGGAGATCATCCGCCGCTCCCAGCAGGTCGCGGCCCCAGCCCGCATCGCCGGCGATCAGCACACGTCCTTCGATCACTGCGCCGACGTGACCGTCGGCATGACCGGGGAGATCGAGGATCAGGTAGCTGCCGTCTCCGAGCAGATCCGCGGCGCGGATGGGAACGCCGGCGACCTCCGTGGCCAGGAACGCCTCCTCGTCGAGAACGAGTGTCGCGGCGTCGCCGAACCACGGCGGGAAGAGGCCCGTCAGGATGCCGGCGCGGAGCCGTGGCGCGTGCAGCGATCGCTGCAACCCCGACGTCAGCACGAATGTCGCACCGGGGAAATGCGCGACGCCGCCCACATGATCCGGATGCAGATGCGACAGCACCACGTGCGTGACGGATACCGGATCCACGCCGTCTTCCCGCAGCTGTCGGGCGATGTCATCGGTCGACGCGATCTTCGGCGGGAGCAGGCAGCGGTACACGGCACCGCGCCAGCCGGTGTTCCACTCGCCCGCCGCGTAGCCGGTGTCGAAGAGCACGCGCTGCCCGCCCGCGCCGTCGTACAGGAAGACTCCCGAGGGGAACTGCCGCACCTCATGCGCCCCACCGCGGAACATCGCCGCGAGATCGTGGCTCGTGCTCCCGCAGACGTAGTGCCGCAGGCGCCCGCTCATGCTGCCGCTCGCAGGTTCGCCGCGACACGGGCGAGCGCATCGTCGAGGGAGATGTGCGGCCGATACCCGAGCTCCGCCTTGGCGCGTGTCAGGTCGAGAGTCTGCGAGTACGCGATCGTGCTGAGCGTGTACCGCGTGAGCGGCGGCTCAGGACGCCCGGGTGTCACCCGGCAGATCCCCTCCAGCGCCGTCGCCAGACCCCACGCCGCCCGGCGGTTCATCGGCCTCATCCGCGGCGTCTCCCCGAGGAGCTCGAGCAGCTCGACCAACAGGTCCCGGAACGGCCGGGGGTCGTCGTTGCTGATGTTGTACACGCCGCCGGCCGGGTCTCCCGCGTCGATCGCGAGCCGCAGCGCCGTCGCCACGTTCTCGACCGCGGTGACATCGATCAGGTTCTCGCCGCCGTCGAACAGCGGCATCCCGAGTCGGCGGTGCACGTCGATCAGACGCGGGATCAGACTCGGGTCGCCGATCCCGATCAACCCGCGGGGCCGCACGATCACGAGTTCCCGGACCTCCCCCGCGAGTCGGGCCGCCTGCAGCAGCGCCTCCGCTGCGATCTTGGAGCGGATGTACCCGTTGAGCCGGTTGTCGGGGTCGACCTCGGCCTCGCGGATCAGCAGGCGATCGCGTGGCGCGGCGTACACGCTCGGCGAGGACACGTGCACGATCCGTCGCACCCCGTTCCGGCGGGCGAACTCCACGACATGCGCTGTGCCCTCGACATTCGCCTCACGGAAGGCCCGCCACGGCCCCCAGGGGGTCGAGAGCGCCGCGCAATGGATCACGGCGTCCACCGGCAGCGCGACGGAGGCCAGAGACCGCAGATCGCCCGTCAGGCGGTGCTCGGCGTCCGCGACCGCAGCCAGGGTTTCTGCGTTACGCCCGGCAGCGAAGACCTCGATGCCGTGAGCCTGAAGATCGCGCACCACATGGCCACCGAGGAACCCGCTCGCCCCCGTCACCAACACACGGGCTCCGGACATGCTCTTCACCATAGCGGCCCCCTCCTGCCGAGGGTCGCACGACCGTCAGGAGTCCGCAGGAATGACGTCCCACTCGCCGAAGACGGTGAACCCCGCCGCTCGCGCGAGCGCGACGGAGGCGGCATTGTCGAGTTGACAGCGATATTGCGGCTCGTATCCCCGCCGGAGCGCTTCAGCACTCATGGCTCGGACCGTCGCTCGACCCCAGCCTCTGCCGCGGAACGCCGGAAGCGTGATCACTCCGAGGTCGGCGAGCCGAGTCCCGTCCCACGGATACATGCTCGCGGCGGACACCAGCCTGTCGCCGACGAAGGTGCCGAAGACCAGCCAGTGGTCGAGTTCGACGAACGCGTCGTCGAGATCGTCCTCGGGTGCCTCCGCCGTGAAACCCTCGAACAGCGCGGCATCGTCGGCGCTGAGCTGACGCGTTTCCGACCGGCTTGCCTCGCCCCGAAGCGCGGCCTGGGCCCGGACGGCCAGATAGAAGAGGTGATCGGCGCCATGGAAGGAAAGCCCCGCCGTCTCGACTCGGGCAGACAGCTCCCCTGGGTCGACGCGCTCTCCATCGCTGAGGCGGAGCTCTCTCGCCCGTGTAGGCGAGAGAGAAAGCACCACGGGTCCTTTTTCGACGCGCAGAAGCGACGCCGACCGATTCGTCCGTGGAGTGGTGTCGATCGACACGACCACTCCGTCATCGGATCCAGCGACACCGTCGGGGATCCACTGGGCGAGAACGAGGGGCGAGAACACGACGGACGACCTTTCGAGCCGGGGCGATTGCTCAGCAAAGAGCGTAGCCGAGCCACCGCTCACCCGGCGAACCGTCGACGACGTCCTAGTCTGAGGGGGTGCGCATCGCCATGGTCACCGACTACTACCTGCCGACGCTCGGTGGAGTGCAGACCGTGATCAAGGCCCACAAGGAGGAGTTGGAGCGATCCGGCCACGAGGTGCTGGTGTTCGCGCCGCTCTCCGCACCAAGCGCCGATCCCTCGGTCATCCGGCTGCCGACCGCGCGGGGCTTCGCTCCCGACGGCTATCCGTTCACCTGGTCGCCCGCCGCGGCCGCCGCCATGCTGCAGCAGGAGCTGCGGGCGCATGCGGTCGATGTGGCTCATGTGCACACCGAGATGTTCGCGGCGCTGGCCGGGTTCGAAGCCGCTCGCGCACTCGGCATACCCGTCGTGCAGACCATGCACGGCCGGGTCGATGTCTACACCCGATCCGTCCTGCCGCTGCCCGGCATCACGACGGCGTTGCTGGCCGGCATGCATCGGCGGCGCATGAGCCACGACCGGTCCGATGTCGACTCGTCGTCTCCGTACACGCGCACGCGCACGGCGCGACGGATGTGGCGGCTGATGGTGAGCCAGGCCAACCACGCCGACCACGTCATCGTCCCCTCGGCGCACTTCGCTCAGAAGCTCAGCGCCCAGGGAGTCGAGACGCCGATCACGGTGCTCTCGAACGGGCTCGAACGGTCGGTGCTCGATGCGGCGGGCATTCCCGAGGTGCGAATCGTCCCGCCTGGCGAGCAGTTGCGGGTGATGTGGTGCGGTCGACTCTCCCCGGAGAAGCGTCCCGATGTCTTCCTCGAAGCCGTGGGGCAGGTACCGGGAATCGCCGCGCACATGTACGGCGACGGCGTCTCGCGGGCCGCCGTGTCACGACGTGCGGCTGATCTCCCCGACGGGCGCATCCGCGTGCACGGCAGCGTCGCGCAGTCCGAGGTGCTCGCAGCGATGCGCGAGGCGCACGTCCTGGTCTCCAGCTCCCTCGACTTCGACAACCAGCCGATGGTGATCCTCGAGGCGATCGCCACCGGCCTGCCGGTGATCGTCACAGATCCCGACCTGGCGGAGACCCTGCCCCCGGGCGGTGGTCTCGTGACGGAGACTCCGGACGCTGCAGGACTCGCTGCCGCGCTGACCCGGCTGAGAGACGACCCCGCGTTGCTGACCGCGCTCAGCGAAGCAGCGATCGCGCACCGCGACCTCGTCGCACAGCACACCCACCGCGAGGCGCTCGTCGCGGTGTATGACGCCGCGCTGGACGCGGTCCGCTGACCCGACCGCTCAGGCGTCGATGGCTTCGCGCGACAGCTGGCCCGAGGAATCGATGATGAATTCGCGACGCGGGGCGACCTCGTTGCCCATCAGCAGCTCGAAGACCCGACCGGCCGCCTCGGCATCCTCCATGCGCACCCGGCGCAGCAGACGCCCTGACTTGTCCATGGTCGTGTTCGCGAGCTGCTCGGCATCCATCTCGCCGAGGCCCTTGTAGCGCTGGATCGGCTCGTGCCAGCGTTTGCCGGCCTTGCGGAGCTTCGCCAGCAGCGCGTGCATCTCCTGCTCGCTGTAGGTGTAGATCGTCTCGTTCGGCTTCGAACCGGGGTTCATCACGATCACCCGGTGCAGCGGAGGCACGGCGGCGAACACGCGGCCGTGCTCGATCAGCGGACGCATGTAGCGGAAGAAGAGCGTGAGCAGCAGAGTACGGATGTGGGCGCCGTCGACGTCGGCGTCGCTCATCAGGATCACCTTGCCGTAGCGGGCCGAGTCGATGTCGAACGTGCGACCGGAGCCCGCCCCGATCACCTGGATGATCGAGGCGCATTCGGTGTTCGACAGCATGTCGCTGACCGACGCCTTCTGCACGTTCAGGATCTTGCCGCGGATGGGCAGCAGAGCCTGGAACTCACTGTTGCGGGCGTTCTTGGCCGTGCCGAGCGCCGAGTCACCCTCGACGATGAAGAGTTCGCTGCGCTCGACCTCGTTGGTGCGGCAGTCGACGAGCTTGGTCGGCAGCGTCGACGACTCCAGCGCGTTCTTGCGGCGCTGGGTCTCCTTGTGCGCCCGCGCGGACACGCGTGCCTTCATCTCGGAGACGATCTTGTCGAGCAGCTGCGCCGCCTGGTTCTTGTCGTCGCGCTTCGTGGAGGTGAAGCGCTGCGCGAGGTCCTTGCGGATCACCTGCGCCACGATCTGCCGCACGGCCGGCGTACCGAGGATCTCCTTGGTCTGGCCCTCGAACTGCGGCTCGGGCACGTTCACCGTGAGCACGGCGGTGAGCCCGGCGAGCACGTCGTCCTTCTCGAGCTTGTCGTTGCCGACCTTCAGCCGGCGCGCGTTCTGCTCGACCTGGGAGCGCAGCACCTTCAGAAGCTCCTGCTCGAAGCCCTGCTGGTGGGTTCCGCCCTTGGGCGTCGAGATGATGTTGACGAAGGAGCGCACCCGGGTGTCGTAACCGGTGCCCCAGCGGAGCGCGATGTCGACGGCGCACACGCGCTCGACCTCCGTGGCGATCATGTGCCCGTCCGCCTGCAGAACAGGGACGGTCTCCTTGAACGTGCCCTCGCCCTGGATGCGCCAGTTGTCGGTGACGGGCGGGTCGGTCGCCAGGTAGTCGACGAACTCGGAGATTCCGCCCTCGTAGTGGTACGAGGTCTCGTTCGGTGCGCTCGCGTCGAGGAGGGCTCCGTCCTCTCCGGCCGCCGCTGGGCGGTCCTCGGCGCGGTCGTTGCGGACGACGATCTCGAGACCGGGGACCAGGAACGCCGTCTGCCGCGCGCGCGTCTCGAGCTCGCCCAGCTGGAATGTCGCATCCTTCGTGAAGATCTGCCGGTCGGCCCAGTAGCGGACACGGGTTCCGGTGACGCCGCGCGGCGCCTTGCCGACGACGCGGAGCTCGCTCTTGTCCTCGAACGGCGTGAACGGCGCATCCGGCCGCTTCTCGCCGCTGTCCGTGAAGATGCCGGGCTCACCGCGGTGGAACGACATCGCGTAGGTCTTGCCGCCCCGATCGACCTCCACGTCGAGCCGCTCGGAGAGTGCGTTCACGACCGAGGCCCCGACACCGTGCAGACCACCGGATGCCGCGTACGATCCGCCACCGAACTTTCCACCGGCGTGCAGCTTGGTGAAGACGACCTCGACGCCGGTGAGTCCCGTGCGCGGTTCGACGTCGACGGGGATGCCGCGACCACGGTCGTGCACCTCGACACTGCCGTCGTCGTGGAGGATCACGTCGATCTTCGCGCCGTTGCCGTCGACGGCCTCGTCGACGGCGTTGTCGATGATCTCCCACAGGCAATGCATCAGGCCCGGCGATCCGTTGGAACCGATGTACATACCGGGACGCTTGCGGACAGCCTCGAGCCCTTCGAGCACCTGGAGATGATGGGCGGAATACTCGGCGGTCACAATCTCCGAGTCTATTCTCGACAGCCCCGACTGGGCCGCCGACACTCCCCACCAGGCCGGAGCCCGTGCCGTCGGCGTACGCGCTGAGCGAAACACGCCGTCAACCGGGCATGCATACAGGTGCAGCATGGTTGTATTGAGCACACCCACAGCGAGGCCGACACCCGAGGAGGCACCGAGATGAATGCAACGACCGAACGTGAGGCTTCCGCCATCGAGTTTCGCCTGACCGCACTGGATCGTTGTGATTCCTGCGGCGCTCAGGCGTACATCGCAGCCGAAGTCAACGGATCCGAGCTCCTGTTCTGCGCCCACCACGGCCGCAAGTACGAAGAGAAGCTCCGCAGCATCGCGACCAGCTGGCACGACGAGAGCGCCCGCCTCGTCGAGACCGTCTGATCCCTTTCGCTCCGGCTCCGGGACGCGCTTCGGCGCGGTCCGGAGCCTTTTTCATCCCCGGATGACGCGGCTTCATCCCTGGATGACGCGACGCACGCGAGGGCTCAATCGGGTGAGGATCTCTTCCCCGACGGTGTCGATGCGTTCAGCGAGACTCGTCGCGCTCGATTCCCCGTGGTCCCCCGCGCCGAACAGCGTGACCTCGTCACCGATCCGCATTCCCGGCCAGCCCTCGATGATCGACGTCACCGGATCGATCCGCTTCAGAACGCGCGCGCCCGCGGGCGTTCCGACCGATGCATCGGCGAGCGTGGAAGGCAGGCCGTCGAAGCTCCCGATGCCGATCACTCCGTCGCCCTCCACCACGTCCGTGATCGCGGCGACCAGCGTGGCCACCGGCCGGATGCCCTCGAGCTCCGGCCCGTCGGCCGAGCGGATGCCGTAGCAGAAGGCGCCGATGCGCGACACCGATCCGCGGAGCTCCGGCCGCCACCACGATGCGGCGGACGCCGTCAGATGCCGTGCGGCCGGGGCGACGCCGGATTCGTCGGCGACGCGGAGAGCCTCCACGAACGCCGCCTGCGCCTCATCGTCGTCGGCATCGCTGGCCTCGGAGATATGACTCCAGACGCCGTCGAGTGCGAGCACTCCGGAGCGCTCGGCCGCCCGCGCCTCCGCGACCGCCTCGGCCCATTCCTCGGGGAGGATGCCGTTCCGATGCAGTCCGGTGTCGATCTTCAGGTGCACGCGTGCGGTGACGCCGAGGACGGAGGCACGGGAGATGATCCGCCGCAGGTACTCGGCGGATCCGACGCCGAGCTCGATGTTTCGAACGAGGGCCTCGTCGATCTCGGCATCCGACGACGTCGCCCAGGCGAAGACGCGCACGTCGCCACCTCCGGCGATCCGCCGCGCGTCCAAGCCGGTTCGCACGTCGTAGCTGCCGAACAGCTTCACACCGGCCGTCACGGCGGTCTCCACGGCCCACGAGAGCCCATGACCGTACGCGTCGTCCTTGAGGACCATCATGAGCGTGGACGGTGCGATGCGGGTCCGCACAGCGTCGATGTTGGAGCGCAGGACGTCGCTGCTGATCCGCAGCTCCGGGCGGTTCATGCCTCCCACCCCCGGACGGCGTGCGCCCCGGCGACGGTGACGAGTTCGCCGACCGTCAAGCCTGTCACGTCGGCCCACCGGGCGAGCCCCGGAGCGGCGGGTCCGGACCCGCCGAAGTAGGTGACCTCGGCTCCGAGTTCTGCGTCGGACCCCTGCAGATCGATCACGCAGACGTCCATCGCGACGCGCCCGACGATCGGCCTGGCCCTGCCGTCGACTTCGACGTGAGCGTGGTTGCCGAGAGCACGCACGACGCCCTGTGCGTACCCGCCGGTGACGAGCGCGACGTTCGTGTCGGTCTCTGCGCGGAACGTGTATCCATACGAGACCGCATCGCCCGCGCGGAGGAGCTTCGTCGAGAGGACGCGGCCGGCGAACCTCATGACGGGGCGCGTGTCGAAGGATCCGTCCTCGTCAGGCAGCCCGTACAACAGCACCGGGTCGATGTCCGCGGTCGCCGCCGTGACGCCGACGATGCCTTCCAGGCGCAGCGCCTCGACCTCGCCGTCCGAATCGACGAGCACCTGCTCGGCTCCTGCCGCGGTCACGGCCTGCGCGACCGAGAGGACGCCGTGCCCCCAGGCATCGCGCCGCAGATCCGCGATGCGACCCCCGGCGCGGAGAGCCGTGGATGCCGCCGCAGCGAGCGCAGAGCGGGAGATCACCGCACGCGGCAGGGCGCTGGAAGTCGTGTCACACACGCTTTCCAGCCTAGCTTCCGGCTTCCCAGGTTGGCCTGTGAGCCCCCGTAGACTGGTGGGGACCCCTACCCTCGGAGCCCAATGTCTCGTCTTTCCCTCGCGCCCCGCGTCCGCTATCTGCTGGGTCGTGCCCGCCGCATCGATGTCGGATCGGTGGTGGAGCGAGCCAAGGAGGCGTCGGAGCAGCACCACAAGGCGGTGCCGGCCATCGTCGTCGACATGCTCTGGTCTGCTGCCCGGCACAACGTCGGATTCCAGGACTACATCGACTACGACTTCGCCATGCTCACCAAGGCGGAGCGCGAGACGTTCATGACGCACCCCGTGTCGAACCAGCTCTCGCAGCGGTACGACCACCCCGACTTCCGCTGGATCTTCCAGGACAAGATCGAGTTCAACCGCCACTTCGCCTCGCACCTGCACCGTGACTGGCTCATCGTCGACGAGGGGAACGCGGATGCCGTCCGGGAGCTCACGCAGCGTCTCGGCACGATCGTCACGAAGGAACCGGTGGGTCAGGCGGGCACGGGCGTGCACCGCTACCACGCTGCCGACATCACCGACTGGGACGAGTTCCACGCCGGTCTTCTGAGCCGTGGCGAACTGCTCATCGAAGAGGTCATCCGCCAGCACGACGCCCTCGCGGCCGTGTGTCCCGGCACCGTCAACACCACGCGCGTCACCGCCTTCTTCGACGGCGAGAAGGCGCACATCCTCGCGATGGCCCAGAAGTTCGGCCGCGGCGCGGTGAGCGATCAGATGACGTTCGGCGGCTTCTACACGATGCTCGACGAGAACGGCCACGCCGTCGGCGCCGGCTACGACTCGCACGGGCACGTGCACGAGACCCATCCCGACACCGGCTTCCCGATCGCCGACTTCCAGTTGCCGTACATGGACGAGGTGCGCGCCTTCATCGACGAGGTCGCGCGCGTGGTTCCACAGGTGCAGTACGTCGGATGGGACATCGTGGTCTCGCCCGACGGCCCCGTACTCGTCGAGGGCAACTGGGGCGCCGGCGTCTACGAGAACAAGCCGAGCGTCACCGGCGTCCGCACCGGACACAAGCCGCGTTACCGCGAGGTCATCGGGTTCTGACCTGATACGAGAAAGGCCCGGATGCTGAGCATCCGGGCCTTTCTCGATTCGGTCCCTGGGCCTGACGAAGGGTGGGTCAGACCGCGCGCACGATCCCGAGGGGCGTGGACTCGAGGCCTTGACCCAGCGGGTTGTCGCCGAGGATCCTCACCAGCCGGCGTTCGCCGTCCTTGTCGAGCGTGGACCCGAGGATGTTGCCGCCGAGGTCGTTGATGTCGACCACGGCCACCTCCAGCGAGCCCCCGAGCAGCGACTTCAGGTGCGCGGCGACGCCGCGAGGATTGTTCGGTCCGAGCACGACCGCCTCGTTGTACGGCGGGATCGTGTGCTTGGTCGGTCCATCGATCGCGCGAGCCTTGTCGCCGGCGATCCGGTAGAAGTCGCCCTTGCGTCCGAAGGCCTTGGTCACTGCAGCGACGGCCGCAGCGAGCAGGATGCGCGGAGTGCCGCACTCGCGCAGCGCCATCTCCATCGTCTCGGGCATGCCGAGACCGATGCCGTACGGCGTGCGGGTGACGTACTTCGACAGGAAGAGCGCCAGCTTGCGCGGCGTGATCTCGTCGAGACGGTACGACCGCCCCTGCGTGATCGCGACGATCTTCTCGGTCACGAACAGGAGATCGCCCGGGCGGACGGCATCCTTCGCGTACTCGGTGATGATCGCATCGAGGTCGTCATCCGGCATCACGACGCGGGTACGCAGCGGAATCCGCGCGAACGACTTTCCGTCGACGCTCGTCTCGAGCGCCTTGCCCTCGTTCGCCTGCATCACTCGAGGTAATCCCGGAGCGACTGCGAGCGGCTCGGGTGACGGAGCTTCGCCATCGTCTTCGACTCGATCTGGCGGATGCGCTCACGCGTGACGCCGAACGTGTCACCGATCTGGTCGAGCGTCTTGGGCTGACCGTCGCCGAGTCCGAAGCGCATCCGGATCACGCCGGCCTCACGCTCCGACAGCGAGTCGAGCAGCTGCTCGAGCTGGCGCTGCAGCATCGTGAAGCCCACCGCGTCGGCCGGCACGACCGCCTCGGTGTCCTCGATGAGGTCACCGAACTCGCTGTCGCCGTCTTCACCGAGCGGGGTGTGCAGCGAGATCGGCTCACGACCGTACTTCTGCACCTCCACGACCTTCTCCGGCGTCATGTCCAGCTCGCGGCTGAGCTCTTCCGGAGTGGGTTCGCGACCGAGGTCCTGCAGCATCTGCCGCTGCACGCGGGCGAGCTTGTTGATGACCTCGACCATGTGCACAGGGATGCGGATGGTGCGCGCCTGGTCGGCCATCGCACGGGTGATCGCCTGACGGATCCACCAGGTGGCGTAGGTCGAGAACTTGAAGCCCTTGGTGTAGTCGAACTTCTCGACGGCGCGGATGAGGCCGAGGTTGCCCTCCTGGATCAGGTCCAGGAACTGCATGCCGCGACCCGTGTAACGCTTCGCAAGCGACACGACGAGGCGGAGGTTGGCGCCGAGCAGATGGCTCTTCGCGCGCTGTCCGTCGCGGGCGACCCACTGGAGGTCGAGACCGAGCTGGCCGGTCTTCTCCGCAGCCGACATCGCCGAGAGCTTCTCCTCGGCGAACAGGCCCGCCTCGATGCGCATGGCGAGCTCGACCTCTTCGGCCGCGTTCAGCAGGGCGACCTTTCCGATCTGCTTCAGGTAGTCCTTGACCGGGTCGGCTGTCGCGCCGGTGATCTGGGTCGAGTAGACCGGGACGTCTTCGTCGTCGTTGGACGAGATGACGATCGCGCCGGTCGGCAGGGGCTCGGTGAACTTCGGCTTGGCGTCGTCGTCCTCGTCGTCGTCGACAGCACCGGCCACAGGAGCCTCGTCTTCTTCGACGACGTCGTCCGCCTTCTTCTTCTTGACCGGGGCGCGCTTCGCGGCCGCACGCTTCGCCGCGCTCAGCGGGGCGGGCTTCTCGGGCGCGTCGACCTCGACCTCAGCGTCGACGGCGGTCTCTTCGGCCTTCTTCGTCGTCCGGGTTTTCTTCGTCGTGGCAGGAGTCACGTTTCGCCTTTCACGGGGCTGATGAGCCGCCCCGGGACATTTCGGACACTAGTAAGACCCTTGTCAAGTCCGGTGTGGGAAAACACCGATTGACAACGGGTCAGAGTCCTAGTATCGCACACGTGTGGCGATGCCGACGCATTCCGGTGAAGTTGGCGCAGATTCTTCTCAACCGCGCCCGGGCTTGTCTTCGTCTCCGGATGGACGCGAGGCGAGATAGCGCTCCAGCTCTGCGGCCAGTTCGTCGGCGCTCGGCAGATCCCGCTCGCTGAAACCGCCCTCGTCGTAGGACTCGTCATCGGGATTGCGTCCGGCCATGTAGGCGTCGTAGCGGCGCTCGAGGTTCTGCACCATCTGCTGCAGCTCATCGTTGCCGGCGACCTGCTCGTCGACCCGCGTGAAGTAGTCCTCTCGGCGTTCCTGCACGGCGTCGAGCATGAGCACGAGGCCGGTGGAGGCCATCAGCTTCTCGGCGGCAGCGATGACGGCATCCGGATTCTCCGTCTCGGCGAGATAGTGCGGCACCAGGAGGACGAAGCCGACGACGCGGAGACCCTGCTCCGCAAAACGGAACTCGAGCAGATGACCGGCCGTGGCCGGTACCTGCGTGCGCGGGCGCCATACCGAGTGCGCGACCGTGAGCTCGCGGCGATTGCCGCTGACGGTGGTCCCGATCGGGCGGGTGTGTGGCACGGGCATCGCGATCGAGTGCACCCAGTTGAGTCCGCTGACCTCGAATTCGGCGGCCAGATCGAGCACCGTCTGCGCGAACGCGTTCCAGGCGAAGTCCGGTTCGTACCCGGCGAGCAGGAGGAACGGCTGGCCCAGCGCGTCGGTCGCCAGGGAGAGTTCGAGGCGGGAGGGCCGGAACTCCGTCAGGTGGTCCTGATCGAAGGAGATCACCGGGCGGCGCGCCCGGTAGTCGAGCAGCACGTCGTTGTCGAACACGACGATGGGCTGGGGCGACGCGGTCTCACGCAGGTGGTCGATGAGACCGGACACAGCGCTGCCGGCGTCGGTGAACCCCGTCAACAGCACGACCAGGGGCAGGCCGTGCGGCACCGTCGGCGCATTCGCGACACGTTCGTGGATCTCACCGGAGAAGGGCATGTCACCATGCTACGAGCAGTGTCTGGCCCCCGGGCTGGGCCGGTCATGCTGAGAGCGAACACGCGGAGCCCCGCCCGCGCACCGAGGCTGCGGCGGGATCCTAGGATGGAATCATGACGCTTCCCGTGCTGTCGCACACCCTCGATACGTTTCCCGGAAGTGCTGCAGATGCCGCAGTACTCGTCGTCTCCGATCTCTCCGCATCGCCCGAGTCGCTCACCGGATATCCCGGTCTTGCTGACGCGCTGGCCGGCATCGGGTTCACCGGATCCGCTTCCTCCTTCGTCCGGGTGTACGCACCGGAGGTGACGTCCCTCCCGTTCGCCGTCGTCGGCGCCGGCGCCTCGGCAGACGAGGCCGCCGTCCGCACGGCGGTCGGCGCAGCGCTGCGCTCGCTGACCGGCTTCGACCATGTGGCGCTCGCTCTCGCCCCGGGACTCGAGGCGTTCGCCGCGGCGGCAGCAGAGGGCGCGGTGCTCGGCGGCTACCGCTTCGAGACCTACCGGTCGGAGAAGGGCAAGACGCGAGCCACCGCCGTCACGCTGCACGCCGATGTCGATGACGATGTCGTGTCCCATGCACAGGCAGTCGGCGATGCCGTCGCTCAGATCAAAGACCTGGTGAACGTGCCGGCCGAGTGGCAGAGCCCCGAACAGCTCGCGCAGAGCGCTGCGGACAGCGTCGCCGACCTCGACGTCACGGTGGAGATCCGCGATGAGAAGGCGCTCGCGGAGCAGGGCTTCGGGGGCATCCTGGGCGTCGCCCAGGGGTCCGACCGTCCGCCGCGTCTCGTGCGCCTGGACTACTCCCCCGCCGATGCGAAGCGCCACATCGCCCTGGTCGGCAAGGGCATCACGTTCGACACCGGTGGACTGTCCTTGAAGCCCGCCGCGTCCATGGTCGGGATGAAGTTCGACATGGCGGGCGCGGCCACCAGCCTCGCCGCGCTGCGCGCGATCGCGACGCTCGCACTGCCGGTGCGCGTGACGGCCTGGCTGTGCATCACCGACAACATGCCCTCCGGCCGCGCGCTCCGCCCCGGAGACGTCGTCCGCATCCTGGACGGCACCACCGTCGAGGTGCTGAACACGGATGCCGAGGGGCGGTTGGTCCTCGCCGACGGTCTCGTGGCCGCGAGCCGCGAGCACCCCGATGTCATCATCGACGTCGCGACGCTCACCGGCGCCATCGTCTCCGCGCTGGGCAACCGCCACACCGGTGTCTTCGGCGACGACGACACCGTCGCCGAGATCCTCGCCGCGGCGGCACAGGCGGATGAGCTGGCCTGGCACATGCCGTTGCCTGCATACATGGAGGATTCGATGGAGTCCCCGATCGCCGATCTGCAGAACGTCAACATGAGCGATCGGATGGGCGGCGCGTCCTACGCCGGCCTGTTCCTGCGTCGCTTCGTCGGACGCACGTCCGATGCCGACGACGCTCCTCGCATCCCCTGGGTACACCTCGACATCGCCGGTTCCGGCGAGCACGGCGGTGCCCCGTACGGCTTCACCGAAAAAGGCCCCACGGGGGCGATGGTCCGATCGATCGTCGCCTTCGCCGCAGGATCCCACAAGGAGGCATGACATATGACCACGCACACCTTCGACATCGTCGTCCTGGGCGGCGGCAGCGGCGGGTATGCCGCAGCGCTGCGCGCCAGCGAGCTCGGCAAGTCGGTCGCGCTCATCGAGAAGGACAAGGTCGGCGGCACCTGCCTGCACCGTGGCTGCATTCCGACCAAGGCGCTGCTGCACGCGGCCGAGGTTGCCGAGCATGTGCGTGACGCCGCTCACGTCGGCATCAACGCCACCCTGGAGGGAATCGATCCCGCTGGCGTGCGCGCCTACCGCGAGGGCATCGTCGCGAAGAAGTTCAAGGGGCTCGAGGGGCTCGTGAAGGCGCGTGGGATCACGACCGTCGCCGGACTCGGACGTCTGAACGCCGACCGCAGCGTCAGCGTGGGCGACGACGTGTACGTCGGAGCCGACGTCGTGCTGGCGACCGGCTCTTACAGCCGTTCGCTGCCGGGGCTCGACATCGGTGGGCGCATCCTCACGAGCGAGCACGCCCTCGCACTCGATGTCATCCCCGAGCGCGTCCTCATCCTCGGCGGTGGAGTGATCGGCGTCGAGTTCGCCAGCGTGTGGCGTTCCTTCGGTGCCGAGGTCACGATCATCGAGGCGCTGCCGCACCTCGTCCCGAACGAGGACATCGCGATGAGCAAGGGCCTCGAGCGCGCGTTCCGCCGCCGCGGCATCCAGTACTCCCTCGGCGTGCGGTTCCAGACCGCCGTGCAGGATGACAACTCCGTGACCGTCACCCTGGAGGACGGCAAGGAGTTCAGCGCGGACTACCTCCTCGTCGCCGTCGGGCGCGGGCCGGTCACCGCCGACCTCGGTTTCGAGGAAGCGGGCGTGAAGCTCGATCGTGGCTTCGTGACCGTCGACGAGGACCTGCGCACCGGCGTTCCCGGGCTCTGGGCCGTCGGCGACATCGTGCCCGGCCTGCAGCTGGCACACCGCGGCTTCCAGCAGGGAATCGCCGTCGCGGAGCGCATCGCCGGCCTGTCGCCCGCGAACATTCCCGACTCGCAGATCCCGAAGGTCACATACTCGAGCCCCGAGGTCGCGTCCGTGGGCGTGACCGAGGAGGCAGCCGTCTCCGAGCACGGAGCCGACGCGGTCGTCGCATACGAGTACAACCTCGCCGGCAACGGCAAGAGCGAGATCATCGGAACGGGCGGACTCGTGAAGGTCGTGCGCCTCAAGGACGGCCCCGTCATCGGCGTGCACCTGCTCGGTGACCGTGTCGGCGAGCTCATCACCGAAGGCCAGCTCGCCGTGGCGTGGGAAGCACACCCCGAGGACATCGCCCCTCTCATCCATGCGCACCCGACACAGAGCGAGGCCCTCGGCGAGGCCTTCCTCGCCCTGGCCGGAAAGCCGCTGCACGCCCTCTGAGCACCAACCGGTGCCCGAGTCACTAAGCTAGATACGCGTCATACAACTTCCTGAAGGAGACTCAGTCATGAGCACATCCGTCGTCCTCCCCGCTCTCGGCGAGAGCGTCACAGAGGGTACGGTCACCCGCTGGCTCAAGCAGGTGGGAGACACCGTGCAGGCGGACGAGGGCCTGCTCGAGATCTCGACCGACAAGGTCGACACCGAGATCCCCTCCCCCGTCAGCGGCGTGATCGAGGAGATCCTCGTGGCCGAGGACGAGACGGTCGAGGTCGGTGCGCTGCTCGCGCGGATCGGCGACGGCAGCGCCGCAGCGCCCGCCGGGGATGCCCCGGCGGAAGCCGCTCCCGCTGCTGAGGCTGCTCCTGCAGCCGAGGCCGCTCCCGCCGCCGAGACAGCACCCGCCGAGGCCCCCGCGGCTGAGGCGGCACCCGCCGAGGCCGCTCCCGCTGGCGCTCCCGCGGGCGACGCGAAGGACATCGTTCTTCCGGAACTCGGCGAAAGCGTGACCGAGGGTACGGTGACGCGCTGGCTGAAGCAGGTCGGCGACAGCGTCGAGGTCGACGAGGCACTGCTCGAGATCTCGACCGACAAGGTCGACACCGAAATCCCTTCGCCGGTTGCCGGCGTCCTCCAGGAGATCCTGGCCGCAGAAGACGAGACCGTCGCCGTCGGCGCGGTACTCGCTCGTGTCGGTTCCGGCGCGGCTCCCGCTGAGGCACCCGCCGCGGAAGCCCCGGCCGCAGAGGCTCCCGCTCCTGCTCCCGCTCCCGCGGCAGCGGCTCCCGCTACTCAGGCACCCGCCGCAGCGGCCGCTCCCGCACCTGTTGCGACCGCACCTGCCGCCGCTCCCGCCGAGCCGGCGCCCGCCGCTGCGAACGCAGCACCGGCTCCGAAGCTCAACCTGCCGACGGACAACGACAACCTGTACGTGACCCCGCTGGTTCGCCGCCTCGCCTCCCAGCAGGGTGTCGATCTGGCATCGGTCACGGGTACCGGCGTCGGCGGTCGTATCCGCAAGGAAGACGTCCTCCAGGCTGCCGAGACCGCGAAGTCCGCACCGGCAGCCACCCCCGCCGCAGCCGCTCCGGCTCCGCTCGAGGTGTCTCCGCTGCGGGGCACGACCCAGCCGATGTCGCGTCTGCGCAAGGTCCTCGCCAAGCGCGCGGTGGAGTCGATGCAGCAGACCGCTCAGCTGACGACGGTCGTCGAGGTCGACGTCACGGCTCTCGCGGATTACCGCGACAGCGTGAAGGCGTCGTTCCTGGAGAAGACCGGAGACAAGCTGTCCTTCCTCCCGTTCTTCGCTCTCGCCACGGCCGAGGCGCTTCAGGCGTTCCCGATCGTGAACGCCACGGTCGACGGCGAGAACATCGTCTACCCCGCGAGCGAGAACGTATCGATCGCGGTTGACACCGAGCGGGGCCTGCTCACGCCGGTGCTGCGTGATGCGGCGTCGAAGAACATCGCGCAGATCGCGCACGAGATCGCCGATCTCGCCGCACGCACGCGCGACAACAAGCTGAAGCCCGACGAGCTGGCCGGCGGCACGTTCACGCTGACCAACACCGGTTCGCGGGGCGCGCTGTTCGACACTCCCGTCGTGTTCCTCCCGCAGTCCGCGATCCTCGGAACCGGAACGGTCGTCAAGCGTCCGGGCCTGGTCAAGGTCGGCGGCGCCGACGCGATCGCCGTCCGCTCCTACGTGTACCTCGCGCTCTCGTACGACCACCGGATCATCGATGGCGCCGATGCTGCCCGCTTCCTCGGAGCAATGAAGGCTCGCCTCGAGTCCGCGCAGTTCGCCGCGCAGCTGGGCGCCTGACACACCGCATCATCCTGGCTGGTCCGCGACGCCGTAGACGTCGCGGACCAGCCATTTCTCGTCCTGGCGGACGAGCACCAGCATCTGTTCGGGTCCTGCTGCCGGCGTCGAATCGCCCTCATCGGATGAGTCCTCGGAAGCGCGGATCCTGATCACCGCGACGTCGCCGTACTCGTCGACCAGGTCTGCCGTCGGCTTTCCCACCACCGCGACAGCGAGAGCCTCCACCACGCCTGTCGATCCTGCCGCGACGGCTCCGGCACACGAAGTGTCTTCCGCCGCGGCGCATTCGGCGATGCGGGCCAGCAACGCGGACACCGCCGCTTCGGGACCGCTGGCTTCGACGGATGATGCCTTCTGTTCCTCGGCGACGTCGTCCTCCGACTCCCCGGCGTCGCCGTCCGGATCGACGGACGGCGTCGTACCCGAGGTCGGGGGATCGCCCTCTCCCGGTGCCGGAGACGGCCTCGAGGGGTGATCATCACCGGCTGCCTGCCCTGGCGATTCCCCAGGCCAGAGCAGCCCTCCCGCCAGCACCACCGCGGCTGCTGCGCCCGCGATGAGAACGACGCGCCGCCGCAGCGGTGGCCTCCGACGGGCTCTCCTCGTCGGCGTCCCTGAGACCGAGGGTCGTCCGACGTGGGAGCGTCGACGCGCGCCGAGCCGTCGACCGGACGCCACAGCCGTGTGACCGCACGCCGTCACACGCTCGACGAGCCACTGGAGAAGCGGTACCTGCCGTCTGGAGGGCGGACTATCGGCTCGCCTGCGTCGAGGCGCGGGCACAGTCTGGCCGTGTGCTGAGATGACAGCGCGAGCAACCTCGCGGGCTCGTTCCGGCGCGAAGTTCTCTCGCACCAGTGGTCGCGGCGCGGCGACGCTGAGCATCTCCTGCTCCCACTTCTCGAGAAGCGGTCGGGGCACTCGCGGTTGCGACAGCGCCTTCGCCACGCCCTGCTGCACGGTCGCCAGCACGCGCTTCAACGCCTTGTCAGCGCAGTCCTCGACGAGGCGCTCGATGATCGACGCGACCCCCGCTCGCGCGTCTTCTCCCTCGCCGATGACGAAGGTGGGGCGGCCGTCGTCACTCAGCCACCACACCCCCGGCGGCACCCCCTCGGCAACCTCTCCCAGCTCGTCGAGACCCCGCAGCAGACTCGCGACGAGCGTGCTGCACTCCCCCGACGACAGCAGGGAGCCGGCCGCCGTCCGACGGACCAGGAACCCCAGCACCCGGTCCGTGCACCATGGCAGCAGCACATCATGACCGTCCGAACGTCGAACGACGTCGATCGGTCCTGCGACGTGCTCTGCTCCCGCGAAGCGCCACCCCACCCAGCCCGCGAGAGCGGTCGCGTCCACCCGCACCGCCACCCCGTCCCCACGGGTGACGAGCGCGCCGGCGAACGGACCTTCCGTCGGATCGAGCGTGCGAACCGCCCGGTGCGCGCCCGGAACGAGCGCGATGCCCCGGTCTTCGATCACGACGTCTGCCATGTCCTCATCTCATCGCAATGAACAGCCTCACGGGCCAGCCCGGAGGCGATGTGGATGGATCTGCGCGCTCCGTCGATTGTGGAGGAACAGTACAGGCGTCGTCGCGCTCCGCTGGTCGCGAACGTCGATGTCATGATGCCGCGGACTCGGTAGGCTGGTACCTATGGCCAAGAGTGCTCCCGAACCCGAAAAGCGTCCTGGGTTCTTCTCCCAGATCAAGTCCCTCTTCAAGTTCACGCGTGAGGCCTACCCGTGGCTCCCCTGGATCCAGATCGCGATCCTCATCGGCGGCATCCTCATCGGCCTGCTCGCGGGATACCTGATCCCTCCGTTCCAGATCTGGACGCTCATCCTCTGGGGCATCACCGGCCTCATGCTCGGCGTGCTCGGCGCGCTGTTCCTGATGACCCGGATGTCGACCTCGGCGATGTACACCAAGATCGACGGGATGCCCGGCGCCACCGGTCACGTGCTCAGCACCAGCCTCGGTCGCAGCTGGCAGGCCTCCGAGACCCCGGTCGGCATCAACCCGAAGACGCAGGAGGCGGTGTACCGCACCGTCGGCCGCGGCGGCATCGTCGTTGTCGGTGAAGGCGCCCGTGGCCGCCTCACCCGCCTCGTCAACGAGGAGCGGAGCAAGGCGCAGCGCGTCGCTCACGGCGTGCCCGTCACCGTCTTCTACGTCGGGCATGGCGAAGACGAGGTGGCCATCGCCGACCTCGCCAAGCGCATCAAGAAGCTGCCGAAGGCGATCGACAAGACCACCATGGCCGCGGTCATCCGCCGCATCGACTCGGTCTCGCAGTCGCTGTCGTCGCTGCCGATCCCGAAGGGCATCGACCCGACGAAGGTCCGCGCTCAGCGTCCGCGCTGACCCCTGAGAGCACGCGAAAGCGCGGCCGTCCTCGCCTACGAGGTACGGCCGCGCTTTTCTCGTTCACTCGGAGAGCGGCTGCCGGGGAAGTCGACGCACCTTCGCCCGACGTCGACGTCGCTCCGGGATCATGGAGCGCATCTCATCGAGCTTGCCGAAGCAGAACAGCCGATCTTCCGCCTCGAGCACGACGTGCTTGCGCGGGTTCGGGATCACGCTCACGCCCCGGTGCAGCGTGAGCACCGTGATGTCGCGCTCCCACAGGCCCGCTTCGCCCAGCGTCTTGCCCACGAGGTCGACGGCGCCATGCACCATCAGCTCGGCCACGCCGTAGCCGGTCGAGACAGTCAGGCGCTGCCGCACATCGATCTCGGGGAACGCGACCTGTCCCGCGATGTAGTCGATGATCGCGCCAGCGACGTCGAGCTTGGTCGCCATCTCGATCCCCTGCAGCCCCGGCGAGGAGTTGACCTCCATCACCAGCGGTCCATCCTCGCCCTCGAGCATGTCCACTCCTGCGACGCGCAGACCCATGATCTGGGCGGATCGCACAGCAGCCCGCTCGTACACCGGGTCGAGTTCGACAGCGGCGACCGACCCGCCGCGGTGCACGTTGGAGCGGAACTCGTCACCGGCTGCGGAGCGCCGCATGGCCGCCACGACGCGATCGCCCACGACCAGGGCCCGGATGTCGCGACCGCGGCTCTCTGCGATGAACTTCTGGATGAGCACGTTCTGCTTCGTCGAGTGCAGGGTCTCGATGATCGCCTCGGCGACCTTCACCTGCGGAGCGAGGATCACGCCGATCCCCTGCGTGCCCTCGAGCAGCTTGATCACGACGGGCGCGCCACCGACACGCTCGATCGCCGGCCGCACATCTGCACGGTTCCGGACGAACGCAGTGGGCGGCATCGCGATGTTGTGCCGGGACAGGATCTGGTTGGCCCGGAGCTTGTCCCGGGCGCTGGAGATGCCGTTCGCCGTGTTCGGCGTGTACACGTCCATCTGCTCGAACTGGCGCACCACGGCCGTGCCGAAGTACGTGATGGAGTTGCCGATGCGAGGGAGGATCGCGTCGTAGTCGCTCAGCTGCCGGCCCCGGTAGTGGAGATCCGGTTCATCTGCGGTCAGGTCGATCGCGAAGCGCAGAGTGTTCAGCACCTTGACGTTGTGACCGCGCTGAAGCGCCGCTGCACGCAGCCGCTGGGTGGAGTACGCCTGCGGCGCACGGGAGAGCACTGCGATCTTCACGGGGATTTCCTGCCAGGATGTATCGAGTGAGTAGGTCTACCCATTCAAACACCCTTACGGGGTGGCGCGAGTGGATCAGCCTGCCCGATCTCGGAGTCGACTGGCTCAAGGCCAAGATCGACACCGGTGCACGCACCTCTTCGCTGCACGCCTTCGACGTGAACGAGTTCGAGCGGGAGGGCGAGGCCTGGGTTCGATTCCGGGTCAAGCCCTGGCAGGACAGCCAGGAGGACGCCGTCGTGATCGAGACTCCGGTGCACGACCGGCGCGCCGTGCGGAGCTCGTCCGGTCACGCGCAGGAGCGGCTGGTCGTGAAGATGCTCATCCGACTGGTGGATCGGGAGGTCCTCGCCGAGGTCACCCTCAGCAATCGTGATGAGATGGGATTCCGGATGCTGATCGGCCGTGAGGCGCTGCGCCACGGGTACGTGGTCGACCCGGCACGATCGTTCCTCGGCGGGCGCGCACCGCGCGAGACCCGCCGACGCAACCGCGGCCGCGCCTGAACAGACGTCAGGCGCGAATGAGGATCGTGCCGGCGGCTTTGTCGTGGACACCGCGCTGATCGGCATCCCAGATCACCGCAGGGATGACGACGGCCAGCAGCAGGGTGCGCACGATCGGGCGCCAGAGGCCGACCCATCCGCCGTCGAACCGGATGACGCGCATCCCGAGGATGCGGTGGCCGGGACTTCCGCCGGCCGTGGGGATGAAAAGAATCTGCACCACCGCGAAGATCACGGTCGTCGCGATCGCCTCGTACTCGAAGAAGGCGATGGAGAGGATCACCGCTGCGGCCCAGTCGATCGCCAGCGCTCCGATCCTTCTCCCCGGGCGGGCGATGCTCCCCGGCCCGGTCTCCGGCATTCCGAGTCGCTCGCCGGGGTACGCGTTCACAGCATCCGTCACCGGTCCAGCCTAGGCGACCGCTGTAACATGACCGAAACAAAGCGGACACCCGGGAGAAATCCCCCGACCGTACTGTGCACAATGGCCGTGAAGCCATCGATCCGCAATCCAGGAGTCGTTACATGTTCAAAGATTCGTCCGAGGTTCTGAGCTACATCAAGGAGAACGACGTCAAGTTCCTTGACATCCGTTTCACCGATCTCCCGGGTGTGCAGCAGCACTTCAACATTCCTGCATCCACGGTCGACGAGGCGTTCTTCACGGAGGGCCAGCTGTTCGACGGCTCATCGATCCGCGGCTTCGCGAGCATCCACGAGTCGGACATGCAGCTCATCCCCGACGTCACCACGGCGTACGTCGACCCCTTCCGCGAGGCGAGCACCCTCGTGATGATCTTCGACATCTACAACCCGCGCACGGGAGAGATCTACTCGAAGGACCCGCGTCAGGTCGCCAAGAAGGCCGAGAAGTACCTCACCTCGACCGGCATCGCCGACACCGCGTTCTTCGCTCCCGAGGCCGAGTTCTACATCTTCGACGACGTCCGCTACTCGGTCACCTCGAACTCCAGCTTCTACAGCGTCGACTCGGAAGAGGGCGCCTGGAACACCGGCCGCGAAGAAGAGGGCGGCAACCTCGGCAACAAGACCCCGTACAAGGGCGGTTACTTCCCGGTCAGCCCGGTCGACAAGACCGCTGACCTGCGCGACGACATCACGCTGAAGCTGATCGACGCGGGCTTCATCCTCGAGCGCTCGCACCACGAGGTCGGCACCGGCGGCCAGCAGGAGATCAACTACCGCTTCGACACGATGGTGCACGCGGCGGACGACATCCTGAAGTTCAAGTACATCGTCAAGAACACCGCCAACGAGTGGGGCAAGGTTGCGACCTTCATGCCCAAGCCGCTCTACGGCGACAACGGCTCCGGCATGCACACGCACCAGTCGCTGTGGGCAGACGGCAAGCCGCTGTTCTACGACGAGGCCGGCTACGGCCAGCTCAGCGATGTGGCTCGCTGGTACATCGGCGGCATCCTGGCGCACGCTCCGGCGCTCCTCGCCTTCACCAACCCGACCCTGAACAGCTACCACCGTCTGGTCAAGGGCTTCGAGGCTCCGGTCAACCTGGTCTACTCGGCCGGAAACCGTTCCGCCGCGATCCGCATCCCGATCACGGGCTCCAACCCGAAGGCCAAGCGCATCGAGTTCCGCGCGCCCGATGCCTCCGGCAACCCGTACCTCGCGTTCGCCGCACAGCTGATGGCGGGCCTCGACGGCATCAAGAACCGCATCGAGCCGCACGAGCCGGTCGACAAGGACCTCTACGAGCTTCCCCCCGAGGAGGCCAAGGGCATCCCGCAGGTCCCGAACTCGCTGCTCGATTCGCTCGACGCTCTGGCGGAGGACCACCAGTTCCTCCTCGAGGGCGGCGTGTTCACCAAGGAGCTCATCGAGACCTGGATCTCGTACAAGTACGAGAACGAGATCCTGCCGATGGCCCAGCGCCCGCACCCGTTCGAGTACGAGCTGTACTTCGGCGTCTGATCCACAGAATCCATGAAAGGCCCGTCCCCGCGTCGCGCGGGAGCGGGCCTTTCCTGCTCCGGCCGTCTCTCGCGGCCTTCGAGTCTCAGCTGTCGCGGTCGCCCTCGAGGTTGAACGGGATCCAGTTGCCTTCGGACACGACTCTCACGTCGCCGTCGACGACCGAGACGGCGGTCTGATCGTCGATCCCGTACGCGGGCCCGCCGATGGTCTCCGCCCACTCCCGCGCGCTGTCGGACGTGTTCTCGGTCCACCCGGGGTAGTCGAGGTGCGGGAACAGCGAGAAGCCGACCACGCCGAGCGCCTCGTCTCCGGCATCCGGTCGCCAGTCGACGAAACGCGGGCCGACACGCGGCGTCAGCACCATGCTGCCCGCGCTGATCCCGACCCACACGGTCTCTGTCAGCTCGGGCAGGAGTGCGGCGAGCCCCGACTCTCTCATCCAATGGGCGAGATACATCGCTTCCCCGCCTTCGACGAGAAGCACGTCAGCCTCGCGCACCCAGGTCTTCCACCGCTCCGGCTCGATGCTGGGCAGCGCCGTGAGTTCCAGGACGCCGACCGACTTCCATCCCAGTTCGACGAGATCCTGCCGCCCAGGCCAGCGGCCGGCTGTCGACTTCCACGCCGTCTGCGGGGAGCACATCGGATGCCCCCACTGCGCCGTCGGGATGAGGAGAGCGGTGGACTCTTCGATCGGCTTGCCGATCATCGTCCGCAGCGCAGCGAGGATGGATGCGTTGGTGACGCCTCCGGAGGTCAACAGCAGTTTCACACTCGTCTCCTTCGCCTCTACCCATTCTGCGCCGACCAGTGGCCCGCTGCACAGGGCGAACCCCGGCAACGGGCCACTGCCCCTCAGAACGTCGCCGCGCACGCACCCTCCCGCGGCACGATCACGTCCTGCGCGATGCACTTTAGACGCTCGGCCGCCGAATTCAGAGGGGGTTGTCACGCACCGGGGTGATCGCCTATCGCCTATGCCTATCCCCCGTACGACGGATGCGCCGGCCCCGGCACGCCGCGTAGCCTCGCACTCATGACCGAACCAGCAGAAGGCTCCGAGCCGGGAGAAGACGCGACGCCGCGGGAGCCTGCCCGGAAGAACACGAGCAACGGGCTCGCGATCGGCCTCGCCCTCGGAGTCTCGCTCGGCACGGTCATGGGACTGCTGGTTTTCGACAACCTCGCCCTCGGCATGGGGTTCGGCATCTCGATCGGGCTCTGCCTCGGCGTCGCGTTCGATGCGTCGGCCAACAAGAAATCAGAGTAGTCAGCGACGTCGATCGGCCGTCATCTCTTTCCGGAGGGCGCGGAGGCGACGAACGGCCCGACCGGCGAAGTCCTTGGCAGCACCTCCCGGCCACTCACGGACGAGTTCGAGCGCCCCCGTGTCGGTCTCGATGAGCCTGCAGGTGCGACCGGCGAGCAACGGCGACGCCGAGAGACCGGCGAGCACCGCGGGATCGGCCGTGAGAGGAGTCTCGAACGACCATCCGCCGCGGCGGATCTTCGCGCTCAACCCTGCGCGCCGGGCTCGATCCTCTCGACCGAATACCCGGAGCGGGTCGATCGCGAGGTGGATCGGACCGGCCTTCTTCGGTTTGCGAGTCAGCAGCCGTCGTTCCTGCGCGGTGATCTCATCGCCGATGAGGACCTCGATGGTCTCGCGTCGGACCCCTCGGCTCGACTGGAGAAGTGCCGGAGGCAGATCGCCGAGAGCCGCCGTGGGCACCCATGCGACGCGCCCTGAGCCGGGAGCGGGGTCCTCGACGGCGAAAGCATCCCGTCCACCTGTGGTGATCCGCACATCGACCGTGAGGTCGAGCCCGCCCCCGCGCGTCCACTTCGCCGCAGTGACGACAGCGTGGCACTCGGGGCCGACTTCGAATTCGGCGAGACGGAGGAGTTCCGGCCGACGATCGGCACGGAGGAGGGCAGCGCGGATCCGGTTCGGGAAGGCGAGGCCGTCGTCGACGCCGGTACCGAACCGGGCTTCGACCAGAGGCTGGACGACGTCGAGCAGACGGTCGCGATGCGCGGCCGGATACTTCACCATCTGCCGTCCCGAGAGCCGCTTCAAGATCTTTCCACGGAACCAGTGCCGCAGGAGCTTGTCGCGCAGCCGTCCGGGTTCGGTGTGAGCCTCGACGAGATCGAGAACCGCCTCCAGGTGCGGGAAGTACGTGACGGGGTCGATCCGCGACGCGCTGGCGCTGCCGGGGTGCTTGACCCAGGCGTAGCACGGCTCGCTCGCGAAGATCGAGATGGTGTCGGCCAGGAAGTACGCCCGCATCACGAAGAGGTGGTCCTCCAACCGCACGCGACCGTCAGGGAAGCGGATGTCGTGCTCTCTCAGGAACGAGGTGCGGAACATCTTGTGAGGGGTGAGCATCTCGAGGAGCGGATCCTTGCCGAGCACCGCCTGCGGGATGTCACGCCGGAAGATCTGCCGGGGGAGGCTGCGCCCGATTCCGACCTCCTTGCCGACGATGACGTCTGACGAGTGCAGGTCGGCGTAGTCGCAGATCTTCTCCAGAGCAGCGTCGAACAGGTAGTCGTCCTGATCGACGAAGAAGATGTACTCCCCCGCCGCCGCGGCAACGCCCTCGTTACGCGGAGTGCCCGGCCAACCGCTGTGCGGAAGGTGCAAGACCCGCACGTTCGAGCGCTCACGGGCCACCGCATCGAGACGCTCGCGCGTCGGCTCGCCGGAGCCGTCGTCGCAGAGCAGCACCTCGAAGTCGGCGGCGGGCATCGTCTGCCGATCGAGGGAAGCCACGAGATCGTCGAACGTCTCCCCCGGGTTGAAGACGGGAACGATCACGCTGACGCGGACTCTTCTCTCACTTGTCACCTTGGCGACAGTAGATCATGCGGCATTCCTGATCCTGAAGGTTCACCGGTGTGCTTCCGGACTCTGCGAAGACACTCAGAATCCACGTCCCCGTGTCAAGCCTGGAGCGGCCAGCTTGACCAGGAGAGGGGCGGATGGTCAACTGGGGGGTCTCGACGAACAGAGTGAGGGCCCCATGCGCCGCAAGACCGTGAACGCGAAGAACGCGCATCGGGATTCCCCTATCCCCGACACACAATCGCAACCGTCGAATGCGGTCGCCGCCTACGCCAGGACCAACCCGTTCACCTTCGGCCTTCTCGGTGCTCTCGGAGTGCTGGTCGCATTGGCGATCGGCAGCATGATCGGCCAGCTCGCCACCGTGCTGGTGTACATCGGCGTGGCCCTCTTCCTCGCGCTGGGGCTGGACCCGATCGTCACGTTCATCGAGCGCCGACTCCCTCGTGCAGCCGCGGTGGCGATCGTCGTGGCAGGCGTGGTGCTCGCGTTCGCCGGCATCATCCTCGCCATCGTGCCGATCCTCGTCGAGCAGATCAGCAATCTGATCAAGGACGGGCCGGGGATGGTCCAGGACTTCATGAACAGCACCTGGTTCAAAGACGTCAGCGGTCAGTTCGGTTCCACCATCGAAGATGCGGTCCAGGGTGTGCTGGACTTCTTCAAGGACCCCGGCAACTTCGCCGACATCGGCGGCGGTGTCTTCGCCGTCGGCGCCGGCATCGCAGGCGGGTTCACCGGCATCACCATCGTCCTGATCCTCACGCTCTACTTCATGGGTTCGCTGCGCAGCATGAAGCGCACCGCAGCCCGTTTCGTGCCCGCCTATCAGCGCGCGACGTTCACGGATCTTCTCGAGGATGTGTCGGGGGCGGTCGGGCGCTACGTGATCGGACAGGCGAGCCTGGCGCTGATCAACGGCATCCTGAGTCTGATCTACCTGAGCATCATCGGCGCGCCGGTGCCCGCGCTGCTCGCCCTGATCGCCTTCATCGGCTCGATGATCCCGCTCGTCGGCACGCTGACCGCATCGATCATCAACTCGCTGATCTGCCTCTTCGTCTCCCCCGTGACGGCACTCTTCGCGATCGGGTGGTACCTCGTCTACATGCAGGTCGAGGCATACGTGCTCTCGCCGCGCATCATGAGCAAGGCGGTGGCCGTGCCCGGAGCTCTCGTGGTGATCGCCGCCGTCGCCGGCGGCGCGCTGGGCGGCATCCTCGGCGCGCTGGTTGCGATCCCCATCGCGGCGAGCGTCATCATCATCGTGCAGAAGGTGCTCTTCCCCGCGCAGGATCGCAAGACGGTCCCGCCGGTCGTGACCGCCCTGTGACCGGCTGCTGACACCCGCCCGGGGCGCACCCCGACTCAGCGGACGAGCAGAGCGCCCGGCTGGACTCGGACGTCGAAGGAGGAGACCTCGCCGAGCTCCTCGCCGTCGATCTCGAAGACGAGCGGGGTGGCGAGCTCGACCGAGATCGTCTCGACCGGCAGGTGGCGCGCCGAATCCGTGCTGACGGCTTCGTCTGCGCCCCCGAACAGCCGACGGATGCCGTTGTCCCAGACGAAGGACCGAAGAGTGTCGAGCCACTGCAGGGCACCGTCGGCGCTGATCATCAGCACGTCGAGTTTTCCGTCGTCGAGAACGGCATCGGGAAGCAGGCGGATGCCGCCCTGCACCATCCCGCAGTTGCCGATCAGCATCGTGTGACCGCGCACCGCGACTGCCTTGTCGCCGTCGATCGCGAGCGTGATGTCGGTCATCTCGGTGCCCCCCAGCGCACGCCCCATGGCCTCGACGTATGCGAGCCACCCGGCCTTCGACTTGAGGTCGTCGTCGGTCTCGACCAGCATCTGCGCGTCGACTCCGAAGCCGACCATCACGGCGAAGGCATGTTCGGTGCCGTCGTACGTCACCCAGCCGAGGTCGATGCGGCGCGGCTCGCCGTCGCGCACGCGCTCGAGGGCGACCTTCACGTTGTTGAGCGGAACTTCGAGGTTGCGCGCGAGGAGGTTGCCGGTGCCCTGGGGCACGATGCCGAGCGCTGTCTCCGTGCCGGCGAGCGATTCCGCGACCGCGCGGACGGTCCCGTCGCCACCGACCGCGATGACGATCTCGCGGTCGTCCTCGACGGCCTCACGCGCCATACCCCGGCCCGGGTCCTCGGGCGTCGTCTCCCACCAGCGGACGTCGGCATCGGCATCGAAGACGGCGCTCACGGCATCCTGGAGAACCTCCTGCTCGACCTTGGACGGGTTCCAGACGATTCCGATTCTTGCGTGGCTCATAGCGCCAGCTTGGGTCACGCCGTCGGATACTGCAACTCGGCGCGTTTCCTAACCGTAGAACAGGTGCTCGAACGTCTTCCGCGCCCTCCGCGTGACGCCCAGAAAGTCTTCGTCGAGCTCCGTGGCCGAGTGGTCGGGGTACCCCAGCAGCCGGCCGATCGCGTCGAGCTGTCGGCGGTCGACCGGGAGCACATCGCTGGTCTGCCCGGTGAGCAACGTGATCGCCGAGCGGAGGCGACTGGCCAGCCGCCACGCCTCCTTCAGACGCTCGGCGTCGGCTTCGGGGACGAGTTCGGCGCCGACGGCGGCATCGAGAGCGGAGAGCGTCGAGGTCGTCTGCAGCCCGGGCACATCATGCGCATGCTGCAGCTGGAGCAGCTGCACGAGCCATTCGACGTCGCTGAGAGTGCCGGGCCCGAGCTTCAGGTGGCGTCGCGGGTCAGCGCCCTGCGGCAGCCTCTCCCCCTCGACGCGGGCTTTGATGCGCTTGATCTCCCGGGTTCCCTGCAGGTCGACCGCCTCGGGGTAGCGGATGGTGTCGGCGAGTGCGGTGAAGCGGGCAACGAGTTTGGCGCTCCCGGCGACGCCGCGTGCACGGAGCAGCGCCTGCGCCTCCCAGGAGAGGGACCACCGCCGGTAGTACTCGGTGTACGCCTCGATCGACCGCACGACAGGACCCTGGCGCCCCTCGGGACGGAGATCGGCGTCGAGATCGAGCGGCACCCTGTGGTCTGTGAGATGCTCACGGAGCCCCGAGACGATCTGCGTCGCGAGCGACTGCGCGCGCTGCGAATCGACACCGTTGGCGTCGTACACGTAGAGGATGTCGGCGTCGGAGCCGAAACCCAGCTCGGCCCCTCCGAAGCGGCCCATCGCGATCACCGCGAAGTCGAGGGCGTCGTCCTCCGGTGGAACGACCTCGCGGATCACGGCGCGCAACGCCGCCTGGATCGTCGCCTCGGTGATCTCGGTGAGGGCAGTCGCGACCTCCTCGATCGTTAGCACGTCGAGCACGCCGCCCATGGCCGTGCGCAGCAGCTCACGGCGTCGCAGCGCCCGCACAGCGCGCGAGGCGTCCGCGACCGTCTCGTGACGCGTCTGGATCGCCCGCGCCTCCTCATCCAGCGCTGCCGCACCGCGCGGCCGCAGCCGACCGCTGCTGTCGAGCCAGGCGACCGACTCCGGGATCCACTCCATGAGCTCGCCCACGTAACGGGACGAGGAGAGCAGGCGGGTGAGGCTCTCGGCAGCGCCGGACGAATCGCGCAGCATCCGCAGGAACCAGGGCGTGTCGCCGAGGCGTTCGCTGATCCGGCGGAAGGCGATGAGGCCGTAGTCGGGGTCGCTGCCGTCGGCGAACCAGCGCACCATGATCGGCATCAGGTGACGCTGGATCGTGGACTTGCGGCTGAGTCCGGTCGTGAGCGCCCCGATATGGCGGAGTGCCCCGGCCGGGTCGCGGAAGCCGATGGCCGCGAGGCGGTCGTGCGCCTGCGCCGCCGAGAGCGTGCGCTCTTCTTCGGGCAACCCCGCGACGGCGCTGAGCAACGGCCGGTAGAACAAGCGGGTGTGGATCTCCCGCACCTCGCGGCGAACGCTCTCCCAGCGAGCCCACACGCCCTCACCGGTCTCCGCGAGACCCGTACTGCGAGCGAGGATCCGTTGGCCGGCGGGCGTTCGCGGCATCAGGTGCGTGCGACTCAGTTCTCGCAGTTGGAGACGGTGCTCCATCAGTCGCAGGATGCGGTAGTCGTCCGCGAATGTGCCCGCGTCGGCCCGGCCGATGTAGCCGCCGGCGACGAGGGCGTCGAGGCTCTCCAGGGTGCCCCGCGTGCGGAGCGTCTCATCGGTCAGACCGTGCACGAGCTGCAGGAGCTGCACCGTGAACTCGATGTCACGCAGCCCGCCGGAGCCGAGCTTCAGCTGATACGGCGCATCCGCGGCATCGATGTGCTCCATCACGCGCTCGCGCATCCGCTGCACGCTCTCGACGAAGTCCTCCCGGGCGGCACTGGACCAGATCTTCGGCTGCACGGCCGCGATGTACTCCGCGCCGAGCTCTTCGTCGCCGGCCAGCGGTCGGGCCTTCAACAGAGCCTGGAACTCCCAGCTCTTCGCCCACCGGTCGTAGTACGCGAGATGCGACGACAGCGATCGCACCAACGCTCCCTGCTTGCCTTCCGGCCGCAGGTTCGCATCGACCTCCCAGAGCGGAGGCTCGATCTCGATGCCGTCGAGTCCGCGCATCGTCTCCCGCGCCAGACGGGTGGCGATATCGATCGCCCGGGCTTCGCCGACGACCTCCTCATCGCTGGTTCCACCGACGAAGATCACGTCGACGTCACTGACGTAGTTCAACTCCCGCGCGCCGGACTTGCCCATCCCGATGATCGAGAGGCGTGTCGCGGCGATCTCGTCCCGCGACATCGTCTCGCCCAGCCGCGCGCGGGCCACTGCGAGCGAGGCCTCGAGAGCGGCGCCAGCGGCATCAGCCAACGCGGCGGACACCTCGGCGACCACGGTCTCGGGGCGCGGATGAGTGAGGTCGAACGCGGCGATGGCCGCGAGGTTCCGCCGGTAGGCGACCCTGATCGCGACGACGGCGGCGTCATCGCCGGCCGCCGCGACCCCGTCGCTCGCGCCGACCGACGAGAGGATACGCTCGCGCAGCAGATCGCCCGAGGGGAGCACATCGTTCGGCTCCCCGAGCACCGGCAACTGCTCCGGATGCCGGAGGAAGAAGTCAGCCAGCCCCTCCGAGGCCCCGAACACCCGCCAGACGCGGCGTCGCGACTCCTCGTCTCCGAGCAACGCGCGCAGTCCGGTCGCATCGCGCCGCGCCACGCGTACCATTCCGCGCACCGCCGCATCGGGGTCGGCGGCATCTCCGGCTTCCAGCAGCAGCGCGCGAGACAGACCGAGGATGTCCGCGAGTTCCGACAGGGATGCTGCGGCCTCGCTCAGCTCCGAGAAGCCGAGCCGCGCCAGAGCGGAGAGCGAGACGGAGTCGTCCGGACGGGCCATGCGTGACCCCTCAGAGGAGTTCGAGGTTGTTCTTCAGCTCCAGCGGAGTGACCTGGCCGCGGTAGGCCTCCCACTCCTTGCGCTTGTTGAGCAGCACGTAGTTGAAGACCTGCTCCCCCAGCGTCTCGGCGACGAGCTCGGACGCCTCCATGTACTCGAGGGCGTGGTCGAGGCTCGCCGGGAGTGCCGAGTAGCCCAGCGCACGCCGCTCGGCGTCGCTCAGCGCCCAGACGTTGTCCTCTGCCTCGGGCGGAAGCTCGTAGCCCTCTTCGATGCCCTTGAGACCGGCGGCGAGCAGCAGCGCGTACGCCAGGTAGGGGTTCGCCGCCGAATCCAGCGCCCGGTACTCGACGCGCGAGGACTGGCCCTTGTTCGGCTTGTACATCGGCACCCGCACGAGTGCGGAACGGTTGTTGTGACCCCAGGTGATGAAGCTCGGAGCCTCGTCGCCGCCCCAGAGCCGCTTGTAGGAGTTGACGAACTGGTTGGTGACCGCGGCGATCTCGTTCGCGTGCTTGAGGAGCCCCGCGATGAAGTGCCGGCCGGTCTTGGAGAGCTGGTACTTCGCGCCCTCCTCGTAGAAGGCGTTCTGGTCGCCCTCGAACAGGGACATGTGCGTGTGCATGCCGCTGCCCGGCTGACCGCTGAGGGGCTTCGGCATGAACGTCGCGTAGACGCCCTGCTCGATCGCCACCTCCTTGATCACCGTGCGGAAGGTCATGATGTTGTCGGCGGTCGTCAGCGCGTCCGCGTACCGCAGGTCGATCTCGTTCTGACCGGGACCGCCCTCGTGGTGGCTGAACTCAACGGAGATGCCCAGGTCTTCCAGCATGCGCACCGAGCGCCGACGGAAGTCGTGCGCAGTGCCGCCCGGGACGTTGTCGAAGTACCCGGCCGAGTCGACCGGAACCGGTCCTTCCGGCCCGAAGGACGAGGACTTCAGGAGGTAGAACTCGATCTCGGGGTGCGTGTAGAACGTGAACCCGGCATCGGCGGCCTTCGCCAACGTGCGCTTGAGGACGTGCCGCGGGTCGGCGACAGCCGGCTCGCCGTCGGGCGTGGTGATGTCGCAGAACATCCGGCCGGTGGGGTCGATCTCTCCGCGCCACGGCAGCGTCTGGAAGGTCGTCGGGTCGGGCTGCGCGAGCAGATCGGACTCGTAGGTGCGGGTCAGACCCTCGATCGCCGAGCCGTCGAACCCGATGCCCTCGGCGAAGGCGCCTTCCACCTCGGCCGGCGCGATCGCGACCGACTTCAGGGTGCCGATCACGTCGGTGAACCACAGCCGCACGAACTTGACGCCGCGCTCCTCGATGGTCCGGAGGACGAAGTCCCTCTGCTTGTCCATGACTACTCTGCGCCCTGGCCCTTTGCGTCGTCGCCCTTTGCGTCCCAGCCCTGTTCCGCAGCCTCTTCTTCGGCCCAGGCGCGCGAGCGCTCCTTGAGCACCTCGGGGGCACGAGCGGCTTCCGCCTCGGTGTCGAAGGGACCGACACGGTCCACCGACGCCGAGATCATGCCGAACTCGACCTGACCGGTCTCGGAGTTGTACCAGTACTTCGCGTCGCCGTCAGACATGGGTGTCCCTTCTTTCCCGTGATGTCATCGATCCTACTGGCGTGTGCGGCGGTCGCTAAGCTAATGCTCATGGCAAAAGCGATCGGCGTCGACATCGGCGGCACGGGAATCAAAGCAGGACTCGTCGACCTGGCGCACGGCACGATGGCCTCCGACCGGGTGCGCGTACCCACCCCTGAGGGTGCATCCCCGCAGGATGTGCTCGTGGCTGTGAAGTCTGTCTTGAAGACGCTCGACGTGCACGACTCGACGCTCCCACTCGGTGTCGCGTTCCCCGCGATCGTCAAGCGCGGCAAGACGCTGTCGGCGGCGAACGTCTCCAAGGAATGGGTCGACTTCGACGCGGAGCGCTTCTTCCGCGACGGCCTCGGACGCAACATCGTCTTCGTGAACGACGCGGATGCCGCCGGCGTCGCAGAGGCACGCCACGGTGCCGCCAGGGACGTGCGCGGCCTCACCCTCCTGACCACCCTCGGCACCGGCATCGGCTCCGCGTTCATCTACGACGGCGTCCTGCTCCCCAACACCGAGCTCGGTCACCTCAACTTCCGCGAGTTCGAGTCCGTGGAGCAGTGGGCTGCGACGTCCGCGCGCGAACGCGAGAACCTCAGCTGGGAAGCCTGGGCCGAGCGTCTGCAGGCGTTCTACTCGCACATCGAGTTCCTCTTCAGCCCCGACCTGTTCGTGGTCGGCGGCGGCGTGTCCAAGAACGCCGGCGACTTCCTCCCTCTGCTGGAGCTCAAGACCCCGATCGTCCCGGCGATCCACCGCAACAACTCGGGCATCATCGGCGCCGCGTCTCTCGCGGGCGACTGATCCTTCGACCCGAACGCAGAAGGCCCCGCTGGTTCAGCGGGGCCTTCTGCGTGTGAGGCGAATGGGCCGACCTGTACGCCGGGTTCTGTTCCGGGGTTCTTCGCCCCTTCGACGGCCATCTCTCTCGGCGACACGTTGCCGTGGCACTCTAGCGGTCTACCCGAGGACTCGGCGGGCCGCGTCAACATCCTCTGTCTGACCTTGCTCCGGGCGAGGTTTACCTGGCGGGCCATGTCACCATGGCCCCCGGTGGTCTCTTACACCACCCTTTCACCCTTACCCCTTGCGGGGCGGTCTGCTCTCTGTGGCACTTTCTCGCGGATCACTCCGGGTGGGTATTACCCACCGCCCTGCCCTGTGGAGCCCGGACGTTCCTCGGTGCGGTTGCCCGCCACGCGACCGTCCAGTCGACCCATTCGCGTCCCCAGTCTACTTCTCCGGGTCCAGAGCGACGGTGGCTACTTCTCGGCCGACTCCGCGATGCGGAGATCGAGCGGCACGTCGATCGGGAAGTCGCCGAACAGACGGCGGGTGGCGACCGCCGCGGCCACGCGGACCGCGTCGGCTGCCGCCTCGGCCTGCTCCTCCGGCACGTGCAGGATCACCTCGTCGTGCAGGAAGAAAGCGAGGTGGGGGCGGCGGGCGAAAGGACCGGATGCCGCGGCTGCGACAACCGACTCCGGCGCGCGCTGCAGTCGGTGCCGGATCTCTGCCAGCCAGATCAGCGACCACTCGGCCGCCGTCCCCTGCACCACGAAGTTGCGGGTGAACCGACCCCAGTCGCGTGCCCGCCGCCGCGCGAGCGCGACCTCGGCAGGGTCGGCATCCGCACCCGTCGCCCGCGCCTGCAGCTCGGCCCATTCCGCCGAGGGGCGCGGAGACGAGCGGCCCAGCCACGTCGAGACGACACCGCCGTCCTCACCGGTGCGCGCGGCCTTGTCGACGAGCGCCATGGCGCGGGGGTACACCTTCCGCAGCCGGGGCACGAGTCGGCCGCTGTCGCCCGTGGTGGCACCGTACATCGCGCCCAGCACGGCGTACTTCGCCTCTTCTCTCGTGCCGACCGCGCCCGACGCGACGACACCGGCGTAGAGATCGCTCCCCCGAGCGGCCTTCGCCATCGCCGAATCAGATGCCATGGCGGCCAGCATCCGAGGTTCCAGCTGTGCCACGTCGGCGACGACGAGGGTCCAGCCGGGGTCTGCGCGCACCGCGGGTCGCAGACTGCGCGGCAGCTGCAGCGCCCCGCCGCCCGCGGACGCCCACCGTCCGGTCACCACGCCGCCCGGGATGTACACCGGGCGGAACCGGCGATCGTGTACCCACTCGGCCAACCAGGCCCATCCGTTGGCGCTCAGCAGGCGCGACAGCTTCTTGTACGCCAGGAGCGGTTCGACGACAGCGTGCGACTGGCTCTCCAGCTCCCAGCGGCTCGTGGACTCCACCTGCACGCCGACCCGGTGCAGGGCCCGCAGGAGCTTCGGCTGACTGTCGAGGTGCAGGGTCGAGTCGCTGAGGATCGAGCGGACCCTATCCCCCAGCTCAACCATCTTGCTGGGCAGGCCGCCCGCGATGGGCCGGGTTCCGAGCGTCTCGGTGAGGATCGCGTCGTGCACGCCTTCATCCCAAGGCAGCCCCGCCGCCCGCATCTCCTCCGCGATCAGACCGCCCGCAGACTCGGCTGCGCACAGGAGCGTGAGTCGACCGTCGCGCTCCTGATCGATCACCCGGCGTTGCGCGCGGAACTGCTCGAGCACTTCGGCCACAGGATCGTCCGCCGCGTCGTGCTCGATCACCTCGAACAGAGCGGGAGCAGCGTCGCTCGGCTCTCGCCGCACCCAGGCCGCCGAGGGTGCGAGGGGGCGAGCCACGGCATCGGTGTCCCGCAGGATCGCGTGGCACAGCAGCAGATCGTGGGTCCGCCCCAGACGCACTCCGCCCTGGAGCAGACGCGGATAGACGTCCCTCGCACTGCGGATGATCCAGCGGGGCGCTGCCGAACGTTCGAGTTCCGCCACCGCGTCGAGAAGCTCCTGCCCCGTCAGGGCTGTGCGGCTTCTCTCAGCGCCGTCGTCATCGAGCTCGACGGCCGCGAATTCGTCGCCGCCGACGGCGACCAGAGCGATCCACCGTTCGCGTGGCGCCGGCGGGCTCATCGACGCTGAGTGCGGGCCCCGCTCAAGAGAGCCCGGATTCTTCGGTGCGCACGAGGATGCAGCCGCACTCCGGGCACGTGACGACGAGCTCTGCCGGCGCGCGACGGACATCGTTCAGATCGGTGCTGGGCAGCAGCATGCGGCAGCCCTCGCAGGTGCCGTGGGTGAGGCGCGCCGCGCCGGCGCTGTTCGCGGCACGACGGGTGTACTCCGCGAGCAGATCTGCCGCCACCGTCGCCGTGACCGCGGCACGGTCCCGCGCGAGCTGAGCACCCTGGTCGGTCGCCGCGGCGACGTCGGCCTTCGCCTGCGAGGTGAGAGCCGTTCCCTCGGCAGTGGTCGTCGCGAGCAGTGCCTGCTGCGCTGCGACCGCGGCCTCGGCCTCCTCGAGCCGGCCCATGACGTCAAGCTCGGCGTCTTCCAGATCGCTCTGGCGGCGGGCGAGGCTGGCGAGTTCGTGCTCGAGCGCCTGCGCATCCTTCGAGCTGGTGGAGGCCGCGAGGCGCTCGGCATCGCGGTTACGACGCTGTTCGACGACCGCGACATCCGACTCGAGCCGCTTCAGTTCGGTGCGCACGTCATCGCGCGTCCCGGTCAGCGAGGTGAGTTCCCGGAGCTGGTCCTGACGGATGGCGACGAGTTCGCCGATGCGCGCCGCCTGGGCGGGCTTCGTGCGCGCACGTTCCGCCTGCGCGATGCGCCGGTCGAGGTCGGCGATGTCGAGCAGGGTGCGCTGGTTCTCGGGAGTGGCGTTCACGCTCTCAAATCTAGCCGCTGCCACGACATCCCGCCGGTCACCGCACGTCGCCGTCGACGTAGTACCACTGCCGCTCCTCTCGCGCGAAGCGGCTGCGCTCGTGCAGGAATCCGCGCTCCGCGCCCTGCCGCCAGTGCGCCTCGAACTCGACGACGCCCTCATCGTCGAACGGACCTCCGGCGACGCGATCGATGATCACCAGCCGGCGCCATCGCAGTGCGGGGTCGAAGTCGATCCCGCGCGGGCGGGTCGTGGGATGCCAGGTGCGCAGGAGGTGCGCGGCATCGTCGAGGGTGAAGGCCGTGAATCTCGACCGCATCAATCGTTCCGCTGTGGGAGCAGGAGCACCCCGCAGCAGCGGGCCGCAGCAGGAATCGAAGACGTCGCCGGAAAGACACGGGCACCGCACGGCGTCGGTCATGCGAGCTCGCGGATGAGGGTCATGAATGCCATGATCACGCACGGCGACGCCACCATGCACTGCACCGCGCCGAGGCGCGCGAACCATACGCTCTACGCTGAGGGGACACTGCACCGAAGGAGACCCGATGCCCGCTGTTCCCACCTTCACCGCCCATAACGGCTTTGCCCTGCCGGCCATCGGCCTCGGCACCTACGCGCTCAACGGCGACGAGGGCGCTGCCGCGGTGGCGGGAGCCCTCAATGCCGGCTACCGTCTGGTCGACTCCGCGTTCAACTACGAGAACGAGGGCTCGGTCGGTCTCGGTGTCGCGGCATCCGATGCTCCCCGCGAAGAGATCATCGTCACCACCAAGCTTCCGGGTCGCCACCACCCGTCGGCGAAAGCGCGGACGAGCATCGAGGAGAGCCGCTCGCGACTGGGGCTCGACATCACCGATCTGCACCTCATCCACTGGCCGAACCCGAGCCAGGACGAATACGTCCAGGCGTGGGCCGCCCTCGTCGATGCGCAGGAGCGGGGCATCGTGCGACAGATCGGCGTCTCGAACTTCCTGCCGGAGCACCTCGAGCGCATCGAGCGCGAGACCGGCGTGCGCCCGGTCGTCAACCAGATCGAGCTGCACCCTTACTTCCCGCAAGAAGAGCAGCTCGCCTACCACCGCGAGCACGGGATCCTCACCGAAGCGTGGAGCCCGCTCGGACGGGCGCGTGAGCTCGTGGACGAGCCGGTCGTCGGCGAAGTCGCCGCAGCGCACGGCATCACACCGGTGCAGACAGTGCTCGCCTGGCATGTCGCCCGGGACACGGTGTCGATCCCGAAGGCCTCGTCCCTCGAGCACCAGGTCTCGAACCTCGCGGCCGCGGAGATCGTCCTCGACGCCGCAGAGGTCGCGGCGATCACCGCGCTCGGGCGAGCGGACGGGCGACTGTTCGACGCGGACCCGCGGACTCACGAAGAATCCTGATACCGAGAATCCTGATACCGAGAATCCTGACCCGAGAATCTGACAGGGAGAAGAAGATGACCACGACGCAGGCCGGTTGGTACGACGACGGCTCCGGGACGACCCGCTGGTGGGACGGCCAGAACTGGACGGACACCGTCCAGCCTCCGCCTCCCGAGGAGCCGGGGCTGAGCGGCGTCATCAACAGGATTCAGGCGGATGCCGTGTCCGGCGCCCAGCCCCGGCCCGCGGCCACCGGCATGAGCTATGTCGTGCTGCAGGTCGTGCTCAAGGAGAAGATGTGGGGCTCCGGCTCCGGCAACCTCACCGAGCTCGAGCGTGCGATCAACACCCAGGCCGCGCTCGGATACCGCCTGCACACGATCACCACGGCGTCGTCCGGCAGTGCCGGCTTCGGCGGCGGCGACCGGATCCAGGCGACGCTGGTGTTCGAGCGCCTCACCTGATCCTCGCCGCGCTCCGGCACAGGAGGTGCATACCGTCGGCGTTCCGACAACGCGGACCCACGGCGAGGCGCGGCGGAGACGGCGATCGACTGCAGTCCGTCGACGGCGAAGCGCGCCCGAACACTGTCACTCTCCAGGCCGCTGAGCATGAACGAGGGCTTCCCACTCCGACGCGCGGTATCGCGCAGGACCGGTGGAGACGATTTGCGCGTTGTCGTTCGGACCTGGTTCCAGGCGCATCGTCAAACCGCTCACCTCGAGACTCGGGACGCTCTGCCGGATGCACTCGATACTGCCGCGGATGAGCAGGTTGGCCATCTGCTCCGGCGACGTCGCCGCACCCGTCACGGCGTCATCGTGCGCGAGGAGTGCGGTCCACCACACGCGCTGCGGTCCCGCGGCATCCAGGGTGCAGCGCATCATCCCCTGGGGCGCAGCCTCGACCTGGATGATGATCGAGCCGGTGATCGGCTCCCCCGCTTCATCGCCCCTGCCCATGCTCGCGCTCCGACCTGCTCGCCCTCACTGCGCTCAGAATAGTGGCGGCGCATCCGGGAGAGGGGGAAAGAGGGGGACACCGCGCTCCGTGCTCCACGTAAACGAAGAGAAAACTCATCTTCGACACGCCGTTTCGCACTTGTCGAGGCGTCCGAGGACATGACAAAGTGTGCAGGCGGAGCGCACAGCGCGCGCATGACCAGCCTTCTGAGCGGCTCCTGTTCGCATCGCCGAGGGAGAACAGGCGTCGGTCATCGCCTTGACGATCGCTGAGTCCGGTCGATAGGCACATCGGGAGTGAAGGAGGAGGGTGTTGGCAAGCACCTACATCGAGACCGGCGGGCACGTCCGCGTGTACGACGACGCCGTGCGCACGCACCAGAGGTTCCCGCTGGGCACGTATCGGGTCGGCTTCTCGCCCAAAGAGGGTTTCAGCCTGATCAGGATCGACGACCTGACTGTCGGCACCGAGCGCGTCTACGGCGGTCGAGACAAGAAGGTCACGAAGATCTTCCAGGCCTACGCACGCTCCGAGCGCAGTCTCGGTGTGATGCTGTCCGGCGACAAGGGCATCGGCAAGTCTCTCTTCCTGCGCATGGTCGCCGAAGCGGCGCGCGAACAGGGTCTGCCGGTGGTGGTGGTGGCGGAGGACAACGAGGGCGTCGTCGACTTCCTCGACAGCCTCGACGAGTGCCTGATCGTCTTCGACGAGTTCGAGAAGATCTTCCCCGCGGGCCGCCGGGGTCTCGCTGACGGCCACAATCGTCAGAACCAGTTCCTGTCGCTGTTCGATGGCCTGTCTTCCGCCAAGCGCATCTACTGCCTCTCCGTGAACGACATGTCGGATGTGAGCACCTACCTCGTCAATCGGCCCGGCCGTTTCCACTATCACCTGCGTTTCGACTACCCCGGGCCCGATGAGGTGCGCCAGTACCTCGTCGATCAGGCACCGGGCGCCGACCCGGAGGAGATCGAGAACGTCGCCCTGTTCTCCCGCCGCGCGCGTCTGAACTACGACCACCTGCGCGCCATCGCCTTCGAGCTCCGGCAGCCGGAAACCCTCTTCTCCGAGATCGTCGACGACCTGAACATCCGGACGATCGAACCGAGCACGTACCGCATCGAGGCGCGCTTCCCCGATGGCAAGATCTGGTCCGACGAGGTGGAGATGAATCTGTTCGAGCGCGGCGACGTCGGCCGGACATTCGAACTGCGCAACTCCACCCGCTCGATTTTCGCGTCGTTCGTGCCTCGCGATCTCATCTTCGAGCCGGACGGCAGTATCTTCGTCCCGATCGACAGGCTCGACCTGCTCGGCGACGACGACGACGAACCCGAGGTCTACCCGACCACGGTGAGCCTAACGCTCGTGGGACAGTCCTCCTACGGCTTCGGTCTCTGGCCACCGGCCGAGATCCGCTCGAGGTAGGCGTCCAGACTCCTGACCCCCGGGAGCCGCGACACCCGGGGATTCAGTTCACGATCAGTTCGCGATCGTCAGTCGTTGGTCTTGACCCTCTTGTTCACCTCGCGCGTCGCGGAGAACTTGAGGACGGTGTAGTCGGTGACCTCGCCGGTGCCCTCGTCCTTGCCGAACTGCACGCGGTGTCCCTTGTGGGTCTGCGGGTAGAACTTGCCGAAGTTGGTCAGCGTGACGGTGTTGCCCTGGCTCACGAGGTCGAGCAGTTCATCGATCATGGCGTTGTATGCGGTCTGCGCGGCGAAGACGGAGATCCCGCCGCGTCGTGCGAATCGCTGTACGAACTCGCGCTTGCTCACGCGGTTGGCGTCGAGCGTCTTCGATGTGCTCATGGTCGTCATCGTCCCCTGTGTGTTCGCCCGTCGCCGAGCTGCTTCGCTGTACCCCAACAGCCAGATCCGCGGGCCGTCGAGTCCCATCTCGACGACACCGGGTTCTGTGAGGCCCCAGCCCTTTACCTCAGAGAATAGTGCTTCTTCCTTCGTATCTGTGGTGAATATCGGATTTCGCTGGTTCGCGAGTCGCTTTGCACCGAGCGAACGGCGTCAGCGTCCGTGGAGGAGCGCCCGGATCGGGTAGTCCTGGTCATCGAGGATGACCTGAGCCGCGCGGCCGGTATCCGGGTGCACGACGATGGGTGCGCGCAGATTCACGTGCACGCCGTCGTCCGAGGGGTTGGCGATCACGAACATCCGAAGAGCATCCGTATCGGACGCGCCGATCTCCTCGCGGATGCCGGCGGGGATCCGTGGTGCGTACTCGGGATCGACGGCCCCCGCCTCGAGCAGGAACAGTCGCACGTCGGCATCCAGCGCCCGCAGGGCGTACAGGCCTTCCGCGCCGGCGATGGCCACGAGATCGAAGGCCGTGTACGGGCTCAGACCGTGCATCGCCGTGGTGAACTCCACCGCGACGGCGATCTGATCGGCAGTCGTCTCGGTCATCGCAGGAACTCCAGGAGATTGGTCTGCAGTGACTTGGCGGTCACCTGCAGGGCGGATTGGAACACGAGCTCGGCGGACTGCAGACGCACGAGCACCTCGAGGCTGTCGACGTTCTCGACCTCGGCACGACGTGCCTCCAGGTCGGTGGAGGTCGAGAGGTTCTGAGACGCGGCGCGTTCGATCTGCACCTGACGAGAGCCCGTCGTGCCTCGGGCCGCGACGACGTCCTTGAGTCGCGCGTCGATGTCGTCCAGGCGCGAGCCGACGTTCGCTCCCCCTCGCAGCTCGGCCGCGATATCCGTGAGAAGCGCGAACGCACTGTTCGCGCCCACGCCGAACGCCTGCGAGCCGTCGAAGTCCACACGGACCGTCTCGTTGTCACTGATGCGTCGACGCACACCGTCTCCCGGACTGCCGTTGAACGCGAAGGTCCCCGGTGCGAACGCCGCACCGGAATCGCTGGTCCCCGCGAAGACGCTGCGACCGAGCACCCTCGTGTTCGCCTGGGCGAGCAGCTCGGCACTGATGGTCTCGAGCTCCTGCGCGATCGACTCACGGGCCGTGGGACTGAGCGCCCCCGAGTTCGCTCCCTGCGCGGTCAGGTCACGCGCACGGTTGAGCAGGTCGGTGCTCGCCGCGAGGGCGGTGTCGACCGTGGTCACCCAGGCCATGCCGTCGCTGAGGTTGCGCGCATACTGCGCGACCCTCGACTGCTCGCCGTGCACGCCGAGCGCGGTGGCGGCAGCCGCCGGGTCCTCGCTCGGCGAGCGGAACGCGCGCTGCGACGCCGCCTGGTTCTGCAGGCGCTCGCGATCGGCGAGATTGGTCTGCAGAGTGCGCAGGGACTGCTGCGTCATGGTGCTGCTCGTGATGCGTCCGATCATGTCGACTCCCCAGTCAGCGGCCGACGAGGCCGGTTCGGTTGATCAGCAGGTCCAGTGCCTCATCCATGGCGGTGAGCACACGGGCTGCCGCCTGATACGCGGTCTGGTAGGTGAGGAGGTTGATCGTCTCCTCGTCGCCGTCCACCGACGCGTTCGACTGCTGCGCCGTCACGGCCGCGACGGCCCCCATGTCGGCGATGTCCGCGCGCTGCAGGTCTCCGGCGACCGCCACGGCGAACCCGGTGACGAAGCTCGACCAGGTCTTGCTCGGTCCGGTCGCCGATGCACCGAGAGTGCTCAGCCGATCGGCGATCGTCGTGTCCTTGGCGCCTGCTCCCGGCGCGGCCAGAGCCAACTGGTCGAGGCCGGTGGGAACCACACTCAGCCCCAGGGCGGCAGGACCGCTCGCGTCGAGCGTGAAGAAGTCGCCGCCGGGTGCGCCGGTCGCCGTGACGCCCGTCCGGTGGATGTCGTTCACCGCCGTGGCCAGCGCGGTGGCGGTCGCGTTGTACGCAGCGGCCACGCTCGCGAGCGAGCCGCCCTCGGTCGAGGGAGCGAGGGCGCTGATCGTGCCGCCGATCACGCCGCCGCCGATCGCGACCGGAAGGTCGGGGCGGTCCGCCCAGGCGACGGTGATGCGTCCGGCATCCTCGATCTCCCGCGGACCCGTCGCGACGAGCGCTCGGCTGCTGTCTCCGGAGACGAGGGCGTTGCCGTCGACGCGCACCGTGAGCGTGCCGTCGGTCTCGACGACCCCCTTGGCGCCGACTGCGGTCGAGAGCTGCTGCGCGAGCACGTTGCGCTGATCGATCAGCTCGTTGGCGTTGCGGCCCGACTGCAGCGCGTCGCGGATCTGACCGTTGAGCGTGGCGACCTGACCGGCGACGGCATTGACGTCGGCGATGTCCCGGTCGACCTGACCGCGCAGATCCGTCCACTGGCCCGCCACAGATTCATACCCGGCGGAGATCTGCCCGATGAGCACCTGGGCGTTCGTCAGCACGACCTGCGCCGCAGCCGGCTCCGGCGTATTGGCGAGGTCGGACCATCCGGACCAGAAGCGATTCATGTTCGCAGCCAGACCGTCCTTGGTCGGCTCTGCCAGCATGCTCTCGGCGCGGCCGGCGGCAGTCGCCCGTGCGCCCCAGAAGCCGGAGGTCGAGAGCGCATCACGAACGCGGGCGTCGAGTACGGCGTCGCCGAGTCGCGCGACACCGGTCACGTTCACCCCGCCGCCGACGCCGAGTCCGCTCTTCCAGAGCCCGGTCTGTCCGGGGCCGGACACGGGAGCCTGATCCACCCGCTGACGGGTATAGCCCGTCGTGGTCTGGTTGGCGATGTTCTGACCCGTGACGGTCATGCCGGCTCGTGCAGCCGAAAGGGCGGATTCCGCCAGACGAAGACCTGCGAACGAAGACATGGTCACCTCACATCCGGGTATCGAGCAGTCGGGCGTCCCCATGGCTGACGACGTCGCCGGACGGGCTGTACTCGCCGGTCGGGACACCGAGCCCGGCGATGGTCTCCTGGGTGATGCGGATCGCCGTGCGCAGTCGCTGCTCGTTGATCTGCTTCATCTGCTCGATCTCGTCCGCGAGAGCGGTCATGGTCGTCAGGTGCCCGATCAGCACCTCGCGCCACCCGTCGTCCGGCGCCGCGTCGATCAGGTCGCGGAGCGTGGTGGCCTCCGGCACTCCCCACTCATCCGCGGTCGCGACGACCAGCGCATCCCGCGAGAGCGCGACGGTCGGCATGGCGGCGAGCACCCGCTCGATCTCGGTCGACGCGTGGCGGATCCAGCGATTGCGTCCGGTCGCCAGGAGCATCTGCTGCTCGTCGAGCTTGAAGAGCAGCATCTCGAGCAGTTCACGCTCCCGCAGGAGTTGCATGCTCAGGTCGTGGGCGGCCACAGTCGTCACCTCGTCGGGTCGAAGTCTCCGTGACAGGGTTCCCTGTCACACACACGACTATCGCGACAACGCGCAGGGCAGTAACTCGGCCCTCATGGGGAGAACTCCCCATTGACAGAGCTCAGGGTGCAGAGTTCAACCGACCGAGGACGCCGAGGAGAGCGGTTTCAGCGGCATCGTCGGATGCCGTCTTCACCGCATCCTGATTGGCATCGCCGATCGCGACCACGATCTCCGCGCGGTGGATTCGCATGTCGCGGGGGGCGTCGATCCCCACCCGGACGCCGCCCGGCGTGACCGCCAGGATCGTGATCGTGATGTCGTCACCGATCACGATGCTCTCGTTCGCGCGCCTTGTCAGCACCAGCATGCCGATCCGCCTTCCATGGCTTCGGCGCATTCACGCCATCCTGCACACAAAGCTAACGCATGCCCTCGTAAACGAGTGGATTCGAGCGGATTCGAGCGACTATCCCGCAGCGCTCGGCAGTGCGGACTGCGTCACCCGCACGACGCCGACGACATCGGTGGCGAGCCCGCCGGCCCCGCCTCGTCGTACGAGAGCACGGGGAGCCCTGCGACCTGCGGAGCGATCAGTCGCCGCACCGCCTGACGGAGCGAGGGCGCACACACGAGCACCGGCTCGGGGCCGGTCTGGTCGAGTTCCGCCACCGTCCGACGGACGCTCTCGAGCACCTGCATTGTCGCCTCGGGGCTCAGCACGATCTGCGGGAGGCCGTCGACGATGCGCATCCCCTCGAGCATCTGCTGCTCCAGCAGCGGCTCGAACATGACGACGCGGATGCGTCCGTCCTCGGCGAATCTCGCCGCGATCGCCGGGCCGAGTGCCGCGCGCGCCGCGTCGATCAGGCCGGGCGTCTCGGTCGACGTCTTGCCGCGGAGTGCGAGCGCCTCATAGATGCGCGCGAGGTCGTTGATCGGCACCCGCTCCGCGAGCAGCCCGGCGAGCACCCGCTGAATGCCGGCGAGCGAGAGGACCGCCGGCGTGAGTTCCTCGACCGTGGTGGGGCTCGTCTGCTTCAGGTGCTCGGTGAGCTGGCGCACGTCCTCCAGCGACAGGAGTCGATGCGCCTGACTCTGCACGACGTCGGAGAGGTGCGTGATGATGACGCTTGCCCGGTCGATCACGGTGGCACCGGCCATATCCGCAGCGTGCGACATCTCGGTGGGCACCCACTTGCCCTCGAGGCCGAACACCGGATCGACCACGACGGTTCCCGGCAGCTGGTCGAGTCCGGTCCCGATCGCGAGCACGTGCCCCCGCGGGACCGAGCCGCGGCCGACCTCGACGCCTGCGATGAGGATCGCGTAGGTCTGGGCGGGCAGCTCGATGTTGTCTCGCGTGCGGACCGGCGGCATCAGGATGCCGATGTCGAGCGCGAGCTTTCGTCGGAGCGACTTCACCCGGGTGAGCAGGTCGCCCGCTCCCCCGGATGCGAGGTCGACGATGTCGGTCGAGAGCGAGATCTCGAGGGCGTGGACGCGCATCCGGTCCATGAGCTCGTCCGGGCCCTCCGTGCCGGCTTCCACAGCCTCCTGATGTTGCGCGTCCGCCTCGATCGCCGCTTCGCGATCCTCGCCCGCCTTGACGCGGGAGGCCGCGAAGAGCAGCACCGCACCGATCCCGGCGAAGACCAGCAGCGGCATCCCGGGGATGAAGCCCATCGCGATCGCGGCGAGTCCCGTGATCACGAGCGCATTCCGGGACTGCAGAAGCTGCTTGGCCGCGGCCTGCCCCATCTCCGCTTCGACGTTCTCGCGGGTCACGATCATGCCGGTGGACACGGCCATGAGCAGCGCGGGGATCTGGGTGACCAGACCATCGCCGATGGTCAGGATGCTGTAGGTCTCCAGCGCATCGCCCATCTCCATGCCGTGCTGGACCATGCCGATGATGATGCCGCCGACGAAGTTGATGATGACGATCACGATGCCGGCGATCGCGTCGCCCTTGACGAACTTCGACGCACCGTCCATCGCCCCGTAGAAGTCGGCCTCGGCAGCCACCTCGGCACGACGTCTGCGGGCCTCGGTGTCGGTGATGAGCCCCGCGTTCAGGTCGGCGTCGATAGCCATCTGCTTCCCGGGCATGGCATCGAGCGTGAATCTCGCACCCACCTCGGCGACGCGCTCCGCGCCCTTCGTCACCACCACGAACTGGATGACCGTGAGGATGAGGAAGATCACGGCGCCGATCACGAGCGAGCCGCTGATCGTGATCTGCCCGAATGCCTGGATGACCTGGCCGGCGTGGGCTTCGCTGAGGATGAGGCGGGTGGATGCCACGTTCAGACCGAGTCGGAACAGCGTCGCCACCAGCAGCAGGCTCGGGAACACCGAGAAGTCCAGCGGCTTCTTCACGAACATCGCGGTGAGCAGGATCAGCAGCGCGAACGCGATGTTCACGACGATGAGCACGTCGAGGAGCGGCGTCGGGATCGGCACGATGAGCAGCAGGATGATACCGACGACACCGACCGGCACGGCTCCTTTGGACAGCATCTGACCGAACATGCGCTTCCTTCTCGTTTCCGTCGTGGGGGATCTGGGTCAGAGGCCGCGTTCGCGGGTGCTCGCGAAGGGCATCGTGTGGGTTCCGCGCGCGGATCCGCGCCGTTTCAGGTGCTCGATGAAGGCGAGCACCTGCGCGACCGCCGTATAGAGCTCCTCCGGGATCTCCCGGCCGATCTCGCACGCTCCGTGCAGGGCGCGGGCAAGCGGGATGTCGCGCACCATCGGGACTCCGGCCGCCTCGGCCCGCTCGCGGATCTTGAGCGCCACGGTGCCGGCGCCCTTGGCGACGACCCGAGGCGCGGACTTGCCCGGCTCGTAGCGCAGAGCCACCGCGACATGCGTGGGGTTCACGAGCACCACGTCGCTGTCGCTGACCGCCGCGATCATACGGTTGCGGCTCATCGCGAGCTGACGAGAGCGGCGCTGCGACCGCACCAGCGGATCGCCCTCGCTCTTCTTGTGCTCGTCCTTGGCTTCCTTCTTCGTCATGTGCGTGTGCTTGCGGTTGCGGCGCAAGACGACCGCGACGTCGATCGCGGCCAGCAGGATGCCGACGACCACCGCGACCTGCAGCAGGGCCACCGCTCCCCCTGCGGCCTGCTCGAGCAGCCACGTGATGTTGTGACTGCCGCTGGCCATCAGCACCGGCACGAGCCCCGAGATGACGATCCACAGCGAGAGGCCGATCGCCGCGGTCTTCAGCAGCGCCTTCGCGCCCTCCCAGAGCGCCTGCCGGCCGAACACACGCTTCAGGCCCGTGATGATGTTGAGCTGCTCGGTGCGCATCGTCACGCCTCGCAGATGGATCCCGCCCTGCGCGACGGCGGTGGCCGTGGTCGCGAGCAGCACGACGAGCAGCATCGGCAGCAGGATGCCGCCCATCGAGGCCAGCGCCGCACCGAGGACCTCGACCGCGGCACCGTCTGTCGGATGCGTCGCCACGGGCGCGACGCGCAGGAAGAGCTCGGTCAGCACCTGGGTCGCCGAGGCGATCGCCGGCAGCGACATGATCGCGGCCGCCGCGATGCAGACCCAGGCGGTGAAGTCCTGGCTGCGTCCGATCTGCCCCTTGCGACGAGCCTCTTTGAGGCGGCGGTCGGTCGTCTTCTCGGTCCGTTCGCCGGTGTCGGTCTCGCTCATCGGGTCACCCCCAGCAGCAGTCGGGCGGCGTCGTCGGCGATCGCAGCGACCACGCCGGGCAGGGCCGCGTAGACGAAGCCGACGAGCAGCAGGGTGAGTCCGATCTTGATCGGGAAGCCCATCGCGAACGCGTTCAAGGCGGGCGCGACCCTGGTCACGAGCCCGAGGCCGACGTCGGCGAGGAAGAGCACGATCAGCAGCGGACCGGCGATCTGCACGGCGCTGAGCATCATCTGTGCCGTCGCACCGACCAGGGCTTCCGCCGGCTTCGCGAGATCGATCATGCCGCTGACCGGGATCGCATCGAAGGAGCGGAACAGTCCGCCGAGCACGAGCTGGTAGCCGTCGGATGCGAACAGCAGCACGATCGCCGTCATCTGGAACAGGCGGGTGAACTGCGCGCCGTTCACCGCCATGCCCGGATCGAACGCCTGCGCCAGCTGGAAGCCGCCGAAGGTGTCGACGAGATGGCCGGCCCCTTGGATCGCGCTGAACAGCAGCATGACGAGGAAGCCCAGCAGCGCACCGGTGAGTGCTTGTCCTGCCAGCGCGAGCATGAATGCGCCGGTGTCGAGACGCTCGTACCCGGCAGTGACCACCGGCGAGACTGCGAGGGCGAGTCCTGCGCCCAGCATCGCGCGGATCCGCATCGGCACGGTGCCGTGGCTGAAGGGCGGTGCGATCACGAGGAAGGCGGTGATCCGCACGCAGGCGAGAGCCGTGGCCTCGAGCCACGTGAAGTCGATCGGGATGTTCATCAGCCGCCGTTCAGCAACGACGGTATCCGCGCGAACAGCTCGTTCGTGAACGCGATCATCTCGGCGATCATCCAATGCCCGCTGATGAGCAGCGCGATGCCGACGGCGACGAGCTTCGGCACGAACGAGATCGTCATCTCCTGCACCTGCGTGATCGACTGCAGCAGGGAGATCGCGAAACCGACCACGAGCGCGGTGATCAGCAGGGGTGCGCACAACTTCGCGGCGAGGATGAGCGCTGCCTGGCCGATGTCGATGACCGCTTCCGGGTTCACCCGCCACCTCCGCTGTAGGACTGCACGAGGGCGGTGATGACCATCCCCCACCCGTCGATCAGCAGGAACAGCAGGATCTTGAACGGCAGTGAGATCATCACCGGCGGCAGCATCATCATGCCCATCGACATCAGCGCGCTCGCGACGACGAGGTCGATCACGAGGAACGGCACGAAGATGATGAAGCCGATGAGGAAGGCCGCGCGCAGCTCGCTCAGCATGAATGCCGGCACGATCGTGTACAGCGGGATGCTCGCGGCATCTGCAGGATTGTCCATCTGCGCCGCGCGGTACATCAGGGCGATGTCCTCCTCGCGCGTGAAGGCGAGCATCCACTCCCGGAGCGGCTGCTGCGCGAGCTCGAATGCCTGCCCGAAGTCGACCTGCCCTTCGGTGAACGGCGCGACCGCCACCGCGTTGATGTCGGTGAGCACCGGCCACATGATGAACAGCGTCAGGAACAGGCTGAGTCCCGCGAGCACCTGGTTCGGCGGAATCGACGGCAGCGAGAGCGCGTTGCGGGTGAGGGCGAGCACCACGAAGATCTTCGTGAAGCTCGACATCATCAGCAGCAGCGCAGGCGCCACGCTCAGCACCGTGATGCCGAGCAGCGTCATGATGCTGTCGGACGGCGTGCCGTTGATGCCGTTGATCGTCACGCCCTCGCCGTCGTCCGTCTCGGTCGGCAGGACGGAAGCAGCGGCGTGCGCTGCGGAGGCGCTCCAGCAGACGAGCAGCACGGCGATCCCCAGAGCGACGGCGACCAGGATCCAGATGCGTGTCTGCGGTCGTCGCACGCTCGCCGGCAGCACAGTGGCGGGGGCGGTTGCGGGCACGGCGGCACTCCGAAGATGGGAGACGTGGCCGATCCGTAGCCAAGAGGTCGAGCGATCCGTGCTCGATGAGGACTATCGCGACACCGGGGACATCGCGTAACCGGTGCGCGACCGTCGGCGCGCGGTCAGGCGACCGACTTCAGCGGACGGTCCTCGTCGGCGAAGAGGTCGAGATCGTCTGCCGACGATACGTCGCCGGTGGCCTGGCCCGTCTCATCGGGCTCGTCGAGAGCCTCGGGATCCTCCTCCGACACCGGCGCCTCCTGGGTGTCCACGACACTGATCCCGTGCTCGGTGACGCCGAGGACATAGCGGATGCCGCCGAACTCGGCTACGACGAGCTGCGCCTTCGCTCCGATCCCTGACCGGGCGACGACGGTGATCTTCTCCTGGCGCGCCTTCGCTCCACGACCCTGAGCCGGGCGGCTCTGTCGGAGCCCGCTCCACTGGCCGAGCTTCTTCGGCAGGAGTCCGGCCATCGGGTTGTCGCCCTTCGCGCCCGCCTTCTGCAGCCGACGGCTGAGGAACAGGAGCAGGCCGAGCACGGCGGCCAGCGCAACGATCATCCGCAGCGCGACGAGCACGTCGTCCATGCTCAGACGCTCTCTGCACCGTCGAGGATGCGCTCGACGCGGATCGCGAAGTCCCCGTCGGCGACGACGACCGTGCCATGGCCGATCAGACGGCCGTTGAGTTTGATGTCCGCAGGCGAACCGGCCGCCCGGTCGAGCTCGACGACATGACCGGGTTCGAGGGAAAGCACGTCGCGCACCGGCATCCGCGTGCGACCGATCTCGACGACCAGTTCCATCTCGACGCCGGCGATGCGGCTGAGCCGCTGCGGGCCGGTGGATGCGGCGGCTGCACGGTCGCCGTCGATGCGCACCGACGCACGAGCCACGATGGCGCCTGCGGCATCGACGAGGTCGAACACCTGTGTGCCGGAGGCCGTGAACACCTCGGCGGCGCTCACCTGCTCACCGTCACCGAGCGTGCCCGTGCCGAGCACGATGGCCGCGACCTCGAAGACCGGGTGCAGGCGGTCGGCGAGCTCGGCGCTCTTCGAGCCGTCCTCGAGCTGGGCGGGGTCGGCCACCTGAATCGCGATGCGCGCGCCCGGGGTACCGGTGAAGGTCACCGCCACGGCCTCGCCGGTGGCGCCGGGGTCGGAGGACGGCGTCGGGATGACGGGATATCCGAACGGCAGCTTGCCGGCGATCGCCGCAGCGATGGCCGTCTCGTGGAAGGTGCTCATCAGTGGGTCTCCTCGTGGGTGGTCGTGATCGTGCAGGCGAGGCGCGAGCCCCGGCTGCCCGGTGTGGCGCGGGCGATGGGCGTCTGCCCCGCCATCAGTTCGTACGGGGTGGTCTCCGGGTGCGGGAGCCGCAACAGATCGCCCGGCGCGAGGCTCAGCACCTCACCGGCCCCGATCGTGATCGGCGCGAGGCGCAGCGTGACCTCGAGTGGAGTGCTGTGCACCTGGTCACGGGTGTGCGCGGCGCCACGTGCTGCCGCAGCGTCCGCTCCCGATGCCGCGAGGCGGTCCACGACGGCGGAGGCGGGGAGCATGACCGAGGCGACGGTCTGCGTGTCGCCGAGGCGCATCGTGTACCGGGCGACGATCACCGCGGCCGACGCCGCGATCACCTGCAGGTACTGCGGGTTGTAGTGGATGCCGCCGAAAGTCGGCTCCCCGGGAAGGAGTGTCCCCATGCTCGCGGAGAGATGCTCGAACGTGCCCTCCATGAGGTTGCGGATCAGCGCGAGTTCTATCGGTGTGAAGGTGCGCGCCTCCGGCAGTGACGTGCTGCGGCCGCCCATCATCTGCACGACCCACAGGAGGGCGCTGTCGAGGCCGAACTGCACGACGCACGGCTCGTCGCGGTCGGCGAAGGAGCCGGCGACCATCGCGGTGGTGCCCGGCAGGGTTCGCGCGTGCTCCTCGTAGGAGACGAGCTCGACGCTCTCGAGCGACAGGTGCGTCCGCACCCGGATCTTCGCGGTCAGCTGCGACGACCAGAGCCGTGCGAAGGACTCGAACGACGCCTCCAGACGACGGATGCTGTCGCGGCCGAGCTGCGCCGGACGACTGAAGTCGTAGGCGGGAAACCGTCCGGCCGGATCGTCGATCACGCTGCCTGCGGTCATGGTGGTCTCCTCGGGGATGATGGACATGATGCGTCAGCTCTTCTCAGCGGCTTCGGCGAGGGCAGGGAGCAAGGCGCGCACCTGGTCTTCCTCGTTCGACTCGACGACGATGTCGACGCGCCGGTTGCTGGCAAGGGCTTCGGGGCTGTCACCCGTCACGAGCGGGCGTGTGTCGGAGAACGCGGTGGCCTTCACCCGAGCGCCGGCGATGGTCTCGTGCTCCACCAGAAAGCGGGCGACCTGCGTGGCGCGGCCACCGGAGAGCTCCCAGTTCGTCGGGTACGGGGCGGCGGCGTGCCGGCGGTCGGCGTGCCCCTCGACGCTCACCTGGTTGTCGACGGTCGCGAGCACGTCGCCGATCGCATCGAGCACGACGTCGGCTTTCGCCGACAGGTCGGTGCTGTTGTCGCCGAAGAACGTCTCGGCACCGACCAGGCCGACCTTGAGCCCACGGTCATCGATCGCGAACTCGACCGTGTCCTGCAGACCCTGCGCCGCGAGCGATGCCCTGATCCGCTCGCGGAGCTCCTCGAGCGATTCGTATTCCGCGGCGGCACGCTTCGTGAGGTCGGCCTCGCCCTGCTCGTCCTCCATCTCGGGCGGGATGACGAGTCCCTCCGAGATGTCGGCGCCGCCCGTGGTCGTCTCCTCTTGGCCGAAGCCGGTCGCCAGACTGTTGGCGAGCAGCTCGAACTTCGTCTTGTCGACGTTCGACACCGCGAACAGCACGATGAACAGGCACATCAGCACCGTCACCATGTCGGCGTAGGAGACTGCCCAGCGCTCATCGGGTTCGTCGTGCGAGTCGTCCTCATGCCCTCGGCGCCCGCGACGACGGGACGAGCTCACCGTGGCTCCTCCGCGCCCTTCGCCTCGGCGCTCTTCGCGTCGTCCGACTTGCGGCGCTTCGGCTTGACGGTCGAGAGGGCTGTGAGGCGCTCCTGCAGCAGGTGCGGCGCGCTGCCGGCCTGGATCGCCAGCATCCCTTCGCTGACGAGCGTCATGCGCTCGAGCTCGACCGCGCCGATACGACTGAGCCGGCCGGCGATCGGATTCCAGATGAAGTTGGCCGAGAGCAGACCCCACAGGGTCGCCACGAATGCGGCGGCGATCATCGGGCCGAGGTGGTCCGGCTCGTCGAGCTTCTCGAGCACGTGCGTGAGCGAGACGACAGTTCCGACGATGCCGATGGTCGGGGCGTAGCCGCCCAGCGACGAGAAGAACTTGGCGGCGATGCGGTTGCGAGAGGAGGTGGCCGTGATCTCGTCGTCCATCATCATCCGCAGGTCTTCGGCATCCGTGCCGTCGGCCAGAGCCTGCAGAGCCTGTCGGGTGAAGTCGTCCGGTGCACCGTCGAGCTCCTGCTCGAGGGCGAGGAGCCCGTCTCCGCGCGCCTTCTCGGCGTAGCCGACCAGGAACGGGATGACGGCCTCCGGGGTCGAGCGAGGACCGCGCACCATCCGGCCGAGGCTCGCGAACGCGAGGCGCATGTCCCGCAGCGTGTGGCTCGCGATGCCGACGCCGATCGTGGAGCCGAGCACCAGGATCATGGGGGCGGGGATGAGCAGCGCTTCGAAGCTCGCGCCCTCCATCGTGATCATGGCGACGAGTGCACCGAAAGCGAGGATGACGCCGATCAGGAATGCGGGATCCACGGTCAGTCCCCCGTCTTCCGGCCGAGCGCCTGCGCGGCGTCGAGCACCCGAGCCCGGTACGCGACGATCAGGTCGACGATCACGTCGAGGCCCTCCTGCACGACGTACACGCCCCCGTCGACCATGTGCAGCGTCGTGTCGGGCGATGCGTGGGCGCGTTCGATCAGGTCAGGGTTCACCGCGAACCGGGTGCGGTCGAGGCGGGTGACGATGATCATCGGATGGGTCTCCGGGAAAGGGCGACAGGCGGGCAGCCCCGACTATCGCGACGCGGCCCGCCCCGGGTAACCAGGACGGGCCGCGTTCGAGCGATGATCCCGCTCATGTGCAAGCGGTGGCTCAGCGCTTGAGCTGCGTGAGCTCCTGCAGCACCTCATCGCTCGTGGTGATGATGCGCGCATTCGCCTGGAAACCGCGCTGCGCGACGATCAGGTTGGTGAACTCCTGCGACAGGTCGACGTTGCTCATCTCGAGCGCACCGGAGACGAGACCACCGAACCCGGCCTGACCGGCCTCGCCGATCTGCGCGTCGCCGGAGTTCACCGACACGCGATACGCCGTGCCGCCCGCCTTCTCCAGGCCCTCGGGGTTCGCGAAGTTGGCCATCGCGATCTTCCCGAGCGTCTGCGTCGCGCCGTTGCTGAACGTGCCGACGATCGAACCGTCTCCGGTGATGCTGTACGACTTGAGCGTGCCGGCCGCTGCACCGTTCTGCTCCGTGACAGCGACCGTCGACAGGCTCGCGTATCCGGTGACGGCGGTGAGGTCGACGGTGACACCGCCGGCGGTCAGGCTGAGCCCCGTGCCGGTCTGCTTTCCGTCGGTGAACGTGAGTGCGCCGGTGGCGCCGCTCTTCGGTTCCGTCACATCCCACCCGGTGGCCGACTTCGTGAAGGTCAGGCTCAGCGTGGTCGGGGTGCCCTGCGCGTCGAACACGGTCACGTCACGCACCAGCTTGTCGCCGACGGCCGCGGTCGAGGGCAGGTTGCCGGTCACCGTGGCGCCGGTCGTGGCACGGGCCGGCGAGACCGCGTCGAGCGGAAGAACGATGTTCCCGATGCCCTGGCCCGTGTTGACGACGCCGTTCTGTGCCGACCAGCCCTGCACGATCGCGCCGTCCGCGGTGATCATCTTGCCCGTCGGGTCGAACGAGAAGCCGCCGGCGCGGGTGTAGAGGGTCTCGCCGCCGGAGCGCACCGCGAAGAAGCCGTCGCCCGAGATCATCAGGTCGCCGCCGCGTCCGGTCGCCTGGGCCGAGCCCTGCGCGAAGTTGGTGCGGACGCCGGCGACCTGCACGCCGAGTCCCACCTGGGCGGGGTTGCGTCCACCGACCTGGTCGTCGGGGATGCCGGGGTTGCCGATGAGCTGCGACAGGGAGTCCTGGAACACGACCGACGAGCCCTTGAAGCCCGCGGTGTTGACGTTGGCGATGTTGTTGCCGGTCACGTCGAGCATGGTCTGGTGCGAGCGGAGGCCGGAGATGCCGGAGTAGAGCGAGCGAAGCATGGGGATTCTCTCTTCCTGGGTGATAGGGGGATCAGGCTGCGGCGGGGTCGCTCGCGGCAGGGGTGGACTTCGAGGTGATGCCGGTGATGGCATCCAGGGCGACGGTCTTGTCGCCGATGGTCACCTGCGGGATGGGACCGTCGAACGACACCTTCGTGACGATGCCGGTGACCGCCTTTCCGTCGGCATCCTTGTAGGTCGCCTCCTGGCCGATCAGCGCGGTGGCCGCCTGGCGCATGCTCAGGGCGAAGGCCTCGGTGCCGGTATCGGTGAGTGCCGTGAGCTGCTCCATCATGGCGAGCTGCGTGGTCTGCGAGATCATCTCGTTCGTGTCCATCGGGCTCGACGGATCCTGGTGCGTCAACTGGGTGACCAGCAGCTTGAGGAAGACCTCGCCGTCCAGCACCTGCTTTCGTGCTGCGGGGTCTGCGGTGCTTCCGGTGTAGATCGAACTCGGGGCGCTCACGGCTTCGACGGTCATGGGTGGTGTGTCCTCTCAGGCGAAGATGTCGAGGCCCTCGCCGGAGACGGCGCGGGTCGTGATCGGAAGGATGCGGGGAATGGCGCGGATCGCGTCGTCGGAGGTGGGGCGCGGGTCGGCCGGAGCATGGCTGCGCTCGCGCTCGCCGGTTGCCTGGTCGCCGGCTGCGCCACCTGCGCCCGATTGCGTGCCGCGATCAGGGCTGCCCGGGTCGGCGGTCGTGCTCGAGCCCAGCGCCAGGCTCGCGTGCGGCATGACCGCGGCGAGGTCGCGTCGGAGGTCCGTGACGATGGCCCGCAGTGCTTCGCGTCCTGCGTCGGTCGCGCCGAGGAGCTCGACCCGCACCTCACCTCCGGCGCCGATGTGCGCACGGACGGTGACCGGGCCGAAAGTGTCCGGGTTCACGGTCATCGTGAGCTGGTGACTGCCGACCGGCCGCTGGACGATGCTCAGGACGACCGGCGTGACCTGGGCGGCGACGGCGCGCGTGGGTGCTGCTGATGCGTCTGGAGCAGCAACCACGGACGTGCTCGTGGGCGAGACCGTCACACCGGGCGTGGTCGCGGCCGTCGAAGACGACAGCGGTGCGAGGGGCGCAGCGGGCTGATCGGGGCGTGCGGTGCCGTCCTTCGGTGCGGTCGTCACCGCCGGGACGACGGGGACCGCATCGGACTCAGGCGCGAACAGCGACGACGACACCGCGGCGTGAGGACGCACGCCTGCCGGCTGTTCGGGCATCGAATCCGCCGAGGGCATCACCACCGGCGCTGCGGCCGCAGCTGCGGCCGGTACTGCGGCGGGCGTCGCCGGAGCCACGGCACCCGTCTTCGCCTCCGACACACCGGGGAGCCCGGCGACGACGTGTGCCCCGGCCGCATCCGGCGTCTGACCGGCCAGGGCATCCGCGGCGGCGGCGAGTGCGCGGCCCGCGACACCCGGGGCCGGGTGAGCGGGTGCGGTCGACAGCGGCTCGGACGATGGTGCGCTCGAGACCGTGGCGAGGAGGGGGATCGCCATGACCGGTTGCCCGGCATCCGGGACGGTCTGTCCCTCGGCCGCCGCGTCGATGGGGAGACCAACGTCGATTCCCTCGTTCGAGAACGCGACATCGCTCGAGACTGTGACGTCGCTCGAGACAGCGACCTCGTTCGACGCCACCGCCGACGCATCCGACTCATCCGACGCGGACGTCGTGTCGACGCCGGCGTCGAGCATCCTCTCCGCCAGAGCGAGTGCGGCGCCGAACGACGACTGCGCCTTCCCCGTCGTGCTTCCGAGCGCGTCGACGTCGGCAGCGCCGCCGAACAGCGCCCCGATCCCGGACCCGACCGTGGCGTTCGCCGTGGAGACCGCGCTCATGCAGACCGTTCCTCTCGGAAGCCGCGCACGACCGCGATCTCGTCCAGCGCCGCCTGCTCGGCGTGCTGCTCCGCGCGGATGCTGTCGACGCGATGCGCACCGTCCAGCCGCTCGAGACCTTTGAGCTCACGGCGCGCCTGGACGTGCGAGGCCTTCGCCTCAGCCTCTTCCACGCGTCGCAACTCGGCAAGCGTCTGCAGATCACTGAGCGCGCTTCGGCCGGCGGCACGGGCTGCGGCCATGGCCAGCATCGTCTGCGCATCGTCGACCTGCGCGCTGATCTCCGACAGGCTCACCACCGCACCCTGCTCGGCAGCCTCGGCCTGCACACGAGCCGACGTCGTGCGCGAGAGCTGTTCTGCGGCGACCTTCTCCTGTGCGTCGCGGACACGCAGGAGTCCTGCCAGGGGGAACGTCATGGCGTCAGTCCTCCGAACTCGGTGGTGAGGGCAGCGAGACGCCGCCAGGATTCGTCTGCGCCCGCGCGGTCGTCGATGTCCTGCGTGAGGAAGCCGGAGATCGCACCTTCGCTGGCGATCGCCGCATCCACGAGCGGGTTGGCACCGGCACGGTAGGCGCCGATGTCGATCAGGTCGTTGGCGCTGCGTCGCGCGGCGAGCACGCTGCGCAGCATCACCGCCTGCGCGCGCTGCTCTGCGGTGGTGATCTTCGAGACGACGCGCGAGATGGACCCCAGCACATCGACAGCCGGGAAATGGCCGCGTACGGCCAGCGCCCGGTCGAGCACGACGTGCCCGTCGAGGATGCCTCGAGCGGCATCCGCGATCGGCTCGTTGTGATCATCGCCGTCGACGAGCACGGTATAAAGACCGGTGATCGAACCGACCGGTCCGGTTCCTGCGCGCTCCAGGAGCCGCGCGAGCACCGAGAACGTCGACGGCGGATACCCGCGGGTCGCCGGCGGCTCCCCCGCGCTGAGCCCGATCTCGCGCTGGGCCATCGCGACGCGGGTGAGCGAGTCCATCATCAGCACGACGTTCGCGCCGTCCTCGCGGAACCGCTCGGCGATGCGCGTGGCGACGAACGCCGACCGCATCCGCACCATCGCCGGCTGATCCGAGGTGGCGACCACCACGACCGAGCGCGCCAGGCCCTCCGGTCCGAGATCGTCCTCGATGAACTCCCGCACCTCGCGGCCGCGCTCCCCCACGAGGGCGATGATGGTGACGTCGGCCGTGGAACCGCGAGCGATCATCGACATCAGCGACGACTTGCCGACGCCGGACCCAGCGAACAGCCCGAGTCGCTGGCCGGTGCCGACCGGGGTCATCGTGTCGAGCACGCGAACGCCCAGGCCCAACTGTGTGTCGATGCGCTGACGGTGCAGGACGCTCGGAGCTTCATGGTCGAGTGAGACGAAGTCGACGCCGCGGTCGAGCGGACCCTTGCCGTCGATCGGCCGACCGAGCCCGTCGAGCACGCGTCCGAGCAGAGACCGCCCCGTCGGCACCTGCAGTCGCGCGCCGGTGTGGAGCACCTTCGCGCGGGCGGTGATCCCGTCGAGCCGGTCGAGCGGCATGCATCGCGCCGATGCTCCGTCGACGGCGACGACCTCCGCATCGACCGGTCGACCGTCCGCCATCCGGATCCGCACCCGGTCGCCGATGGCTGCGTCGATGCCGACCACCTCGGCACCGAGGCCGAGCACTGCCTTCACCGTGCCGGAGCGCTCGGGTCGCGCTGCGTCGAGGGCGCGGCGCCACGATGCCGTCGCGACGCTCACTCGAGCACCTCGGAGAGCGGATCGCCGTCGCCCCGGAGCGCCGCGGCCGCGCGGGCGAGCGCCTGCGCGATACGCGCATCGACAGCGCCGTCCTCGACCTCGACGATCGCGCCGCCCGGGTCCACGGATGCCGATCCGGCGAGCGGGATGCCGTGCAGGGTCGCCGCAGCATCCTCGTCGTCACGGAGGATCGCCGCGTCCTGCGGGTTGAACGCGACCCGTGTCCACCGCTCGGCCGGCATCTCCGCGAGCGCGCGACGCAGCGCGTGCGGAGCCGACCTGGCCGGGTCCGACAGCTCGACGCCGAGGATCGCCCTCGCGAGCTCGAGAGCGAGCTCCTCGATCCGATCGGCGGCGATCGCACTCAGCTCTTCGATGCGTTGATCGAGCGCATCGGATGACGCACGGACGGCGCTCAGGGCCGAGCCGCGCTGCGTGAGATACGCCGCGCGATGCTGCTGCATCCGCGCCTCTTCGGCGGCCTGCCGCATCCGCCCTTCATCGAGCGCGATCCGACGTCCCTCTGCGAAGCCGTCCGCATACCCGCGTGTGCGCGCCCTGTCGGCCTCTCCCCGGAGATCGGTCGGGGTCTCGCCCACGCGCGGCACCGCGAGCGGCGTGAAGGCCGTGGCGGCGAAGGCGGATTCGGTGAAGGCGGCGTCTGAGGGCGTCATTCGATGAGCTCGTCCTCGTCCTCGCGGGAGATCGTGATCTCCTCGGCGGCTTCGAGCTCGCGGATGATGCGCACGACCTCGGCACGAGCCTCGTCGACCTGCCGCACGCGCACCGAGCCGAGCACCCGCGCCTCCTCGGCGAGATTCTCCTGGTTGCGCTCGGTCATGTTGCCCGTGACCTTCGCGGTGATCAGTTCGTCCGCGCCCTTGAGCGCCAGCGCCAGCACCCGCAGATCGATGCCGCGCAGCACCCGCTGCGCGTCTCGATCCTCGAGACGCGTGAAGTCGGCGAAGGTGATCATGCGGCTGCGGATGTCCTCCGCCAGTGCGAGGTCGCGCCCCTCCAAGCTGGTGAGCAGGGCCTTCTCCAGCGCGGTGTCGGAGCGGCTGATGATCTCGACCAGGGGCTGTACGCCGCCGATGGATTCGTGATTGTCTCGCATCGCGAAGACGCCGGTGCGCGAGCGCAGCGAGTCGGCGACGATCGAGATGGCCTCCTGCGTCGCCGTACCCATGGTCGCGATGGCCTGCGCGACGTCGGTGCGCAGGGGGTCCTGCAGCGCGGTGAGCACTGCGGCCGCCCGGTCGGCCCTCAGATTCGCGAGCACCACCGCGACGGTCGTCGGCAGCTCGCCCTCCAGGATCGTGGCGAGTTGGGCGGGATCGGCGGCGTTGAGGAAATCGAAAGACACCGCGCCCTGCGACATGACGCGACCGACCATGCCGACGGCCTTCTCTCGGCCGAACGCGGTCTCCAGCAGCCCGGTCGCGAGCTCCTGACCGCCACGGGTCGGCACGGATCCGCCGGTCGCGATGCGCGTGAAGGCGCCGAGCGCCTGCGCTGTCGAGGCGATGTCGACGCCGCCGAGCTGGGTGAGTTCGGCGGCGAGCAGCTCGGACCGGTCCTCCCCGAGGAGGCGAAGCACCTCGGCGCTGGCTTCGCGGTCCATGTTCAGCAGCACGATCGCGGCCTTGCGCAGACCCGTCATCTCGACGACAGCGACCGCGGGCGCCGCGGCGGCCGTCTGCTCCCCTGCATCCGCCCTCGTGTCGGGGAAATCGATCTGCGCGCTCATACGGTGGACTCATCCATCAGGCTGGCCAGGGCCGTCGCCGTGGCTCGTGGTTCGCGCGTGGCGATGTCATCGATCTCGCGGCGCCGGCGCTCCACCAGCACGTGGTCCATGTCCGGCTCCTCCTGGATGTCGAGGACAGCCGTCGGGTCGAACCGCGGGAGCAGCGGCGCCGTGATCGCCTCGCGGTCCGTCAGCCCCTTGAGCGACTTGAGCTTCTGCTCCTCGTTCTCGCTCATCGTGGCCAGGTACTCGATAGGCCCGTCGTCGGTGTAGAGCACGCGGCGCTTCAAGCGCTGACGGATCGAGAAGAAGACCACCAGGATGATCACCGCGAGCAGGATCGATCCGCCGATGATCACGGAACGCAGCAGTTCCTGCTGGAGCTGCGCCGCCTGCTCGGCCTCGGCAGCCTGCAGCGCCGTCTGCGCCGCGGTCGCGCCGCCTGCCGCGAACTCGACGAACTCCACGGCGATCGTGTCGCCGCGCTCGACGTCGATCCCGGCAGCGGATGCGACGAGCGCCTCCACCTGGTCGGCGGTCACACCGGTCACCGATCCGCGGTTCAGCGCGATGCTGACCGTCTGACGCGTCACCTCGCCGGCCGGCGTGATCGTCTTCTCGGTCGACTTGTTCACGGCGTTGTCGCGCGATGTCTCCTCGAACTCGTAGGAGCCGTCGCCGTCAGCACCGTTCGGCACAGCGATGTTGTCCGGTCCCAGCACACCGGTGCCAGAGCCGGGACCACCCGTGTAGGTCTCGGTCTTCGTCTGCTCGTTCGCGCTCAGATCTCCCTCCGGGGCCGAGTACGTCTCGTCCATCCGCTCGGACGTGGAGTTCGCGACATCGGCGGCGACCGTGACCGTGGCGTTGCCCGGTCCGACGATCGTCTCCAGCATCCGGCTCACCGAGGCCGCGACCCGCGCCTCGTGCTCGGTCGCCTGCTTCGACGAACTGCCGGCGACGCCCGAGCCGACCGCCGAGAGCACTGTGCCGTTCTGGTCGGTGACGGCGACGTCTTCGGGGGTCATGCCCGGCACTGCGGCGCTCGTGAGGTGGATGATCGCCTCGATCTTCTCGTCGCTGGGAGTCGAGCCGTTGCGGGTCTTGACGAACACGGATGCTGTCGGGCTCTGCTGCTCCGAGACGAAGACGCTCTCCTCGGGGATCGCCAGTTGCACGGATGCCGTGGAGATGCCGTCCATCGCGCTGATGGTGCTCGCGAGCTCTCCTTCGATCGCGCGCTTGTAGGTGACCGACTGCTGGAACTCGCTCGCGGTCACGCCCATCTCGTCGAGCAGTGTGTAGCCCTCGCTGCTGTCTCCGGGAAGGCCGGCGGATGCCGCGGCAAGCCGCTGCGAGTACACCTGATCGTCGGGCACCAGGATCGTCGCGCCGCCCTCGGTGAGCTCATAGCCGACACCGGCCGACTTCAGCTGCTCGACGACCGCCGAGGCGTCGCTCGCGCTGAGTCCGGTGAACAGCGGGCTCATCTGCGGCTTGGTCAACCAGCTGCCGAGGGCGATCGCGCCCATCACGAGCAGTGCCACACCGATGATCGCGATCGTGCGCTGGGCGACCGTGAAGCCGGACACGATCAGCTTCGCCCGGTCGAACGATGTCGTGAGCATCTTCGGCACGATCAGGCCTGCATCCGCATGATCTCGTTGAACGCCGAGACGCTGCGATCACGCACGGCGACGACGAGATCGAGGGTGACGCCCGCGCGGGCCGAGGCGATCATGGCCTGGTGGATGTCCTGCAAATCGCCGGTGACGGCCTGCACGGCCAGGTCGTTCGAGGTGGACTGCAGCTGCTGGAGGTTCTCCACGGCCCCCGAGAGCGAGGTGGCGAAGGCTCCGGCACCGGTCGTGGAGCCCGCGGCATCCGAGCCGGATTCGAAGCTGAGGGCGGAGAGCGGGGTCACGCCGGCAGCGGAGACGGCGTCGATCGGCGTGGACATCAGTTGCGTCCGATCTGGAGTGCGGCCTCGTAGGTGGTCTTCGCGCGGTCCACGACGGCGGCGTTCGCCTCGTAGCCGCGCTGCGCCAGGATCAGCATGCTCATCTGGTCGCCGAGCTCGACATTCGGGTACTGCACGTAGCCGTCCTCGTTGGCATAGGGATGCTCGGGGTCGTAGACGAGCTTGGCCTCGGCTTCGGACTCCACGACCCCGGCGACGGAGACCCCCTGACCATCGGCTCCTGCGGTGACCGTGACGAACTTCTCGCGGAACGCATCCTGTCCCGCAGGCGTCGCGGTGTTCACGTTGGCGATGTTGTCGCTCAGTGCGTCGAGCCACTTGCGATGCACGTTCAGGCCGGTGCCGGCGATGCCGATCGCGTCGAAGGTCATGCGGACGCCTGCCCGATCGCCTTGGTGATCGAGGCCACCTGGCCGCCGATGGCCTGACTGGCGAACTGGAACCGCAGCACCGTGTCGATGTTCGAGAGAGTCTCGGTGTCGAGATTCACGTTGTTGCCGTTGAGTCGCGTCGGCTCGAGGGAGCGCTCGACGGTCGCAGCGACCGTGCCGGAGCCGCCGTCGACGGCGCGGCGCAGCTCATCCTCGAACTGCACCCGCTTGGCCTGATAGCCGGGGGTGTTGATGTTCGCGATGTTGTCGGCGATCGAACGCTGACGCAGCGCCAGACCATCGAGCGCGCTGATCAGCGCAGAGGAGGTGACGGACTCGAGCACGAGGGCACTCCGGGAGGTTGTTGGAGAAGCCGATCCTTGGCCAATCGTCGAGCGATCCGTGCTCGTGTTCGACTATCGCGACGCCGACACGATCCCGTAACCGGGGTGTTCCTGCGATTCGGCGATTCACCCTTCGACGTCGAGGTACGCCGGCGTGTCCTGCGGGGTCGTCGGCACGCGGCGCAGCGCCGCGAGTTCGCGTGCGACGTTCACTCTCGAGGTCATCAGCCCGCCGATCATCAGCTGCTGGCGTGCGAGCACCGCTTCGGCCCGCTCGCGAAGTTCCTCGGGGACGGGCCCGGCAGGGGGCTCGAAGGGCTCCGGATCGAGCTGCTCGTCTGCGGCATCGAGGGCGCGCTCGAACCGGTCGAGCACGGTCAGCCAGGCTGCGAGGTTCTCCGGCACGATCGTCAGGCCAGCGCCGAGGAGGGCGCCGGAGACATCGCCGAGGTCTCTGCGGCCGCCTGGTGCCAGGCGTCTCGCAGCGGCGCGATGAGATCGCGGCATTCGGCGGTGGCGGCCAGGTCGCGCGAGATGTTGGCGGCGATCAGGCGGCCTGTGAGGTAGGTGTACACGCCGCGCAGGTCTGCAGCGCCGTCCCAGGCATCCGTCAGCGATCCGCTGAGCTCCGCGACGATCTGCTGGGCGTGCGACAGGTGGTTCCCGGCGACCGTCCAGTCGGCGGCCTCCTGTGCTGCGGCCGCTCGGTCGACGTCCACGAGCAGTCGGTCGTACAGCATCGTGAGCAGGCGCTCGGGCGACGCGGATGCGACCTGCTCCTGAAGGTACTGCTGCTTCGCGCGTTCGAGCGAGGTGAGAGGCATCGTTCTGATCTCCTAGCGGGTGCGAGCGTTCGTAGCGGCTCGTCTGGTCACGACGACGAGGTGGGCGTGAGCCCAGCGAGCTGAGAGGCGAGCCAGGACGACTGGGACTGCAGCTTCGAGAGCTGCACCTCGAGCTGCGAGTAGGTGCGCTCCAGCGTGGCCCTGCGCTGCTCGAGCCTGATGTCCCACCGTTCGACCTGGGTCTTGAGCGTCTTGACCTCGGACTCCTGCCCGGTGATCCGCTGGGTCAGCAGCCCGTCGTACTTGTCGGAGTACTTGTCCGACACCTCTTCCAGACGCCCGGCGAGCCCGGCGAACACGGCCTGGGTCTTCTCCGGGTCGTCGGCCAGCGCCGTGGCGAACTTCTCGGCGTCGAAGGAGAGCACGCCCTTGTCGCTGATCGAGATGCCGATCGACGACGGCGAGACGCCGTCGACCGGGTACTGCACGGCGTCGGCCAGCGCGGTGCGGAGGTTGCGCACCGTGCTGTCGCCCGTGAAGACGCCGAGCGTGGTCTTCTCCCCCACGGCGCCGACCGTGGCCTTCGAGCCGTTGTCGATGCGGACGAGCAATGCGGCGATCTCCTTGACGAAGGACTCTGCCTTCGTCGTCTGCGCCTTGGCGTCGAGCGCGACGGAGACGACGACCGGATCGGCACTCGCCTTCGTGACGGTGACGTCGATGTCTTCGCCGATGCTGATGGTGTTGCTCGCGCTGGTCAGGGTCTGTTCGGCTGCGGTGCCGGCGAACAGGCGGATGCTGGCGTCGGAACCCTGCGCGAGGACCGCCGCGCCCGCTTCCGTGCCGACGTCGGGGGCAGTACCGGCTGCCACATCCGCGGCCGTGCCGCGGTGCAGTGTGAAGGCGCCTGCCGCACCGGTCGCGGCGGCGGTGAGCTGGACGCGCGAGAGCGGCTTGCCCTCGGCATCCGTTCCTGCGGGCACGACCGTGGCGGTGACACCGGCCTTCGCGCTGTTGATCGCCTTGGCCAGGTCCTGCGGGCTGGCACCGACCGGGGTGATCGCCTTCTGCGTGCCGTCGGATGCCACGAGGGTGAACTCGCCGCCCCAGGCTTGCGCGCCGGCGGCGGCGGTGATGACGGAGTGCGCCGACGCGACCTTGTCCACGACGAGGCTCGTCGAGAAGGCACTGGCCTTGGCACCGGCGACGACGGTCACGCTCTCCGACGACGCAGTCGCGGTGAAGGCCGCCAGCGACGTCGTGCCGGCCGCGGTCTTCGCCTTCGTGACGAGGTCCTGCAGCGTCTTGTTCAGGGACTGGAGGTTCGTGATGATGGCGCCGCGATCGGTGATCTTGTTCGTGATCAGCTTCTTCGGGATCGCCGCGACATCCATCAGCGCGGTGATGAGCTCGTCGGTCTTGAGCCCTGATACGAGTCCGTCGAGTATCATCCTCGGGTGCCTTCTGTGCGATCTGTCTGTGCGTGCGGGTCGGGTTGGTCCTACAGGAAGGCGCCCGGGCGGAGATCACCCCGCCCGGGCGCCGAGCGCGCCTCAGGCGCAGCGACTCAACGGAGCAGCTGCAGGACGCCCTGGCCCGACTGGTTCGCCTGCGCGAGCATGGCGGTGCCGGCCTGCTGCAGGATGTTCGCAGCGGTGTACTTGACCATCTCTGCCGCCATGTCGGTGTCGGCGATACGGCTCTTGGCCGCCGACAGGTTCTCCGCGGAGACCTGCAGCGAGTTGATCGTCGACTCGAAGCGGTTCTGGACCGCACCGAGGTCGGCACGAGCCGAGGAGACGCTCTTGATCGCCGTGTCGACCGTGGTGATGGTCGCAGCCGCCAGCGTGGGGGTCGCGAAGCCGTCGGTGGTGACGATGGCGGTCTTGAGGTCTGCCGCGAGCGTCTTGATGTCGGCGGAACCGAGGTTCACCGAGATCTGGCTCGAGGCGGAGCCGTCGGCACCGACCTGGAAGCTCAGCACGCCGTCTGCTCCGGCGCCGGCCGAAGCATCCAGCAGCTTGATGCCGTTGAAGTTCGTCGTGTCGGAGATGCGCGTGAGCTCGTCGACCAGCTGGGTGACCTCGGTGGTGATCGCCTTGCGGGAGTCGACGTTGTTGGAGTCGGATCCTGCCTGGACCGCGAGGTCGCGGACACGCTGCAGGATGGAGTGGACCTCGGTCAGCGCGCCTTCAGCGGTCTGGATCACCGAGATGCCGTCCTGCGCGTTGCGGGCTGCGACGTTCAGGCCGTTGACCTGCGAGCGCAGGCCCTCGGAGATGGCCAGGCCGGCGGCGTCGTCGGCTGCGCGGTTGATGCGCAGGCCGCTCGAGAGCTTCTCGAGCGACTTCGAGACGTCGTTCTGGTTGGCGGACAGGTTGCGGTACGAGTTGAGCGCACTGACGTTGGTTGCGATCTGAAGACCCATGAGTAATCCTCCGTGGTTATGGGACTGAATGCGGGCCCATCCGTGGGCCTGCACAACCGACTTTCGCGACACGTGCGCTGCCGCGTAACCAGGGATCGGGAGGAATGTCAGAGCGCGGGGAGCAGGTCGCCGGTCCGCGCCGTCGATGCCGGCGGCAGCGGACCGAACAGGGCGCCGAAGAACTCCGCCTTCGCATTGCTGGAGCGGTCGCCCTTCGTGCCGTTCTCCCACGCCTCCATGGCCTCGCGCATGAGGGCGAGGCCGCGCGTGCGCAGCTTCGAGACGTACGCATGGCTGACCTCGAGTTCCTCGGCGAGGTCCTTCACCATGCGGTCATCGACGTAGATGCCTCGGATGACCCGTCGCATCGCCAGCGGGAGGGCGTCGAGAATACGTACGAGCATCATCCGCGTCTCGTTCTGCAGGGCCGCGTGCTCGGGCAGGATGATGCTGTCGGTGAGGTCGGCGGCCTGACGACCGGACTCGAGGTCGAAGTGCTCTTCGTAGCTGGTGGCCGTGCGCACCATCGAGTCGAGCTTCTGCATCTCGGCGACGGATGCTGCGTCGATCCCCGACTCCTTCGCGAGCTCCGCGACAGTGGCAGGGCGACCGGTGCGGGCGAGCACGGCATCCGCTGCGGCCCGGATCAGCTCGATCTTGTCCCGCCCGCGCTCCCCTGCCGGGTCGGCCTTGCGCATCTCCGAGAGCATCGCCCAGTTGATCTGCGTGCGCGCGAAGGCCCCGAACGGGATGCCGCGCTCCGGCTCGTATGTCAGGGCGGCCCGCGCGAGCCCCCAGCGCGCGGCGGACATCAGGTCGTCGAGGTCGACGTGCTCCGCCGTGCGCGCCTTCTCCAACGCGAGGAATGTCGCCAGCGCCATGTTGTCGCGGGCGAGTCGTTCGGCGGTGACGGGCGCTTCTGCGGGTGCGCCGGAATCAGCAGAAGGGTCAGAATGACGCAGCAATGTGACTCCGTGTCTCGCTTATCTCATTTATGAGGAAGCTAGCAGGTTTCACACGTTTACAAGCAGAAAATGAGAGTACGTTTTGGCAACGGTGCGGGGCGCGGTGTTCACGCTGGATCAGAATCGCTCGTTCGGGCATCGCCGCAGGAGCGTTTTCGATCCACGCTGAGACCGTCGATCGCGGGCGATGGACTCAGACCGCGGCGGCGACCGCCTCGGCAACTGTCGGGTGAGCGAACCGGAAGCCAGTGGCTTCGAGAACGGCAGGGCGCACGTCGGCGTCCGAGACGAGCAGGGAGTCCGCCGCGGCGGCGCTCAGCGCCAGGCGCAGGGCGAAAGTCGGTACGGGGAGCCAGAACGGGCGTCGCATCTCGTGGGCCAGAGCGCGGCCGATGTCATTCGCGGAGGCCCGGGCCGGTCCGGTGAGGTTCACCGGGCCGGCGATCTTCGCATCGATGACGTGACGGATCGCCCGCACCTCATCCTCGAGCGACATCCAGGGCCAGATCTGCGTACCAGGACCGATCGGACCCGCCACTCCGAAACGGGTGAGTTGGATGAGCGGCTTGAGCACGCCCTTCCGATGGATGACCGGGGCGGTGCGCAACAGCGCGACGCGCGTGTGGTCGCCCGCGCGGAGCGCCTCCGCTTCCCACCGCACGCAGAGCTCGGCGAGGAACGTCTGTCCGGCCGGCGAGTCTTCGGTGAGGATCTCGCCCGGCGCCGAACCGTAGTAGCCGACGGCGGATGCCGAGACCAGAGCGGGCGCGTCATCGCGCAGTGCGCGCAGCGCGGTCGTGATCGTGCGGGTGCCCTTCAACCGGGAGTCGATCAGTTCTCTCCGGTACCGCGGCGTCCACGGCAGGCGTCCGACGCTGGCGCCTCCCAACGCGACGACGGCTTCCGCACCGGCGAAGACGTCGGGATCGAGATCGCGCTCTCCCGGCGCCCACTGTCGCTCGGTGCTGTCTTTCGGCGGCCGGCGCACGAGTGACGTGACCTCTACGCCGTCGGAACGCAGCGCCGCGGTCAGGGCGGTGCCGATCAGTCCCGATGCCCCGCTGATGACGATGCGTCGCGCCATGATCGCTCCCGATGGTCGATTCGCTGCAGTGGCCGATCACTCACGGGTGTGAGTGCAGTCCACCCTAATCACGGGAGGCGATCCGACGTCACCGCGGCGGACCGTAGGAGAGCCGGTCGAAGACCAGCACGCTTTCGGCGATCATCCCGTCACGGACGGTGAAGTACTCGGCCGCCGGTGCCGTGGAGGTCGCCGCCGTCTGCGGGTAGTAGAACAGCGCGACCCGATCCCCGTCGGCGAATACGGCGATGTCGCCGATGCCGGTCAACGTCGGTGCGAAGCCGGCGATGTACCGGCTGTACGCCTCCTTACCGCCCAGGTCGACGCCCGGCGCGCGGCACGTGATGTCGTCCGCGATATAGGTCATCGCCCGCTCGACATCACCACTGGTCCAGGCGCGGTGATAGTTCTGCACGATGTCGTGGGCCGTATCCATGGTCTGCTCCTTGTTGGTGGACGGGTGTTCGGTGGCGGAAGCCTCAATCGTCGAGCGGACGCCAATCGTCGTCCCCTGCGTCGCCGCCCGTTCCCGCGACGGCGAGCCGGGGTAGGAAATGCGCCCAGCCGTAGGCGTGACCGGGGACCTCGGCGTCGGGTAGTCCCGAGTGCGTCAGCTCGACGCGGGTACCCGCGCGTGTCGCGGTCAGCGTGAATTCGACGCGGGAGGCACCGACGGGGAGGGTGTCGCTCCCCGCCATCCCCCAGGAGACGACGACGCGGCGCGGAGGTTCGACGTGGAGGTATTCGCCGCGGATGGCGTGCCCTGCGATGTCGACGGCGAACCGTCCACCGGGCGTCGGGTCGAGTTCGGCGTACTGCCCCATCCACGCGGTCATCCCCTCGGCCGTGACGAGGTATTGGAACACCGTCTCCGGAGAGGCGGCGATGTCGATCGCATCGCGGAACTCAGCCACGATCGCTTCCTTCGCGCGCCTCGATGACCGCCTTGAGAGTGGCGAGCTTGCCGGGCCAGAAGTCATCGAGATAGGAACGCACGGCGGCCAGTCCGTCGGTGCTCACCGCGAACAGGTGTCGGGTTCCCTCTCGAGAGCTGACGGCGAGGCCAGCCTTCCGCAGGACGCCGAGATGATGCGACGTCGTCTGCTGAGACAGGCCGACCGTGTCGGCGATCGCACCGACCGCTTGCGGCTCGGAGCGGATCACTCTCAGGATCGCTCGCCGATTCCCGTCGGCCAGGGCGCGCAGCGCCAGATCGAGATCGTCAGCTGCCTCGGCGGCCATCCCCGTACCTCTTCCCTCGGATGAGGAGAAGGTAACACAAATGACTGTTTGTACTCAAGGGTATGGGTGGAGGTACTTCGAGCTGCATGGCCGAGAGAGGCGGGAAGCTCGTGTGCGCACGCGGGCGCGACCCAGGAGGCGTGACGGCTGATCAGAAGAGGTGGGCCCTGCCGGGATCGAACCGACGACATCCACGGTGTAAACGTGGCGCTCTACCAGCTGAGCTAAAGGCCCTGGTGCCCTCAGTCTATCGGGCACCCGATGCGCACCCGTGTCGTGGAAGAGGGATAGGCTGAACCCGGCGCGCGTTGTGCACAGCCGACAAGGCTGCCCGCGTCGCTTCCCGTTTCCTTGGCATGACCTGCCAGCTTGACGAAAGGCTCCACCCCGTGACTGTTCACGACCAGGATCCGTATTCCCAGGGCCCCCTCGACAGCGATCCGGAGGAGACCGGCGAGTGGCAGCAGTCGCTCGACGAGCTGGTTGACGCGAAGGGCCACGGTCGTGGCCGCGAGATCATGCTCAGCCTGCTCAAGCGCTCGAAGGAGCTGCACCTGGGCGTGCCGATGGTTCCGACGACGGACTACATCAACACCATCGCACCGGAGAACGAGCCCGAGTTCCCGGGTGATGAAGAGGTCGAGCGCCGTTACCGCGCCTGGATCCGCTGGAACGCCGCGATCACGGTGCACCGCGCGCAGCGCCCCGGCATCGGCGTCGGCGGCCACATCTCCACCTATGCCTCCTCGGCTGCTCTGTACGAGGTCGGCTTCAACCACTTCTTCAAGGGCGCGGATCACGCCGGCGGCGCCGACCAGATCTTCGTGCAGGGTCACGCCTCCCCCGGCACCTATGCACGCTCCTACCTCGAAGGACGCCTGACCGAGGACCAGCTCGACGGATTCCGCCAGGAGAAGTCGCACGCCCCGAACGGCATCCCCTCCTACCCGCACCCGCGCCTCATGCCGGAGTATTGGCAGTTCCCGACGGTCTCGATGGGTCTCGGCCCGATCAACGCGATCTACCAGGCGATGTCGAACAAGTACCTCGAGAACCGCGGCATCAAGGACACCTCCGCTTCGCACGTCTGGGCCTTCCTCGGCGATGGCGAGATGGACGAGGTCGAGAGCCGCGGCCAGCTGCAGGTCGCCGCGAACGAGGGTCTCGACAACCTCACGTTCATCGTCAACTGCAACCTGCAGCGCCTCGACGGCCCGGTGCGCGGCAACGGCAAGATCGTCCAGGAGCTGGAGTCGTTCTTCCGCGGCGCCGGCTGGAACGTCATCAAGGTCGTCTGGGGCCGCGAGTGGGACGACCTGCTCGCCCGCGACACCGAGGGCGCGCTGCTCAACATCATGAACGTCACCCCCGATGGTGACTACCAGACCTACAAGGCCGAGTCGGGCGCCTACGTCCGCGAGCACTTCTTCGGCCGCGACGAGCGTGCCGCAGCCCTCGTCAAGGACTACTCCGACGACGACATCTGGAACCTCAAGCGCGGCGGTCACGACTACCGCAAGGTCTACGCCGCGTTCAAGGCCGCGACCGAGCACAAGGGCAAGCCCACCGTCATCCTGGCGAAGACCGTCAAGGGCTACGGCCTCGGTCCGCAGTTCGAGGGCCGCAACGCGACCCACCAGATGAAGAAGATGACGCTGGACAACCTCAAGACGTTCCGCGACGCGATGCACATCCCGATCACCGACTCGCAGCTCGAGGAGAACCCGTACCTGCCCCCGTACTACAACCCGGGCCCCCAGGACGAGACGATCCAGTACATGCTCGAGCGTCGTCAGGCACTCGGCGGCTTCCTGCCGGAGCGTCGGACGACCCACGTCGGACTGTCGCTGCCCGATGACGCCGCGTACGCCCTGCCCAAGAAGGGCTCCGGCACGCAGGAGATCGCCACGACCATGGCGTTCGTCCGACTGCTGAAGGACCTGCTCCGCTCGAAGGACTTCGGTCACCGGATCGTGCCGATCATCCCCGACGAGGCGCGCACCTTCGGCATGGACGCGTACTTCCCGACCGCGAAGATCTACAACCCGAACGGCCAGCACTACACGTCGGTCGACCGGGAGCTGCTTCTCGCGTACAAGGAGAGCCCGCAGGGCCAGATCGTGCACGTCGGCATCAACGAGGCAGGCGCTCTCGCGGCGTTCACCGCGGCGGGCACCTCCTACGCCACGCACGGCGAGCCGCTCATCCCGATCTACCTCTTCTACTCGATGTTCGGATTCCAGCGCACGGGTGACGCGCAGTGGGCAGCCGGCGACCAAATGGCCCGCGGGTTCATCATCGGCGCCACGGCGGGTCGCACGACGCTCACCGGTGAGGGCCTCCAGCACGCGGACGGCCACTCGCACCTGCTCGCGGCCACCAACCCCGCGACGGTCTCCTACGACCCGGCGTACGGCTACGAGATCGCGCACATCATGCGCTCCGGTCTCGAGCGGATGTACGGCGGCAACCACGAAGACCCGAACGTCATGTACTACATCACGGTGTACAACGAGCCCATGGTGATGCCGGCCGAGCCGAAGAACGTCGACGTGGACGGCATCGTCAAGGGCATCCACCGCGTCTCCGTCGGCGAGGGCGAGGGCCCCCGTGCCCAGCTGTTCGCCTCGGGCGTCGGCCTCCCCTGGGCCCTCGAGGCGCAGGAGCTGCTGAAGAACGACTGGGGTGTGATCGCCGATGTCTGGTCGGTCACCTCCTGGACCGAACTGCGCCGCGACGGACTCGCCGCCGACGAGCACAACTTCCTGTACCCGGAGGAGGAGCCCCACACGGCCTACCTCACCCAGAAGCTGCAGGGCGCCGAGGGTCCGGTCGTCGCCGTGAGCGACTTCATGCACGCGGTGCAGGACCAGATCCGCCCGTGGGTTCCGAACCGCTTCGCCACGCTCGGCGCCGACGGCTTCGGGTTCTCCGACACCCGCGCAGCCGCGCGTCGCTTCTTCAAGATCGACGGTCCGTCGGTCGTGGTGCGCACGCTGCAGTCGCTGGCCGAGGATGGCGTCGTCGACCGCTCGCTCGCCGCGCAGGCGATCCAGAAGTACAGCCTGCACGACGTCAACGCCGGCACGAGCGGCAACGCAGGCGGGGAGAGCTGAGCCCTCGGTGACAGCTTCGTCTTCCCGCAGTATGGACAAGTCTGCGACGCTCACCTGGTTGCGCCGGATCTCCGGCGACATCGCCTCGGTGACGATCAAGCGGCTGGAAGACACGCTTCCCTGGTACGCCGACATGCCACCGGCCCGCCGCTCTGCGGTCGGGCTGGTGGCTCAGGCGGGCATCACCTCGTTCATCCAGTGGTACGAGGACCCCACCTCGACGCCATGGATCGCGGCCGACATCTTCGCGGCGGCTCCTCGTGAGCTGCTGCGCAGTGTGAGCCTGCAGCAGACCCTGCAGCTCATCAGGGTGACCGTCGAGGTCACCGAAGAGCGTGTCGCCGGTCGCGGGAACGACCTCCGAGAGGCGATCCTGCTGTACTCGCGGGACGTCGCGTTCGCCGCGGCCGACGTCTACGCGAGGGCGGCCGAGGCCCGGGGCCTCTGGGATGCGCGCCTCGAAGCACTGGTCGTCGACTCGATCCTCACGGGCGAAGCCGACGAGGAGCTGCCGAGCCGCATCGCCGCCCTGGGGTGGCACGGCCACGGTGAGGTCGCCGTCCTCGTGGGCACGACTCCCCCGCAGTTCGACGTCGATCTCGTGCGCCGCACCGCCCGAAAGCTCGCCGTCGACGTGCTCATCGGCGTCCAGGGCTCGCGCCTGGTGCTCGTGCTCGGCCGTGCGCGAGTCGCAGGACAGGACACCGAAGAGGTCGAAGACGAGCTCGGCTTCCAAGAGATCGCCGCGCGCCTCGAGCCCTCGTTCGGACCCGGTTATGTCGTTCTCGGCCCGGCCGTGGTCGCGCTCGTCGACGCGAGCCAGAGCGCTCGTGCCGCCCTCGCGGGCTTCGCGGTCGCCCGGGCGTGGCGCAGCGCTCCGCGTCCCGTCGAAGCAGACGATCTCCTCCCTGAGCGTGCCCTCGCCGGTGATCCACTGGCCAAGCAGACACTCATCGAGCGCATCTTCCGCCCGTTGCAGGCGCACTCGACCGATCTGGTGACCACCCTCTGGAGCTACCTCGACAATGGCCGTTCGCTCGAAGCGACGGCACGCGAGCTCTTCGTGCACCCGAACACCGTGCGCTATCGCCTCAAGCGTGTGAGCGAGGTCATCGGCTGGGATGCCACCGGGCCACGCGAGGCGCTGATCCTGCAGACGGCGCTCATCCTCGGGTCCATCGGCATCGCCGATCAGGCGCGTCGTCGCCCGCCCCTCCGTCGCCCGCAGCGCTGACCTCGCGCACCTCCGGGCTGTACGCCACTCACAAGGGATTCTCGCAATCTTGTGATGGATCATCCACCGTCCGACCAGAAACGCTGAGAGACTGAGTACGTGATTGTCGTCGTATGCCCAGGTCAGGGCTCGCAGACCCCTGGATTCCTCGCCCCTTGGCTCGAGCTCGACGGGGTCGCCGAGCGCCTCGCCGCGTACTCGGATGCCGCGCAGGTCGATCTCCGTGAACACGGAACCGTGTCGGATGCCGACACGATCCGTGACACGCGCATCGCGCAGCCGCTGATCGTCGCCGCATCGCTGATCGCCGGCGATGCACTCGCGGCACGAGCCGGCCGATCCGCAGACGGCATCGCCGGACACTCCGTGGGCGAGATCGCCGCCCTCGTCGGCAGCGGAGTCATCGACGCCGACACCGGAATGCGGCTCGTCGGCATCCGCGGACGAGCGATGGCGGATGCCGCCGCGCAGACTCCGACGGGCATGAGCGCCGTGCTGGGCGGCGACGAACAGGCCGTCCTCGAGCGACTGACCGAGCTCGGACTCTCGCCGGCCAACTACAACGGCGGCGGACAGCTCGTGGTCGCCGGTGAGCTTCCCGGACTGGAAGCCCTCGCGACGCAGCCCGTCAAGGGCACGCGCGTGATCCCGCTGCAGGTCGCCGGCGCCTTCCACACCGACTACATGGCCGCCGCTGTCGCTGCGCTGCGCGACGCCGTCGGCTCCGTGACCCCCGCTGACCCGACGATCCCGCTGTGGACGAACCGTGACGGTTCCGTCGTGGAGAGCGGAACGCAGGCACTCAGCTACCTCGTCGACCAGGTCTCGTCCCCGGTGAGGTGGGACCTCTGCATGGCGTCGTTCGCCGAGCGGGGCATCACGGGCCTGATCGAGCTGGCACCCGCCGGCGCCCTGGTCGGCCTGGCCAAGCGCGGGCTGCGCGGCGTGCCGACCGTCGCAGTGAAGACTCCCGAAGATCTCGACGCAGCCGTCGCGCTGCTGAACGGAGAAGCCGCATGACCGCCACCCTGAAGCAGGTCTCCGGGCCTGCCTACACGCGGATCTACTCGTTCGGTGCCGCCCGCGGCGAGAACGCGGTGCCGAACGAAGACCTCATCGGGCCGATCGACTCCAGCGATGAGTGGATCCGTCAGCGCACCGGGATCATCACCCGGGTTCGGGCTGACAAGGGCACCGATGCGATCGACCTCGCGACCATCGCGGGGGCCGAGGCCATCGAGAAGTCCGGCATTCCGGCCGACCAGATCGACCTGGTGATCGTCGCCACGATCAGCAACCCCAAGCAGAGCCCTTCGGTCTCCGCGATCGTCGCCGATCGGGTGGGTGCGAACCCGGCGGCCGCCTATGACGTCAACGCGGCCTGCGCGGGCTACTCGTATGCGGTCACGCAGGCCGACGCCTTGATCAGGGCCGGCGCCGCCCGCTACGCCCTCGTCATCGGCAGCGAGAAGCTCTCCGACGTCGTCGATCCGGCAGACCGGAGCATCTCCTTCCTGCTCGGAGACGGCGCCGGCGCCGCACTGATCGGCCCGAGCGACACCCCCGGGATCGCGCCGGCGGTATGGGGCTCCGACGGCTCCAAGTCCGACGCCGTCGGCATGAACGGCACACTCACGCAGTTCCGCGACGGCGAGGTGCCGTGGCCGACTCTCCGCCAGGAGGGCCAGACCGTCTTCCGGTGGGCCGTGTGGGAGATGGCGAAGGTCGCACGCGAAGCACTCGACAAGGCCGGGGTCGAACCGTCCGACATCGCCGCATTCATCCCGCACCAGGCGAACATGCGCATCATCGACGAGTTCGCCAAGCAGCTGAAGCTTCCGGAGACCACGGTGATCGCCCGCGACATCGAGACGACCGGCAACACCTCGGCGGCATCCATCCCGCTGGCGAGCCACCGTCTGATGGCCGAGCACCCTGAGCTCTCAGGCGGTCTCGCCCTGCAGATCGGCTTCGGCGCGGGGCTCGTGTTCGCCGCACAGGTCGTCGTCCTCCCCTGAGAACGCACGACCTTCCCTAGACTGTTCCACGGTTCCGATTACAACCCGCAAGAAAGAGGAAGACCACATGGCTTTCACCAACGATGAGGTCCTCGCTGGCCTCGCAGAGCTCATCACCGACGAGACGGGCATCAACGCCTCGGAAGTCGCCCTGGAGAAGTCGTTCACCGACGACCTCGACATCGACTCGATCTCGATGATGACGATCGTCGTCAACGCCGAGGAGAAGTTCGGCGTCACCATCCCCGACGACGAGGTCAAGAACCTGAAGACCGTCGGCGACGCCGTCAGCTTCATCGTCGCAGGCCAGGAGTAATCCCCGCAGGATGCCACCCCCGCACCTGCGGGGCGTGGCATCCTCTGCCTTGCCCGAACTCTGCTCGACCTCCGCCCGACAAGGAACCACACCATGACCAAGCGCATCGTCGTCACCGGCATCGGCGCCACGTCCGCCATCGGCGGGACCGCCCCGGAGAACTGGACCAACCTGCTCGCAGGCGTCTCCGGGACTCGCACCCTCGAGCACGACTGGGTCGAGCAGTACGGCCTGCCCGTGACCTTCGCCGCCGAGGCGATGGTGCGGCCGGAAGAGGTACTCCCCCGGCACGAGGCCAAGCGCCTCGACCCCTCGTCGCAGTTCGCGCTGATCGCCGCGCGCGAGGCGTGGGAGGACGCCGGTTCCCCCGAGGTCGCACCCGAACGTCTCGGTGTCGACTTCGCCACCGGCATCGGCGGTCTGTGGACCCTGCTCGATGCGTGGGACACGCTGCGCGAGAAGGGCCCGCGACGCGTGATGCCCCTCACCGTGCCGATGCTGATGCCCAACGCTGCGGCCGGCAACCTGTCGCTCCAGTTCCAGGCTCGCGCCTATGCGCAGACCGTGGTCAGCGCGTGCGCGTCGAGCACCGAGTCGATCATCCACGCCTTCCACCACCTGCAGGACGGCCTCGCCGACGTCGTCATCGCCGGTGGCACCGAATCCGCGATCCACCCCATCACGATGGCGTCGTTCGCCTCGGCGCAGGCGCTGTCACGACGCAACGACGACCCGGCGCACGCCTCCCGCCCCGGGGCCATCGACCGCGACGGCTTCGTCATGGGCGAGGGCGCTGCCGCGCTCATCCTCGAGACCGAAGAGCACGCGAAGGCCCGCGGCGCCAAGATCTACGGCTACGTACTCGGCGGCGGCGTCACCGCAGACGCGTACCACATCACCGGTAACGACCCCGAGGGCACGGGCGCGGCCCGCGCGGTCACCCAGGCGCTCGAGGAGGCCGGTGTCACGCCTGACCAGGTCACCCACATCAACGCGCACGCGACATCGACCCCCGTCGGCGACCCGAACGAGTACGTCGCGCTCAAGAAGGTCTTCGGCGACCGGCTCGACGAGATCCCCGTCTCCGCCACGAAGGCGTCCACCGGACACCTGCTGGGCGGTACCGGTGCGCTCGAGGCGATCTTCTCGCTCCTCGCCCTGCGCGATCGCGTGGCTCCTCCGACGATCAACATGACAGAGCCCGATCCTGCCGTGCCGTTCCGCCTCTCCGGCGAGGCGACGCCGCTCGGCGACGGCCCGCAGATCGCGATCAGCAACTCTTTCGGCTTCGGTGGCCACAACGCCGTCGCCGTGTTCTCCAACGGCGACTGACCGATCGCACGAGAAGAGGCCCCGGGAGATTCTCCCGGGGCCTCTTCTCGTATCCTGCCGACTGCTCAGGGCTGTCCGACCGGGGCGAGTCGACGCGAACGCTCCTCGCGAAGCCTCGTGATCCGAGGGAGGAACCAACCGATCAGCGGACCGATGCCGACAGCGAACAGCACCGTGCCGACGCCCACGGGCCCGCCCAGCACGAAACCGATGAGCAGTACGCTGCCCTCGATCAGGGTGCGCACGATCCACACCTTCCACCCGGTGCGCCGCACGAGCCCCGTCATCAGTCCATCACGCGGCCCCGGCCCGAAGCTCGCGGCGATGTACAGGCCGGTCGCGAAGGCGAGCAGCACCAGACCGATGACGAACATCGGCGCCCCGACCCAGATCGTCGGCGGAGCGGGAACGACGAGCAGCGTGAGATCGGCGCTCGGACCGATCAGGAGCGCGTTGAGCAGGGTACCGATGCCCACCCGCTGTCGAAGAGGGATCCAGAGGAGCAGCACGACGATGGCGACGAGGTTGGTGATGGTGCCGTAGCCGATTCCGGTCTGCGCGTCGATGCCGAGCGACAGTACGTCCCATGGCGCGACCCCGATCCCGCCGCGCACCATCAGACCGAGCGCGACGCCGTAGAGGACCAGCCCGACGACCAGCTGCACCAGACGCTCGACCAGGTCGCGGCGGCTCGTGGCGGTGACGGGGAGGAACACGGAACGAAGACTCATCTCTCCATGGTGATCTGTCGTCGTGCCCTGGGTACGAGGCCAGTCTTCGGAAAGTGGCCTGCCGATACCAGGCCAGTTTCCGGCATGCTGGAGTGGTGACCTCTCGATTGGTGGACCAGCTCGGCGCGCAGAGCGTCGCCGGCGCGACCGCAGCGGCGCTGGCAGGACAGATCCGCGCACTGATCCTCGACGGACGCCTCACCGTCGGTGAACGACTCCCCAGTGAGCGTGCTCTCGCCCTGGAGCTGCGCCGGTCGCGGTCGACCATGACGCGCGCGTACGACCTGCTCGAAGGCGACGGCTACGTCGCCCGTCGCCAGGGTGGCAGCACGCGCGTGGCGCTCCCGCACGCCTACATCTCGCCACGCGAGCACGAGGACGAATCGGCCATCGACCTGTCCATCGCATCCATGGACTCCACGCCGGGGCTGTATGACGCGACGGTCCGTTCTCTTCCTCGGCTCGCCACCCTGCGAGGAACGAGCGGCTATTCCCTGCGCGGCCTGCCGGAGCTGAGGGATGCGGTCGCTCAGCGATTCACGCAGCGCGGTGTGGCGACCTCCGCAGATGAGATCATCATCACCTCCGGCGCGCTGAACGCCCTCAATCTGGTGCTCGCGACGATGGGACGACGTGGAGAGCGTGCCGTCGTGGAGCAGCCCACCTTCCCGCACGCGCTCGAGGCGATCCGACGGCATGGTTACCGCCTGCTGCCCACACCGGTGGACGTGGAGGGGTGGGATGCCGTTCACCTGTCCGAACTGCTGTTGGAGAGTCGTCCGCACATCGCCTACCTGATCCCCGACTTCCACAACCCCACCGGAGCGACGCTGCCGGACGCTGCTCGATCACGACTCGCGGCGACCGCGCGGAACACCGGCACCCACCTCATCGTCGACGAGACGACCGCCGAGCTCGATATTGATCGCGGCTGGGCGCCGCGTCCCATGGCGGCGTTCGGGCCGCACATCATCACGGTCGGTTCGATGTCGAAGATCGCGTGGGGCGGCATGCGTCTCGGGTGGATCCGCGCCGAGCGGTCGCTCATCTCCCGCCTGCTCGCGGTGCGGCCATCCTTCGAACTCGGCACCGCACTCCTCGAACAGTGCATCGCCATCGAGCTGCTCGCCGAGATGCCGGCTCTCACCGCGCACGTGCGCTCGCGCCTCGAAGCAGGGCGGGCCGCAGTCGCGGCGGGTCTCGAGACCATCGAGGGCGTGCGGATGCCGCACACGAACGGCGGTCTCTCCGTCTGGGTGGACCTCGGTGCACCCGTTTCGACACTGCTGTCGCTCGCGGCACGCGAGCACCGCTTAATACTGCCACCCGGCCCGAGGTTCACCACGGGCGGTGTGCTGGAGCGGCGCCTCCGCATCCCGATCACGCTCCCGCCCGCACGGACGACGGAGGCGATGGACCGGCTCCGACTCGCCTGGACGGATGTGCGGGAGGGAGACTTCTCGCACCGCGACGAGCTTCCCCGTGCCGCGGTGATCTGACGCCTCACGACGAGGACCCCGCCCCTTTTTGGGGCGGGGTCCTCGTCATATGGAGCGGGGATACGTCTTCTCAGCATCCGGGACGAATCACCGGCATCCGATACTCACGCCTCCCCGGCTCCAGGTCTCTGAAGTCGGTCACCCGACCTTGTGCAGCCAGACGACGCGCGCGTCGTCGCTGGCGTGACGGAACGGCTCCAGCTCCTCGTCCCAGGCCGAGCCGAGGGCCACGTCGAGCTCACGCTGGAGCTCGACCGCGCTGCCCGCGGCGATCTCCATGGCGTAGCGGATACGGTCCTCACCGACGACGATGTTGCCGGCGGCATCCGTCTGCGCGTAGTGGATACCCAGGTCGGGAGTGTGCAGCCAACGGCCGCCGTCACTGCGCGGCGTCGGATCCTCGGTGACCTCGAAGCGCAGATGCTCCCAGCCGCGGATGGCGGTCGCGAGAGCTGCACCGGTGCCGACAGGGCCGTCCCAGTAGAACTCCGCGCGGCGGGCACCATCGAGAACGGGCTGTTCCGCCCAATCGAAGTTCACCGCACGCCCGATAGCGCGACCCACCGCCCATTCCAGGTGCGGGCAGAGCGCGCGAGGCGCAGAGTGGATGAACACCACTCCGCGTGCGTAAGCCGTCGCCATGATCTCTCCGTTTCATCAGGTGCGTCTTCCCCAACGACCTGAACCAACGAGAGTGGCGTGAATATGCGGTTATGCGCCCATTCTCGCCTACCCCGGGCGAAATCACAAGCATGTAGTTCCCACAGAAAGGCCCCGGTCACAGGGACCGGGGCCTTCGGGCGCCTCGACAAGCTCAGCAACCCAGGAGGTGGGGTTACGCCTCGCTCATCGCCTGCTTGACCTGCTGGCCCTTGGCTGCGTAGTACGCGGCGCGAGCGGCATCCTTGCGGGCCTGCTCGGCGTAGCCGGCCTCGAGGACGTCCTGCGAGACCTCGTAGTTGGGGACGTCGTCGGTGCCGTTGTACTTCTCGATGTACGCGTCGAGCTCAGGACCCGAGGTCCATGACGTGATCAGGCAGTAACGCGGCTCGTCTCCGTTGTGCGTCGCGGCGTGCCAGAGACGCTGCGTGTCGACGATGAGCTGCGCACCGGCGGGCAGAGCGATCCGGTACTCGATGCTCGGGTCGGTGCGGTTCTCCCGAAGGACGAAGAAGCTGTCCTTGTCATCGGTGAGGTTGAAGAACCCGCGCACGACCCAGCCGGTGCCATCCGGGTTCAGACGGTTGTTGTCGTCCTGGTGCAAGTTGTAGAGGCATTCGCCGTACGGCGTCGGCTGCAGCTCGATGACGCGGCAGCGCCCGACGTTGGCACCCGGCTCCTGCGCACGACGGGTGAGGTTCGGCGCCTTCTCGATCTGCGAGTCGATCCAGACGCCGTCCTTGTCGGTGCGCGGCGGCTTGTGGTTCCAGAAGCCGTTGCACTCGATGTCACCGAAGGCACTGGCGAGCGGCGCGAAGCGGGTGTCACCCGACGACTTCCAGTCGTTGTACTCGATGTCGAGCCACTCCTTGGGGTCGAGCTCCTGGTTGTAGCTGTCGAGGACGACGAATCCCTTTTCCTCGAGGGCAGCGGACTTGATGTATCCCATGATCTGAGTCAGATCCTTTCATCGGGGGCCAGCACGTTTTAACAGGCCCTGATAAGGCAAGCCTAACAGCGACGACCGGAAGCGCCTCAGAGGTCGGCCGTGCATAACCGAATAGACTGGATCGGGCGCCCGGCGAGTCCGCGGTGCCCGGCGCTACGGGAGGACGAGACACCAGCATGAGCACCGCGACCAACGTCGAGGCGACAGCAGTCAACACGATCGAGTGGCTCGCGGCAGGGTCGAAGACGATCGTCGTGCCGGTGTATCAGCGCCAGTACCGCTGGGACATCGGCGGGTGCGAGCGGCTGCTCTCCGACATCCGTGCCGTTGCTCGCGAAGACGACTCCCACCGGCATTTCATCGGCTCCATCCTCTCCGCCGAGGACGGCCCCTCGTCAGACGCCGACCTGATCCTCATCGACGGTCAGCAGCGCATCACGACGCTGATGCTGCTCGTGGCCGCCCTCCACCATGCGATCCGAGACGCCGACCCGGTGACCGCGGGCGAACTGGAACGGGTACTGGTACGCCCCGACGATCCCAGTCGCACGAAGCTCCGACCCCACGACGCCTGGGCGGAGTTGTACGAGTCGGTCGTGCTGGATCGCCGCGACGACGTGGACCGCGAATCCCGCTTCGACGACAACTATGCCTTCTTCCGCAGCCAGATCCACGTCGACGAGGTCCCGCGGATCTGGCGAGGATTGCAGCGGCTCGAGCACGTCTCGATCACCCTCGGCACCGAGGCGAACGCGCAGCAGATCTTCGAGAGCCTGAACTCGACCGGCGAACCGCTGCGCGACCACGAGCTGATCCACAACTACATCCTGATGGGGCTGACCCACGCCGAGCAGGTGGACGTCGAGTCGCGCTACTGGATCCCGATCGAGAAGCACACCGGCGAGGCGATCGGAGCCTTCTGGCGGCACTATCTGGTGCTGATGACCGGCCGCGAGGTGGCGGCGAACGGCGAGCACGGCGTGTACAGCGCCTTCCGGAAGTCATTCCCCCGCGTCGATGTGACGCGCCTCCAGGCGGATGCCGAGAACTGGCGGCATTTCGCGGAGATCTACGGCATCCTCCTCGATCCGTCTCTGGCAGCGGATGCCGAGTTGACGCAGCAGCTGCGCTACGTGAACACGTTCGGTCGATCGTCGTACCCGCTCGTCATGAGCGCGTACAGCGACCATGTGCGCGGCGTCATTCCCCGAGAAGAGCTCATCGAGACCCTCGAGTGGATCCAGGCGCTGCACCTGCGCCGCACCCTGGTGAATCTCCCGGGCGAGCGCCTGATCGCCCGGTTGTGCCGAGCCAGAGCGGCCGGCCGTGACTCGCTGGCCCGTGCCTTCGCGCGGATCACCCCGTCCGACGAGCGTGTGAGCGCGGTGCTCAAGTACAGCGAGCTGCCGCACGCCGCCTACGTTCTCGGACGGCTGGAGGGCGTCGACGACGTCGACGGCTTCGATGTCGAGCACGTCGTACCCGCCGCCCCCGGCGACTCCTGGTCGGGCGACGGGCTGCGCCCGTGGAGCGAGTACAGCGAAGACGAGCAGAACAGCCACCGCGCGCTCGCGCCCACACTCGGCAATCTCACACTGCTCGAGCAGCCGCTGTCCGAGCGTGTGTTCGGGTCGCCCTTCCCGGTCAAGCGCGATGAGGCGTACAGACGGAGCATCGTGCCCGCCACGCGCGCACTCGCCGACAGCACCTCCTGGAGCACGGCCTCGATCTCTCAGCGCACGCTCTCACTGACGAACGACGTCCTGCGGATCTGGGCTCGGCCCGCTCTGCCGGAGATCGACGACGACGGCCTGACCCCGATCCTGGATGCCGTCCGTCGCCGCGGCTGGCCGGCTGGGAGCGCGAGTTCGACTACGTCGAGTACCGCGGAGAGCGCTGGGAGGTCCCAGACGTCAAGTACCTCTTCAATCGGGTCTTCAGGCGCGCGTGGACCGACACCCGGGCCGCGGCTCTCCGGTACTGCGCCGAGCACGGCGGTCCGATCTACGACGAGATGGCCTGGAAAGGGCAGTGGGATGACCTCGACGACTCCCACTTCCTCTACATGGGCTGGGACTCGAACTACATGATGACCGCCGTGCAGGGGGTGCTGGACGAGTCCGGCATCGCCGCGGAGGTCTTCGTCAAATACTCCTACATAGGGAATGTGATGTGATGACGACCGTCAAGAGCGTGACGCGCCACCTGCTGGATCTCACCGTCGAAGAGCACACGCTCACCGTCCCCCTGGTCTGGGGCGACCCCACCGACACGCGGACCATCGATGTGTTCGCGGCCGTCGTGTCGCGTGCGGGTGGCGAAGACCTCCCCTACCTGGTGTTCCTCCAGGGCGGCCCGGGCCACGAGGCTCCGCGTCCGTTCCACTCGTCGACGTCGCCCGCATGGCTCGACGAGGCTCTCGCCCACTATCGCCTCGTGCTGCTCGACCAGCGCGGTACTGGCCGATCCACGCCGGTCGGGGATGGCGACCTCGATCGCGGCGCGGCGTCCGTCGCCGAGTACCTCACTCACCTCCGCGCCGACGCGATCGTGCGCGACTGCGAGGCGGTGCGGGAGCACCTGGGCGCTGCGACCTGGAGCGTGCTCGGGCAGTCGTTCGGCGGCTTCACGACGCTGGCCTACCTCACGACGGATGCCGGTTCGCTCGAGGACGTCTTCATCACCGGCGGGCTCAGCACGGTCGACCGCCACCCCGATGACGTCTACGCGCTCTGCTACGACAAGATGCGCACGGCATCCGAGCGCTACTACCGCCGCTTCCCGGAGCATCGCGACGCCATGCGGCGCCTCGTCGATCTGGCGGATGCCGGCGGGATCGTGCTTCCGGATGGCGAGGTCGTCTCGCGGTCTCGCCTGCGGTCTGCCGGCTCTGCGCTGGGCACCAACGACGGCTGGCAGACCCTGTGGTCTCTTCTCGAGCGGGATCCGACGTCCAACGCCTTCCGGCACGACCTGATGCACGCGATGCCGTACAACGGGCGGAACCCCCTCTACTTCGCGTTCCACGAGTCGAGCTACGCGAGCGGGCACGCGACCCGCTGGTCCGCGGAGCGCACGGAGCCCGCCGACTTCCGCGACGATCCGACGCTCTTCACCGGCGAGCACATCCGCCGAGAGTGGACCGAGTCGGTACCGGCGTTCCACCCCTGGCGTGATGTGGCCCTCGAGCTGGCCGAGTTCGAATGGCCGAAGATCTACGACGCCGAGACGATCGCCGCCTCCGGTGCGACCGGTGCTGCCGCCGTCTACGTGAACGATGTCTACGTCCCCCTGGAATTCTCGCTGGAGACCGCGCGACTGCTGCCCGGAGTCGAGCTGTGGGTCACGAGCGAGCACGAGCACAACGGACTGCGCTCGGGACCCGTGCTGACGCACCTGATCGATCTCGCGCACGGGCGCCGCATCCGCTGACGATCTCCTCCCGTGGGAGGATGCCGGGCGATGGACGGCCGACCTATCCTGTCTCTATGAACGAGATCGCGTCCTGGGTGTTGCTGGCCGTCGTGTTCGCCATGGTGCCCGGTCTCCTGATCTTCGGCTTCACACACACGTTCTCGCGCAAGCCGGTCGAGGAGAAGTACGAGAACGCCACCGCGGGCGGTCTGGGCGGCGCATTCGACGCGGTCTGGTCTCCGACCGCGCATGAGGCCGACCAGGAACGCGATCGGCAGACCCAGCGGACGGCACCCGCTCCCGCGCCCGGGGATCCGCTGCGCAGGATCGACGGCGATCGCATCGTCATCGATATCTGAACTTCACTGTGGAATGACGAAGGCCCCACACTCCGAGGAGTGCGGGGCCTTCGTGACAGCGGTCGTTACTTGGACGAGCCGCCGAAGCCCTTGAAGCGCTGGTTGAACTTCTCGACGCGACCGGCCGAGTCCATGATGCGCTGCTTGCCCGTGTAGAACGGGTGCGAGGCGGAGGAGATCTCGACGTCGATGACGGGGTACTCCACGCCGTCCAGCTCGATGGTCTTGGTGGCGTTCACGGGGACCGTGGAACGGGTGAGGAAGGTCTCTCCCGAGCCGAGGTCGCGGAACACGACAGCCGTGTACGTGGGGTGAATGTCAGTCTTCATGGGATTCCTTAGTTGCTGCCCTGGATTGTGCCAGGGACGAGGGAAGTCTGCGGCGCGGTGAGCACCAAGGATCGATTCTATCAGTACTTCGAAACGCTGGGTGACTCGGTTCAGGATGCCGCGCGGGCGGCGTACCGACCATCTTCGGAGCTGAGCGCGATCGGCATCCCGAAGGCCTCGCTCAGAGCCTCGGCCGTGAGCGTCTCGGCGATCGGGCCTGCGGAGACGACGCGCCCCTCGCGCAGCAGCATCACGTGGGTGAATCCGACCGGGATCTCCTCGACGTGATGGGTCACCATGAGCATGGCCGGCGTCGTCGGAGAAGACGCGTAGCCGCTGAGCAGTGCGAGAAGCTCTTCCCGCGAGCCCAGGTCGAGAGAAGCCGTCGGCTCATCGAGCAGCAGCAGTTCGGGGTCGGTCATCACGGCTCGGGCGATCTGCACGCGCTTCTGCTCGCCGTCGCTCAAGGTGCCGAAGGTGCGCTCAGCCAGGTGGTCGAGTCGCCAGTCGCCGAGCACCCGGAGGGCGCGGCGCTCGTCGATGTCCTCGTAGCTCTCGTTCCAGCGGCCGAGCACCGAGTACGCGGCGGTGAGGACGGTGTTGAGCACCGTCTCGTCGCGCGGTACCTGCTTGGCCATCGCGGACGAGGCGAACCCGATGCGCGGACGCACTTCGAACACGTCGGTGCGCCCCAGGGTCTCCCCCAGCACGGCGACCGTGCCGGACGTCGGATGCATCAGCGTGTCGGCCAGCTGCAGCAGCGTGGTCTTGCCTGCACCGTTGGGGCCGAGGATCACCCACCGCTGATCGTCGTCGACCTGCCAGGTCACGTGATCGATGATGTTGCGCCCTTCGCGGCGCACGACGACGTCGGTGAATTCCAGAGCGATCGACATGCCTCCAGCCTATCGGCTCAGTCGGTCAGCTCCGCGTACAGCGCGCGCGTTGTGTCGGCGATGGCGCCCCAGCTGAAGTCGTCGCGTGCGCGCTCCCGACCGGCCTCGCCGTACGCTCGCGCCCGCTCGGGATCCATCGCCACCTCGGCGAGCACGGATGCCAGGTCCGACACGTAGCGCTCCGGGTCGACGGGCGTCCCGGTGCCGTCCTGCAGCTGCTCGATGGGCACGAGGCGCCCGGTGACGCCGTCGGCGACGACCTCGGGGATGCCTCCCGTCGCGGTGCCCACGACCGCCGCACCGCAGGCCATCGCCTCGAGGTTCACGATCCCGAGCGGCTCGTACACGGACGGGCAGACGAAGGTCGTCGCCGCCGTGAGGATCGCGGACAACTCGTCGCGGGGAAGCATCCGCTCGATCCAGATGACGCCGTCGCGGCTCTGCTGCAGGAGGCGCACGCCCTCCTGCACCTCCGCCATGATCTCCGGGGTGTCCGGGGCGCCGGCGCAGAGCACCAGCTGCACCTCCGGAGGGAGCAGGCGCGCGGCCTGGAGCAGGTACGGCAGCCCCTTCTGACGCGTGATGCGACCGACGAACACGACAGACGGCCGGTCGGGATCCATGCCGATGGAGCGCAGGAACGCGGCATCCTGCACCGGTCGCCAGCGCTCGACATCGATCCCGTTGTGGATCACGCGCACCTTGGCCGGGTCCACCGCCGGATAGCTGCGCAGGATGTCGCCACGCATGCCGGCGCTCACCGCGATGACGGCAGCGGCGTTCTCGTAGGCCAGCTTCTCGATACCGCTCGACACGGCGTACCCGCCGCCGAGCTGCTCGGCCTTCCACGGACGCAGGGGCTCGAGGCTGTGCGCGGTGAGCACATGCGGGATCCCGTGCAGTTGCGATGCGAGGTGACCGGCGAAGTTCGCGTACCAGGTGTGACTGTGCACCACGTCGGCGTCGGAGATCGCCGCGACGATCTCGAGATCGGTGCCCAGGGTCTGCAATGCGGCGTTCGCATCAGCGAGCTCGGCGGGTGCCCGATACGAGAAAGTGCCCTCCTCATCGCGTGCTGCGCCGAACGCCCGCACCCGGACGTCGATGCTCTGACGGAGCGCCGTGACGAGTTCCGCGACGTGCACACCGGCCCCACCATAGATCTCCGGCGGGTATTCCTTGGTGATCATCTCGACTCGCATGCTTTAGACGCTAGTGACTCACTTGTCCAGACGCTAGTGAGGGGAGCTTCCTGGCATCTAGGGTGGAGCCATGTCCGCTCCAAAGAAGATCTTCGGGATCATCCTCGCCGGAGGCGAGGGCAAGCGACTCATGCCCCTCACGGCTGATCGCGCCAAACCGGCTGTGCCGTTCGGCGGACAGTACCGATTGATAGATTTCGCGATCTCCAACCTGATCAACTCGGGTCTGAGACAGGTCGTCGTGCTCACGCAGTACAAGTCGCACAGCCTCGATCGCCACATCTCCCAGACCTGGCGCATGTCGGCGCTGCTGGACTCGTATGTCGCATCGGTCCCCGCGCAGCAGCGACTCGGCAAGCGCTGGTTCTCGGGATCCGCAGACGCGATCCTGCAGAGCATGAACCTGATCAACGATGAGAAGCCCGACATCGTCGTCGTCATCGGTGCGGACCACGTGTACCGGATGGACTTCCGGCAGATGCTCGACGCGCACATCGCATCGGGCGCGAAGGCGACGGTCGCCGGCATCCGCCAGCCCCTCGCGCTGGCGTCGCAGTTCGGCGTGATCGACGCGGATGCCGAATCGGGCCGCATCAAGCAGTTCCTCGAGAAGCCGACCGACATCGCCGGCCTCGAGGATTCCCCGCACGAGGTTCTCGCCTCCATGGGCAACTACATCTTCGACACGGATGCGCTGATCGCCGCCGTGGAAGCCGACGGCGAATCGCCCACCTCGGGACACGACATGGGCGGCGACATCGTCCCCTACTTCGTCGACCGCGGCGAAGCCGGCTACTACGACATGAAGCAGAACGAGGTCCCCGGTTCCTCGCCACGTGACCGGTCCTATTGGCGCGACGTGGGAACGATCGACTCGTTCTTCGACGCGCACCGCGATCTGATCTCGACGCTGCCGATCTTCAACCTCTACAACATGGAGTGGCCGATCCACTCGCAGGCGGTCAACTCCCCGCCGGCGAAGTTCGTCCGCGACTCGGTCGGCCGCATCGGCAATGCGATCGACTCGATCGTCTCGCTCGGCTCCGTGCTCTCGGGCACGCACCTCGAACGCAGCGTGGTGGGCCCCTGGACACTGGCCGGCGGCGGCTCGACGATCACCGACTCGGTCGTCTTCGACCACGTCCGGCTGGGCCAGGGCGCCCGCGTGCACCGGGCGATCCTCGACAAGAACGTCGTGTTGGCAGACGGCGCGACCGTCGGAGTCGATCGGGAGCGCGACCTCGCTCGCGGCTTCACCGTGACCGAGTCCGGGATCACCGTGGTCGGCAAGGGCGTCTTCATCGAGCGCTGACGCGGTCATGCGGCGCAACGAGGCTGCGGGCGGTCGCTAGGCTCGAAGGCGTGACCGCTGCGCGATTCCTCGTCGTCCTCGATGCCGATTCCACCCTCATCCGCAATGAGGTGATAGAGCTGCTCGCCGACGAGGCGGGTCGTCGAGACGAGGTCCAGGCAGCGACCGAAGCGGCGATGCGCGGCGAGGTGGACTTCGCAGCGAGCCTGCGGTCACGGGTGGCTGCCCTCGAGGGCGTGCCGGTTTCGGCATTCGAACGCGTGCGCGCACGCGTCGAGCCCACTCCCGGGGTGCGCGACCTGACCGCGGCCGTACATGAGCGCGGCGGTGTCGTCGGCGTCGTCTCGGGTGGCTTCCACGAGATCCTCGACAGCATCGCACCGGATCTCGGAGTAGACCGCTGGCGTGCGAACCGGCTCGAGGTCGCAGACGGTCGGCTCGCGGGCCGCGTCTCCGGCGAGATCGTGGACGGCGCCGCGAAGGCCGCGTCCCTCCTGCAGTGGGCGGCGGAACTCGGCGTCTCTCCCCGAGCGACAATTGCGATCGGCGACGGCGCGAACGATCTGCTGATGATGGGCGCCGCGGGACTCGGACTGGCGTTCAATGCGAAGCCCGCGGTGAAGCAGGCGGCGAGCCTCGTCATCGGCCCGCAGAACCTGGCCGAGGTCATCCCGCTGCTGCCGTAGGACGCTCCGGCACCGATGAACATCCGGTGCCCACTTCGTGACCACGGGTGAACTCTCGCCCTCGATCGAGAATTCATCGTTGACCCGCGCGATCGGGTGTGGATAGTCTTCCGAGAAGATCGTAAACGAGCTTTACTATCGGTCTGTCCACCCGAACCGACGGTCGCTGTACGCGCCCGTGACACGAAGGACTCGCCATGCCCTCCTCGTCTTCGTCGCGCGCTCACGGGCGCCCGCGCACACTGCTGACCCGCGCTCTCGCCGCGGCCACGGCGGTCCTCACGCTCGCGGCACTGGTCACTCCCCCGGCGCAGGCCGCCGACACGGAGGTCGTCGCGCAGTGGGAGTTCACGGACGCACCGAGCATCCCCGATGACAGCGTCGCCGCGAACGTGTTCGTCGCCACCTCGGGAACAGACACCGCAGCGACGCTCCGGCCGGTCACCACGAACCCGCTGGTCTCCTACACCCACGATGAGGCCGAGCGCTCGATCCGGTATCAGGGGTGGAACGACGGGGCAGGCACCAAGGCATGGGTCGTCGTCCTCGACACCCGCGGCTACACCGACCTGACCCTGAGCTCGCAGCAGCGTTCCTCCGGATCCGGACCGAGGGACTTCGCTGTGCAGGTGAGCACAGACGGCCAGGCGACCTGGCAGGACGTTCCCGAGGGTGCCCTCACCGTCGACTCCAGCTTCGACGGCGGCGGATCGCTGTCCTCGCTGCCCCTGCCTGCGACGACCGCGGAGAAGCCGGGCGTCGCCGTCCGCTGGGTCGTGACGTCGACCACGAGCACGAGCGGCGAGACCGTCGGGGCGACCGGCTCCAGCCGGATCCGCGACATCTCGGTGTCGGGCACCCCGACCGGAACGCCCGTCGAGAAGCCGACGACGGCAACCTCCTTCACGCCCGCGCAGGGTGCGGGTTCTGTCCCCCTCGACGCTCCGGTGTCGGCGAAGTTCAACAAGCCGGTGGCGCTGCAGCCCGGCGCGACAGCATCGATCATGGCGGATGACGGACAGGCAGTCGCGGGTGTCGGCCTCGACGTCGATGGCACCACCGTCACGGTGCTGCATGACGCATTCGCGCCCGCCCGGACATACACGGTCACGATCCCGAAGTCGGCGCTCGCAGGCGCATCCGACCAGGTCGCTCCGGTCTCCGACGTCACCTGGTCGTTCAGCACGGCCGCCGCCCAGCGCGACTCGGTCGCCGAGTGGCTCTTCGACGACAGCGACGACGACGGCGTCTTCTGGGCGACCGGCGGCGCATACGCCGATCACTCCGCGCTCACGAGCGTGGGAACGAACGGCGATTACGGCTTCCACGCCGACCGCGGCGATGCCGTCTCGGTGCAGGGCTGGAGCGGCGGAATGCGGACGAAGTACTGGCTCGCCGCTCTGTCGACGACCGGGTTCGAGAACGTCTCGCTTTCCTCCGAGCACAGCGCCTCGGGGTCCGGGCCCGCGGACTTCGTCGTCGAGATGAGCACTGACCGCACGACGTGGACCGAGGTCCCGAACACGACCGTCAAGACAGCGACCCACACGTTCGCGTGCCCTGACGACGCGTGCCGGGTGAAGGACGTACCGCTTCCTGCGGCGGCATCCGGTGCAGAGACGCTCTACCTGCGCTGGATCATGACGTCCAACACCCCCTCGAACACCACCGACAACGAGACGGTCGGCGGGTACGGCGACAGCTTCATCCGCAACATCCGGGTCAGCGGCGATCGCATCGACGGGACGCCGACGACAATGCCCACGTTCGACGCGCTCACGTCTCCTGCCGACGGCTCGGCCACGATCTCGCGCGAGGTCCCGGTCGAGGTGCGATTCAACAAGGACATCGAGATCACGGACCCCTCCGGCATCCGCATCGTGGACGAGACCGGTGCGTCTGCTGCCGGCGTCAGTGCCGCCGTCGACGGCGACACCCTGCGCATCGCGCACGACCCGTTCGGCTTCGGACACCGGTACACCGTCACGGTCGAGGCGTCTGCGATCGCGGCCGTCGACGACATCGCTCTCGCGCAGGACGTGAACTGGACCTTCAGCACCGTGGTCAAGACCCCCAGCACCTTCTCGATGAACATCAACGGCGACCCGCGCACCACGATGGGGTTCGCGTGGTACACGCCGCCGCAGGTCACCGACACGACCGTGCAGCTCGCACCGAAGGCGAACCAGCACGGCGACGCGTTCCCGACCGAGGGCGTGATCGACTTCACCGGTACCTCCGAGATCATCGACACCTTCGTCACGGCCGACGACCGCGAAGCTCGGCGCACCACGAAGTTCTCGAGCCACCGGGTGACCGCCGACGGATTGAAGCCGGGGACGACCTACGTCTACCGGGTCGGCGACGGCACCAAGAACGGCTGGGGCAAGATCGGCAGCTTCACCACCGACACCGCCGCGGCGGAACCGTTCCACTTCATCTTCAGCGCCGACTCCCAGGCGTCCGACCTGTCGAACTTCCTCGAGTGGCAGGACACGTTCAAGAAGGCCGTGAACACGATCGACGATCCGAAGTTTATCCTGGTGAACGGCGACCTCGTCGACAACGGCGACCTCGAGGAGCAGTGGCAGTGGATGCTGGACAGCGCGGCCGACGAGCTCGCGCATGTCCCGTACGTCCCCGTGCTCGGCGGTCACGAGGTCGAAGACTCCGGCACCCTGCCGAACAACAACTTCTACAACCACTTCAATACGCCCAAGGACTCGGGCACCGGCGCGCACGACGGCTCGGTGTACTCCTTCGAGTACGGCAACGCGCTCTTCATGCAGTTCAACTCCCAGTACGGCGGGTATCTGGATGACGACGGGAACGTCGCGCGGATGGACAAGGAGTTCTCGAACCAGCTCGACTGGCTGCGCCGCACGGTCGCCGAGACCGACGCGCGGTGGAAGTTCGTCTCGCTGCACAAGGGCGTGTACTCCGCCGGCGAGAACGTCTGCAACTGGGAGGCGGACCGGGTGGCCTTCTACGAGAAGGTGCTGGTGCCGGTGTTCCAGGAGACCGGCGTCGACGTCGTCTTCGAGGCACATGATCACATGTACATGCGCTCGCACCAGATGCTCGACGGCAAGCCGGTGGACACCATCACCGACGAGAACGGCGAGATCATCGTCCAGTACGGCGTGACCGATCCCAACGGCATCCTGTATCTGATGCCGAACGCGCTCGGCAACAAGTTCTACGAGACGCCGGAAGGCTGCGACACCTCGTTCGCCGCCATCAACGAGCAGCCCGAGAAGAAGATGTTCGTCGACTTCTCGGTCACCGACGACACGCTGTCCTTCGACGCGTACACCGCGGCGAAGTCCGATGAGTCCGAGGGTGACGACGGGGTGCGCCTCTTCGACGAGTACTCCATGACGCGCACCGACGGCACGCCGGATCCGGTACGCGACGCGAGTGTCACAATCGCCGACGGCCGGGCGAACTTCGAATGGTCGGCGCCGAGCGCCTCGAAGGAGCCGGTCCGCGGCTACCGCATCTACGAGAAGAACGACAGGTTCGGAACGAACTGGAGCGCGTACATCCCGGCCGAGGAAGGGAAGAAGACGCATACGGTCTCCTACCCGGTGCCCGACGACCCCACCGTGCGCTACGAATTCGTCATCCGGGCGGTCGGCACCAAGGACAACTCGGTCCCTGTCGCGGTCGCTCCCGCCCGCAGCTCCGAAGACCTGACGGCACCGACGACTCCGGTGGGGCTCAGCGCCCGTGTGCCGTCGCAGTTCCGCATCGACCTCAGCTGGCTGCCGTCGGTCGATGCCGTCGGTGTGACCGGATACAAGGTGTTCCGCGACGGAAAGGTCATCGCCCGCACCAAGACCGCGACGTTCAGCGACGTCGGTCTGACACCGGGGACGACGTACGAGTACGCGGTGAGTGCATATGACGCGGCCGGCAACGAGTCCGCGAAGAGCGCGATCCGTCAGGCCTCGACTCCGCAGAACCCGACGACGACCGCCCCGCAGCGGCCCTTCGGCCAGCACACGGCGTATGCCGACGGCACGTTGAAGCCCAGTGTGCCCCAGGCCGAGATGGATTCCACGGTCGCCGGGCTCTACGACTCCTGGAAGGACGCCTATCTCACCCAGAACCCGTATGAGGACGACGAATACTACGTCTACTACAACGGGAACGGCGAAGCAGGAGAAGAGACTCCGGATGCCGTGACGACGTCCGAGTCGAACGGCTACGGCATGCTGATCACCGCGATCATGGCAGGACACGACAAGGATGCCCAGAAGTACTTCGACGGCCTGCTGCGATTCGCGAATGCGCACCCGAGCAGCGTCGATCCCGACCTCATGGCCTGGCAGCAGCGCGACGACGGCACCGCCATCGTGAACACGCTCTCCTACAACCCCGAATGGGGATACTACGGAGACGATGCCGCCACGGACGGCGACCTCGACATGGCCTACGCGCTCCTCATGGCAGATCAGCAGTGGGGCAGCGGCGGGGAGTTCGACTACCTGGCCGACGCGCAGCGCATCATCCGGGCGATCATGGCCAGCGCGATCCATCCCACGGAAGACGTCGTGCTCCTCGGCGACTGGACGAGCGATGAGCCCGTCTACGGCAGCGGCACGCGCACATCCGACTTCATGATCCAGCATTTCAAGGACTTCGCCGCCGCAACCGGCAACACCCGCTGGACGGATGTTGCCGACAAGACGCAGGCCGTCACGCGCGAGCTCTTCACCGAGCACAGCCCGACGACCGGTCTGCTGCCCGACTTCGGGTTCAAGGACGGTGACGGCTGGCGCCCGGCCGACCCGGAGTTCCTCGAGAGCGAGTACGACGGCGAGTACAACTGGAACGCCAGCCGCGTCCCGTGGCGACTCGGCACCGACTACCTCCTGACCGGCGATGACCGCACGAAGGAGCAGCTCACCACGCTGAACACCTGGGTTCGCACGAAGACGGGTGGAGATCCGGAGAAGATCGCGGCCGGCTACACTCTCGAAGGGGAGCCGCTGGCGGACTACTCCGACCTGGCGTTCACGGCCCCGTTCACGGTGAGCGCGATGCTGGACGGCGGCGACCAGAAATGGCTCGATGCGCTCTGGACGGCCAACAGCGCCGAACCCGTCACGAGCTACTTCGGAGACAGCATCCGGATGCTGTCGATGATCGTCGTCTCCGGAAACTGGTGGTCGCCCACCGGGGTGGGGCTGCCGGAGACCGCCGAACCGCCGATGGCCCCGTCGGACCTCCGGGCGTCCGCGAAGAGTCCGACCACGGCGCAACTGGACTGGGCCAGCACGACGGGCGTCCTGAAGAACGCTCTCGCAGGGCGCGCGAGCGTGATTGGCTACCGGGTCTACCGCGATGGCGTCGCGATCGCGAGCATCGCCGGCGGGGCAACCTTCCGGGATACCGGGCTGCGGCCGAACACGAAGTACACGTACTACGTGACCGCGGTCGACGATCTGGGCCAGGAATCGAGTCCGAGCGCGCTGGCGGCGGTCACGACGCCTCGGGCAGGCGGAGGCGGAACGCCGGGTGAGCCGGGAACGCCCGGGACGCCGGGAACGCCCGGCGGCGGTCTCGCGAACACCGGCGGCGTCCCGCCCTTCGCGCTGCTGGCAGCCGGGCTCGCGCTTCTCCTCGCGGGCGGACTGGTGATCGTGCGCCGGGCGCGTGGACGTCGAGCATCGGCGAGTGACGATGTCCGAGGTGAGGTCTAGAGTCGCTGCATGAACCTCATCCTCATCCCCGGACTCTGGCTCGATGCCTCCAGCTGGAACGACGTGGTCCCCGCCCTCGAGCGGGCGGGGCACCGCGTGCACCCTCTGACGATGCCCGGTGTCGGGGCACCCGCCGCCGAGTCCGCCGAGATCGGCATCGCAGACTGGGTGTCCGCCGCCGCGGTGGCCATCGACGCTCTCGACGGCCCGGTCGTGGTTATCGGACACAGCGGAGGCGGCAACGTCGCCTGGGGTGTCGCCGATGCCCGGCCGGATCGCGTGAGCCGAGTGATCTTCGTCGACACGGTGCCCCCGCCCGCCGGCGAGGGGATCAGCGAGTTCGAGCTCGTCGACGGGGTCGTCCCCTTCCCGGGGTGGGACTTCTTCCCCGACGAGGACGTGAGCGATCTCGACGAATCGACGCGGGCGCGCACGGTGCCGCTGACCCACAGTGTGCCGGCGCGCGTCCCCACCGACGAGATCGCCCTGACCGATGAGGCGCGCTATCGCGTTCCCGTCACCCTTCTGATGGGCGGGCTCGATCAGACGACGTTCGACGGCATGATCGACCAATGGGGGCCGTATGCCGACGAGTTCCGCGCGATCGAGCAGACCGAAGTTGTGAAGATCGGGTCGGGCCACTGGCCGCAGTTCTCCGTGCCCGAGAGGCTCGGAGAACTCATCAACGCCGCGATCGCACGCTGACCGTCGAGCTCAGTCGCTCCGGCGTCAGTGGCCCATCCCGAGGCCACCGTCGACCGGGATGACCGCGCCGGAGATGTAACCGGCATCGTCGCCCGCGAGCCAGGTCACGACGCCGGCGACCTCGTCGGGCGTTGCGAAGCGGCCAGCCGGAATGCTCGCCTTGTACTGCTTCTGCGTCTCCTCGGGAAGCGCTGCCGTCATGTCGGTCTCGATGAACCCGGGCGCCACGACGTTGGCCGTGATGCCGCGACCTCCGAGCTCGCGCGTCAGGGAGCGCGCGAAGCCGACGAGCGCACTCTTCGACGCGGAGTAGTTGACCTGCCCGGCGGAGCCGTACAGCCCGACGACACTGGAGATGAGGATGACGCGGCCGAAACGGGCGCGCAGCATCCCCTTCGAAGCGCGCTTGACCACACGGAAGGTACCACCGAGGTTGGTCGCGACGACGCTGTCGAAGTCGTCCTCGCTCATGCGCAGCAGCAGGGTGTCCTTCGTGATTCCGGCGTTCGCGACGACGATCTCCACCGGACCGAGCTGCTGCTCCACCTCGGTGAACGCGGCGTCGAGCGCGGCAGCATCCGTCACGTCCGCACGGACGGTGAGTGTGCCTTCCGGCCCCTCACCGCTGCGCGCGGTCACTGCGACACGGTAACCGTCGCGGACGAAGCGCTCGGCGATCGCGCGGCCGATGCCGCGGTTGCCTCCGGTGACGAGGACGACGCGCTGAGCACTCATGGGTATCACTCCTGATCTGGGCGGTGGTCCGAGTTTCCGAACCGTCATCGATCCTATCGAGGATGCTCCGGAGAGCACGCGCGCGGCGTTTGACAGAACCTCAGCGTGCTGGGACGCTGAACCCGACGAAAGGCTTCAGCGTGAGCGACAACAGCATCCCCTCCCCTTCCGGCGAGCAGCCGACTCAGCCGCCCACGCCGCCGCCGGCGCCCGCATACCCCCCGGCAGCGCCGCCCGCTCCGGTCTACCCCGGCTCGGCAGCCCCGGCATACCCCGCGCAGCCGCCGGCACAGCCCTTCCAGGCGTACCCGGGCGCGGCACCCGGATACGGCCAGGCAGCTCCACAACAGCCCGCATACGGGCAGGTCGCTCCGCAACAGCAGTCCTACGGTGGTGCACCTGCGCAGCCGGGATACCCCGCGCAGCCCGGGTACGGCGCTCCGCTTCCCCCGCAGCAGCAGGGCTACGCGCCCTACACGACGCCCGGATATCCCGCCCCCGCCGCTCGACCGACCAGCGGACTCGCGATCACGTCGCTCGTCTGCGGCATCGCCGGCATCGTGCTGTTCTGGGCGGTGATTCCGATGCTGGCCTCCATCGCCGCCGTCATCACAGGACACATGGCGCTGGGCCAGACCAAGCGCAACCCTGGACTCGGCGGACGCGGCATGGCGTTCGCCGGCGTGATCCTCGGCTATGTCGTCGTCGGCATCCTGGCGTTCTCGCTCGTCACCACGATCATCGGCGCCCTCTTCTTCGGTGCGTTCACACTCCCGTTCATCTTCGCGAGCTGAGCGTCTGCCGCACCGACGCGCCACTGCCCCCGCACCGGCGTAGGCTGGGGGCATCGTGAAGAGTGCGCGCGAAGTCCCGGCCGTCACCTCACTGCCGCAGTCGCCGCAGGATGAGGCAGATCATCGTGTGCGCCGCTACGCCCTCACGATGACGATCCGCATCGTCTGCTTCGCGCTCATGGTGCTCGTGCAGCCCTACGGCTGGTACACCTGGGTCTTCGGTATCGCTGCGGCCGTGCTTCCCTACATCGCCGTGGTGTTCGCGAACGCCGGCAGCGACAGCACCGAGATGACGGTCGAGTCTCCGGTGCAGCAGCTCGAGGCACCGAAGTCCGAACCCGTCATCGTCGCCGACGCGGGCGATCCGCAGGTGTTCACCATTCGCGAAGGCCGCCAGGATCGATCGTGACCGACTTCGAATGTGCGCGCGCCGGCTGCCGGAGCGCGGCAACCCACCAGGTCGTGTGGCGGAACCCGCGCATCCACGCCGCCGACCGCGAGAAGATCTGGCTGGCGTGCGATGAGCACGTCGGCTTCCTGCACGACTACCTGGCCGCCAGAGACTTCCCCGTCCTCGTCCGCGACGGTCTTCCCGCATGAGTCAGCGGATGACCCGGTGGGCCGTCTACGTGCTCATCGCGATCGGCTTCGCGGTCGCGTGCGCCTTCCTGTCGAACTGGCAGTTCGAGCGGAACGTCACCCGATCGGAGCAGATCGCGCTCGTCGAGCAGAACTACGACGCGGATCCCGTGCCGCTGGCAGACCTGATCGGCGCGGACGGCGCACTCGATCCCGGTGACCAGTGGCATCCGGTGATCCTGCGCGGCGAGTACCTGGCCGATCAAGAGCTGCTGGTGCGAAATCGTCCCCACGGAGGAACGAGCGCCTTCGAGGTGCTCGTGCCGTTCCGCGACGTCGACGGTCGCGTCTTCATCGTCGACCGCGGTTGGGTGCCACCGGGCGAAGGCGACTCACCGGATTCCGTTCCGGAGCCGCCGTCCGGCGAGGTGGAGGTGACCGTGCGACTGCGACCAGGGGAGCAGCTGCCGGCGTCCGGGCGCGGTGCGCCGGACGGGCAGGTCCCGACCATCAACCTGCCCTCGATCGCCGAGCTCGTCGACGGCGACGTGATCACCGGCGCTTACGGCCAGCTCATCAGCGAAGACCCGGCGGGAGCAGAAGCGCTGGGTGGGTTCGACTCCCCCACCGACGATCCCGGACCCCACCTCTCCTACGCCATCCAGTGGATCCTGTTCGCGCTGATGGGCTTCGTGTTCATCGGCTACATCATCCGCACCGAGATCGTGAAGCACCGTGAGGACGTCGAGGGCATCGCGGCGCCGGTGAAGAAGTCCCGCCGCCGCGATCAGGACGCCGACGTCGAAGACGAACTTCTCGACGCGCGCTGACGCCTGCCGCTTCTGCCGCTTCTGCTTCTGTGCGTCCTCAGGGCACGAGTTCCTCGAAGTAGCCTCGCTGCGAGGGAAAGTAGTCCTCGAAACGCGGCAGCGGAGTATCGGACATCGAGGCGATGAGCTGGTCGAGATACCACTCCCATCCGGGCCCGACGCCGCCGATGCTGGCCCGATCGACGCGGTGCATGGTGAAGGTGAGTTCCGTGCGCTCGCCTGCGGGCACGAGAACCATCGAGACGTCCCACGTGCCGGCTTCGTCGACCGACAGCACGCGCAGCCGACAGGGCGCGAAGCACTCGATGATCTGGACATCCGCCCAGGGAGAGTCGTCCTCGAAGCCCAGTTTCAGCCGGATCGTCGATCCGACCGCGCCGACGCCTTCCCACGCACCGATCCAGCGCGCCGTGCGTTCGGATTCGGTGATGCTCGCCCAGGAGTCCTCGACCGAACCGGGAAGAGTACGGGTGAAGACGAGATCGTGACCGTCGGCGACGGAGATCAGGCGGCCCGTGGGGGTGGGATTGCTCATGCGGTCTCTCCTCTGAGATGCGGTTCGGATGCTGATGATGCCGTGCGACGGTCGCGTTTCGTCCTCATGACTTCTGTCTCCAGGGCATCGAGGCGCTCAGAAACGGAAGGTGCGAGCAGTTGGCCGAGATAGTCGGCGACCTCGATGAGCGGTTCGCGCCGCAGCGCGTAGAGTCGTCGGCGCCCGACGATCGTCACCTCGACGACGCCGCATTCGATCAGAACGCCCAGATGCTTGCTGATCGCCGGCCGACTGATCGAGAAGTGATTCGCGATGCTGCCGGCCGGCATCGGAGCGACCCGCACGAGCTCGAGGATCTCCCGTCGGACGGGGTCGGAGATCGCTCGAGTGCCCTGCATGCAGAAAGGGTAACCGATTGGCTACGCTTTTGCCAGAGCGCAGAGGAAGCCGCTACGCGAGCTCGATGAGGTCCTGGTATTCCTGGCTCCAGATGTCCTCGACACCGTCGGGCAGGATGAGCACGCGCTCGGGGTTGAGCGACTGCACGGCTCCCGGGTCGTGGGAGACGAGCACGACCGCGCCTTCGTAGTGCGCGAGCGCCCCGAGGATCTCCTCGCGAGACGCCGGATCGAGGTTGTTCGTGGGCTCGTCGAGCAGCAGCAGATTCGCAGACGACACGACGAGCGTCGCGAGCGACAGACGCGTCTTCTCGCCACCGGACAGCACGCCGGCAGGCTTCAGCACGTCGTCGCCGGTGAAGAGGAACGAGCCGAGCACCTTGCGCGCCTCGGTCTCGGTGATGTGCGGAGCCGCCGACACCATGTTCTCGAGCACCGAGCGCTTGACGTCGAGGTTCTCGTGCTCCTGGGCGTAGTAGCCGACCTTGAGGCCGTGTCCCGGCTCGAGCTGTCCCGTGTCCGGCTGATCGACGCCCGCCAGCATCCGGAGCAGCGTCGTCTTGCCCGCACCGTTGAGTCCGAGGATCACGACCTTCGAACCGCGGTCGATCGCGAGGTCGACATCGGTGAAGATCTCGAGCGAGCCGTACGACTTCGACAGCCCGGAGGCCATCAGCGGGGTCTTGCCGCAGGGAGCCGGCTTCGGGAATCGCAGCTTCGCGACGCGATCCTCCTGACGCACCTCGTCGAGTCCGGCGAGCATCTTCTCGGCGCGCGCCACCATCTGGTGGGCGGCGGCCGCCTTGGAGGCCTTCGCCCCGAAGCGTGCGGCCTGCAGCTGAAGTGTGGTCGCCTTCTTCTCGACGTTCGCGCGCTCCTTCTTGCGACGCTCCTCGTCGGCCACCCGCTGACGCAGGTAGTTCTTCCAGTTCATGTTGTACGTGTCGATGACCTGACGGTTCGCGTCGAGGTAGAAGACGCGGTTCACGGTCTCCCCCACGAGCTCGACGTCGTGGCTGATCACGATCAGCCCGCCCTTGTACCCCTTGAGGAACTCGCGCAGCCACACGACACTGTCGGCGTCGAGGTGGTTGGTCGGCTCGTCGAGGATCATCGTCTGCGCGTCGGAGAACAGGATGCGCGCCAGCTCGATGCGACGACGCTGACCACCCGAGAGCGTCGACAGCGGCTGGTCGAGGATGCGGTCGGGCAGCGAGAGGTTGTGGGCGATGGAAGCGGCCTGCGCCTCGGCGGCGTAGCCTCCCTGCGCCTCGAACTTCTCGGTCAGCGCGGCGTAGCGCTTCATCGCCTTCTCGGCCACCGCCGGATCCTCGGAACCCATCGCGAGCGACGCCTCGGTCATGCCGAGGTTCAGCTGCCCGAGACCGCGGGCGTCGAGGATGCGGGTGCGCGCGAGGTCTTCGGGGTTGCCGGAACGCGGGTCCTGCGGAAGGTAGCCGAGCTCGCCCGAGCGGGTCACCTTGCCGTTCGACGGCAGGACGTCACCGGCGAGCACCTTGGTCAGCGTGGTCTTTCCGGCGCCGTTCCGGCCCACGAGCCCGATCTTGTCTCCATCGGCGACGCGGAAGGAGACGTTCTCCATGAGCAGGCGCGCGCCAACGCGGATCTCGAGGTCGTGCACGGCAAGCACAGCGGATGTCCGTTCGTTCAAGGGGAGAGAGTCGGCCGAGGGGCCAGCCTCCCAGTATAAGCCGCATGGCGGGGAGCGACGGTCAGCAAGATCAGCCCACAGGGTGACGCGGACGATACCGCAGAGTGATGCCCCGACAGGTCCCGCTTTCGTAGCGTGCAGGAGTGGACATCCTCAACGAGATCATCATGCAGGCGATCGCCTCCCCCTGGCTGTACCTTGTGCTTTTCGCCGTGACGATCATCGACGGGTTCTTCCCTCCGATCCCGAGCGAGACGGTGCTGGTCGCCGCCGCGGCGGTGGCGGCGTCGACGGGCGACGGGAATCTGCTGCTCCTCGGCCTGGTGGCCGCTGTCGGCGCGGCGATCGGTGACAACATCGCCTTCGCGATCGGGCGGCGTCTCGGTACGACCCGGTTCGCCTGGATGCGCCGACCACGAGTGGCTGCCGCGTTCGCTCACGCGCAACGTGCGCTCGACCGCCGAAGCGCCACGCTCATCCTGGGTGCTCGCTACATCCCCGTCGGCCGCGTCGCAGTGAACATGTCGGCGGGCGCGCTCGACTTCCCCTGGCGACGCTTCCTCCCTCTGAGCCTGATCGCCGGGCTCAGCTGGAGCGTCTTCAGCCTCGCGATCGGACTACTCGCCGGCGCATGGATCAAGGACCAGCCGCTGCTCAGCGCCGGACTCGGGATCGTGATCGCTCTTGTCGTCGGGCTGGTGATCGACCGCATCGCGGCCGCCCGTCGCAGGCGCGAGCGCGTCCCCCAACTGGCAGGATGACACCCATGGCACTTCGCCGGAAGACCACCACCACGAGCCGCTCGCGGATCAATCCCCGCACCGCGGCGCTCGTGGTGCTGTGCGGCGTGATCCTCGCGCTGTACGCGAACCTGGTCCCCATCCATTCGGCGTTATACGGCACACCTGTGCCGCTGTCGTTCCTCCTCGCCGCCGCGCTGTGCGCGGCGCCGTTGCTCGCCATCTCATACCCACGCTGGGCGACCCTGCTCCTCGGGGCTGCGGTCTTCACGATGCCTCTCATCGTCGACCGGGAGCACGCGAGTCATGCTCCTTGGCCCTGGTCCGTACCGGCGCTCCTCGTCTTCGTCGTGTTCGTCGGCGTGATCACCTTCCTGCATGGCGTCCGCTTCGGCTCTCTCGCCTTGGTCGTCGGCGTGATCGCGTCGCTCACGGCGCCGCTGCTGCGGCCTGACATGGTCGCGTCATCGGCGGCCGCCGGGGCCGCGACCGCCGACACGATCGTCACTGTCTCCATCGCGGCAGCCATGCTGCTCATCGCCGCTCTGGTCGCCGGACGCCTGCGGGTCGCCGAGGAGCTGACCCGCGAGAAGGAGCACAGCGCCCTCGAACAGTCCCGGCGAGCTCTCGTCGAGGAGCGCACGCGGATCGCGCGCGAACTCCACGACGTCGTCGCGCACAGCATGTCGGTCATCCAGGTCCAGGCCTCCACCGCTCGTTACCGCCTGCCCGAGATCGGCGACATCGCCGCCGCCGAGTTCGACGACATCGCAGCGACGGCACGCGGCTCGCTGACCGAGATGCGGCGTCTGCTCGGTGTGCTCCGCACCGAGGATCAGAGCGCGGAGCTCACCCCTCAACAGGGGATCGACGATGTACCAGCGCTGGTCGACAGCATCCGCCGTGCGGGTGTGGAGGTCGGCCTGATGATCGAGGGCGGCGACGCGGCGTCCGCCGCGACGCCGGGCGTGCAGATCGCCACGTTCCGGATCATCCAGGAGGCTCTGAGCAACGCCGTCCGTCACGCGCCGGGTGCCCCGATCGCCGTGCGACTGCATGCGGACGCCGAGAGGATTCAGATCCGCGTGCACAACGCCGCGCCGCCACGCAGCCCGGAGAGCCACGGATCGGGGTATGGTCTTCGCGGGATGCGCGAACGCGCCGAGCTCCTCGGCGGCAGCCTCTCCGCCCGCGCAGATTCCGATGGAGGCTGGACCGTCGAAGCATCCCTCCCCCTGGCGTCCGATGGTGCAGCCAGGACGTCAGCCCCGCCAACCGGTGCTTCCGGCACCGACAAGGAGAACCCGTGACGATCAGCGTGCTCATCGCCGACGACCAGGCCATGGTCCGTGCCGGTTTCGCCGCCCTGCTCGACGCCCACGACGGCATTCGTGTCGCTGGGCAGGCGGCCAACGGCGCCGAGGCGGTCACGCTGGCCGCGCGGCTCGATCCGGATGTCATCCTGATGGACGTGCGGATGCCGGAACTCGACGGCATCGAAGCCACCCGGCGCATCCTCGGGCCGAACTACCCCGCCGCCCACGTTCCGCGGATCCTGATGCTCACCACGTTCGACATCGACGACTACGTCTACGACGCGCTGGAGGCCGGAGCAAGCGGGTTCCTGCTAAAGGACGCACTGCCGGAGGAACTCGTGCACGCCGTGCGTGTGGTGGCCGGAGGCGACGCGCTGCTCGCGCCGAGCGTCACGCGGCGCATGATCGAGCAGTTCGCCGGACGACGGCCTCGTGCGCCTCGCGCGGCCATCGGACTCGCGGATCTCACGGAGCGCGAACGAGAAGTGCTCGTCCTCATCGGCAAGGGCCGCTCGAACACCGAGATCGCCGCCGAGCTGTTCATCGCCGAGCAGACGGTGAAGACCCACGTCGGCAAGGTGCTCGCCAAGTTGAACCTGCGCGACCGGGTGCACGCTGTGATCCTCGCGTACGACACCGGTCTCGTCGAACCGTCGTCCTGACTCACCCCGCGGTAGGGGTCGGAAACGGCACCGAGGGGTGATGTCACCGCGCACACCGCGTCCATAGTCTTCGGGGACACCGCCCCGAGGAGGACTCATGACCATCGCACTGGCACCGCGCACCGCAGCTCCCACTCCCCCGCCGCGCGCACAGCGCGACACCGGGATCGACTTCGTCCGCGCGCTCTGCGTCCTGGGCGTGGTGCTGCTGCACTCGATCATGGTCGGCGTCACTCTGACACCATCCGGTCCGGCGTTCACGAACGCCAGCGACGGCACCTGGTGGATCACTCCGCTGAGCTGGGTGCTCCAGGTCATGCCGCTGTTCTTCGTGATCGGGGGCTTCTCCGGACTGCTCGCCTACCGACGCCTGCGGAGCCGCGGTGGCACGGCGACGAGCTTCGTGGCGGGACGACTGCACCGGCTGCTACGGCCGGCACTGCTCACGATCGGGGTCGTGGGCGTCGCCCTCGCCGTCCTCACCGTGGTCGGACTACCGGCCGACATCATCGCCACTGCCGGCTTCCGCTACGGTCAGCCGCTGTGGTTCCTCGGCGTCTTCGTGCTCTGCCAGGCTCTCCTCCCTCTCCTCGCGGCTGCTCACGACCGCGCACCGCTCCGCACGATCGGAGCCCTCGCCCTCGCCTCGGTCGTGGTGGATGCGGCCCGCGCTGCGAGCGGCTTCGACGGACTCGGTTTCCTCAACCTCGCCTTCGTCTGGATGACGCTCCAGCAGCTCGGCTTCTTCCTCGCCGACGGACGCATCGCTGCGCTCAGCCGACGCACCCGCCTGCTCGCTATGGGCGGAGCGACGCTGCTGCTGGCGCTCACCTTCCTCACCGGCGTCTACTCCCCCGATCTCATCGCGAACATCAATCCCCCCACCGCGGCCCTGCTTCTCGTCGGAGTCATCCACACCGGAGCGCTCTCCCTGAACCGCGAACGACTCGAGCGCTTCAGCCGTCACCCCCAGCCGGCGGCGTTCACGAACTTCGTCACGCGCCGAGCGATGACGATCTACCTCTGGCACATGCCGGTGCTGCTCGCGATGGCCGGCGTCACCGCGACCTTCGCGCTGCTCACCGGAATCGCGCTGCCGGCGCTCGACAGCGTGGGCTGGTGGGCCGGGCGCCCACTGTGGCTGGCGTCAGCACTCGCGCTCACCGCTTTCGCCTCCGTGGCGTTCACGCGCTTCGAGACGCAGGCAGCGCCGGAGGCGACGACATCCGCTGCGCGGGTCACTCTCGGAGCACTGACGGGCTTGATCGGGATCGTGATGCTGCTGGCCCTGGGGACCTCCGTCGCCACAGCCATCATCGCCGTCGTGCTCGTCGCCGGGTCGCTGCGCCTCGCCCGGCAGGCGACCACAGCTCCTCTGCAGAGCCGCGCGACGTACGCGATCGCGTGAGCAGAGCGTCAGCCGATGCCTCGTGCCGCCAGAGCATCCCCGACTTCATCGGCATGGCGCAGGGTGAGCACCAGCAGAGGCACCACCGTCCGCACCCCGAGGCGCACTCCACGGGCTCGCCCTGCCTCACGCACGCGCTCGGCGAAGCCCGCGACCACGGGGATCATGGTGATCGTGAGCGAGATCGTCATCGCCACGGCATCCGGGTCGACGCCGAACCTGCGCAACGGACGCAGGAGCCGATGCAGCACATCGAGGAGCTCGGACATGCGCGTGGTGAGGGTCAGCAGACTCGCGAGGAGGAGGAGTGCGATGACTCGACCCGTGCTGATCCACGCGGCAACCGGCGAGACGAAGATCGCCAGCGCCGCGGCGAGCACGACGACGAGCCCGCGCAGACGCCAGAGCTCGGCGACAAGCACCCGCAGCGTCAGCCCGCCGAGACCGTACAGGGCGAAGACGCCGAGCAGCACGACGGCGGTGCCTGCGGCGTCGAGCGGCAGCAGAGACAGGGCGAGAGCGATCACCGCGAGGACGGCGAGCTTGAGCCCCGCCGGCGCTCGATGGATGACGCCGGTGCCCGGCAGATAGAGCTGGATCACGCGCAGCCTGAGCGGTAGGCCCCGATGACGCTCGACGGATCGCCACTGGCTGCCACACGCCCCTCGTCGAACAGCACCGCGACGTCGCAGCGAGCGGCCAGTTCCAGATCATGCGTGACGATCACGACCTGCGCCGGCTGCGCGAGCAGAAGACCTCCGATGCGACGGGCATTGCGCAGATCGAGCAGCGTGGTCGGCTCATCGGCCACGATCAGCTGCGGCTCGGCGATGAGGACGGAGGCCAGCGCGAGCATCTGCTTCTGCCCGCCGGACAGCGACGAAGCCGGGACATCCGCATGGTCGGACAGCCCGTGGCTCGCGAGCATGTCCTGCACGCGCCGGTCGATCTCGGCGCGGGGGCGGCCCCGCAGCGACAGCGCCAGATCCTCGGCCGGGGTCGGCATCAGGATCTGAGCCTCCGGATTGGTGAAGACGAAGCCCACACGCCGGCGCAGTGCCGCACGATCCCGGACGGTGTCGTGCCCGTGCACATCCACCCGGCCATGCGACGGTGCGATGAGGCCGTTGAGCAGCCGCGCGAACGTCGACTTCCCCGAGCCGTTCGCGCCGATCACGGCGATCGTCTGCGCCGTGAGTCGAAGGGTCACCTCGTGCAGGATCGCGCGACCGTCGATCTCGACTCCCACGCCGTCGAGCGATATCGAGGTGAGTGTCGTCGTCGAGACCTGCGCCATGCCCACTCCTCTCGAACGGCGAGCAGCTCGCCACCTGAACACCGTTCACCTGAACGCTGTTCACTATAGTGAGAGCATGAGCCCCGAACACAATCCGCGACACGACCGTGACAGTGTCGCGCGCACCGCACTCGGGCTCCTCGACGAAGTGGGTCTCGCCGACCTGTCGATGCGGCGCATCGCCGCACGGCTCGACGTCCAGCCCAGCGCTCTCTACTGGCACTTCGCGAGCAAGCAGGAGCTCCTCGCCGAGCTCGCCGATCGCATCACCTCGTCGATCCCCGGACCGGAAGCCGACGTCCTCACCACGGCACGCGGCATCCGCGATGCGCTCTACGCGTATCGAGACGGCGCCGAACTGGTGCTCAGCACCCACGCTCTGCGGCTCGGCGCGTCACCCGCGCAGACGGCATTGGCAACGGAACTCGGGCGCTCGGGTGCCGATGACGTCGACGAGCGCGCGGCCGCGATCCTGCACTTCGTGCTCGGACACGCCACGCTCGTGCAGCAGCGCATGCACGCCGACAGTCACGGCGCACTGCTCGACGGTGGTCGGGCAGACGTCACAGCAGGACTCGACCGCGTCTTCGATCTCGGCGTGACTGCGATCTCCCGCTCCGTCAGGGAGTCCGTGACTCCGCCGCGTGACCGAGCCTGAGGCCCGGCACGACCGCCAGCAGCACCAGGACGATCCCGAACGCGAACACGACGCTGAATGCCGCCGTACCGCCACCGAGAGTCGCGACACCGAGACCGGCGAGAGCGATCGCGACGGCTGATCCGGTCGCATCGGAGATCGACAGTGCAGACGAGTTGAAGCCCTGATTCGTCTCATCGGAGTACGCGAGCGTGAGCACGGTGAGTCGCGGGTAGAGCAGGCCCATGCCACCCCCGGCGAAGGCCCACCCGACGATGACCACCACCGGCGAGACCCCGAAGAGCGCGGCCGTGAGCACGCACACCATCGCGATGAGCAGCAGGCCGAGGCTGATCAGGGTGATGCGATGGTTTCCCAGTCGCTCGCCGTAGCGGCCCTGCACCGCGGATGCTCCGGCCCAGGCGAACGCGGCGAGCATCAGTGCGACACCGGCCCAGGTCGCCGTGAATGCGAAGCGCTCCATCAGCAGGTACGGGATGTAGGCCTCGGCAGCGAAGAACGCCCCTGCCGCGATACCGCGCATCAGCACGACGCTGGGCAGACCCCGCCCGGCGCGCAGCGTGCGCCGAGGGAGCAGCGGGAGCACAGCGAGGGCGATGACGGCGACAGCACCGAGCGCCACCGGCCATCGGACGCTCGACGGCATGTCGGCGGAGAACCCAATGACGACCGCGAGAACGGCGACCACGACCGCGAGCAGCAGGCGCGTGAGCAGAGCGCGCCCGTCCTGCGGCTCGCCGTTCCCCAGATCGACGCCACGCAGGCGGACGACGATCATCGCGAACGCGACGGCCGTGAGCACGGCGACGCCCAGAAACGCCCAGCGCCAATCGAGGTACTCCGCGACCGCTCCCGCGAGGAACGGCCCGATCATCGAGGGGACGACCCAGGCCGCAGCGAACGCGGCGAAGATGCGGCCGTGCAGATGGGCGGGATACAGCCGCGCCACGACGACGTACAGCGCGACGGTCTGCCCACCGGCCCCCAGCCCCTGGACGAGTCTTCCGACCAGGAACTGATGCATCGTGATGGCGAAGCCCGAGATCAGGAGTCCGGCGACGAACAGCGTCACGGCGACGTAGAGCGCACCTCTGGGCCCGCGCGCATCTGCCCACGCACCGGCGGCGACCATGCCGATCACACTCGTCGCCAGGGTCCCGGCGAAGGCGACGGCATAGAGTTCCTTGCCGTCGAGCGCCTCGCTGACCACGGGCATCACGGTCGTGACGGCCAGGGCCTCGATCGCCGCGAGGAAGATCAGCGCGACCGCGCCGATGGTGACCCAGATGCGCTGGCGGTCCCAGATCGACGCAGGCGGCTCGGGCAGTGTCATCGGCCGACGAGCGCCGCGATGCGCTCGATGGCCTCGGTGATGATCTCGGGGCTCGTCCCGAAGTTCAATCGCACGTGCCCCGCACCCTCGGCGCCGAACGCCGGGCCGAAGTGCAGCGCGACCTTCGCGTCCTTGAGGATCCGCCGTGCCGGATTGTCCCCCCAGCCGAGCGACGAGAGGTCGATCCAGGCGAGGTAGCCGGCAGCGGGAATGCGGTATCGGGCGCCGGGGAGGCGAGAAGCCAGGAGGTCTTCCAGCAGGAGACGGTTCTCATCGAGGGTGCGCAACAACCCGTCGAGCCATTCGTCGCTCTCCTCGGAGAACGCGGCGACGGCGGCGAGGAGCCCGAACTGCCCCGTGCGCCACTCGACCTCCACCGGAAGACTCCGCACGACAGCCGAGGTCGCGTCGTCGGCCGTCACCATGAGCGCGCACTTGAGCCCGGCGAGGTTGAACGCCTTGCTGGCGCTGACGACCGCGTAGCCGACCCGCTGCGCAGCCTCTCCGGATGCGAGGAATGGCGTGAAACGAGTATCCGGCTGCACCAGCGGCGCATGGATCTCGTCGGAGACGACCGCGGCGCCGAACTCCTCGGCCAGCTCGGCGAGAGCAGCCAGGGAATCCGCGTCGTGCACGGTGCCGGTGGGGTTGTGCGGATTGCAGAGCAGGATCGCTGTCGCGCCGTCTTCGAACGCGGCACGGATGCCGTCGAGGTCGAGTTCCCACGCGGTGCCGGTGTCACGCAGCGGGACACGCTCGACCTCGGCCCCCGCTTCTGCGACGAGATCGTAGAACGGCGGGTACACCGGCGGCGTGACGATCACCCGATCGCCCGGCTGCGTGACGCGCCGCAGCAGTTCGACGATCCCCATGCTCACATCCGCGGTGCTCCGCATGCGCGCAGGTTCAGGTGACCACCCGAAGCGGCGTTCCGCGAAGGCCGCGAAGCTCTCGGCCAGCGGGTTGCGAGACGCGACGTAGCCCGTGTCTCCGACCTCGAGGGCGCGCTGCAGCGCCGCGGTGATCGTCGGAGCGAGTGGGAAATCGGTCTCCGCGACGAAAAGCGGAAGCACGTCTGCGGGATACTCCCGCCACTTCTCGCTGCTGCGCTCGCGGAGCTCGGCCAGTGGCAGGGCTGTGACGCGGAGCATCCTCAGATCGCGAAGCCGAGGGCGCGCATCATGTCGCGGCCGTCGTCGGAGATCTTCTCCGGACCCCACGGCGGCATCCATACCCAGTTGATGCGGAAGCGGTCGACGACGCTGTCCAGCGCCTGAGCGGTCTGGTCCTCGAGAACGTCGGTGAGCGGGCAGCCGGCGCTCGTGAGCGTCATGTGGATGACGAGAGCGTCGTTCTCGTCATCCCAGGCGAGGTCGTAGATGAGTCCGAGGTCGACGACGTTGATCCCGAGCTCGGGATCCATGACGTCCTTCAGAGCCTCGGTGACCGCGTCGTACTTCTCGTCCGTGAGGGTCGCTGTCATGGGTTCAGCCTACGCCTCGATGGGGGCTGCGGGGTCGAGGAAACGGTCGTATCCCTCGTCCTCGAGCCGATCGGCCAGCTCAGGGCCACCCTCTTCCACGATCTTGCCCGCGACGATCACGTGCACGAAGTCGGGGCGGATGTAGCGGAGGATGCGCGTGTAGTGCGTGATCAGCAGCACGCCGAGGCCGGTGTTCTCCTTGGCGCGGTTGACGCCCTCGGAGACGATCTTCAGCGCATCGACGTCGAGGCCGGAGTCGGTCTCGTCGAGGATGGCGAACTTCGGCTTGAGCACCTCGAGCTGGAGGATCTCGTGGCGCTTCTTCTCGCCGCCGGAGAAGCCCTCGTTGACGTTGCGCTGCGCGAACTTGGGGTCCATGCGCAGGTTCGCCATGGCCGCCTTGACGTCCTTGGTCCAGCCGCGGATGGCCGGTGCCTCGCCGTCGAGCGCGGTCTTGGCGGTGCGCAGGAAGTTCGTCACGGTCACGCCGGGGATCTCGACCGGGTACTGCATCGCGAGGAACAGCCCGGCGCGGGCACGTTCGTCGACGGTCATCGCGAGGACGTCCTGGCCGTCGAACGTGATGGAACCCGAGGTCACGGTGTACTTCGGGTGGCCGGAGATCGTGTAGGCGAGCGTCGACTTGCCGGAGCCGTTCGGGCCCATGATCGCGTGCGTCTCACCGGTGTTCATGGTGAGCGTGATCCCGTTGAGGATCGGGGTCGCCCCCGCTTCGGTCTCGACCGTCACAAACAGGTCGCGGATCTCGAGAACAGACATTCAGACTTCCTTCGTCACGGTCGGGTCGATGAGCACGTCGTCGCCGTCGATCTCGACGACGTAGACCGGAACGGGCTCATAAGCGGGGAGATTCTGGGGCACGCCGGTGGTGAGCGAGAAGGCCGAGCCGTGGGCCCAGCACTCCACGGTGTCACCCTCGACGAAACCCTCGGACAGCGAGATCTCGCCGTGCGTGCAGGTATCGCCGATGGCGTGGATGACGCCCTCGCCGTCTTTGATCACGGTGATGGCCACGCCACCCGGGTCGACACGCAGGGGCATGTCCTGCTCGAGGTCGGCGACGCTGCAGACGCGTTCGGCGGTCATCCGTTCACCGCCGCGAGCTCGGTCTCGATGGCGTCGAGCAGCTCGGTCTCGAGCGCCGGAATGCCGAGGCGCTGCACGATGTCGGTGAGGAAGCCGAGCACGACGAGCCGACGCGCCTCTTCTTCGGAGATACCGCGCGCCTGCAGATAGAAGAGCTGCTCGTCGTCGAAACGACCGGTCGCACTCGCGTGTCCTGCTCCGAGGATGTCACCGGTCTCGATCTCGAGGTTCGGGATCGAGTCGGCGCGGGCGCCCTCGGTGAGGACCAGGTTGCGGTTGGCCTCGTACGAGTCGGTGCCGTTCGCGTCGGCGCCGATGAGGACATCGCCGATCCAGACGCTGTGCGCACCGGCACCCTGCAGGGCGCCCTTGTAGAGGACGTCGCCCTTGGTGCGCGGACCCTTGTGGTGCAGGTAGACCTGGCTCTCGAGGTGCTGCCCGGCATCCGCATAGGAGAGCCCGTACAGGTACCCCTCGGAACCGGCACCCGCCAGCTCGACATTCGGGTTGACCCGCACGACGCCGCCGCCGAAGCTGACGACGAAGTGCTTGAGGGTCGCATCCGCGCCGACTCTGGCCTGGTGCGCGGCCGCGTGGACCGCGTCATCCTCCCACTGCTGCAGGCTGATGACCGTGAGCGTCGCGCCATCGCGCACGATGATCTCGACGTTCTGCGCGTACTGCACCGAACCGGTGTGCTGGAGCACCACGGTGGCGGAGCTGTGCTCGAGCGCCTCGATCACGATGTGCGCGTCGGCACGCTGGTCGGCGCCGAGGCCGGTGATCGACACGAAGACGGGCTCGGCGACCTCCTCCTCGCGCGGGATGCGGATGTGCATCGCCTCAGAGGAGCCCTGCCAGGCGATGGCCGCCGTGACGTCCTCCCCGAGGAAGACCTCGCCACGCGGCGCGGCGCCGATGGCGAGCGGTGAAGACACGTACTGCTCTCCCGCGCTGAACTCGTAGCGCACCCCGTCGTTCGGGGACGCGACGGCGAACAGCGAGGTCAGCTTCGCGACGGGCGTGTGCTTCCAGTTGACCTCACGGCCACTGGGCGCGCCGAAGTCGGCCGGCTCGTAGGAGTGCGGCCGCTGGGAGCGGGTCTGCACCGGCACGAATCCGGCAGCGGCCACCTGGGCGGCCGGGTCGATGTGCGCGTTCGTATCTTGCGTCCCTGCGGACGCCGTAGCCTGAGCCGTCATCTAGCCGACACTGCCTTCCATGCCCATCTCGATGAGCTTGTTCAACTCCATCGCGTACTCCATCGGCAGCTCGCGCGCGATCGGCTCGATGAAGCCGCGCACGATCATCGCCATCGCCTCGTCCTCGGGCATGCCGCGGGACTGCAGGTAGAACAGCTGCTCCTCGCTGACCTTCGAGACCGTTGCCTCGTGGCCGAGCTGCACGTCGTCGACGCGGATGTCGATCGCCGGATAAGTGTCCGAGCGCGACTTGGTATCGACGAGCAGCGCATCGCACCGCACGGTGTTCGCGGAGTGGTGCGCGTTCGCGTCCACTCGAACCTCGCCGCGGTAGCCTGCTCGGCCACCGCCACGAGCGATCGACTTCGACACGATCGACGACTGCGTGTACGGCGCCATGTGGATCATCTTCGCGCCGGCGTCCTGGTGCTGGCCGGGACCGGCGAAAGCGACCGAGAGCGTCTCGCCCTTGGCGTGCTCGCCCATCAGGTAGATCGACGGGTACTTCATCGTCACCTTGGAGCCGATGTTGCCGTCGACCCACTCCATGGTCGCGCCCTCATGCGCGACTGCACGCTTGGTGACGAGGTTGTAGACGTTGTTCGACCAGTTCTGGATCGTCGTGTACCGCACGCGGGCGTTCTTCTTCACGATGATCTCGACCACGGCCGAGTGCAGCGAGTCCGACTTGTAGATCGGAGCCGTGCAGCCCTCGATGTAGTGGATGTAGCTGTCTTCGTCGGCGATGATCAGGGTCCGCTCGAACTGGCCCATGTTCTCGGTGTTGATCCGGAAATACGCCTGCAGCGGGATCTCGACGTGCACGCCCTTGGGGACGTAGACGAAAGACCCGCCCGACCAGACTGCCGTGTTGAGGGCGGCGAACTTGTTGTCTCCGGCCGGGATGACCGTGCCGAAGTACTCCTCGAAGAACTCGGGGTGCTCGCGCAGCGCCGTGTCGGTGTCCATGAAGATGACGCCCTGCTGCTCCAGGTCCTCGCGGATCTGGTGGTAGACGACCTCGGACTCGTACTGGGCGGCGACGCCGGCCACGAGGCGCTGACGCTCGGCCTCGGGGATGCCGAGGCGCTCGTAGGTCTCGCGGATCTCGACCGGAAGGTCTTCCCAGGTCTGCGCCTGCTTCTCCGTGGAACGGACGAAGTACTTGATGTTGTCGAAGTCGATCTCGCTGAGGTCTGCACCCCAGGTCGGCATCGGCTTCTTGCCGAAGAGCTGGTAGCCCTTGAGACGGGTCTTCAGCATCCATTCGGGCTCGTGCTTGAGAGCCGAGATCCCGCGGACCACCTCTTCCGAGATTCCGCGTTTCGCAATGGCTCCGGCGGCATCCTCATCGTGCCAGCCGAACTCGTACACCCCCAGGCTGTCCAGCTCTGGGCGGTCGATCAGCACATCCGACATCTCACACTCTCCTCAACAGGTCCCGAAACGGTGTCATCCGCCCCGGCACACGTGATCCCCGTCGAGTCTGCGGGAGTGTGTGCCGTTGGTTGGGCCCTCATCACCGGCGCATTCATCGCGCCTAAACTGTTGTCGATGCATCAGCGCTGTCAGCGCTCATCGCAACAATCCGATTCTACAGGTTTCGCCTGACAACCGGGCCGTGCCCGCCGAGTCAGCCCGGTCCGGAGGACCCATGCCCGACACGAAGTTCCCCGCCGCCCCGACGATCACGGGTGGTGCGCAGAGCACCGGCGCGCTCAGCACCGTCGGGTGGGGCCGCGCGTTGCGCATCTTCGCGTGGCTGTCCTTCGTCACGGAGACGATCATCATCGGCACCGGCGGCGCGGTGCGCCTCACCGGTTCGGGACTCGGATGCTCGGAGTGGCCGCTGTGCACGCCGGAATCTCTCGTGCCCACGCCCGAGCAGGGCATCCACGGGATGATCGAGTTCGGCAACCGGATGATGACCGGCGTGGTCGGGATCATCGCGATCGCCGTGGTGCTGCTGGTGCTGCACCTGATCAGCGGCCGACGCACACTGACCACCGCGCTGTGGTTCGCCGGCGGTGGGATCGTCGCAGCGGGCGGCGCGTATGCGATCGTTCAGTTCTTCGACAAAGATCTCGCGTTCCCCGTCGCGGCCGCGGTGCTGCTGCTCGTGACGATCATCGCGGCCGTGCGGTCCGTGCGGGCCTCGAACGATCGGCGCGACCTGACGGTGCCGGCCTGGATCACTCTGGTCGGCGTCATCGCTCAGGCGTTCGTCGGCGGCATCACCGTGCTCACAGGGCTCAACCCGTTCATCGTCGGGTTCCACTACGTCTCGTCGCTGCTGCTCGTCTGCGTGACGGCGTCATTCCTCGTGCGCCTGTACGCCGCACCCGGCCCGCGCGAGCGCGCCGTGCCGAAGTGGTTCGCGATCCTCACCCACGTCACGGGGCTCGCTCTGGCGGTGACGATCGTGTTCGGCGTGCTGACCACGGGTTCAGGGCCGCACTCCGGTGACGCCGAGGTCGAGCGGCACGGGTTCGATGCCACGATCCTCGCCCACGTGCACTCGTGGCCCGGCTACATCCTCGCCGGGCTCGTCCTCGTGCTGGCGGTCGCGGCGTGGATCCTCCACCTGAAGCCGCGCCGCTGGCTGCTCGTGCTCGTCATCGCGATCGCCGTGCAGGTCGGGGTCGGCGTCTGGCAGGCCCGCGAAGGACTCCCGCCGCTGCTGGTCGGGATCCACATGGTGCTCGCATCGCTGTCGGCCGCGGCGTACACGGTCGTGGTGCTGCATCTCAAGCGCCCGGTGACTCCCGCGGAGTGACCCGCACAGCCGATCCATAGGACCCGCATCGGGGTCTCATCGGTGCGTCGGGGATCGTGGCACGCATGAACAAGTCACTCACACGAAGCATCGGATTCTGGCTCCTCCTGGTCGTGTCCCTCGCCACGACGGGAGTCGGCGCCTGGCTCATCTCCGGCCAGATCGGCACGATGACGACCACGCTGCTGGATGGCACGGCCACCGGCATCGAGGTCTACGTCGGGCAATCGCTCGTCGTCGTGGGCGCCGGCGTGCTCGCCGCCGGAATCATCGGCATCCTGCTGACCCTCGGACTGGTTGCCGCGCGGTCGCTGGTTCCCTCCCCCGCTCCGGCCGTCGTCGAGACGATCGACTGGACGGCCCAGCCCGACGGCACCCCCGAGGTCCTCGAGACCTCGCCGGCGGCCGAGGAACAGCCCGTCGACGTCACCGCCGACGCTGAGCCCGTCGATGTCGCGGACGACGCGGAGACGGATGCCGACGCCGAGCAGGACGTCGACGAGAAGGATGTCGACGAGAAGGATGTCAACGAGAAGGCACCGGCCGTCACGCGCTGACCACCGAACTCCGGAGCGGCGTCGAGCGATCGGCGCCGCTTCGTCGTTTCGTCACGACGACAGCGTCAGACCGGATGGTCGTCGCTCAGAACGGCAGCAGCGGATCGAGCGCGACGGCGACGAAGATCAGCGTCAGGTAGGTGATCGACGCGTGGAAGACCCGCATCGGCCGCGCCTCGGTGCCGTGCACCGCACGGTTGTAGAGGCGGTGCGACTCGTAGATGAACCAGCCGCCGAAGACGAGAGCCGACACCGTGTAGACGAGGCCCATGTTCGCGATGGGGACGAGCAGCAGCGAGCAGGCGACCGTCGCCCACGCGTACAGGATGACCTGGAGGCCGACCTGAGACGCATTGCGCGTGACTCCGAGCATCGGGACGTCGACGTCCTCGTAGTCGTTCTTGTACTTCATCGACAGCGGCCAGTAGTGCGGCGGCGTCCAGAGGAAGACGAGCAGGAACAGGATGAAAGCCGGCCAGTCGAGCGAACTGGTGACCGCGGACCAGCCGATCAGCACCGGGAAGCAGCCGGCGATACCGCCCCAGATGATGTTCTGCTCGGTGCGGCGCTTGAGGATCATCGTGTAGATCACGACGTAGAAGAAGATGGCGACGGCCGAGAGCGTTGCCGCCAGCCAGTTCGTGGTGAGCGCGAGCCACACGGTCGAGACGACGGCGAGCGTCCACGAGAAGATCAACGCACCGCGCGGAGTCACTTCGCCCGTGACCAGAGGACGGTTCGCGGTGCGGTGCATGTGCGCGTCGATGTCGCGGTCGAGATACATGTTGAACGCCGCGGCAGAACCTGCGCTCAGCGAACCGCCGATGACGGTCGCGAGAACCAACCAGAGGTCGGGAAGCCCGCCCTGAGCCAGGAACATCACCGGAACCGTCGAGACGAGCAGCAGCTCGAGCACACGAGGCTTGGTGAGGGTGATGTACGCCTTCACGGTGCGACCGATGGTTTTCTTCACAACGGTCTGATCAGACATCGTCGAGATATCGATCGCCTCCTCCGCACGCGTCACGACAGCCCTTCCAGTCTATGGCACACCGGCCGTCATCCTCCGCCCACGGCCGCTTCACAACCGCTCTCCCGACGATGTGAAGCGACGTAAAACGGGGTAACCGGGCGACCCACAGGGCTATGCTGAAAAGACTCGCGCGCCCGGCGCTCATCACACCTACTCCGTAACGATGCGGACCGCGATCGTGCTTTCCCGGGTGCTCTCGATCTGTTGGAGAAGGGCATGAACGTGTCGGAATTGCAGTGGGAAGAGATCGATCGGCGCGCGGTGGATACCGCACGGATCCTGGCGGCTGACGCTGTGGAGAAGGTCGGCAACGGTCACCCCGGCACCGCGATGAGCCTCGCGCCGGCGGCTTATCTCCTCTACCAGCGGGTTCTTCGTCACGACCCGACCGACACCGACTGGCTGGGCCGCGACCGGTTCATCCTCTCGGTCGGGCACTCCTCGCTCACCCAGTACGTCGAGCTCTACCTCGGCGGTTTCGGCCTCGAGCTCGAAGACCTCAAGGCGCTCCGCACGTGGGGTTCGCTCACCCCCGGCCACCCCGAGTACGGCCACACCAAGGGCGTCGAGATCACCACCGGCCCGCTGGGTCAGGGGCTCGCCTCGGCCGTGGGCTTCGCGTACGCCGCACGCTACGAGCGCGGTCTGTTCGACCCGGATGCCGCGGCAGGCACCAGCCCGTTCGATCACTTCGTCTACACGATCGCCGGGGACGGCGACCTGCAGGAGGGCGTCACCAGCGAGGCATCCTCGCTGGCCGGCCACCAGCAGCTCGGCAATCTGATCGCGATCTACGACTCCAACCAGATCTCCATCGAGGACGACACAAACGTCGCCTTCACGGAAGACGTCGCCGCGCGCTACGAGGCCTATGGCTGGCAGGTGCAGGTCGTCGACTGGAAGAAGACCGGCGAGTACGTCGAAGACGTCGCCGAGCTGTATTCCGCGATCGAGGCCGCCAAGGGCGAGACCTCGAAGCCGTCGCTGATCATCCTCAAGACGATCATCGGCTGGCCGTCGCCGGGCAAGCAGAACTCCGGCAAGATCCACGGCTCGGCCCTCGGCGCCGACGAGCTCGCCGCCACCAAGAAGGTGCTCGGCTTCGACCCCGAGCAGAGCTTCGTGGTCGCCGACGACGTGATCGAGCACACCCGCGGCCTCGCCGCTCGCTCCGCGGAGGCCCGTGCCGCGTGGCAGGAGTCCTTCGACGCCTGGGCCGCGGCCAACCCCGAGCGCAAGAAGCTGCTCGACCGTCTCGAAGCCGGTGAGCTGCCCGCCGACATCGACGCGGCCCTTCCGGTGTTCGAGAGCGGCAAGGAGGTCTCGACCCGCGCCGCGTCCGGCCAGGTCATCAACGCCCTCGCCGCTGAGCTCCCCGAGCTGTGGGGCGGTTCGGCCGACCTCGCCGAGTCGAACCTCACCACGATCAAGGGCGCGCCGTCCTTCATCCCCGCCGAGTGGTCGACCCACGAATGGTCGGGCAACCCCTACGGCCGGGTGCTCCACTTCGGCATCCGCGAGCACGCCATGGGCGCGATCGTCAACGGCATCGTGCTGCACGGGAAGACCCGCGCGTTCGGCGGCACGTTCCTCATCTTCAGCGACTACATGCGCCCCTCGGTGCGTCTCGCCGCGCTGATGAACGTGCCGAGCATCTTCGTCTGGACCCATGACTCGGTCGCTCTCGGCGAGGACGGCCCGACGCACCAGCCGGTCGAGCAGATCGCGACGCTCCGCGCCATCCCGAACTTCGCCCTCGTGCGGCCCGCCGACGCCAACGAGACGTCGGTCACCTGGCTCGAGATCCTCCGCCGCCACGAGGGTCCGACCGGGATCGCCCTGACCCGCCAGAACATCCCGGTGTTCGAGCGCGGCGATGGCGCAGCATCCGGTGACTCCTTCGCCTCGGCATCGGAGGCCGTCAAGGGTGCGTACGTGCTCGCCGAGGCACCGAACGGCACGCCCGACGTGATCATCATCGCCACCGGTTCGGAGGTGCAGCTCGCCGTGAACGCGCGCGAAGCGCTTGCCGCCGAGGGCGTGAACGTCCGCGTCGTGTCCGCCCCCTCGCTGGAGTGGTTCGACGAGCAGGACGAGGCGTACCGCGAGAGCGTGCTGCCGGCCTCCGTCACCGCCCGCGTCTCCGTCGAGGCGGGCTCCGTGCTCAGCTGGCGCGGAATCGTCGGCGACCGCGGGCGCTCGGTCGGCATCGACCACTTCGGCGCCTCCGCCGACTACAAGACCCTGTTCGAGAAGTTCGGCATCACCACCGAGGCCGTCATCGCGGCCGCACGCGAGACCATCGCAGCAAACAGAACCAAGGAGAACGCATGAGCACCCCCACCGCACAGCTCGCCGCCGCAGGTGTCAGCATCTGGCTCGACGACCTGTCCCGCACCCGCATCTCCTCGGGCAACCTCGCCGAGCTGATCGAGTCCCGCAACATCGTCGGCGTGACCACGAACCCGACCATCTTCGCCAACGCGATCACCGACAAGAGCAACACGTCGTACGACGCGCAGGTCACCGAGCTCGCTGCCTCCGGCGCCAGCGCGGAGGAGGCTGTCTTCGCGGCCACGACGCAGGACGTCGCGGCCGCGCTCGACGTGTTCCGCCCCGTGTGGGAGAAGTCGAACCACGTCGACGGTCGCGTCTCCATCGAGGTCTCCCCCGACCTCGCGCACGACACCGCCGGCACCGTCGCCTCCGCCAAGGAACTGTGGGCCAAGGTCGACCGCCCGAACCTCCTGGTCAAGATCCCGGCGACGAAGGCCGGCCTGCCCGCCATCACCGAGGCGATCGCGGCGGGGATCAGCGTCAACGTCACGCTCATCTTCAGCCTCGAGCGCTACGCCGACGTCATCGACGCGTACCTGACCGGCCTGGAGCGTGCGCACGGCGCCGACTTCGACCTGTCGAGCATCCACTCGGTCGCCTCGTTCTTCGTGTCGCGCGTCGACACCGAGACCGACAAGCGCCTGGACGCGATCGGCACCGACGCGGCCAAGGCTCTCAAGAGCAAGGCCGGTCTCGCCAACGCCCGTCTGGCGTACGAACTCTTCGAGCAGAAGTTCGCCGAGAAGCGCGCGCAGGACCTGATCGCGCTCGGTGCGAACCTGCAGCGTCCGCTGTGGGCGTCGACCGGCGTGAAGGACCCGAACCTGCCCGACACGCTCTACGTCACCGAGCTCGTCGCGGCCGGCGTCGTGAACACGATGCCCGAGAAGACGCTCGAGGCCACGTTCGATCACGGCGTCGTCACCGGCGACACCATCACGGGCGGCTACGCAGAGGCTCACCAGGTCTTCGCAGATCTCGCCGAGGTCGGCATCGACCTCGACGACGTCACCCAGGTGCTCGAGGACGAGGGAGTCGCCAAGTTCATCGACTCCTGGCACGACCTGCTCGGACAGGTCACCGAGGCGCTCGAGGCGCAGCGATGACCTTCTCGATCCACACGTCGGGTGCGGCACGCGCAGCCATCGACGAGACTGTGCCCAGCCTCGTCCACGATCTGATCGCCTCCCGCATCACCGGCGGCGACGCATCCCTCTGGGGTCCTGACGCCGAGGCCGAGGCGACGAAGCGTCTCGGCTGGGTCGAGGCCGTCTCGATCTCGCGCCCGCTCGTGGCGGAGATCACGGCGCTCCGTGACGACCTGCACGCCAAGGGCGTCACGCGCGTCGTGCTCGCCGGCATGGGCGGCTCATCGCTGGCACCCGAGGTCATCGCCCAGACGGCCGGCGTGCCGCTGACGATCCTCGACTCGACGGCGCCCGGCCAGGTGCTGGCCGCGCTCGACGAGGGCCTCGCCGACACGGTGCTGGTCGTCTCGTCGAAGTCCGGTTCCACGGTCGAGACCGACTCGCAGCGCCGCACCTTCGAGGCGGCGTTCCGCGACCTGGGCATCGACCCGACCGAGCGCATCGTCGTCGTGACCGACCCGGGCTCGCCGCTCGACGCCTCGGCCCGCGAGGCCGGCTACCGCGTCTTCAACGCCGACCCGAACGTGGGTGGCCGCTACTCGGCGCTCACCGCCTTCGGACTGGTGCCCTCCGGCCTCGCCGGCGCCGACATCGACGAGCTCCTCAACGAGGCTGAGGCCTCGCTGCTCGAGGTGGCCGTCGACTCCGCCGAGAACCCCGCGCTCCGGCTCGGCGCGGCGATCGCCGCGACCAACCCTCGCCGCGACAAGCTCGGTCTGGTCACCGATGGCACGCACATCAACGGTCTGCCCGACTGGATCGAGCAGCTCATCGCCGAGTCCACGGGCAAGGACGGCACCGGCATCCTCCCGGTCGTCCTGCTCCCGGTCTCGCCGGAGCTCGACTCGAAGCCTGCTGATCTGCAGATCGTCCGCCTGGTCGACGACGCGAACGAGTTCCACCTGCACGAGCGCCACAAGGGCGAGATCCTCGTCAGCGGCTCGCTCGGTGCCCAGCTCATCGTGTGGGAGTACGCCACCGCGATCGCCGGTCACCTGCTGCGGATCAACCCGTTCGACCAGCCTGACGTGGAGTCCGCGAAGATCGCTGCCCGCGGGCTGCTCGACGCCCGCCCGGAGCCGACGGCTCCCGCGTTCGTCGAGAACGGCGTCGAGGTGCGCGTGTCCGATCCGGCTCTGGCTGCCTCCGGCACCGTCGAGGGCGTGCTCGACGCGCTCTGGGCGCAGCTCGCCGAAGACGGCTACGTGTCGATCCAGGCATACGTCAACCGCCTCGAGGTTCCGCAGCTCCAGGGCCTGCGCGAGCTCGTCGCCGCCGACTCGGGTCGCCCGACGACGTTCGGCTGGGGACCACGGTTCCTGCACTCGACCGGTCAGTACCACAAGGGCGGACCGGCGCAGGGAGTGTTCCTGCAGATCCTCGAGCGCACCGACGTCGACCTCGAGATCCCGGAGCGTCCCTTCACGTTCGGGCAGCTCATCCAGGCGCAGGCTGCCGGCGATGCCGGTGTTCTCGCCGAGCACGGCCGTCCGGTCGTCTCGCTCACGATCACCGAGTCCTCCGACGACGTGCTCGCCCTCTTCGAAGCCGCTCAGAAGTAGACAGCAGGAGATTCCCCCACCGATGTCTGTTCCCATCTCGCGCGGGCACAACCCGCTGCGTGACCCCGACGATCGCCGTCTCAACCGGATCGCGGGGCCCAGCGCCCTCGTGATCTTCGGCGTCACCGGAGACCTCTCACGCAAGAAGCTGATGCCCGCGGTCTACGACCTCGCCAACCGTGGCCTGCTTCCGCCCGGGTTCGCCCTGGTCGGTTTCGCCCGGCGCGACTGGGAGGACCAGGACTTCGCGCAGGTCGTCTATGACGCCGTCAAGCAGCACGCCAGAACGCCGTTCCGCGAGGAGACCTGGGAGCAGCTGCTGCAGGGCATCCGCTTCGTCTCCGGCGAGTTCGACAATCCCGATTCCTTCCGGAAGCTCCGGGAGACCGTCGAGAAGCTCGATGTGGAACGCGGCACGATGGGCAACCATGCCTACTACCTGTCTATCCCGCCGCGGGACTTCCCGCTGGTGGCGAAGCAGCTGAAGGACTCCGGTCTGGTCGGGGAAGATGCCGACGATGACGAGAACTGGCGCCGCGTCGTCATCGAGAAGCCGTTCGGGCACGACCTCGAATCCGCGCGGGCGCTGAACGCCGCGCTCGAGGTGGCTTTCCCAGCCGACTCGATCTTCCGCATCGATCACTACCTCGGCAAGGAGACGGTGCAGAACATCCTGGCACTGCGCTTCGCCAATGAGCTGTACGAGCCGATCTGGAACCGTAACTACGTCGACCACGTGCAGATCACCATGGCCGAGGACATCGGCGTCGGCGGGCGTGCCGGCTACTACGACGGCATCGGAGCAGCACGCGACGTCATCCAGAACCACCTGCTCCAGCTCCTCGCGCTGACCGCGATGGAAGAGCCGATCAGTCTCTCGGCCGAGCATCTGCGCGCCGAGAAGGAGAAGGTGCTGGCGGCCGTTCATGTGCCGGAGGACCTCGCCCTCGCCACCGCCCGCGGGCAGTACGACGGCGGATGGCAGGGCGGCGAGCAGGTCACCGGCTTCCTGGCCGAAGACGGCATGAACCCCGAATCGACGACCGAGACGTTCGCGGCGATCAAGCTCGAGATCGACACGCGTCGCTGGTCGGGTGTGCCGTTCTACCTGCGCACCGGCAAGCGCCTGGGCCGACGAGTCACCGAGATCGCTGTGGTCTTCAACCGCGCCCCGCAGCACCTGTTCGGGCGCGGCAACGCGTCCGAGCTCGGTCAGAACGCTCTCGTCATCCGCGTGCAGCCCGACGAGGGCGTCACCATCCGCTTCGGCTCGAAGGTGCCGGGCAGCGGCTCGAACGTCCGCGATGTGACCATGGACTTCGGATACGGTCACGCCTTCACCGAGGCGAGCCCCGAGGCGTACGAGCGACTCATCCTCGATGTGCTCTTGGGCGATCCGCCGCTGTTCCCGCGGCACGAGGAGGTCGAGCTCTCCTGGAAGATCCTCGACCCCGTGGAGAAGTACTGGGCGGCCGTCGGCGGCCCGGTCGAGCAGTACGCGCCCGGCTCGTGGGGTCCGGCATCCGCCGACGACCTGCTGGCCCGCGACGGACGAGTCTGGAGACGACCGTGATCATCGACCTTCCCGACACGACCGTCAGCCAGGTCGCGAAGCAGCTCGTCAAGGTGCGTGAAGAAGGCGGCGCTGTCGCCCTCGGTCGCGTGCTCACCCTCGTCATCTCGGCGCGCAACGGCGTGGCCGAGGCTGCCATCGACGCGGCGAACGACGCCTCGCGTGAGCATCCGATGCGCGTCATCGTGCTCACCACCGGCGACGGTGAGTCCCGTCTGGATGCGCAGATCCGCGTCGGCGGCGACGCCGGCGCCAGCGAGGTCGTCGTGCTCCGTGCCTTCGGAGACGCCGCCAGCAACGAAGAGAGCCTGCTCACCGGGCTTCTCCTCCCCGATGCCCCCGTGGTCGCCTGGTGGCCTGAGGAGGCTCCTGAGTCGCCCGCGACGTCGCCGCTGGGGAAGATCGCCCAGCGACGGATCACGGATGCCGCCACGGCTTCGGATGTGCGCGACCGGCTCGCGCTGCTCGGTCGCACCCATGCCCCCGGCGACACCGACCTGGCATGGACGCGTCTGACGCACTGGCGCGAGCAGCTGGCGGCGGTCCTCGACCAGCCGCCGTACGAGTCGATCACCGAGGTCGAGGTGCGCGGCGCTGCCGCTTCCCCCTCGACGGCTCTTCTCGCGGCCTGGCTGCAGATGGCGCTCGACGTTCCGGTGAGCTGGTCGTACGAGGATCCCGACCACTGGCAGGAGGGCATCAAGTCGGTGCGCCTCACCCGGGAGTCCGGTGACATCCTGCTCGAGCGTCCCACCCCGGGCGTCGCGGTGCTCACGCAGCCGGATCAGCCGAACCACGATCTGCACCTGCCTCGCCGGACGCTCCGCGAGTGCCTGGCCGAGGAGCTGCGTCGGCTCGACCCCGATGTCCTGTACGGTCGAGTGATCACCGAGGGCTGGGAGAAGCTGGGTCCGCCCGAGACTGGAGAGTGAAGTCGATGCAGGTATCGTCCGCAGAGAAGCGGGTCGTGGTGGAAGCCACACCTGCTGCTCTCGCCACCCGGGTCGCTGATCGCTTCCTCACCCGTGTCCGTGCGCGCACTCGCAACGGCCGGATCGCCCACATCGCCCTGACCGGCGGTTCCATGGGCGGTTCCGTGCTGAGCGCGTCCGCCGCACACCCGCGCGCGTCCGACATCGACTGGTCGCTCGTGCACTTCTGGTGGGGCGACGAGAGGTTCGTGCCGCGCGAACACGCCGATCGCAACTCGGTGCAGTCCCGCCAGGCGCTGCTCGACCACATCCCGGTGCCAGCCGAGAACGTGCACGAGGTCGCCGGTTCCGACGACGGGCTCACGCTCGACGAAGCCGCCGCGGCCTATGCCGCCGAGCTCGCCAGGTTCGGTAACGATGAGAACCCCTGGCCCTCGTTCGCCGTCTGCTTCCTCGGCGTCGGACCGGACGGCCACATCGCATCCCTCTTCCCGGATCGGCCGGAGGTCACCGTCACGGATGCCGCCGCGCTGCCCGTGCGCAACTCTCCGAAGCCACCGCCCGAGCGCGTCACGCTGACACGTCCGGTGCTGAACTCGTCGAAGCGCGTCTGGCTCGTCCTCACCGGAGCCGACAAGGCTTCCGCCCTCGGCCTCGCCCTCGCCGGCGCGAGCTACACGAGCGTGCCTGCTGCCGGTGCGAAGGGCCGCAAGCGCACGGTGTTCTTCGTCGACGAGGCAGCGGCCTCCGAGGTCTCACCGGATCTGATCGACCAGGCGTACTGACGACTACGGCAGGTCGGGCCGATTCTGCGACTCGGAATGCGGCGAATCGGCACTCGCAGACGACCCTGGAGCCGGAGTGCTCCCCCGCTCTATTCCCAGCTCCTGGCTGTCGCTGAGCACCTGCGGGTGGTACCGGGCCAGGTTGACGACGCCCCAGACAGCAATGGCACCGGCGGCGGCGAAGATGATGAGCACCCACCACGGAGCCGCTGCGGCCTCGCCCAGGACGATCATTCCGATCAGCACGGCGATCAGCGGGTCGACGACCGTGAGCCCCGCGATCACGAGGTCGGGTGGGCCCGAGCTGTAGGCCGTCTGCACGAAGTAGGCGCCGACCGAGGCTGCGGCGAGAAGCGCGAGGACGCAGACCGCGGTGATCCACTCGAACTGACTGGCCTCGATGCGCTTGATCACGACCTTCGCGAGAGTGGCGACGAAACCGTAGAGGATGCCGGCGCCGATGACGTAGAACAGGGCGCGCATCCGGTGGCGCAGGACCAGCCAGCACGCTCCGAGGACGATGATCACGACGAGGAGCAAGGCGAGGATCACGAACAGCTCGCGTTCGGTGACCTCCTTCTCGGTGGCATAGATCGCCGCGAAGAAGACGAACAGGAAGATGCCGCCCACGCAGAAGATGATCGCGGTGAGCGACTTCTTGGTCGGTGAGTGCCCGGAGATGCGCGCGTTCAGCAGCGTGGTGATCACGAGCGCGATCGCGCCGAGCGGCTGCACGACGATGAGCGGCGCCTTCACCAGGGCGGCGAGCTGACACACGATCGCGAGCACGAGCATGAGCGTGCCGAGGATCCACGACGGCCGGGTGAGCAGGGCCTTGATCTGGCTGAACGTGAGTCCGGCGGCGCCATCGGCTCCGCTCAGACGCTCGACCTTCTCGACCCCGCGGTGCTGATACTGCGCGCCCAGCGACATGAACACCGCACCGGCGAGAGCCAGCGGGATACCGAGCAGCAGCCCCGGGTTCTGGAAGGCGCCGACGAGCTGATCGCCGACCTCTTCGGCCGTGTTTGCCCATACCCCAACGCTCACACTACGACCCTACCCGGAGACCCGTGCCGACTAGGGTTGTGACGTGGCTGTACTTCCGATTCGCATCATGGGTGACCCCGTCCTGCACTCCCCCGCATCCCTCGTCGAAGAGATCACCGACGACGTCCGCACTCTTGTGGCCGACATGTTCGAGACCATGGATACCGCGCCCGGCGTCGGGCTCGCGGCCCCTCAGGTCGGCGTGCCGCTGCGGATCTACACGTACAACTACACGGATGACGACGACCAGCCATGGCGGGGCGTGCTCATCAACCCGGTGCTGTGGATCGCTCCGCTCGAGCCGGGAGACCCCGACCCGGATCTCGAGTCCGAAGGCTGCCTCTCGTTCCCCGGAGAGCGATTCCCGCTGCGGCGCTCGGAGCGCGTGCACGTGACCGCGACCGATCTGGACGGACAGCCGGTCACGATCGACGTCGACGGCTGGCGCGCGCGCATCATGCAGCACGAGTTCGATCACCTGGACGGCATCCTGTACGTCGATCGTCTCTCCGACTCCGATTGGAAGACCGCACAGAAGATCGCGCGCAAGCGCGGATGGGGCAGACCGGGCGCGAGCTGGCTTCCCGGAGTCGACGACCTCGAGGGCTGAGACAAGACCTCCCAGGCGCACCACAGTACTTTCGGAGTTGCGTCACAGAGTTCCGGGCGGATAGCGTGATCGCGGCGGGCTTCTTCTTCGCATGCCCGCGCACCAAGAGGCTCTGTGGAGGGGACAACAATCATGATGAAAATGCGCACGCGACGCGCTCTGATGCTGGCGGGGGCCGCGGTGGCGCTCTCCGTCGCCCTGAGCGGCTGTAGCGCGATCAACAGCATTCTCGGCAGCGGTTCCGGCGACGCCGACCGCAACGAGGAGACCGGTCAGGTCACCGAGAGCGCGAACATCGGAGTGTTCGCGCTCAAGGTCGGCGACTGCAAGATGGCCAGCGCCACCGGCGAGATCCAGGACGTCGACGTCGTGCCGTGCACCGAGTCGCACGACGAAGAGGTCTACTACGAGTTCAAGATGGAAGACGGCGAGTTCTCCGAGGAGGCCGTGGACGCGGCTTCGCAGGAATGCATCGGTGCCGGTTTCACCGACTTCGTCGGCGTCGCGTACGACGACTCGACGCTCGAGGTGTACCCCATCACCCCGACGAAGCGCACCTGGGACGAGATGAACGACCGCGTGATCCAGTGCGTGGTCAGCGACCCCGCCGGCCCCGTCGAGGTTTCCCTCAAGGGCGCAGCGCGCTGATCTCACCACGTATCGGAAAAGGCCCCGCCGACCGGCGGGGCCTTTTCTGCGTCAGGGGCTCGTCGGCCGCGCACGCAGATGGATGCGCTTGCCCTCTTTGCTGAAGATGGAGAGGATCTCCGCGGGAGCGGTTCCGGCGGCGGAGAGCCAGTGCGGAACGCGCGTGTCGAACTCCGCAGCCTCCCCTGGACCGAGCGTGACGTCCTGGTCGCCCAGCACCAGGCGGAGGCGTCCTGACATCACGTAGAGCCACTCCTGTCCGTCGTGCACCTTGGGCTGCGGAACAGCCGTGACCCCCGCCTGATGCGCGGGAAAGGTGACCTTGTAGGTCTGCACAGGACTCGACGCCGGCGACAGCGACTCGTAGCGGATGCCGCCCACGGTGCTGGTCTTGCGCGACACCCGAGGGTCCGGCACCGCGCGCGGAACGAGGTCGTCGAGTCCGAGTCCGAGCGCGCGGGCGATCGGCACCAGGAGCTCGAGGTTCGGTGCGCGCTTGCCTGCCTCCAATCGTGAGAGCGTGCTCGGTGAGATGTCGGTGAGCGCGGAGAGCTCCGCGAGGGTCATGCTGCGCTTCTCCCGCCAGGCCTTGAGACGGGGTCCGATGAAGGCGAGCGAGTCGTCGGGCATGAATCTCCATCTTGCTGATTCGGCATGAATATTTGCCGAAACGGTAGCACACTCGCAATCTGGATTCATGACCGACGCACACTCCCCCGCATCCGCATCCGCACGTTCCGTCAAGCTCGCGAGCGGACCGATCTCGGACGAGCACTGGGACGTCATCATCATCGGCGGTGGAGCGGCCGGCCTGAGCGCAGCGCTCATCCTCGCCCGAGCACGCCGCCGCGTGCTGGTGCTGGACGCGCAGGAGCCGCGCAACCGCTTCGCGCCGCACATGCACGGTGTGCTCAGTCGAGACGGATACTCGCCTCTCGACCTCGTCGCGGACGGATACCGCGAAGTGCGGGCCGTCGACGGAGTGATCGCGAACGCCCGCGCGACCGCTGCGCGCAAGATCTCGGATGGATTCGAGGTGACGACCGAAGACGGTGCGCGCGCCACCGGCCGCCAGCTCGTCGTCGCCACCGGTGCTCGAGACCAGCTTCCGGCCGTGCCCGGCCTGGCCGAACAGTGGGGCCGCGGCGTGGTCGCCTGCCCGTACTGCGATGGCTACGAGGCCGCTGGCCGCACGATCGGCGTGCTCGCCGGCTCCGCCACCGGTCTCCACAAAGCACACATGCTGCGGTCCTACTCGAGCGACATCACGGTGTTCACCCACCTCGCCGGCACCATTCCCGAGGCGGATCTGCGGGTGCTCGGGGCGCGTGGCATGCGGGTGGAGGATCGCGCCGTCGCACGGGTGATCAGCCGCGACGGCATCCTCACCGGCCTGGAGCTCGCCGATGGGACGACGACCGCCGTCGACGTGGTCTTCGCCGAACCGGCTCTCGTCGCCCTGGACGGCCCACTGCAGCAGCTCGGCGCGGAGCGCGTCGAGACCCCGTTCGGCGCCTGGCCGGCGGTCGACGCCTTCGGGAGGACGAGCATTCCGGGCGTCTGGGCCGTCGGCAACGCCGCGAATCCGGCTGCGCTGGTTCCGATCGCCGCCGGTTCCGGTGCCACCGCCGCGCTCGCCCTGAACGGGGAGCTCGTCGCGCTCGACGTCGCCGCAGCGACCGCGCAGGTCACCGGCGAGCTGGGCGCGCAGCGATGACCGCGCGCCACGAGTCGGATCCGGCGGCCGATCCTGAAGCATTCTGGGAGACTCGCTATCAGTCCAATCGGGGTGATGACGGCCGCGTGTGGAGTGGCCGCGTCAACGAGGCGGTGGCACGAGAGGTCGCCACGCTGACACCCGGTTCGGCTCTCGAGCTCGGATGCGGGGAGGGCGGAGACGCGCTGTGGCTCGCCGCCCACGGATGGAAGGTTACGGCGGTCGACATCTCGGCGACGGCACTGGCCGTCGGCGCCGCCGAAGCCGTGCGGGCGGGATTCGCCGATCGCATCGAATGGCTGCAGGCAGACCTTTCCACTTGGCAGGCGTCGTCGCCGTTCGATCTCGTCACGTCCGCGTTCCTGCACTCACCCGTCGAGCTTCCCCGCGAGGACGTGTTACGCCGCGCGGCAGCAGCGGTCGCACCCGGTGGACGGCTGCTCGTCGTCGGGCACGGCGCGATGCCTCCGGGCTCCGCTCTCGACCACCATCAGCACGATGGGCCTCCCCTGCCGACACCCGACGAGGTACTCTCGTCGCTCGATCTGAATGAGGACTGGGTCACCGAGACCAGCGCCCTCGTGGACCGGTCTGCGACGTGGCGTGATGGCAGCACGGTGACCCTCGTCGATGCTGTGCTCCGCGTGCGGCGCGGGACGCCGATGCCGGGAGATGGCGATCGTCCGCGTTATCCTCACTGAGCGTGCGCGAACTCTTCGCACCCGCGCCGCAGCAGAGGAGCGTCCATGTTCTCGGGTCTCAGCGCCTTCCCGCTCACCCCGTTGCGCGATGACGCGTTCGATGAGGCGGCCTACGTCGGCCTCATCGAGCGTCTGGTCGCTGCCGACGTCGACGCGATCACCGCACTGGGTTCAACGGGTTCGTACCTGTACCTCGACCGCGACGAGCGCCACAGGGTCACCCAGACCGCGGTGAGGGCCGCGGGCGACGTCCCTGTCATGGTCGGCATCGGCGCTCTCCGCACCTCCGAGGTGCAGCGCCTTGCCGACGATGCGCAGGATGCCGGCGCAAGCGCCGTGCTCCTCGCGCCGGTGACCTACCAGGCGCTCGACGCCGACGAGGTGTTCGGCCTCTTCGAGGACGTGACGGCCGGCCTCTCGGTCCCGCTCGTCGTCTATGACAACCCCCGCACGACGCACGTCACCTTCACCGACGACCTCTACGCACGCATCGCAACCCTGCCGAACGTGGCATCGATCAAGATCCCCGGCGTTCCCTCAGACCCACAGGAGGCGGCAGCACGCGTGAGTGCCATCCGCGATCGCATCCCCGCTTCGGTCTCGATCGGCGTCTCCGGGGACTGGCTCGCCGCAACCGGACTGAAGGCGGGATGCGACGCCTGGTACTCCGTGATCGGGGGACTGCTCCCCCATCCCGCGATGACGATCACCCGAGCCGCTCAAGCCGGTGACGACGCCGCAGCCACAGCCGAGTCCGCCCGCCTGGACCCGCTGTGGGCGCTGTTCACCGAATACGGCGGATACCGGGTGACGGCGGCGATCGCCGAACACCTCGAGGTCGTGGCACCGGAATGCCTTCCCCGGCCGGTGCGGGGCCTCCGCGCCGACGCGCGAGCACGGGTCGCGAACGTCATCCGCGACCTCGAACTCGGATCCTGAAAAGGGAATGGCCCGGAACTCAAGAGTTCCGGGCCATATTGGCTCCCCGGCTTGGACTCGAACCAAGAACCTGCCGGTTAACAGCCGGCTGCTCTGCCAATTGAGCTACCGAGGAATGTGCTCCGCTGCGCGGGCAACTCGACAAGCCTAGCAAACTCCAGGCCCTGCTCGTGACAGCGAGGGGCATCTTGGCGCCTCCGGGCGTGTCGCGAATCAGTGCCCCGAATCCGACTCGGCGTTCGGCGCCCACAGGAGATCCTTGCCGACCCCGCGCGCCACCACGTGACCACCGCGGAGCATCAGCGTCTCGGCGTTCAGTTCACGGATGAATGCTGCGTCATTGGTGACCAGCAGGGCCGCCATCGACTCCTCTTTGCGACGCCGGGTGATCGCGTCGAAGACCACGGGCCGCACCTCGAGGTCGAGGTTCGCGAGGATCTCGTCGGCGATGAGCACCTTCGGCTCCAGGATGAACGAGCGCGCGATGGCCACGCGCTGGCGCATCCCCGCACTCAGCTCGTACGGGAACTTCGCGGCGGTGCCGAGCGGGAGGTGCAACTCGTCGAGAAGGGTTGCGACCCTGATCGACAGCGCCTTGGAGTTCACCCGCCGCTCCCGGATCAGGATCGGCTCCGCGATCACTTCGTTCACCGTCAGCCGGGGCGGGAGGTCGGCGCCTGCACCCTGCGGGACGAACCCGGTCCGATACGTGAGGATCCGATGCTTGCGGCCCGGTTTGCGGACATCGACACCGCACACGGTGGCGCGCCCGCCCGCGACGCGCACCGACGGATCGGTGGAACCGGCGAGAGCCGCGACCAGGGTCGACTTCCCGGAGCCGGTCGGACCGGCCACGCAGATCAATCCCCCGGGCGCGAGGGAGAAGGTCACCCCGTCGACGGCCCTGGTGGGTGTGCCGTGCCCGATCCGGTCGATCACCAGGTCGGAGCAATCGATCGCGTTGGTGGATTCGGGCCTACGGGACATGACTCCATCCTGCCGTCTGCACGACGTGCGGCGCGGTTACGACTCGGCGAACCGCTGACGCTCCGCGTCGATGTCGCGCAGACGCATCCGGAGCGCACGTCCTCCGTCGGATTCGGCGGGCACGCGCTGCACAGCGCCCAGCAGCTCCTGCTTCTCCCGCTCGAGCTGGCGCAGGATGAGCCGGCGGGCGAGATCGGTCGCCGACGCGACGGCGCCCTCCTCATTCTTGGCCGGGAACGGAGTCATCAGCAACTCCCCCGCCAGAGAGCGGTACGGCTCACGAACGCCGTTGACGGCATCCGTCACCCATCCGGCTCTGGTGCGGTCGGCGGCGGATGCCACGGCCTCACGCACCGCATCGAGTCCCGGTGTGCGGAACGGAGCGCCGAGCGCCCGATCGAGCAGCGTCTGGTCGATCTGATGGCCGTACTGCAGCACGCCCATCAGAGCGTCGCGTTCGACGGCGACGTCTGCCGTGCGGGGCAGGCTGGCGAGGGTCACCGGCACGACGGCGGCGAGGCCGGTCGCCGGATCGATCCGCGGCGTCTCACGCGGAGTCTCACGCGACGAGTGCTGCGATGCCCCGCGCGCCGCGCGTTCGACCTCGTTGCGCACCTCGGTCGGATCCATCCCGAGCCGCCGGGCCAGCACGCGCTCGTAGCCGGGGCGCAGGAGCTGGTCGCGGATCTCCGCGACGATCGGTGCCGCGGCGCGGAGCGCTCCGACACGACCTTCGACCGTGGAGAGGTCGAACCCGCCCATCTTGCGGTCGATCGCGAACTCGAACATCGGCACCTTGGCGTCCATCAGCCCACGCACGGCGGCATCGCCGCGCTGCAGCCGCAGGTCGCATGGGTCGAGGCCGTCGGGTGCGACGGCGACGAAGGTCTGCGCGTTGAACCGGTCGTCCTCCGTGAACGCGCGCAGCGCCGCCTTCTGGCCCGCCTCGTCACCGTCGAACGTGAACACGACCTCACCGGAGGCGTTGTCGTCGCCCATCACGCGACGCAGCACTTTGATGTGATCAGTGCCGAATGCCGTGCCGCAGGTGGCGATCGCGGTCGTCAGGCCCGCAAGGTGGCACGCCATGACGTCGGTGTAGCCCTCGACCACGACGACTCGCCGCGGGTCTCCGCGGGCGATGTCGCGCTTCGCGAGATCGAGCCCATAGAGCACCTGGGCCTTCTTGTAGATCGGCGTCTCTGGGGTGTTCAGGTACTTCGGTCCCTGGTCGTCGTCGAAGAGCTTGCGCGCACCGAAGCCGATCGTCTGCCCGGATACGTCGCGGATCGGCCAGACCAGACGGCCGCGGAACCGGTCGTAGACGCCGCGCTGCCCCGTGGAGACGAGCCCCGCCGTGGCGAGCTCCTCTCGGGTGAATCCCTGTGCGGTGAGGGCCTTGAGCATGCCGTCCCAGCCGCGCGGGGCGAACCCCACTCCGAAGTGCGCCGCCGCGCCCGCGTCGAAGCCGCGTTCGCCGAGGAACCGGCGTCCTGCCTCCGCATCCGGCGACAGCAGCTGCGCACGGAAGAACTCCGCCGCTGCCGTATTGGCGGCATAGAGCCTGCTGCGTCCGCTCGTCTCCGGGGCCGCGCCGCCGTCCTCATAGTGGAGTGTGTAGCCGATCCGTCCGGCCAGGCGCTCGACGGCTTCCGTGAAGCTGACGTGGTCCATCTCGCGGAGGAACGAGTAGACGTCGCCCGACTCGCCGCATCCGAAGCAGTGGTAGTACCCCACCTGCTGGCGTACGTGGAAGCTCGGGCTCTTCTCGTCGTGGAACGGGCACAGCCCTTTGAGCGATCCGACGCCCGCGGACTTCAGCGACACACGCTCGCCCACGATGTCGGCGATGTTGGTCCGCGCCTTGACCTCGTCGACGTCTGCCTGCCGGATGCGCGGCATCAGTGAGCCCCTTCGGCGACGGGCCGCCTCTCGGCGTGCGCGCGCGTTCCCGGGCGGGCGTGGCGAGGCGTCCAGATGCCGACCTCGGCGGGGTCGATCTCCCCGACCAGCCGATTGTGCCAATCGATCGCACTCTGGTCGGTCAGGCTCGCGATCTGATCGACGACCACCCGAGCCCGTTCCGCGTCGTCGACGGCAGCGACGAAGTCGGCGGCGAAGGCGGGTTCCAAGACCTCGGCGCCGGCCGACCAGAGCGTGTCGGTCGACCAAAGCACGTCGGCGAGGCGCTTCAGCACCCGTCGCTGCTCCTTGTAGACGCCCTTGCGCGCGTCGATCGTGACGATCGCCTGCCCCATGATGCCTTTGAGCACCGCGATCTCCGCTTCGACCACCCGCGGCACGATGACGTGCGCGTTGTAGCGCACGAGCGGCACTCCCCCATACGCATCCCTGGTCGCCGAGACGGCAGCGCGCGCGAAACGGCCGATCAGATCGCTCGTCAGGTTCTTGAGCCGGGCGAGTGCCTGGCGCGAACGGTCGAATGAGGCGAGCCACATCGACTGCGATGCCAGCCGGTACAGCGCATCGGCCAGCTCATCCCGGGTGAAGTCGTAGCCCACCCACTGCTGGATCCGCCCGACGAGAGCATCGTGCTCCTTCGGGTCGGCGAGCTGCGCCACGTCGACGTATCCGTTGACGATCGCGTCCTCGAAGTCGTGCACGGAGTACGCGATGTCGTCGGAGAGGTCCATGATCTCAGCCTCGATGCAGCGCAGCCGCCCCGGGGCTCCTTCGCGCATCCACCGGAAGACCGCTTCATCCTCGGGGTACACGCCGAACTTCAGGCGCCCGCCGGGATCCGGTACCGGGCTGTCGACGGTCCACGGGTACTTGCATGTCGCGTCGAGGCTGGCGCGGGTGAGGTTCAACCCGACGGAGTGATCGTCGTTGTCGAGCACCTTGGCTTCGAGACGCGTGAGGATGCGCAGCGACTGCGCATTGCCCTCGAACCCACCGATGTGCTCCGCCCACTCGTTGAGCGCGCGTTCGCCGTTGTGCCCGAACGGAGGGTGACCGAGGTCATGGCTCAGGCAGGCCGTGTCGACGACGTCGGCTGCCACGCCGAGTGCCGTGGCGAGCTCACGCCCGACCTGAGCGACCTCGAGCGAGTGCGTGAGCCGGTTGCGGGCGAAATCCGCCGTGCTCGCGGGGCTGAGCACCTGGGTCTTGGCGGCAAGTCGGCGAAGGGCCGCGGAGTGCAGCACGCGTGCGCGATCACGGGCGAAGTCGTCGCGCTCGGACCGATGGGTCTCGGCGAAGAAGCGCTCGGCGTCGCGCGCGTCGTATCCGTCGAGCCGCGCGCGGTCCTGAGGTTCAGCCACCACTGTTCTCGATCTCCGCTCCACGCATCATCTCCGAGGCCGACGGTGCGACCTCCCGCGATTCCAGCCACTTGTCGGGCAGCGCGGTGCGCTTGGGATGGCCGGAACGGCCGCGCTGTCCCTCGGCATCCGCTCCGGGATACGGCGCCGAGTGATCGAGCTGACCGAGCAGGTCGTCGATCTCGGCGAGACTGGAGGCCGTCGCGAGCCCGGTGCGGATATCTCCGCCGACCGGGTAGCCCTTGAAGTACCAGGAGACGTGCTTGCGGATGTCGCGGCATCCGCGGTCTTCCTCCTCGAAGAACTCGACGAGGAGCTGAGCGTGCCGGCGGAAGGCGTTCGCGACGAATCCCAGGGTCGCGTCGACGGGGTGCGCCTCGGCGCCGAAGGCGGTCGCCAGGTCACCGAAGAGCCACGGGCGCCCGAGGCAGCCACGGCCGACGACGACACCGTCGCAGTCGGTCTGCTCCATCATGCGCACGGCGTCGTCCGCCGACCAGATGTCGCCGTTGCCGAGCACGGGGATGCTGGTGACGGCCTGCTTGAGTTCACCGATCGCGTTCCAATCGGCGTGGCCGGAGTAGAACTCGCTCGCCGTGCGCGCGTGCAGGGCGACGGCGGCGGCACCGGCATCCTCGGCGGCACGCCCCGCCTCGATGAAGGTCAGGTGATCGCGGTCGATCCCCTTGCGCATCTTGACGGTCAGTGGGACGGACCCCGCGGCTTTCACGGCCTGGTCGACGATGTCGGCGAAGAGCTTCGACTTCCAGGGGAGCGCTGCTCCCCCACCGCGCCGGGTGACCTTGGGCACCGGGCATCCGAAGTTCAGGTCGATGTGGTCGGCGTGGTCTTCGGCGACGATGATGCGCACGGCCTCGGCGATCGTCTTCGGGTCCACGCCGTAGAGCTGGATCGAGCGAGGGGTCTCCGACTCGTGGTGCCTGATCAGCCGCATGGTGGTGTCGTTGCGCTCGACGAGCGCACGCGAGGTGATCATCTCGCTGACGTAGAGGCCGGCCCCGTACTCGCGGCACAGTCGCCGGAAGGCGGTGTTCGTGATCCCCGCCATGGGTGCGAGGACGACCGGCACGTCGAGTTCGATCGGACCGATGCGGAGGGGGCGGGCGGTGGCAGTAGCGAGAGTCATGTCCCCTCCATTCTCCCAGACGCGGAGCCGGTACGGATGCTGCGACCTAAGCTGTGAAGTATGACCGATTCTGCGCTCCGTTCGATCCCGTTCACCGATGCCCAGGGCAACGAGAAGACCCTCGATGACCTCGGGGCCGACGTCGTCCTGGTGGTGAATGTGGCCTCCAAGTGCGGCCTCACCCCGCAGTACGAGCAGCTCGAGGAGCTGCAGCGTCTCTACGGCGACCGCGGCTTCAGCGTGGTCGGTTTCCCCAGCAACCAGTTCCTGCAGGAGCCGGGCTCCGTCGAGCAGATCGTCGAGTTCTGCTCGACGACCTACGGTGTCTCGTTCCCGGTGAACGGGAAGGTGAAGGTCAACGGCCGCAACGCGTCCGAGCTGTACAAGGCGCTGAAAGAGGCACCGGATGCCAGCGGCAAGGCCGGTCGCGTCGAGTGGAACTTCGAGAAGTTCCTCGTGCTGCCCGACGGCGAGGTCCTGCGCTTCCGCCCGAAGCAGAAGCCCGACGCTCCGGAGATCGTCAGCGCGATCGAGTCGGCCCTGAAGCGCTGACGGGCAGCACTCTCGTTCACCCGCGCGTAAACCGCATCCTCTGCTCCGAGGCGGGATTCTCGCGGCTTCGTTCACTCGCGCGTCAGTCGGACGCCACCTGGCCGACCTAGTCTCACCGCGGCGATATCGCCCGTAAGACGAAGGAGACCACCCATGTCCGACCGACTGCCGATCAGCCGGCGAACCGTCCTCACCGCGGGAGCGCTCGGCGCTCTCGGGACCGCCCTTCCCCTCAGCGCGGACCCGGCCGCCGCCGAATCGTCCGCAGCGCCATCGTCGGCGGCATCCGCCGCATCCGTGTCGAGCGGCCCGCGCCCGGCAGCGTCGCACCTGAGGTTCCGCGCCGATGGTTCCTTCAAGGTGGTGCAGTTCAACGACACGCAGGACGACGAGCTCACCGACCGCCGCACCGTCGAACTGATGGGGAAGGTGCTCGACCAGGAGAAGCCGGACTTCGTGGTCATCAACGGCGACGTCATCACCGGTGGGTGCGAGACGCGGCTCGCGGTCAAGCAGGCCATCAACAATGTGGTGTGGCCCATGGAGTCGCGTCGCATCCCCTGGGCCGTCACCTACGGCAACCACGACGAGGACTCGCTCCCCCAGTCGGGTGTCGACGAGGCGGGGATGCTGAAGATCTACCGCTCATACGAGTACAACGTGAACGCCGAGAGCACCCGGGGAGTCACAGGCACCAGCAACACCATCGTCTCGATCGCCTCGTCGTCGAAGAAGAAGCGCGAGGCGTTCGCGCTGTGGTTGATGGATGCCGGGCGCTATGCGCCTGACGCGATCGCCGGCCAGAACTTCGACGGCTACCCGACCTGGGACTGGCTCCGCATGGATCAGGTCGCCTGGTACCGCGAGCAGTCGCAGCAGCTCGAGAAGCGCCGCGGACGCAAGGTGCCCGGCCTCATGTTCCTCCACATCGCACTCTGGGAGCACCGCTTCATGTGGTGGGGCGGTGTCGACACGCGCACCGAGGCCGATGCGGCCCGAGGCAAGGCGCGCCACGGCATCGTCGGTGAGCGGAACGAGGACGAGTGCCCCGGTCCGTTCAACTCGGGCATGTACAACGCGATCGTCGAGCGCGGCGACGTGAAGGGCGTGTTCGTGGGCCACGATCACGTCAACGACTACGTCGGCGACTACTACGGCGTCCTCCTCGGCTACGCGCCCGGCACCGGTTTCGGGGCATACGGTCTCGACGGCGACCAGCGCAACCGTCTGCGCGGAGGCCGCGTCTTCGAGCTCACCGAGTCGGGGGAAGATGTATCGATCGCGACGCGTGTGGTCTACGCTCGCGACCTCGGCATCGACCTCACCGCGAACGACCAGCCCATGCAGCCGCTGCCGCTCGCGCCGCGGCAGCAACGCGTCTGACAGTCAGCGCACACGGAGATGCGGCGGGGTCCTCACAGGACCCTGCCGCATCGCATCCGTCGTCGCGCGTCAGGCTTCGACAGTCTCGTCTCGCTTGGCCCAGAGGTCGCGCAGCACGTTCTCGAAAGCCGCGGGCGGCTGAGCGCCGCTGATGCCGTACTGACCGTCGATGACGAAGAACGGCACGCCCTGGATTCCGTAGGCGCGGGCCTGCGCCTGATCCTGACGGACGGCGGGGAGATAAGTCTCACTCTCGAGCGCTTCGCGTGCGCCGTCGGCATCCAGTCCGACCTCGACCGCGAGCTCGACGAGGTCGTCGATGCGGCCGACGTGCTTGCCCTCAGTGAAGTACGCCGACATCAGGCGCTCCTCCATCGCGTGCTGCAGGCCCTCGGCCTTGGCGAAGTGCAGCAGCTCGTGCGCCTTCACCGTGTTGGTGTGCTGGAGCAGGTCGAAGCGGTACTCGAGTCCGGCGTTCGCCGCGACGCCCGTCACGTTCGAGAGCATCTGCTCGACCTGGTCACGCGGCATTCCCTTGTGACCGGCCAGGAAGTCGATCTCGTCGCCGTCGAAGTCGACAGGAGTGTCGGGCGAGAGTTCGAAGGAGTGGAAGGTGACGGTGACCTCGGGGGCATCCTCGTCGGTGGAGACGGCTTCCAGCCCCTTCTCCAGGTTGCGCTTGCCGATATAGCACCACGGGCAGGCGATGTCGGACCAGATGTCGATAGAGATGGGTTCGCTCACACCTTCATCCAACCGCATGATTCCCCACCCTATTCCGACCGCGATTCCTGAGCGCTCTCACACCCCGGTTCCTGAGCGCTCTCGCACCCCGGTTCCTGAGCGCTCTCACACCCCCCCGGTTCCTGAGCGCCCTTCGTCTCGTCGCTTCGCTCCTCGCTCAGGAACCGCGCAGCGAGACGAAGGGCGCTCAGGAACCGCGCAGCGAGACGAAGGGCGCCCAGGAGAGCCTGTGGAGAACGTCTCCGCACCGCAGCGCCGTTTCGCTACGGTCACGTCATGCCGTACGTCTACATCCTGAAATGCCGAGACGGAAGCTTCTATACGGGAAGCACCGTCGACCTCGAGTTCCGTCTCGCCCAGCACCAGTTCGGCGAGGGCGGGGATTACACGAGACGTCGACGTCCCGTCGAACTCGTCTGGAGCAGCGAGTTCGCCCGAATGGATGAAGCGTTCGGCTGGGAACGACGCATCCATGGATGGTCGCGAGCCAAGAAGATACTGCTGATCGAGGGCCGCTACGACGAACTCCCCGGCTGGAGCAAACGACAGCGACAGGAACCGGACGCCGGCTGACGTCCTTCGTCTCGCTGCGCTCGCTCAGGAACCGAAAGTTCTCCCCACCCCGGTTCCTGAGCGCTCTCACACCCCACCCCGGTTCCTGAGCGCTCTCACACCCCACCCCGGTTCCTGAGCGCTCTCACACCCCCGGTTCCTGAGCGCTCTCACACCCCCGGTTCCTGAGCGCTCTCGCACCCCGGTTCCTGAGCGCCCTTCGTCTCGTCGCTTCGCTCCTCGCTCAGGAACCGCGAAGCGAGACGAAGGGCGCTCAGGAACCGCGCAGCGAGACGAAGGGCGTGCTCGGTGGGTAGGATTTCCGGATGCTCTCCGCCGACGATCCGCTCCCCGTCCGGCCGGAACGGGTGCTCATCGCCGGGGTCACCGGATCAGGGAAGACGACGCTGGCAGCGCGCATCGGCGAGGCCTGGGGCCTGCGGCACGTCGAGATCGATGCACTGTTCCACGGGCCGAAATGGACGCCGCGACCGGAGTTCCTCGACGATGTGCGGTCGTTCGCCGCGGAAGATCGCTGGGTCACCGAGTGGCAGTACACGAGCAAGGGCACCGACGAGATCCTCGCTCCGCGCGCGCAGCTCGTCGTCTGGCTCGACTATCCCTACCGTGTGGTGCGCACACGCCTGCTGCGCCGCACGCTCAGCCGCGGCATCCTGCGCACTCCGCTGTGGAACGGCAACGTCGAGAAGCCGATCTGGCGGATGTTGCGCGGAGATCCGGAGGAGAACATCCTCCGCTGGCAGACGGACACGCTCCACAAGTGGGACGAACGGATGCCGGAAGTCGTCGAACGCTTTCCGCACCTCGCCGTCGTGCGCTTGCGTCACCCTCAGCAGACCGAAGCCTGGCTCCGGGCTCAGGAACCAGTCGGTGAGTCGATCGCTCCGCCGAAACGACGATCTCGGGACAGGTAGATCTCGATCGCGCGCCACAGCTCCTCACGGGAGAAGTCGGGCCACAGCGTGTCGAGGAAGACCATCTCGGCGTATGCCGACTCCCACAGCAAGAAGTTCGAGGTGCGCTGCTCGCCCGAGCTGCGCACGAAGAGATCCACGTCGGGCATGTCCGGGACGTAGAGGTTGCGGCGGATCATCTTCTCGCTGATCGCGTTCGGCTTGATGCGTCCCGCGGCGACATCGGCGGCGATCGCCCGCATCGCATCGACGAGTTCGACGCGTCCGCCGTAATTGACGCACATGGTGAGGGTGAGCACGTCGTTGTCGCGCGTGAGCTGCTCGGCGTACTGCAGCTCCTTGATGACGCTCCCCCATAGCCGCGGCTTGCGGCCGGCCCACCGCACCCGCACGCCCCACTCGTTGAGCTGATCGCGCCGCCGGTGCAGGACGTCGCGGTTGTACCCCATCAGGAAGCGCACCTCCTCCGGGGATCGCGCCCAGTTCTCGGTGGAGAATGCATACACCGAGAGGTGCTTCACTCCGGCCTGGATCGCTCCGGCGACGACATCCAGGAGCACCTCCTCGCCTGCTTTGTGGCCCTCGACCCGGTTGAGGCCGCGCCGGTTGGCCCAGCGGCCGTTGCCGTCCATGACGATCGCCACGTGCTCGGGCACGGCCCGGAAGGCCGGCGGATGCGCACCCGTCCAGTCGAGCGGGCGGTAGGCCACGGCGTCCTTGTGCGTGTAGGGCTTGGGGCTCACCGTGCTTGTTCTCCTCGGATGTCGGAAACGTGGGAGAGCGAGCGGATGCCGCGCTCCAGATGCCACTGGGCGTACGCGCCGACGAGTCCGGACGCCGCCGCCGTCTCGACCGGGGACGCGGCGTCGATGAGCTCCCAGTCCCCGGCGATAAGGGCTCGCAGCAGCGCGAGCGTCTTCTCGGCCACCCGCGGGCTGCCCGCTGGCGAGCAGTTCGGGCACACCAGTCCACCGAGCTGCACGACGAAGGTCGAGTGCGGGCCCGGCGTACCGCAGCGCGCGCAGTCGTCGAGCGACGGGGCCCACCCCGACAGCGACATCACGCGGAGGAGATAGGAGTCCAGGATGCTGCGCGGCACGTGTTCGCCTCGGGAGAGCGCCCTCAGGCCACCCACGAGAAGCAGGTACTGGTCGGGCGTCGCCTCCGAATCGCTCAGGCGATCGGCTGTCTCGACCATCGCATTCGCCGAGGTGAAGCGGTCGTAGTGCGCGGCGATGTCGGTGCCGTATGAGCCGAGCGACTCGGCCTGCTGCACGATGTCGAGCGAACGGCCCTGATACAGCTGCACGTCGGCGACCATGAACGGCTCGAGGCGCGACCCGAACTTCGACGACGTGCGCCGCACACCCTTCGCCACCGCCCTGACCTTGCCGTGCCGGCGAGAGAGCATGGTGACGATGCGATCGGCCTCACCCAGCTTGTGGGTGCGCAGGATCACCACTTCATCTCGGTAGGTGGGCACGCTTCGATTATCCTCCGTGCGAGAGAATGGAGGCGTGACCGAACCGCTCTTCACCATTCCGCTCTGGGCGGACCTTCTCGGCGTCGGCCTCGGCGGGGTGCAGGGCGCGCTGTTCGCCTCGGGTTTCCAGGGCCAGCGTCGGCTCGACTGGCTCGGTGTCGCGATCATCGGCATCATGATCGGCATGGGCGGCGGTCTCATCCGCGACATCCTGCTCGGTCAGACGCCCGCGACGCTGCAGAACAACTGGTATCTGGTCACCGCCACCGGAGCGGCGCTGCTGGGCATGCTGCTCGCGGGACTCTTCACCCGGCTCAACACCGTCATCGTGGTGCTGGACGCTGCGGTGATCGGTATGTTCGGCGCCTTCGGCACGAGCAAGGCGATCGCGTTCGGCATCCCACCCGTTCCCGCCGTGTTCATCGGCGTCTGCGCGGCCGTGGGCGGCAGCGTTCTGCGCGACATGCTGATGGGATTGCCGACCGCCATCATGCACGTCGGGTCGCTGTACGCGGTCGCGGCCGGCGTGGGCTGCGCGTTCATCGTGATCGCGAACGGATTCGGCATGTCGATCACGCTCGCCGCGATCCTCGGCATCGTCGTGACCGCCGTCATCCGGGTGCTCGCGGTGAGCTTCGACGTCTCGCTGCCGGAACAGCGCCGCATCTACCGGCGGAAGGTCGCCGCCGAGACCGGTACGATCGCGATCGTCAAGCCACGCGACTGAGCACGCAAGAGGCCCTTCGTCTCGTCGCTGCCCGGTCCCTGAGCGAGCGCAGCGAGACGAAGGGCCTCGTGGGTCGATCAGACCGCAGCCAGCTCCTGCTCGCGGGTGCGGATCGAGCGGTTCACGCCCGACACGATCGCCTTGAGCGACGCGGTCGAGATGTCGCCGTCGATGCCGACGCCCCAGAGGCGCTGGTCGCCGACCTGCAGCTCGACGTAGGCCGCAGCCTGCGCGTCGCCGCCGGCGCTGAGAGCGTGCTCGACGTAGTCGTAGACCGTGATGTCGAAGCCCTGCGCCCGCAGCACCTCGACGAACGCGGCGACCGGTCCGTTGCCGGAGCCCGCGACCGCGAGCTGCTGCTCGTCGTCGCGCAGCACGACGTCGAGCACGACCTCGCCCGACATGTCGCTGCGGGTCTGCGTCGCGAGCAGCTCGAACCGGCCCCACTTGGCGGTGGCGTCGTCGGCAGGGAGGTACTCGTCGTTGAAGATCGACCAGATCTGGTCGGACGTGACCTCGCCGCCCTCGGCATCCGTCTTCGCCTGCACCACACCCGAGAACTCGATCTGCAGCTTGCGTGGAAGGTCGATCGCGTGGTCGGACTTCAGCAGGTATGCGACCCCGCCCTTGCCCGACTGCGAGTTGACCCGGATGACGGCCTCGTACGAGCGGCCCAGGTCCTTCGGGTCGACCGGCAGGTATGGCACGGCCCACTCGATGTCATCGACCGTGACGCCCTCAGCCTCGGCCTTCGCAGCCATCGCCTCGAAGCCCTTCTTGATCGCATCCTGATGCGATCCGCTGAACGCGGTGAAGACGAGGTCTCCGGCCCAGGGGCTGCGCTCGGGCACCGGCAGCTGGTTGCAGTACTCGACCGTGCGCTTCACCTGGTCGACGTCACTGAAGTCGATCTGCGGGTCGATGCCCTGCGTGAACAGGTTGATGCCCAGCGCGACGATGTCGACATTGCCGGTGCGCTCGCCGTTGCCGAAGAGGCAGCCTTCGATGCGGTCGGCGCCGGCCATGTAGCCGAGCTCTGCCGCCGCGATCGCGGTGCCGCGATCGTTGTGCGGATGCAGCGACAGGATCACGTTCTCGCGGTGAGCGAGGTGTCGACTCATCCACTCGATGGAGTCCGCGTAGACATTCGGCGAAGCCATCTCGACCGTCGCCGGCAGGTTGATGATCACCTTGCGGTCGGGTGTCGGCTCGAACACCTCGATCACCTGGTTGCAGACGTCGACGGCGAACTCGAGCTCGGTGCCGGTGTAGCTCTCCGGCGAGTACTCGTAGTAGACCTTCGTGTCGGGAATCGTCTTCTCGAACTTCCGGCACAGGCGGGCGCCTTCGAGCGCGATGTCGATGATGCCCTGCTTGTCGGTGCGGAAGACCACCTCGCGCTGCAACACGCTGGTCGAGTTGTACAGGTGCACGATGGCCTGCTTGGCGCCGGCGATCGACTCGTACGTGCGCTCGATGAGGTGCTCGCGCGCCTGCGTCAGCACCTGGATGGTGACGTCGTCGGGAATCAGGTTCTCTTCGATGAGCTGGCGGACGAAGTCGAAGTCCGTCTGGCTCGCCGAGGGGAATCCGACCTCGATCTCCTTGTAGCCCATGCTGACGAGCAGCTCGAACATGACGCGCTTGCGCTCGGGCGACATCGGGTCGATGAGGGCCTGGTTGCCGTCACGGAGATCGACCGCGCACCAGCGGGGTGCCTCGGTGATGCGGGCGTCGGGCCAGGTGCGGTCCGGCAGGTGGACGTTGATCTGCTCGTGGTACGGCCGATACTTGTGGATCGGCATCGCAGACGGGCGCTGAGTGTTCTGCATGATGGGCTTCTTCTCTTCGTCAAGATGTACGGGCCAACACAAGCGCCGCGACGAGGAAGGCCCTAGCTCTTAGGACTCGTCGCGGCAGCTAAGAAGAAGCAGACCGCCGAAAGGCATGTCGTCATGCTAGCAGGGTTGCTGCGCGCGCTTCGAACGACTTTGAGACGATCCGGGAGCCCGCGACACTGTCGGGTATGAGCACATCGCAGCGCCGCCTGGTTCTCGCCGCGGCATCCTTCGCCGGTCTCCTCGTGTTGAGCGCGTGCGCGTCGGGGCCGGGGAGCGCCCCCGCGCCGACCAGCACGACCGTTCCATCGGACCAGCGTCTGGAGAACGCGCATCCCGGCCTGCCGGAGGGGCGCGTCATCGGGACAGGCACTGTTCTCGACGACGGTGGCGAGGTGAAGTTCTGCCTGGGAGCGATCATGGAGTCCTACCCTCCGCAGTGCGCAGGCCTCCCTCTGGACGACTGGACGTGGGACGGCGTCGACGGCAGCGAGACCAGCGGCGATGTCACCTGGGGTACCTACGCGGTCTACGGCACCTACGACGGCGAGCGGTACACCAACACCGATCCGCCCATCATGCTCGCGCTGTTCGACCCGGTCGCCCCGGAGGATCCGTCGGGTGGTGTCGAGGGCAAGACCTCTGAGGCAGAGCTCACGCGCGTGCAGGACGACATCTCCGCCCGGCTCGGCGCCGACGCCCTCACAGTGGGGGTCGATCGCGGATACGTCTGGCTGGAGGTCGCCTGGGACGACGGCACGATCCAGGATGCCGTGGATGCCGAGTACGGCAAGGGCGTGGTGTTCGTTCAGTCGGCGCTGTGGGAAACCGACTGAGCACGGAGCCGCGCCGTGCGACGATGAGGTCGTGAATGCGAGACGGAGAGCGCCCGAATGAGAGTGGAGTTTCTGCTGAGCGGGTTCTTCGGCGTTATCGGTCTGCTCGGAGTCGCCTTTCCTCGGCACTTCACCGACTTCATCGTCGCGGGCAGCCACGTGATCAGTGCGCACAGAGGCGCGGACGTGAACGCCTCTGCCCGATGGCAGTCGATGCGAGTGACCTGCGCCCTCATCGTGGCGTTCAGCATCTGGATCGTCGTCGGCGGCGCGCAGCGGGAGCCGCGCGATGTGGTGCCCGCGGCGTGGGAAGTCGTCGGTCCCGCTGTCGTATCCGGTGTGCTCACGATCGTCGGTCTCAGCGTCCTGCTCTTCCGCCGCCGACTCATCGCGCTGGCCGCTCAGCGGTTGAGGATCAACGGTGGAGAGATCTATGTCGGGTCTCTCGCTGAGCGTCACGCGCGCGCGGTGGTGCTCGTGTTCGCGGCGTGGGTTCTCCTCCTGGCCGGCTTGAGCCTCGCGTTCGCGATCGTCCGGTTCTCTGGCGGCTGAGCGCGCTCCTCCGGAGGGACCTTCGTGCTCTATTCAGCGCAGATCAGGTCTACGGGATCAGCGCGAGTTTGCCGCCGGGGTGGCCGGACGACAGGAGGCGATGCGCCTCCGGAGCCTGATCGAGCGAGAAGGTGCGCGCGACGGGGACGACCAGGTCGCCGTTCTGCGCCAGAGCGGTCAGCTCACCACGGACTCCGTCACGGAAACGCGTGCTGGCGGGCATGGATCCCGCGATGGCGAGGATCCCGGCCGCCTCTACGCGCCCGAAGGCCGCGATCGTGACGATCCGCCCACGGTCTTCGACGAGCTCGACTGACACATCTACCGCCTCATCGGTCCCGACCGTGTCGAGCGCGGCGGCGATCGACCCGCCGGCCACCTCGCGCACTCGCTCGGCGAGACCCGCGCCGTAGCGCACCGGAATGCCGCCGAACCGCGCGACCTCCTCGAACCGGCCCTCGCTCGCTGTGCCGATCACGCGGATGCCGCGCCGTCGAGCCTGCTGCAGCACGCTCACCCCGACCGCGCCGGAGGCCCCGTGCAACAGAATCGTCTCGCCGGCGGCAGCGGCGGTCACCGCGAGCATCTCGGCAGCGGTCGTCCCCACGAGCAGCAGGTTCGCTGCCTCGGGGTGGCTGAGAGTCGTCGGCTTCGCGAACACCTTCTCGGCGGGCACTGTCAGCTCGGTCGCATAGCCGCCCCGCACGCGGAAGGCGATCACCTCGTCTCCGACGTCAGCGCGGCCCGAGCCGATGACCGTGTCGGGTCCGATCGCAGTGAGCTCTCCCGACACCTCGTAGCCGATGGGCACCGGGAACTCGACTCCTGGCCGCTCGGCGGCGACATGCTTGGCATCCGCCGGGTTGACGCCGGCGGCGTGCACGCGGATCGTCACCTCGCCGGTGCTCGGTGCGGGTGTATCACGGGCGACGAACTGCCAGTCCTCCGGTGTGCCCGATGATGTCGCTATCCACTGCTGAGCCACGTTCATCTCCTCCTCAATAGTCGAAATGTATCGCCTCCAGCTGCGGGTCCGCGACAGGCGTCAATGACTTCGCGGACGAATCGACTACGTCACCGATGACCAGTAATCCGTGGCGGGCCGGATGCTCCCGAGAACATGATCCGCGACCTGAGTCCGAGGGACTCGCGCGACCAGCGCCACGCTTGTTCTCGCGGAATCGATACCAATATCCCCCCGAGAAACAGGTCCGTGCATCAAAGCACGCAGAGAAGGCTGGTGACAGCGCCGGAGACGTTCGACCAGCTGTTCGCGGCGATCGTCTCGACCACGCTGGTGCCGTTGCGGAGCCGAACAGAACCGGAGGTTCGAGCATTCGCGGCAGACTCGACAGCGAAGGCAGCGGGAACAAGTATTGTCCCGCAGATGCTCCAGGTGAGCAGTCGCCCCTTACGGTTCGTGTCGTCGTACGCGCAGATCTTCCCCGTGTTGCACGACCCCACGGATCTCGCTGCCACGCCCTGCACTCCGGGGATGGTCAGTTCCATTCCCAGATCCGGCCATACTGCCCGGGAGTCGTTGATGACGACGCCGCCAGGAACCTCACCCAGGAGTTCCGCCATCACGGGGTCCAGACTCCCCTCACCAGAATCGGCCACTGTCGCGGTCGGGAGTGATACCAGCACCAAAGACATGCAGACCAGAAGCGTCGTCCGCGCGACAGACCCTTTTTTCGCGCGTATCACTCCTTCACGTCCCACATGCGATATCCGGTGATGGCGCCAGCAGGAGCGAAGCCGTCGTCGACCAAGGCGGTCTCCTCCACCCCTGTGATACGACCGGTCTCCGTCGAGATCAACAGGACCTCGCTCACGACATTCTCTGGGTCGAGCATTCGCAGTCCTGCGACGGGTCTGCCGAGCCGATCGGTCGACTCTCCGAGAGGCTCGGCATCGCCGGCGTCTTCGACGAGCGCGAGGATCTGGGCATGCTGATCGTTCGTCAGGGTCCATTCGCCGAAAGCAGTCGAGGCCGCCCGGACCACATCGAACGCCGTCGGATCCGCGGGCATACCGAACGCCTCGAGCATGGCCCGCACGTCCGCGGCCGAGTCGCCTGGAGCGTCGGGAACCTCGGTCGTGAACTCACCGGGCCCTTGTACGATCTCGTCAACGATTCGACCGCTGCTCATCACCTCACCCCGATTGTTGGCGGTCGCGTCAGCGGGGTCGTAGGGAATCCCCTCCATGATGGTCGTGTGTCCGGAGAGGTCAGCATTCCAGACGAATGTCGAGAACTGCGGCACGATCTTCGCACCCACGTTGCCCGCGTCGGCCGAGTAAAACCATCCGGCAGTCCGCGAGATTCGCTCGGGCTCGGCCGGACCTCCGCCCGCGGCAAGATCAGCGCGCGCCGCATCGACGATCTCCACGACCGTGCCCTGTTCGGTGAAGTCCAATGGCAGAGGCGAACCTGCAACCGCCGCTTCCTGCGGTGTCAGCGTAACGAACGCGATGGCCACAGCCGCGGCGGCGGCGGCGATGCCCGACGCCCATCCCAGCGTCCATGCACGACGGTGGTGGCGCCGCGGCGCCTTGGTGTCGCGCAGAATACGATCGCGGACGGCGATCGCCCGGGCATCCGGGGCCGCGTCACGCGGGGTGCGCGCCGGATCGGCATCGCTCAATGCTCGATCGAGCACGGCGTTCTCATTCATCACCGGAAACCACCCCCTTCAGGTTCAGCTCCGTGCGCAGACGAAGCTGCGCACGCCCCAGCGTCTTGCGTACCCGGGACTCGGAGCCGCGCAACAGTTCCGCGATCTCCCCCACCGCGAGCCCATCCCAGTACGTCAGCATGATGATACGCCGCTCACGCGGGGTGAGGACACCCAAAGCGCGGATGACCTCAGCGCGCGCGACTCGACCGGGAGGATCCGGCTGACCCGAGACGCCGGCGTGGACGGCATCCAGCGCCGAGTGCAGGGTCAGAGCCGGTCCTGGCCGCGCGCGGAGGCGCCGTTCCGCCGCACGCAGAAGCCACACGCGGCTCATCGGACGACTCGGTTTGAGCCTCGACCACGCCAGCAGGAACACCTCCGAGACGATCTCGGTCACCTCGGTGTCGTCGGCGACGACGCACTCGATGTGGTGCCGGACGGCCGCCCAGTGGGCGTCGAAGAGCTGTGTGAAGACCTCATCGCGCAGCGTGTTCGGGTCTTCGCTGCGCCCGCTCATATCGGCGGGGTCGGCGGTCTGCCCGCCGCCATCGACGTGTCACGGGAATGCATCTCAGAATCCGAGTCTGCCCAGCTGCTTCGGATCGCGCTGCCATTCCTTCGCGACCTTCACGTGCAGTCCCAGGAACACCCGGGTGCCGAGAAGCTTCTCGATTCCCACGCGGGCACGGGCGCCGACGTCACTGAGACGCTTGCCCTTGTGCCCGATGATGATCGCCTTCTGGCTGTCGCGCTCTACGACGATCGACGCGTGCACGTCCGTGAGGTCGGTGCCCTCGCGCGGCGCGATGTCATCGATCACGACCGCGATCGAGTGCGGCAGCTCGTCGCGCACGCCGTCCAGCGCCGCCTCGCGGATCATCTCCGCAATCCGGTCTTCCTGCGACTCGTCGGTGGTGATGCCCTCGGGATACAGGGCCGGGCCCTTCGGCATCAGGTTCAGCACCTCATCGGCGAGCACTTCGAGCTGGTCGCGCGTGAGCGCCGAGAGCGGGATGACCGCCGCCCAGTCCTCACGGAGCGCATCGACCTCGAGCAGCCTCTCCGTGATCTCGTCGCGCCCCGCCGCATCGGTCTTGGTGACGATCGCGATCTTCTTCGCACGTGCGTAGCCGTCGAGAGATGCGGCGATACGGCGATCTCCCGGACCGACCTTCTCGGTCGCCGGCACGCAGAACCCGATCACATCGACGTCGCCGAGCACCTGGTCGACCAGGTCGTTCAACCGCTCGCCCAGGAGTGTGCGGGGCTTGTGGATTCCCGGCGTGTCCACGATCACGAGCTGACCCTCTGGACGATTCACGATGCCGCGGATGGCGCGTCGCGTCGTCTGGGGCTTCTCACTGGTGATCGCGATCTTCTCGCCGACCAGCGCGTTCGTCAGCGTGGACTTCCCCACGTTGGGACGCCCTACGAAGGTCACGAACCCGCTTCTCGTCTGCTCAGTCATCGCGTCGTTCTCCTTCGTCGTCCGAAGCATCGGGCTCCGTTGTCGTACGTTCCACGAAAACCGTGGCGATTCCGCGACCTCGACCACGCGAAGCCCCGCCGGTGAGCGAAAGACCCGCCACAGTGGCGGTCGCCCCGGGCTGCGGCACCTGACCCAGAGCCTTGCCGAGCAGTCCACCGATCGAGTCGACGTCTTCATCTTCGAGTTCGAGGCCGAACAGGTCGCCCACATCTTCCAGCGAGAGCCGGGCGCTCACCCGATAGCGGCCGTGACCGAGATCGACGAACTCCGCGGACACCTGATCGTACTCGTCGGAGATCTCCCCCACGAGTTCCTCGATCAGGTCTTCCAGCGTGACGAGTCCGGAGATCCCGCCATGCTCATCGATCACCAGGCAGACGTGCACCGCGTCGCGCTTCATCTGCTGCAGCAGCGTCTCCGCGCGCATCGACTCCGGCACGAACGTGGCGCGTCTCGCGATCGGGCGGATGGATGCGGCCCGCCAGGCGCTGTCGTCGCGGTACGCGAACTGCACCAAGTCCTTGAGATAGAGCACGCCGACGACATCATCGGCATCGTCGTCCACGACCGGCATCCGCGAGACACCGCGGTTCAGGAAGAGCGACATCGCCTCGTCGGTGGTGGAGGTCGCGTCGACCGTGACCATCTCGGTGCGCGGCACCATCACGGCGCGCACGAACTGGTCGGTGAAGTCGAAGACCGAGTGGATCAGATCGCGGTCATCTTCCTCGATGAGATCGTTGGATGCTGCTTCGTCGACCATGCTGAGCAGCTGGTCTTCACTGGCGAAGGAGCTGCGCCCGGTACCGGGTGTGACGCGGTTGCCGAGCAGGACGAGTCCCTGGGCGATCGGACCGAGGAAGATGCGCAGTCCGCGCACGATCGACGCGGTACCGCGGATCATGCCCTCGGCATGCTGTCGGCCGAACGAGCGCGGGCTCGCGCCCACGAGCACGAAGGTGATGGCGGTCATCAGGAGCGCGGCGGCGAGCATCGCCCACCAGTTGTTCTCGATGAGGATCGTGAACGCCACCGTCACGATGACCGCGGCTGTGACCTCGGCGAGGACACGGATGAACGCGACCGCGTTGACGTGTGCGTCGAGGTCGGCGGCGATACGGCCGAGAGCCTTGGCCCGCCGTCCTCCAGTCGCCATGTCGGCGAGGTTGGCACGAGACGCGACACCGTAGGCGGCGTCGATCGCCGACATCAGACCGCCGAACGCCACCAACAGCACGGCGGCGATGAGCAGGAGAGTCGCTGTCATCGTCGGCGTTCAGCCGCAGCGAAGCCCTGGATGAGTTCCTTCTGCAGCCCGAACATCTCACGCTCCTCATCGGGCTCTGCGTGATCGAAGCCGAGGAGGTGGAGCAGTCCGTGCGTGGTGAGCAGGATCAGCTCATCCATCAGGCCGTGCCCTGCCGCCTGCGCCTGCGTCTCGGCGACCTGCGGGCACAGCACGATGTCTCCCAGCAGGCCGGGCGCGGTCGGGCGGTCCTCGCTGCCGGGACGCAACTCGTCCATGGGGAAGCTCAGGACGTCGGTCGGACCCGGCTCGTCCATCCACTGCACGTGCAGCGCCTCCATGGCGCCTTCGTCGACGAGGACGATCGCCACCTCGGCGTCGGGGCTGACGTGCAGCTGCTCGAGGTTGAAGTCGGTCAGCCGCTGCAGCACGGTCTCGTCGACCTCGATGGCCGACTCGTTGTTGATCTCGATCATGCCTGTGCTCGTTTCATCAGGAGAGGCCTCGCTTCGGCATCCGGTCACGTGGTCCTGGCCGCTGCGCGCCCCGTCGGTCGGTCCGAGCATCCGGTCCCTGAGCCTGACGAAGGGCGGCCGCCTGCTCGCGCTCGAACCTCTGCGCCGTGCGCTGCTCGTCGTACTCGCTGTACGCGTCGACGATGCGCCCGACCAGCGAGTGGCGCACCACATCGTCGCTCGTGAGGCGCGAGAAATGGATGTCGTCGATGCCGTCGAGCACGCGCGTCACCAGTCGCAGGCCCGACGACCCCTGCGGCAGGTCGACCTGGGTGATGTCGCCGGTGACGACCATCCGCGTGCCGAACCCGAGACGCGTGAGGAACATCTTCATCTGCTCCGGCGTGGTGTTCTGGGCCTCGTCGAGCACGACGAACGAATCGTTGAGGGTGCGGCCGCGCATGTACGCGAGCGGCGCCACCTCGATCGTTCCCGATGCCATCAGGCGCGGCACGATCTCGGGATCCATCATCTCGTTGAGCGCATCGTAGAGCGGGCGCAGGTAGGGGTCGATCTTGTCGGTGAGCGTGCCGGGCAGGAATCCGAGCCGCTCCCCCGCCTCGACCGCAGGACGGGTGAGGATGATGCGGGTGACTTCCTTGCGCTGCAGTGCCTGCACCGCTTTCGCCATCGCGAGATAGGTCTTACCGGTTCCGGCGGGACCGATGCCGAAGACGATCGTGTTCTGCTCGATCGCGTCGACGTACTCCTTCTGCCCGAGCGTCTTCGGACGGATCACCTTGCCGCGGGTCGACAGGATGGCCTCGCCCAGCACCTCGCTCGGACGCGGGCCGCCTTCCTGCCGCAGCATCCGCGCAGAGTTCGCGACGTCGCTCGGAGCCAGATCCTGGCCGGCCCTGGTCATCGCCATGAGCTCCTCGACGAGGCCCTTCGCACGCTCGACCGCCTCGCGATCGCCGCTCAGCGTGATCTCGTTGCCGCGGACGAGCACCTGCACATCACGGTGCTCCTTCTCGAGCATCCGCAGCAGACGATCCTGCGGACCGAGCAGCTGCACCATGGCGACGCCGTCGGCGTAGATCTTCTCGACCGACTCCGGCGTCGATCCTCCCAGGCTGCGTTCCTGCGGTTCGTGGTTCTCAGGCACCGACACTCTTCTCGGTAAGTCCGCCGCCCAGCACATGCGCGTGGACGTGGAAGACGGTCTGTCCGGCGTTCGCGCCGGTATTGAAGATGAGACGGAAGTCGCCGTCATCGGTGTGTTCCGCGGCGAGTTCCTTCGCGAAGGCGACGATCTCGGCGAGGAGGGACGGGTCGCCCGCTGCCACCTCGGTCACATCGCGGAACTCTGCCGTCTTGGGAACGACGAGCAGATGAACCGGTGCCTGGGGCGCGATGTCACGTATCGCGAACAGGCGATCCGTCTCGGCGAGGATCTCCGCAGGGATCTCACCGTTCAGAATGCGCGTGAAGATCGAGAGTTCCGTCATGGGGTCAAGTCTACTGACCGTCGCGTACACCGGCCGGTGAGCGGCGAAAGGGTCACCAGCGGCCGAGCGCCACCGACAAGACGGCGATGGCGGCGGGCCCCGCGGTCGACGTGCGCAGCACCGTGTCGCCGAGGAGCACTCGTTCGGCCCCGGCATCCGTCAGACGCGAGAGCTCTTCGTCGGAGATGCCGCCCTCGGGTCCGACGACGAGCACGAGATCGCGCCCGTCCGGGCGCACCTCGGACAGGCGAACGGATGCGGTGGGGTCCAACAGCAGCACCCGCTGCGTTGCCGCACGTGCGGCGAGCTGGACGGTCGACACCGGAGCGGTGACCTCCGGCACCCACGCGCGGTGCGCCTGTTTCGCGGCCTCCCGGACGATCGACGCCCAACGCTCACGTCCCTTCGCCGCCTTGGCGCCTTCCCAGCGAGACACGCTGCGACTCGCCTGCCACGGGACGATCTCATCCACGCCGAGCTCGCACGCGGCCTGCACCGCGAGTTCGTCTCGATCGCCCTTGGCAAGGGCCTGCACCAGCACGACGCGCGGCGATGCCGACGGATGCTCGACCCGACCGGTGACCCGCACATCGACGCGCGTCGGCGACACCTCCTCAGCGAGCCCTGTCAACCAGACACCCGCGCCGTCGCCGACCGTCACGGCCTCGCCGACGCGAAGACGCCGCACCACTGCGGCATGCTTCGCCTCGGCACCGGTCAGCGACACGAGATCGCCGATCGCCGCCTCGGTCGAAGACTCGACCAGGAAGTGCAGTGCCACGATCAGTGCGCGCGGAAGCGGTCGCGGAGCTTGGAGAACAGTCCCTGCTGGAACTGCGCGAGCTGCGGGCCCGGAGCCTTGGTCTTCTTGGCGAAGTCCTCGATCAGCGCGCGCTGCGCCGAATCCAGCTTGGTCGGCGTCACGACCTGCACGCCGACTCGCAGGTCCCCTCGCTGAGATCCGCGCAACGGCGTGATGCCGCGGCCCTTAATCGTCAGCACGTCGCCGGACTGCACACCCGCGCGGATCTCCAGGTCGACCTCGCCGTCCAGCCCCTGGATCGACGTCTCGGTACCGAGGATCGCGTCTGTCATCGACACCTCGAGCGTCGCAAGCAGATCGTCGCCTTCGCGGCTGAAGGCCTGGTGCGCGTTCACGGTCATCTCGACGTACAGGTCTCCGTTGGGACCGCCGGCCTTGCCGACCTCGCCGGAGCCCGGAAGCTGCAGCCGCAGCCCGGTCTCAACGCCGGCCGGGATGTCGAGCGACACGGTGCGACGCGAACGCACCCGCCCCTGGCCGCCGCACGTGCCGCACGGGTAGGGAATGGTCGTGCCGTAGCCCTCGCAGGTTCCGCACGGCTGCGAGGTGAGGACGTTGCCGAGCAGGCTGCGCACCTGGCGCTGCACGTGACCCGAACCGCCGCAGATGTCGCAGGTGACGGGCGAGGTGCCCGCTTGGCAGCACGACCCCTGGCACGTCTCGCAGAGGATCGCGGTGTCGACCTCGATGTCGCGGTGCGCACCGAAGACGACGTCACCGAGATCCAGGTTCACGCGCACGAGGGCGTCCTGGCCGCGCTCGCGTCGGGATCGCGGGCGACCGCCGCGTCCGCCGCCCTGCGCCGCCCCGAAGAACGTCTCGAAGATGTCGCCGAAGCCGCCGAAGCCCCCGAAGTTGCCGGCGCCGCCTTCTCCGCCGCCCATGTCGTAGCGCTGACGCGACTCGTCGTCGCTGAGCACGTCGTAGGCGTGCGTGACGAGCTTGAACTTCTCTGCCGCGTCATCCCCCGGGTTCACGTCCGGGTGGAGCTGCCGTGCGAGGCGTCGATACGCCTTCTTGATCTCATCAGTGGAAGCGTCCCGGGACACCCCGAGAACCTCATAGTGATCCGCCACAATCGCCTTTCTGCGTGTGTCTCTCGTGGCCCTCGCCTCAGCGAGCGGCCTCGTCTTCATCGAGCATCCGCGACAGATAGCGGGCGACCGCCCGTGCTGCCGCGAGATTGCTCGGATAGTCCATGCGAGTCGGCCCCATCACACCGACGCGCGCCATGCCGCTCGGGGCGGCGTAGTTGCTGGCGACGATCGAGGCCTCGCCGAGTCCGAACGGCGCGTTCTCGGTACCGATGCTCGCCGCGAGGCCGTGCTCGTCGGTGACCATCTCGCTCATCAGACGCAGCAGCGTCACCTGCTCCTCGATCGCCTCGAGCAGAGGATGGATGCTGCCCCGGAAGTCCTGCTCGCGGCGCGCGAGGGTCGCCGCGCCAGCCATCACCAGTCGCTCCTGACGGAATGCGCCCAGCTCCTCGACCACGACGGCCGCCAGTGTGCTGAGCGCCGCATCCTGGGGCTGGTGCTCGGTCGTGGAGACGAGGTTCTGCAGGCGCTCGGCCGCATCGCTGACCGCCTGGCCCGTGATCAGGGCCGACAGCCGTGCACGCAGCAGGGCGATGTCGGTCTCGTCGACGTCGACGGGGAGCGGCGTCATCCGCTGAGACACGCCGCCCGCGTCGGTGACCAGCACGATCAGCATCCGGTTCGGAGCGAGTGCCACGAGCTCGATGTGCGTGATGTGCGCGCGGGCGAATGACGGATACTGCGCGAGCGCGACCTGACCGGTGAGCTGGGTGAGCACGCGCACGGTGCGGATCATCAGGTCATCGAGGTCGGACGGTGCCGTGAGGAACGATTCGATGGCCGTCCGCTGCGCCACGCTCAGCGGGCGCAGCTGCGCCAGGTGATCGACGAAGACGCGGTAGCCCTTGTCGGTGGGCACGCGTCCCGACGACGTGTGCGGAGCCGTGATGAGCTCCTCATCCTCGAGGAGGGCCATGTCGTTGCGGATGGTCGCCGCGGAGACGCCGAAGGAGTACCGATCGACGATGGAGCGGCTTCCGACAGGCTCGTGGGTCTCGACGTAGTCCTTCACGATCGCGCGGAGAACCTGGAGTCCTCGCTCTGAGACCATCGCCTTCCCCTTCCGCTGACACTCGGACACTCATTGGCACTCGGATGTTCCGAGTGCCAATCTTACCCCGCGAAGCCGAGTAAGCCCCGATGGAACCGCCTCATAGGATGACCCACATGACCACGCCGCCTACCGCGACTCTCTCCGACGGCACCATTCGCGGCACTGTCGATGACGGCATCCGCCGATTCCTCGGCATCCCCTACGCCGCTGCCCCCTTCGGCGAGAACCGCTTCCGGGAACCGCAGCCCGTGGCGAGCTGGTCGGGTGTGCGCGACGCGACCGCGTTCGGACCGACACCGCCGCAGCTCCCCTACCCGGCCCCGATCAGCGAGCTGCTCGGCTCCGTCCGCATCGACGGAGACGACATCCTGACGGCCAACGTCTGGGCGCCGGTCGACGCGACCTCGGCACCCGTGCTGTTGTGGATCCACGGAGGAGCGCTCGAACGAGGAACTGCTGCGCTCCCGCTCTACGACGGCAGATCGTTCGCACGCGAGGGCATCGTCTTCGTCTCGATCAACTACCGTCTCGGCTCGGAGGGCTTCTCCGTGCTCGAGGGCGCACCGCGCAACCTCGGCCTGCAGGATGCGGCCGCAGCGCTCGCCTGGGTGCACCGCGAGGTCGCGGCCTTCGGCGGCGATCCGGAGCAGATCACCGTGATGGGCGAGTCGGCAGGCGGCGCCATCGTCGCCGGCCTGCTGGCGCAGGACCGCTCTCGCGGGTTGATCACTCGCGCGATCATCGAGTCCGCGCCGTTGGAAGCGCAATCGCCGAAGAAGGCGGGCCGCATCACTGCGCAGTTGGCGAAACGCCTCGGCATCCGCCCTGAACGCGCATCCTTCGCGGCCGTGCCTCCTGACGGGCTTCTCGAGGCACGGCGTCAGCACGCGGCGGGCTCGTCTCCGCTCGGCGGCGCACCCGGATTCCAGTTCGCGGTCGAGCCGGAGAGCCTCCCCCGTTCGCCCCACGAGGTGATCCCCGAGATCGACACACCGCTGCTCATCGGCACCAATTCCGACGAATACCGGCTGTGGTTCCCTCCGGAGGCTCTGGGCGGGATCAGCGAACTGAAGCTTCTCGCCGCGCGTCTCGCGTTGCGCATCCCACGCCGCGCGGTGCAGGCGTACCGCGCGGAGTTCCCCGATGCCTCGACCGGTGAGATCTTCGGCCAGCTCGCGACGGACCTGCTGCTGCGTGGTCCGCTCACGCGCGTCGCGCGCCGTCGAACCGCACCGACCTACGTCTACGAATTCGCCTGGGAGAGCCGGGTTCGCGACCTCCGCGCGGCGCACGCGCTCGAACTCGGATTCGTCTTCGACCACCTCGATGATGACGAAGCCCGACGACTGACCGGCCCGGATGCTCCACGACAGCTCGCTGACGAGATGCACGCCGCCTGGACGTCGTTCATCAAGAGCGGCGACCCCGGGTGGCCGGCGTTCGGCTCGGACCGACTGACGCGGGTGTTCGACACCCGCAGCGCGACGCTCCCGCAGCGGCGCACGGCCGCCCTGGATCAACTGCTGGGCTGATTCAGTCGGTGAGTTCGCGGACGACGGCGTCGGCCAGCAGCCGCCCGCGAAGCGTCAGCTGGATGCTGCCCTTGACGGCCGCCGCCGGATCCACGAGCCCGTCGGCGATGAGACCGGCGACACGCGTCCGGTTCGCGGCGGGGAGCTCATCGATCGCGAACCCCTCGCGGATCCGGCTGAGCAGCAGGATCCGCTCCAGGAGCCGCGACTGCTCATCGGGACGCTCCGTTCCCGCCGCGGGAGATTCGGATGCCGCGAGCCGCTGCGCGTACGCCGCGGGGTGCTTCACGTTCCACCAGCGCAGTCCCGCGACGTGGCTGTGCGCCCCGGGACCGAAGCCCCACCAATCGCTCCCCCGCCAATACGCGAGGTTGTGCCGCGAACGATTGGCTGCCGAACCGGCGCCGGCCGCGGCACGAGCCCAGTTGCTGACCTCGTACCACTCGAACCCGGCCGCGGCGAGACGTGCATCGGCGAGCTCGTACATATCGGCCTGCAGGTCGTCGTCGGGGGTCGGCACCTCGCCGCGCCGGATCTGCCGTGCCAGCTTCGTGCCGTCCTCGATGATGAGGGCGTACGCGGAGATGTGCTCCGAGTCCAGTGCGAGCGCCGCGTCGAGGGAGGCCTCCCAGTCGGCGAGCGACTCCCCCGGTGCGCCGTAGATCAGGTCGACGCTCACGGCGAGCCCCGCGTCCTTAGCAGCAGCGACGGCGGTACGCACGTTGTCCGGTTGGTGCGTGCGATCGAGAGCTGCCAGCACGTGCGGCACCGCCGACTGCATCCCGATCGACAGGCGCGTCACACCGGCGCCGGCAAGCGTCCGGGCTACAGCCGGAGTGACGGTGTCGGGGTTGGCCTCGACCGTGACCTCGGCGCCGTCGGCCAGCCCGAAGGCGGATGCCGCAGCCTCCAGCATCCGGGCAAGATCACCGGCCGGGAGCAAAGTGGGCGTGCCGCCGCCGAAGAACACCGTGTCCATGGGGCGCAGCGCGCCGGCGTCATCGAGGACCCGGCGGGCGAGGTCGATCTCCGCGAGCAGTGTGGCGGCGTAGTCCTCCTGCTTCGCGCCGCGGAGTTCCGTCGACGTGTACGTGTTGAAGTCGCAGTAGCCGCAGCGCACCCGGCAGAACGGGATGTGCAGGTATGCCGAGAACGGCACCGCGCGGTCGATCGGGAGGTCTGCCGGCAGCCGTCCGTCGGTGGGCGCGGGATCGCCGAGCGGGAGCGGTCCCGCCATCAGAACGCTCGCGCCATCAGACGGGCGTCGCGTAGAGCGGAGAGATCGCGCGGAGGTAGCGGGCGAACAGCTCGCGGCGGCGGCGCTTCACGAGCGCGGGGACCGTGCGGTACAGGAGGGAGTTCGGCGCATCGAAGGCACGCACCGTGAACCAGACCTCGTCGTTGTCCTCCCGCCACTCGACGTCGAACGACTCCTCGCCGCTGACGACCGAACCGCCGACCGTACCCAGCACGAACCCGATGCGCCGCGTCTCCTCGGTGACCGAGATGACACGCAGCTCGGAGTCGGCCCGCATGCCGCCGATGCGTCCCTTGAGGTGCAATGTCATTCCCGCGCCGACGAACGGAGTTCCCTCGGCGTCGTATCGCGGCTCGACGTCGCGCTTGCTCGGTGCGATCGGGTTGCCCTCTGCGTCGAAGCTCACACCCGCGTAGGCGGGGCCCGGCGCGGGTCGCAGGTCGTCGACCGAGAGCCCGGCTGCGCGCTGCGCCGTCCAGGACAGAAGAGCCTCACCGGCGGTCTGGAACCGCTCCGCTCCGCTCCCGATCCGCCAGGAATCTTCCGCCGGGATGCTGCGCTCCGGCGGGTAGTGCATCAGATCGGGCGCGTGGGTCGCACCCACGGCCGCATAGTCCACCGTGTCGTCTCGGAAAGTCCCGCGCCGCATGAGTTCCAGCCTACTTCGACTTACCTGGGCGATCACCCCCCGCGCCGCGCGGGGTCACATCCCTGCACTCCCCGATGCGCAGAACTTCGCACGACGACAGGAATCTCGCACGCCTGGGCGGATTGCCTGCGAAGTTCGTGTCGATCTGCGAAGTTCGTGCGTCAGGACGGAGTGACTACTTCTTGTCCTTGCCCTCGACGTCACCGGAGAGCGCGGCGATGAACGCCTCCTGGGGGACCTCGACGCGACCGACCATCTTCATGCGCTTCTTGCCCTCCTTCTGCTTCTCGAGGAGCTTGCGCTTACGGGTGATGTCGCCGCCGTAGCACTTGGCGAGCACGTCCTTGCGGATGGCGCGGATCGTCTCTCGGGCGATGATGCGCGCACCGATGGCAGCCTGGATCGGCACCTCGAACTGCTGGCGAGGGATGAGCTTGCGCAGCCGCTCCGCCATCAGCGTGCCGTACGCGTAGGCCTTGTCGCGGTGCACGATCGAGCTGAAGGCGTCGACCTTCTCGCCCTGCAGGAGGATGTCGACCTTGACGAGGTCGGCCTCCTGCTGCCCGGACGGCTCGTAGTCGAGCGACGCGTACCCCTGGGTCTTCGACTTCAGCTGGTCGAAGAAGTCGAACACGATCTCGCCGAGCGGCATGTTGTACCGCAGCTCGACGCGCTCCTCGGAGAAGTACTCCATGCCGAGCAGCGTTCCGCGCCGGGACTGGCACAGTTCCATGACGGTGCCGACGTAGTCCTTCGGCAGCAGGATCGCCGCCTTCACCATCGGCTCGGATACCGACCCGATGCGCCCGTCGGGGTATTCGCTCGGGTTCGTGACCGTGACGGTCTCACCGGTGTCCGAGGTCAGCACCTCGTAGATGACGCTGGGGGCCGTGGTGATGAGGTCGAGACCGAACTCGCGTTCGAGCCGCTCCGTGATGATCTCGAGGTGGAGCAGTCCGAGGAACCCGCAGCGGAAGCCGAAGCCGAGCGCCACCGAGGTCTCGGGCTCGTAGGCGAGAGACGCATCGGAGAGCTTGAGCTTGTCGAGCGCCTCGCGGAGCTCGGCGTAGTCGCTGCCATCGATCGGATAGATACCCGAGAAGACCATGGGCTTCGGATCGGTGTACCCCGGGAGCGGCTTGTCCGACGGCTTGCGTGCGGTGGTGACGGTGTCGCCGACCTTCGACAGGCGCACGTCCTTCACGCCGGTGATCAGGTAGCCGACCTCGCCGACGCCGAGGCCCTTCGAGGGCGTGGGCTCCGGGCTCGAGACACCGACCTCGAGGGCTTCGTGGTTGGCGCCGGTCGACATCATCTGGATGCGCTCGCGCGGCGAGAAGCTGCCGTCGATCATGCGCACGTACGTGATGACGCCACGGTAGGCGTCGTACACGGAGTCGAAGATCATGGCGCGCGCCGGAGCATCCGCGTCACCGACCGGCGCGGGGATGTCCCGGACGATCCGGTCGAGGAGCTCCTCGACGCCGACACCGGTCTTGCCCGAGACGCGCAGGACGTCTTCCGGCTTCCCGCCGATGAGCGATGCCAGTTCCTTCGCGTACTTCTCGGGGTCGGCCGCCGGCAGGTCGATCTTGTTCAGCACCGGGATGATGTGCAGGTCGTTCTCGAGGGCGAGGTAGAGGTTCGCCAGCGTCTGCGCCTCGATGCCCTGGGCCGCGTCGACGAGGAGGATTGCTCCCTCGCAGGCAGCGAGAGAACGGGACACCTCGTACGTGAAATCGACGTGACCGGGGGTGTCGATCATGTTGAGCGCGAGCGTCTCGCCTTCGAGCTGCCACGGCATCCGCACCGCCTGGCTCTTGATCGTGATGCCGCGTTCGCGCTCGATGTCCATGCGGTCGAGGTACTGCGCCCTCATGTCGCGATCGGAGACCACTCCGGTGATCTGGAGCATGCGGTCGGCGAGGGTCGACTTGCCGTGATCGATGTGGGCGATGATGCAGAAGTTGCGGATCTGCGCAGCCGGTGTCGCGGCAGGCTGAAGAGGTGTGAGAGCGCGTGGTGACATGTCCCGTCGATTCTACGGTGAGGGGTGACCGATCATCGATTCCATCGATCCGGTGAGGGATGCCTAATGCCGAATTCTGGAATACCGGTGGTAGTCTCGCGAAGTTGCCCGGGAGCAATCCGTGACACCGGATCCCGTGGGCGATCGGACTGCGTCACGACCCGTGTGGCATGGTTTCATCGCGCAGAACGGTAGATGGTGGTTGAATAACTACCCGGCTCAGCGTTGCGTCGGCAGATCCCGAGCGCGTCTGTAATAGAGAAAGAATCATCACCTTGATCAAGTATCTCGTACGCCGAGCACTCGGCTGGCTGCTCATGATCGTGGTCGCGACCAACATCACGTACTTCCTGGCCTGGGGGTTCCTCGATCCCCGCAGCAACTACGTGGGCAGGCGTCCGCCGCTGACCGAAGAGCAGATCGTCAACACACTGGCGCCGCGCAATCTGAGCGACACGGTTCCTCTCATCGAGAGGTGGTGGACCTGGCTCTCCGGCATCCTGCTCCGCTGGGACTGGGGCGTCAGCCCGACCGGCGGATCGGTCAACGAGCAGGTCGCATACCGGATGTGGGTCAGCGCTGAACTCGTCCTCGGCGCGACCATCCTCACGACCATCCTGGGTATCGCCCTCGGCGTCTACACCGCATCGCGTCAGTACAAGCTCGCCGACCGCATCGGTCAGGCGACGAGCATCATCACGATGAACATCCCCATCGTCGTCGCGGCCTTCGCGATCGTGCTCCTGGCGATCGGCCTGAACAACGCGACCGGTGTTCGCATCTTCTTCGTGACAGGCAACGCCAGTCGGGGGGTGGAGGGCTTCTTCCCCGTACTCATAGACGTCCTCCAACATCTGACGCTGCCGACGATAGCCCTGGTCCTGATCGGCTACGCCGGCATCCACTTCCTGCAGCGCTCGCTCCTGCTCGACAACATCAGCGCCGACTACGTGCGCACAGCTCGCGCCAAGGGGCTGACCAAGCAGCAGGCGATCCGCAAGCACGCACTGCGGACGTCGCTGATCCCCGTCGCCACGCAGGTCGCGTTCACGATCCCCGCCATCTTCACCGGCGCGGTCCTGACCGAGACGATCTTCGCCTGGAACGGCATGGGCAAGTACTTCATCGATGCCATCACGAAGAACGACGTCCACGGCACGGTCGCGATCGCGGCCTTCGGTTCCGTGCTGACCGCGATCGGCGCCATCCTCGCCGACGTCGCGGTCGTGGTACTCGATCCTCGAGTGAGAGTGAGCTGACATGACCTCGGAAATGATCGACCCCACCGTCGAGCGGTCTCCGGATGCTCCCGGCCCCGAGACCACGCGCGTCGCCACCCGCCGACTGTCGAAGTGGACGCTGTACTCCCGTCGCTACGCCCGGAACAAGGGTGCCGTCGCCGGACTCGTCATCTTCGCCGTCCTGGTGCTGTTCGCGATCTTCGGCCCGATGATCGCCCGGTACGACCACGTCGAGCTCGACTTCCTCGCCCTCAGCCTGGGCCCCTCGCCCGACCACTGGTTCGGAACGAACAACGCCGGCAACGACCTCTTCGCCCAGGTCGCCGTCGGCCTGCAGCGCTCTCTGATGATCGCCGTCTCCGTCTCCGTCGGCGTGACGATCGTGTCGGCGCTCGTCGGAACGGCAGCCGCGTACTTCGGCGGCTGGACCGAGCGCATCACGCTGCTCGTCATCCACTTCATGATGGTGATCCCCAGCTTCCTGATCCTCGCGATGATCTCGAACAAGTCGGGCGGCGACTGGCGGGTCATCGCCCTCATCATGATCTTCGTGATCGGCTGGTACTTCCCCGCTCGTGTGATCTGGACTCTCGCGCTCTCCCTGCGTGAGCGTGAGTACGTCAGCGCCGCGCGCTACATGGGCGTCCGCGGCATGAAGATCGTGCTCCGCCACCTGCTCCCCAACATCGGCTCGCTGCTGGTGATCAACTTCACCCTCGGCGTCGTCAACGCGGTGGTGGCCGAGACCGGCCTGTCGTTCCTCGGCTTCGGCGTGAAGATCCCGGACGTCTCGCTCGGCGCGCTGATCGGAGCCGGGTCCAGCTCACTCACCACATCGCCGTGGCTGTTCTACTTCCCCGCCGCCGCGCTCACCCTGCTCACCGTGTCGATGGCGCTCGTCGCCGACGGCCTGCGTGACGCCCTCGATCCGACTTCTGCGGCTGGAGGCCGAGCATGAGCAACGTACTCTCAGTCCGCGACCTGAAGGTCAGCTTCGCCTCCGAGGCGGGCAGGGTCGATGCCGTCCGCGGTGTCTCCTTCGACCTCGAGGCCGGCAAGACGCTCGGCATCGTCGGCGAATCCGGATCCGGCAAGTCGGTGACGTCGCTGGCGATCATGGGCCTGCTCGATGAGAACGCCAAGGTCACCGGCTCGATCATGTACGACGGCAAGGAACTGCTCGGCATGAGCGACAAGCAGCTCTCCGTGATCCGCGGGAACGGCATGTCGATGGTGTTCCAGGACCCGCTGACCTCGCTGACTCCGGTCTTCACGGTCGGCGACCAGCTCATCGAGGCGCTGACCGTGCACCGCAGCCTCTCGAAGAAGGACGCCTGGAACCGCTCGGTCGAGCTGCTCAAGCTCGTCGGCATCACGGAGCCGGAACGACGGATGAAGTCGTTCCCGCACGAGTTCTCCGGTGGCATGCGTCAGCGCGTCGTGATCGCGATCGCGATGGCGAACAATCCGAAGCTCATCATCTGCGATGAGCCCACGACCGCGCTGGACGTCACGATCCAGGCGCAGATCCTCGACCTGATCGAGAAGGCGCAGCAGGAGACCGGCGCCGCGGTGATGATGATCACTCACGACATGGGGGTCGTCGCCCGCACCGCTGACGACGTCATGGTCATGTACGCCGGGAAGCCCGTCGAACAGGCCCCCGTCCATGAGCTGTTCCACAAGACGCGGATGCCGTACTCGATCGGCCTCCTCGGCGCGATCCCGCGGGTCGACAAGGCGGAGAAGGAACCTCTCACGCCGATCAAAGGAAATCCGCCCCTGCTCATCAACCTGCCGGACGCGTGCCCGTTCGCCGACCGCTGCCCCGTCGTGATGGATGCGTGCCGCACCCGGGAGCCGGATCTGCTTCCGGTATCGACAGGTTCCGGTGACACGCACCGCGCAGCCTGCATCCGCGCCAACGAGATCCAGGACGGCGGCCTCCTCGGCGAACTCCCGATCTACCCGATCCGGGCTGTGCCGGAGAGCCCGCTCGCCGAGGTTCCTCGCGAAGAGCGTCCGGTGACGCTCGAGGTGAAGAACCTCACGAAGACCTTCCCGCTTCTCAAGGGAGCATTCCTGAAGCGCAAGGTCGGTGAGGTCCAGGCCATCAAGGGCATCAGCTTCGACGTCCGCGAGGGCGAGACGATGGCCATCGTCGGCGAGTCCGGCAGCGGCAAGACGACGACACTTCTGCAGATCATGGACATGGTCAAGCAGACCGACGGAGACATCGTCATCGCCGGTACGAGCGTCAACGACATCCGCAGCCACAAGGTCGAGCGTCAGCTGCGTCGTGACATCCAGATCGTGTTCCAGGACCCCATGGGCGCGCTCGACCCGCGCATGACGGTCGCTGACATCATCTCGGAGCCGCTCTTCGCGATCGGCACTCCGAAGGATGAGGCGTACGCGCGAGTCGATGAGCTGATGGATCTCGTCGGACTCAACCCGGCGCACAGCGACCGCTTCCCGCAGGCGTTCTCCGGTGGTCAGCGTCAGCGCATCGGCATCGCCCGCGCACTGTCGACGAACCCGAAGATCGTGGTGCTGGATGAGCCGGTGTCGGCGCTCGACGTGTCCATCCAGGCCGGCGTCATCAATCTGCTCGACGAGCTGAAGGCGAAGCTGGGGCTCTCGTACCTGTTCGTGGCCCACGACCTCTCGGTCGTCCGTCACATCGCCGACCGCGTGGCTGTGATGTACCTCGGCGACTTCGTCGAGCACGGCGACGTCGAGGACGTGTTCGAGAACCCTCAGCATCCGTACACCCAGGCTCTGCTGTCCGCCATCCCGGTTCCCGACCCCGACATCGAGCGCACGCGTCGACGCGTCATCTTCGACGCCGAGACCATGAGCACCCGCCCGGTCTCGGTCTGACACCGCCAGAATCCGGCTTCGACGGCGCCTGGTCACCGTCCGATAACGGTTAGGCATGATTCACTCTCGGCCGATGTGGTTTCCCGCGAGCCGAACTATTCTTCCCTTTATGACACGCCGAAAGGCGGAAGGAGCACCATGAAGAACAAGAAGTTGATGGGGGCTATCGCGATCAGCGGCGCCCTCGCTCTCGCCCTGGCGGGTTGCGCCGGCGGTTCCGGCAACACCGGCGGCGGAGACAACGGCGGAGAACCTGTAGAGACCAAGGCGGCCGACTACAACCCGCAGCCCCGCGAGAACCTGAAGGAGGGCGGCGAGGTCAACTTCGAGATCAATGAAGTTCCCGAGCAGCTCAACGCCTTCAACAGCGACGCCAGCGCCGACACCGCGCGCCTGTGGTATTACTACATGCCGCAGCTCCTCCTGGTCTCGCCGGAGGGCGAGGTCACGAAGAACGACGCATACCTCGACGCCTACGAGATCGGCGAAGACGGCGGCAACACGACGCTGACCTTCACGTTCACGGACGAGGCCCACTTCAACGACGGCACGGACATGGACTGGACTGCCATCGACGCGACGTGGAAGGCGAACCGCTCGTACGACGAGGGCTTCAACCCGAACGCGACCGACGGCTACAAGCAGATCACCTCTGTCGAAGAGGGCGACGATGTCAAGACCGCTGTCGTCACGTTCGACGGCATCTACGCATGGCCGTCCATGGCGTTCCTCACCGGTGGTGTCCTCAACCCGAAGCACGCCGACGCCGAGACGTTCAACAACGCCTACATCGGCAACCTCAACGCCGAGTGGGGCGCTGGCCCGTACACGGTCGATGAGTTCGACGCCAACGCAGGCTTCGTCTCCTTCAAGCCGAACCCCGAGTGGTGGGGCAACGCTCCGCTCCTCGACAAGGTGACCTTCACGGCGCTGGAAGACGACGCGGCGATCAACGCCTTCAAGAACGGCGAGATCGACCAGGTCGAGGCCGGAAGCCAGGAACGCCTCAAGCAGGTCGAGGACGTCGACGGCGCCGTTGTCCGCCGCGCTCAGCAGACCGCCAAGACGGTTCTGATGGTCGACGGTGACAAGCCGCAGTTCGCCGAGCTCGACGCTCGCAAGGCCTTCTTCATGGGCGTCAACATCGATCAGCAGAAGCAGATCGCATGGAACGGCCTCGGCTACGAGGAAGAGGCCGCAGGCTCGCTGAACATGTACTCCTTCCAGGACGGTTGGACCGACTCGTTCGCCGAGGCCGGACTCAAGTACGACGTCGACGAGGCCAAGAAGCTCCTCGATGGCGCCGGCTGGGTCGAGGGCGATGACGGCATCCGCGAGAAGGACGGCGTCAAGTTCACGGTCGTGTACCCGATCTTCAGCAACAGCCCCGTCCAGGAGGCGCTCGCGAAGTCGCTGCAGGCTCAGCAGAAGGAGATCGGCATCGACGTGCAGATCGAGGTCCGCGCAGCAGCCGACTTCTCCGACGACTTCACGTCGAAGAACTGGGACATCTTCGGTCTCCGCTTCACCGACTCCGACCCGTTCGGACCGGCGTGGATGTGCCAGATCTACTGCTCCGACAGTGGTCTGAACCTGTCCGCCACCGGCAACGCCGAGATGGACAAGGAGATCGCTGACGAGGTCGAGTCGCAGAAGGACGCCAAGAGCTGGACCGAGGCTGCCATGAAGCTCGAGCCGAAGCTGATCGAGAAGACCTGGGGCGTCATCCCGCTCTACAACGGTCCTTCGGTCTACGTGGCCCAGAAGGGTCTGGCGAACCTCACGCCGGAGCCGTACGTCGGACTGGACCTCTTCGGAGTCACCCCGGTCGAGAACCTCGGCTGGGAGAAGTAATTCCCTGACACCTGGTGTCGAAGCGGGGTCGGTGGTTCATCCACCGGCCCCGCTTTCCTTATGCTGAACGCGTGACCGTTCAGATCGTCTTCGTGCACGGCATCCGTACGTCCGCGACGATGTGGCGGTCTCAGCTCGCGTATCTCGACGAGCTCGGGCACGCATACACCGCCGTCGATCTGCCGGGACATGGCTCGCGGATGGACGAGGACTTCTCACTCCACGAGGCTCTGCACACCATCGACGTCGCCGTGCGCGCCGCCGCCGAGAAGGGACCGGTGCTGCTCGTCGGGCATTCGATGGGCGGATTGCTCTCGCTCACGTACGCGGGCGGCGGTCAGCGACCGCCGGTGGCCGGCGTCATCGCCGCGGCCTGCACCTCGCTCCCCCGTGGCGCCGGACTGACGGCGTACCGGATGCTGTTCCGTGCGGTCGATTCGCTGCCGGATCGCGGAATGTGGATCACCCGGCGCATGCTCGCGGCCACCATCCCCGCCGAGACACGCTCCGACTTCGCGGCCGGCGGCTACGCCCTCGACACGCAGGATGCGGCGCTCCGCAGCCTCGCCTCGCTCGACATCCCCTCCGCCGTGAAGCGGATCGCTGTTCCTCTCTGGTTCGTGAACGGACAGTACGATCAGCTGCGCGTGAACGAGCGCTTGTTCCAGCGTCTCGCGCCGCATGCCGAGCTGATCGTCGTCCCCCGCACGACCCACCTGGTCACGGCGATGCGCCCGCGGGTCTTCAACGCGGTGCTGCGGCTGGCGATCGCATCGCTGGAGACCGCCGCGGCGTCATGACCTCGCCGGCTGGCGCGCGAACGCGGTGAGAAGGCCTCCGACGAGCGACAGCACCGCGGCCGCGACGAAGACCAGCCAGAAACCGCCGACGAGGGCGACGAGACCGGCGCCGAGCACCGGACCGAGCAACTGCCCCAGCGCGGCCGTCACGTTCACGATTCCCAGATCACGGGCGTGGTCCTGTTCGTGTGGCAGCAGATCGGCGGCGAAGGCGAGTCCGACCGTCGAGAAGGCGCCGTAGCCGAGCCCCATCAGGGCTGCCGCCACCATCGTCATCTCGAAGGTCGGCACGAGCGCGATGGCGACGCCCGATGCGGCCTGCACGACCGTTGCCGCGATCGTGAGGGTTCGGCGATTGCCGGTGCGGTCGGAGATGATGCCGGTGAGCACCGAGGCCACAACGACGAAGACCGTATACACGATGATCAGGAGCAGCAGGTTGTCTGTCGCGATGTCGCTCGGCTGTCCGAGCCCGTGCAGGAGGAAGAACAGGAAGAGCGCCGTACCGAGCGCGTTGCCCACGTTGGTGACGAGGCGCCCCGAGAGCATCCATGCGAAGTCGCGGTCGCGCAGAGAGGCGAGTACGCGGCTGCCGGTCCCTCGGGGACGCATTTCTGCGGTGCTCGGAGGATCCGGAAGCAGCAGCGCGGCCACTGTGCCCGCCACGGCGATGGTCCCCGCAAGGAGAAGGTAGCCGTCGCGGACGCCGAGGCCCAGCAGCACCACCAGGCCGACGCCGACCACGATCCCGACGGCTTGGCTCGACCCCACGGCCGCCGATGCGGCGCCACGCTGGGTCGACGGCAGCTGATCCGCGATCAGCGCCGTGAAGGCCGCGGAGGCGACCGCCACGCCGATCGAGACGCCCACCCAGGCCGCACCGACCGCCCACGGTCCGCTGGTGAACCCGGTGACCACGAGGCACACCGCGGTGAGCCACACTCCGCCCAGCGCCCAGGGGCGCCGCCGATGACGCCCCACACCCGCCCGGTCGGAGAGAGCACCCGCCACGGGACCCGCGACGATGCCCGCCAGGCCGCCGATACCGAGCACCAGGCCGGACGACACGACGCCGCGGATCCAGTCGTCCTCCGGTGTATCGAGCTGCAGCGGCAGCAGCAGTTGGACGGGCGTGAGCTGCACCGTCCAGATCGCCAGCCAGGCCAGCGTGAACAACGACATCCATCGGGCGCCGGCCTTCTTGAACCCGGTCATCGGGACTCCTCCGTCGTCGTTGCCGCGGCTTTCGCGCTCGCGATGAGATCGCGGTACCAGTCGTAGGAAGCCTTGGGTGTGCGCTCCCCCGTCTCGAAGTCGACATGCACGAGACCGAAACGCTGGGTGTAGCCGTCGGCCCACTCCCAGTTGTCGAGAAGCGACCACACCGTGAACTCCTCCACCGGCACGCCCGCGTCGATGGCCTCCGCCACCGCCGCGATATGCCCGGCGAGGTAGTCGATCCGCGCTGGGTCCTCCACCCGCCCGGCGTCGTCCGGTTCCGGGAACGATGCACCGTTCTCGCCGATGATGACCGGTGGCATCTCCGGATGCCGTGCATGCAGGTCGATCAGCAGATCACGAAGCGCGGATGGCATGATCGGCCACTCCGGGCCGAAGCCCGTCACGGGGACGCCGGGTGTCGGCACGATGTCGAAGGGAATCGGGCTGGCCGCGTCGGCAGCGGTGATCGTCGTCGGGTTGTAGAAGTTGATCCCGTAGAAGTCGATCGAACGGACGATCGCCTCGAGATCGCCATCGTGAACGGGCATCGCGGGAAGCCCGAGCGCCTCGAGGTCGGGATAGCCGCCGGTCAGCAGTGGCTCGCTGAAGACGCGATTGTGGATGATGTCGTACAGCGCGGCCGCCTGCTGGTCTTCGGCCGTGTCGTGCAGCGGCAGCACCCATGTGTGGTTGTTCAGGAGTCCGACCTGCGCGGCGCCGCGGGCGCGAAGCGCTTCGGACGCTCGTGCGTGGGCGAGCAGCTGGTGATGCACGGTCGGCAGGGCGTCGAAGAGAAGCTGTTTCCCCGGCGCGAGCGCGCCGACGGCGTAACCCTGCAGCGTCGTCATCGCGGGTTCATTCAGCGTGTACCAGTGCTCGACCCGGTCGCCGAGGCGATCCGCCACGATTGCCACGTAGTCGGCGAACCGTGCGACGGTGTCTCGGCTCAGCCAACCGCCCTCCGCTTCCATCGCGCTCGGCATCTCCCAATGGAAGAGCGTGGGGAACGGTGTCACGCCGGCCTCCAACAGCAGGTCGACGAAGCGCGAGTAGTGGTCGAGTGCTGCGGTGTTCCCGTTCCCTCGGCCATCCGGCTGCAAGCGCGCCCACGGGATCGAGAAGCGGTAGCGATCGAGCGCCAGACCGGCTGCGAGAGCGACGTCCAACTCCGGATGCCGATAGCTGTCGCCTCCGGGGTCACCGGTCGAACCGTCGATGATCGCTCCGGGCCGTTCCAGATAGTCGTCCCAGATAGAGCGTCCGCCTCCGTCCGCCTCTCGGGACCCTTCGATCTGGAACGCGGATGTCGCCGCCGACCAGCGAAGTCCTGCGGGCACAGTCGGGCGATGGGGCTCGAAGGTCATGAGGCTCCTTGACGTGGATGTCGGGATAGTGATGATTCTGCACCCGGTGCCAGACCTTCCGCGACTGAGTTTCGCATTGTCGTCGCCGTTTCGCGCGATCGTGCCGTCTGCTGATAGACTCGACTCTTGGCTTGCGTGTGGGTTCTTCCCATACGACCGCTGTGCAGCAGCCCTCTTCTGCTGCCAGCATTTCCCATCACTCCTGTACAGAAGGTTCCACACGTGGCAAACATCAAGTCGCAGATCAAGCGCAACAAGACCAACGCGAAGGCGAACGAGCGCAACAAGGCCGTGAAGAGCGAGCTCAAGACGCTCATCCGCTCGACCAAGACCGCCATCGCCGCCGGCGACAAGGCCGCCGCTGAGGCGACCCTGAAGAAGGCCTCCGTCAAGCTCGACAAGGCCGTCAGCAAGGGCGTTCTGCACAAGAACCAGGCGTCGAACCGCAAGTCGGCTATCGCCAAGCAGGTCGCCGCTCTCTGAGCGATGACTCCTGCTCGCTGAGCAGCTTCCGAATCAGCCCGCCTCCCTGAGGCGGGCTTTTTCGTGCCAGAATGGCGCGAGATCTGCTGCCTCGGCGGGCATCGGCGTGCCCGCGCTCCCTACGCCCCGAAGGGCTCGCGCGTCGCGATGACCGTGACCATGCGCTCGAGCGCGAAGATCGGGTCGCGTGCCGCGCCCTTGACCTCTGCGTCGGCCCGGGCCGTCGCCTGGATCGCCATGCCGAGAGACCGCTCGTTCCAGCCGGCGAGGTCGCGACGCGCGCGGTCGACCTGCCAGTCCTTCATTCCGAGGCGCTGCGCCAGCTGACGGCTCGGCTCGCGATTGCCGGCGACGCGCGCCATCGTGCGCAGCTTCATCGCGAACGCGGCGACCATGGGCACCGGGTCTGCTCCGGAGGAGAGCGCATGCCGCAGAGCGATCAGTGCCTCACCGTAGCGACCGGCGATCGCCGTGTCGGCGACGACGAACGCCGAGACCTCGACGCGTCCGCCGTAGTACTTGGTGATGATCTCTTCGCTGATGTCGCCCTCGACGTCGCCGATCAGCTGCTGGCAGGCCGCAGCCAACTCGGTGAGGTCATCCGCGAAGGCGGAGACGAGCGCTCGCAGCGCAGGCGGCGCGATGCGCTTCTTCGCGGAACGGAACTCCCCCGCCGCGAAGTCGACGCGGTCGCCGTCTCGCTTGATGGCCGGCACGGCGATCTCGATGCCGCCTCCGGTTCCGGCGCGCACCGCATCGAGCAGCTTCTTGCCGCGGACGCTCGCGCCGGTGTGCCGCAGCACCACGGTCGCCCCCTCCTGAGGGTGATCGAGGTACGACACGGCCTCCTGGATGAACGCGTCGGTGCACTTCTCCACACCGGAGACGCGCACCAGACGCGGCTCTCCGAAGAGCGAAGGCGAGGTGAGGGACAGCAGAGTGCCGGGCGCGTAGTCGTCGGCGCGGACGTCGCTGACTTCGAGTGCGGGGTCTTCGGCACGGAGATAGTCGCGCACCCGGGCGATCGCGCGCTCAGCGCAGATCTCTTCGGGGCCGGCGACGAGCACGATCGGAGCCGGGTGCGGCTCACGCCATGAGACCTGCGGGATCTTCCCGGGCTTGGCGCCACCACGGGACGGGGGACGCGAAGCTGCCATGGATCAAGACTACCGGGGGCGTCCGACGCCCGGACGGTCATGGTCCCTCCTCGGTCCAGACCTGCAGCTCCCCTTCCCGGATGCCCAGCAGGATGCGCCCCTGCTCGTCGGTTCGGAGATTGTGGGCGCCGGTCGCGGCCAGGAGATCGAGCGTCTCCTCACGCGGGTGTCCGTAGTCGTTGTCGGCGCCGGCGCTGAACACCGCGACCGTCGGATCGAGAGCTTCGTACAGACCCGCGTCCTGATCGCCGCTGCCGTGATGCGCCACCTTGACCACCGGATACGGACCGAGGCGGACGCTCCGCAGCAGCATCCGTTGCGGCTCCGCCGAGAGGTCTCCGAGGAACAGCGACCGCGGCACCTCGCCGCCTCCGAATTCGATCACGAGACTCGCGTCGTTCCCCGAGGGAAACGCGGCCGAGTTCCGGAGCGGCCAGAGCACCTGCCAGTCGGCGGCGCCGAGCACTCCGCGATCACCGGATGCTGCCGGCGCGAGTCGCGCGCCGTCTCGTGCCAGCGCATGCAGCAGGCGTTCATCGGACTCTTCGGTGGTGGGCCCATGCAACACGGTGCCGACTCGGCCGATCACCGCCGCCGCCCCACCGACATGGTCGAGGTCGAAGTGCGAGAGGACGAGCAGATCGATGTGCTCGATACCCAGGCTCGTCAAGCAGGTCGACAAAGGTTCGGGCTCAGGGCCGGTGTCGATCAGCGCCACCATCCCCGCCGAACGCACCAGCAGAGCGTCTCCCTGTCCGACATCGCACGCCGCGATCGCCCATCCGTCGGGAGCTGTGGCGGTCGCCAGCGGCCCGCTGAGAAGTACACGCGCCGCCGCGAGTGACATGACGATGAGAAGGATGCCCGCCGCGCACGGCCGGACCAGTCTCGCCCAGCGCCCCATTCTCGGCTGGCGGGAAACACGCGGACGGAGCAGCACCACCGCGATCGACGTGCTGATCAGAGCGACCAGCGTGGCGCTGCCGATCCCCGCCGGAAGAAGGAGCTCGGCCAGCGGCAGTTGCGCCGTGGTGGTGGCCGTCGTCGCGATCCAGGCGGACGGAAGCCATGCGGAGGCGGTCAGGACGTCAGCCAGCGGCGGGACGGGCGCTGCGAGACAGGCGAGCAGTCCGATCACGGTCGCGACCGGAGCCGCCGGTGCAGCGATCAGGTTCGCGGCGATGCCGACGAGCGACTGCTGCTCAGCGAACAGCGCGATGATGGGGCCGCAGGCGAGCTGGGCTGCCAGCGGCACGGCGATCGCCAGGGCGATGGGCTGCGGCATCCATCGCGCGAGCCCCCGGCTGAGGGGTGGCGCCAGCAGGATCAGGGCGCCGGACGCCATCACTGAGAGGGCGAAGCCCGGAGTGGCAGCGAGCCACGGATCAGCGACCAGGATGATCACAGCGCAGAGCGCCAGCAGGCCCGCACCGGCACTCGGTCGCCCGAGCAGCACCGTCAGCATCGCGACACCGGCCATCACCCCCGCCCGGATCACGCTCGGTTCCGGCGTGACCAGGATCACGAAGCCGATGAGCGCGGTCGCAGCGAGCACGACGCGCAGCATCCGCCCTCCGCCACAGAGCGCGGTCAGCCCGAACACCGCACCGACCACGATCGCGCAGTTCGCCCCGGAGACGGCGGTGAGATGGCTGAGTCCGGTGGTGCGCATGTCGTCGTTCAGCGTCTGCGGGACGGCGCGCGTGTCGCCCACCGCGAGCCCGGGGAGCAGCCCGGCGCCAGGCTCCGGCAAGCGTCCCGATCGTTCGACGAACGCCTGCCGGGCGCTCGCGGCGACCCCGAACACCCCGCCCGCCGGAGCCACGACCTCCGCCTCGCTCGCGAACACGATCAGCGCCGATCGCTCCCCCGCATCCGTCGCCATCGCCTGACCAACGACACGCACGCCCGCACCGAGATCGAACCCGTCATCCGGCTCGACACCGATGCGCACAGGAACCGAAAGCGAGACCGGCTCACCGCGGATGCCGATACCGATCGACTGCGCCTCGAACCACAACCGCCCGTCCTGCCCGACCGATGCCGACGAGCTCACGGTCGCCGTCACCTCCACCACCCGCCCCGACCACTCCGCCGCCTGCTCTCGAGCCGGAAGCGCCAGGGCGGCCGTCACCGCGGTCGCCGCCATCCCCGCCAACATCAGCACGATCAGGCCGCCTCCTCTGAGGGATGTCCGGACGGACCGCAGACGTGCCACCACGACCACGGACACGGCTCCAACCGCGCAGGCGCCCGCCACCCACCATGACCAGCCCGGCACGAACACGCACAACAGCGCCGCCGCCCACACTCCTGCCGCCATCGGCAGTAGTCGGAGATCCGGGCGCTTCACCCGGAATCGCGACTCTTCGGGAGATGTCTCTCGCTGCGGCATCCAGTCACCGTAGGAGCGTCCGAGGAGACTGCGAGGCGGCATCATGCGCCCCGCACAGCAGACACGGAGAACTAGCGCGGATCGCCGTCTGTGCAGGACAGAAACCCCGCTCTCGTTCTCCGCCTACTCCGGCAAGCCTGTGAGGTAACGAGCTAAGCGGTCACCAGCCGCTCGCGCGAAGCGAACTGATTCGCTGTCCGCTCATTGTGAGCAGCGCACTGCAGACCGACAAGCGCGGTCACAGCGTCGAGCAGCGCCGCCGTCTCCGCAGGCCGTCCAGCGCGAGCAATCCCACCCTCGTCGATGACGATGTACCCGACTTCAAACAGATCGTCGCACCCGAGACTGCACGCCAGCATGGCGATCGCGGCGAAATCTCCCCGTTGCGCATCATCCGAGAGCGCCCGCGGCGTGATGTGTGCGGCGACCAGCAGCGACGCCGGCAACTCACGCCCGCAGATATCGCATCCCGCCGATGACCGACCGTTCAGGAGGAAGGCGCGCAATCGTCCCTGCTCCCGCCGCCGACGGCCGATCGTGACGGCGTCTGTCTCCCCTCGATCCCAGATCTCGTCGACGCGCGCCAGAGCACCCGCCGATGTGGGCCCGGGTGACACACTCACCCCGAGTCGCTCGAGGAGGCGCGAACCATCCTCATCGCTGATCGCGCTGAGGTACTTCTGCTGAGGCGATCCGTCACGGTCCAGAGGTCCTGGCGCGCCCACGGCGATGATGGAGGGCAGCTCCCGGAAGTCGAGCTCTAGGCCGGTCACGATCGGCTCGACTCGCACGAGCCAACCGGCGTCGAGGTCTCGCTCGTTCCGCTTCGGATACCCGGTCGGACGGGTCGCCGGCACCCACTCAGCCACGACACGGCTGACGGCGCGGACCTTCCCGTTCTCGTAGTGGAAGACGATATCGCCGGCTCGAATGCTCTTGATCGCAATCCGATCCGGCCGAAGTGTTCCGTCGGACCACGGCGACGTCCATAGACTCCCCTGCGCGATCGCTGTGGGGTAGTTCCGCCCCTGACTTGCCCACCAGTAGTCCATCGCCACCCCATCTGCGGCCACGGCGGCCACCCCTCGCGTCAGCGTATCCGTGCCGGTTGTTGACTACTGCAACTCGCCCCGAGATCGACGCCTCTTCTTCCGCTTCGGCAATGGCCTAGTTGTAGTGCCCAGTCAGGTTGTTTGAGATCCGGCTGATGGGCGGGAGCTTCCCGATGGCTGTGTGGGGCCTGTGGTGATTGTAGAAGTGCAACCAGGCTGGCAGGGCGGCTCGGCGCGCTGATTCCGAGTTGTAGTGCTTCGAGTAGGCCCAGCCATCGGCGAGGGTGCGATGGAACCTTTCGATCTTGCCGTTGGTCTGCGGCCGGTAGGGGCGGGTTCGCTTGTGTCGAATACTGAGCTCAGCGCATGCCGCTCGCCAGGCGTGGGACTTGTAGGCAGGGCCGTTGTCAGAGAGCACCCGCTCAACGGTGACGCCGCGATCGGCGAACCAAGAGGCTGCACGACGCAGGACACCGATCGCGGTCTCGGCCTTCTCATCGTCGTGGATCTCCGCGTAGGCGACCCGGGAGTGATCATCGATGACGGTGTGGATGTAGGCGTGACCGAGCAGCGGGTCGCGCTGTTTACCCCTGCGGCGGTGCTGATCGGTCGCGGCTCGGTTCTTGCCGCCTTGCTGCCGACCAACGAACCGCCAGCCTCCGCCGAGCGGGATGTTGCCCAGCTTCTTCACATCGACATGGATCAGGGAACCGGGACGGTCGTGTTCGTAGCGGCGAGCCGGCTCGCCGGTCTTCACATCGACATGCGAGAGACGATTCAGGCGGCAGCGGACCAGCACCGCGTGGACCGTCGAGGCCTGCATCCCCAGCCGTCCGGCGATCTGGACCGGCCCCAAGCGCTTCTTGATCCGCAAATGCACGATCCGCTTCACGACAGGCTGCGGGGTCTTGTTCGGATGCCGGTGCGGTCTGCTTGACCGGTCTGCCATCCCCGCCTCGCCAAGCTCGACGTAACGCCTCGCCCATTTCGCCGCGGTCGGATACGACACCCGGAAGTACCTCGCAGCTCCCGCCACCGGCCATCCCTCGTCGACGACCTGCCGAGCCAGCCGGAGTCGTTGGCGCGGCGTCAAGGCCGCATTAGCGTGGGACACGAGAACCTCCTCGGTTCAGAGCGGAAGCGGTAGCAGCTCCACTCTGCCTTGGAGGTTCTCGTCACATCAGGGCATCCAGATCAAACAACGTCCCTGGGCACTACACCTAGTCGGCCGAGGGTCTGCCGCGTTCGAGAGCGGGTCGACGTATCCGCGCCGGTTCGCGAGTACCCACCCGGGCGGTGTGTGATCGCGAGACGCATCAACGAGCGCGAGAAGGCGTCCGACACCGCCCGCTGGGCGCACGTCGCCGAGCAGCGCGAGCGGACGGATCGGTGCCACCAGCTCCTGGCGACCCGCCGGCCGACCTACCCGACCGCGGAGCACCTGGCCGGGCTCGACCAGATCACGACACTCGTCCGCGAGGACCTCGCATACGGCGACCACCTCGGCTACGCCACCGATGCTGACAAGGCTGCGAGCCTCGCGCTCCCGAAGAGCCTGTGCTTCTCGTCGCGCGCGAGCCGGATCAACGTCTACGCCCGCGCCCCGTAACGCGTGCTTGGAGCAGTGTGTGCGTGTGAGTGGTCGTTCGCAGCGGCCGACCTCGACGCGCTACGCAGCGAGCTCAAGAGTCGCTCGCTCCGGATCATGTCCGAGTGGGAGCACGAGGACGGCATCGCATTCATCGTCGCCGACAGCCGCGTCTGAGGGATCTCTCGCCGAGACGATGTCTTACGAGTGGGAGCGCTTGCGTCGGTAGTCGCGAATCGAGTACGTCAGGAACACACCCGCGGCCAGCACCATGAAGACCACAGACACCGGACTCCACCACTCCGGAAGACGCTCTGCGAACAGCAGCCCAGCAATGCCGAGAACGAGGGCAACTCCGAACAGGTATCTGCTCCACACAGTCATGCGACCAGCCTATCGACGCACTCACGCGACGATAGCTCCTGTCCAGAACTCCGGTGCCGCCCCGTTTCGGCGGCGATCGCATGAAGTCGCGTCTATCGACGCTGGCGGCGACGTAGGGGCGACGGCCGCGACCTGTCGTCTCTTACTCGCCTCACCTGGCTTGTCTGCCAGGTGAGCAGTGCCGCCGATCCTGCCACCAAGACTCCGATGACGATCCATTGAAGACGCGAGTACTCGATTCCGCTTCGAGCGGTCGCGCCAGGAGGACGAGCATGTACATGAACAGCATCGCGCAGAATGCGAGCATCGCACGGTGGAACCGAAGCCCTCGCTGATCGATCGATCCCACCATGCGTCGAGGCTACGACACCGTGATCGCATCAAGTCCGCGCGTCGCCTCTCGCGCCCAGTGATCGCGCCGAAGGCGCTCTCACCTGCTCAGCCACATCTCACTTCCCTGTCTGGCCCTTTAGCGACGATAGGACCACCTATCGCAACGATCCGGCGCGCCTGTGCCGAGGGACACGGCGCATATAGTGTGAGCGCATGAGCAACGATGAGCGGAGCATCCGATCGGCATTCAGCGGCTTCGGCGGTGAACTCCTGGGGGGCGTGCAGGGCATGGCCAACGGGCGAATTGATCGCGCGTTCGGCCAGGGATTCGATGAGGCCGCGAACCTATGCGTGAACCTGGTCGCCAAGACAATCGCCGACCTGGTCGGAAAGATCAATGAAGGCGAGTTGCTGACGCCGGATGAGCAACTACTAGTTGGAAAGCTGACCGTGCTGAAGGCGGAGATGGAACGTCAGCTCCACGCCTGGGAGCCGCCCGCCGAGTAGCCCGGGGGTTCAGCACGCCAACAGCATCGAGATGGTCTGAGCGCGATGTGGTTGTGACAGCTCTCATCTGGGCAGGCGCTGCGCGTCCGACGTCGTGCCCTCGAAAGCTGCACGGCATCATCAGTCCGCGACGTCCTTCTGCGAGATCAGGCCGTCACGAACATCTCGCACCTGCCGCGCGAGGTCCAAATATCCGACCACGCCCAGCGAATTGATGAAGGCAGTGGCGTCAAAATTCAGTTTGATCGTCACCTGCGTCGAGCGCGCGAGCGATCACCATCGGTACCGCGTGCCGTGAAAATGTCCCACGCCGCCGACTACCGCAGGTCGGGGGTGTCAAGCAGGATCTTGGTGATGTCGAATGCGGCTCGGGGATCAGCATCAGCGGCTGCCGCGATCGTTGAGCCAATCATGTAACGCGCTTTCCTGAGTTCGGGGCCCAACTCGAGCGCTCGCTTCAACCGTGGAAGCCACCAAACCGCCTGGAACTTTCCGCTCTTCACGACCCAATGGAACTCGCGAAGTTCGGCCGAGTCTTCCGGGGTAATTTCGACGTGGGCGATTCGCGTATCCCACACTGATGAGAACCGCTCCCGAATACTCTCGTCTACAGCTGTTGCATGCATAAATTCCCACGAGACCTGGCCAAGAGCAGCTCCCCGATCGCGAGCAATCTGCGCTGCGCTGCGCTGCGCTGCGCTGCGAAAGACGGAAGAGGACCATCCCGCACACCGCAACCGCACCGATGGCACAGGCACCACCCACGGTTCAAGCCCCGGCCGGGACAAACACGCGCAGCACGGCAGCACCCCAGGCTCCAGTCGCGACGGGCAGCAGGAGATCACGCGGCATCACGCCCGTCCTGCCCGATCGGCACTGCCCGAACCGACGCGGTCGTCACTCTCAGACGCGCGCACCGTCACGAATGCCCTCCAGCAGCTTCTCTCCGATCCCCGGAACGGCGAGAAGATCGTCGACCGACTGAAACCTGCCGTTCTCGTCACGCCAGGCGATGATCCGCTCGGCCAACGCCGGCCCGATGCGCGGGAGGGTCTCCAGTGCCACCTGGTCGGCCGTGTTCAGGTCCACACGGTCGTCGCCGGGCGGCGCGGCTCGCGGCGCGTCAGAGGCTGCCCCGACCGTCGGCACGATGATCTGCTCTCCGTCGGCGAGAACTCGCGCGAGGTTGACCGCCGCGAGATCGGCCTCCTCGGTCGTACCTCCCGCGGCAGCCACCGCATCCACAAGACGCGCATCCAGTTCGAGGACGTACAGCCCCGGCCGCTCCACCGCTCCGAGCACGTGCACGTAGAGCTCGCCGGAGGGGCCAGACGTCTCCCCCGCATCCGATAGCGGCAGCGAGTCGGTCGGCGCGGCCTGACCACGCAGGATCCCGAGACCGACGGCACCGGAGAGCACGACCAGCGCCAGCACCACCGCGGCGCCGATACTCAACCTCAAGCGGCGGCGGCGGGGAGCGGGCGGAGGCTGCTCGGAGGTCATCCCGTCACGCTAGACGCGGCGGGGTACCGGTGAGAGGCGCAGAGACGCCGACCGGGGACAACCCCTCAGGATCGTCCCCGGTGGAGGAGTCTCTGTCTCAGCCCTTGACGACGATGCTGACGATTTTCGGGGCCCGCACGACGACCTTGAGGATCTCCTTGTCGCCGATCGAGCGGATCACGCGCTCGTCGGCGCGGGCGAGCGCCTCGAGCTCGGCCTCGCCGATGCGCGCCGACACCTCGAGCTGTGCACGCACCTTGCCGCCCACCTGCACGACCGCGGTGATCGTGTCTTCGACGAGCAGCGCCGGGTCGGCGGAACGCCAGGTCACCAGGCCGACAGAAGGCTCGTGACCGAGCATCTCCCACATCTCCTCGGCGGTGTGCGGGGCGATCAGGTCGAGCATGACGGCGATGGTCTCCGCAGCCTCGCGCACGGCGGGGTCTGCCGCACCGGCCGCACCGTCGATCGTCTTGCGCGTCGCGTTGACGAGTTCCATCAGACGCGCGACGAGCACGTTGAACTTCGTCTGCTCGACCAGTGCCGGAGCCTCGGAGAGCAGCTTGTGCGTGGCACGGCGCAGCGCTGCGTCTCCGGTCGCGAACACGACGTCGACCGGGCTCGAGACCTCCCCGGCGATGCGCAGGGCGCGCGCGAGGAACTTCTGTGCACCGGTCGTCGAGACGTCGGCCCAGTCCTTGTCGTCCTCCACAGGACCCGCGAATGCGAGGCCGACGCGCAGTGCATCGGCGCCGCACGCGTCGAGCTCCTCCTCGAAGAGCACTAGGTTGCCCTTGCTCTTCGACATCTTCGCGCCGTCGAGCAGGACCATGCCCTGGTTGATGAGGTTCGAGAACGGCTCGGTGAAGTCGATCAGCCCCATGTCGAACAGCACCTTCGTGATGAAGCGTGCGTACAGGAGGTGCAGGATCGCGTGCTCGACGCCGCCGATGTACGAGTCGACCGGAGCCCAGCGGGCCGCCTGCGCCGGATCGAAGGCCACGGTGTCGCTGTTCGGCGACAGGAAGCGCAGGAAGTACCACGAGCTGTCCACGAAGGTGTCCATCGTGTCGGGGTCGCGCAGCACCGGGTCACCGGATGCGGGGTCGACCGTGCGCACCCAGCTCTCGGCAGCGCCGAGCGGTGACGCACCCTTCGGCTTCAGGTCCAGCCCCTCGACGCTGGGGAGCTTCACCGGCAGCTGATCCTCGGCGACCGGGATGATCCGGCCGTCCTCGGCGTGCAGCATCGGGATGGGCGTGCCCCAGAAGCGCTGGCGCGAGATCAGCCAGTCGCGCAGGCGGTAGTTCTTTGCCGCACGGCCGGTGCCCGACGCTTCGAGCTGCTCGATCGCACGAGCGATGGCGTTGCGCTTGGAGAGGCCGTTCAAGGCGCCGGAGTTAATCATCCGGCCTTCGCCGGTCAGCGCGATCCCGGTCGACGCGGGGTTCTGCTCGTCGAGCGCCGCACCGGTGTCGATCGGCACGCCTTCCTCATCGACCTCGATCACGGGCATCGCGCCCGTGATCGGAGCAGTCGTGTCGACGACGACCTTGACCGGCAGGTCGAATGCGCGCGCGAAGTCGAGGTCGCGTTGGTCGTGCGCGGGCACCGCCATGACCGCGCCGTGACCGTAGTCGGCCAGCACGTAGTCGGCGGCCCAGACGGGCAGCTTCTCACCGTTCACCGGGTTGATCGCGTAGCGCTCCAGGAACACACCGGTCTTCGGGCGGTCGGTGGACTGCCGATCGATGTCGGTCTCCTTCTGCACCTGCTCCAGGTACGCCCGGAAGCGCTCCTGCACCTCGGCCGGAGCATCCACCACCAGTTCGGAGGCCAGATCGGAGTCGGGCGCGACCACGAAGAACGTCGCTCCGTGCAGCGTGTCGGGGCGCGTCGAGAACACCGTCACCGGCTCGTCCCGGCCCTCGATCGCGAAATCGACGTCGGCACCGACGGAACGGCCGATCCAGTTGCGCTGCATCTGCAGCACCTTGTGCGGCCAGAACCCCTCGAGCTGGTTCAGGTCGTCGAGCAGCCGGTCGGCGTAGTCGGTGATCTTGAAGTACCACTGCGTCAGCTTCTTCTTCACGACCTCGTAGCCGCAGCGTTCGCAGCGACCGTCGACGACCTGCTCGTTCGCGAGCACCGTCTGGTCGTTCGGGCACCAGTTGACGGCGCTCTTCTTGCGGTAGGCCAGCCCGCGCTCGTGGAGCTTCAGGAACAGCCACTGGTTCCAGCGGTAGTACTCCGGGTCGGAGGTGTGCAGCACCCGCGACCAGTCGAACGACACCCCGTACGACTGGAACGCCGCCTTCTGCTGGGCGATGTTCGTGTAGGTCCATTCGCGCGGGTCGGCGCCCTGGCGGATGGCCGCGTTCTCGGCCGGCAGCCCGAAGGAATCCCAGCCGATGGGGTTGAGCACGTTGTGCCCGCGGTGACGCCAGAAGCGCGCGACGATGTCGGAGTAGAGGTAGTTCTCGGCGTGCCCCATGTGCAGGTCGCCGGACGGGTACGGGAACATCGCCAGCACGTAGCGCCGCGGGCGCGTGTCATCATCGCCGCCCGTGAGGAAGGTCTCGTTCTCCGCCCAGTACTTCTGCCATTTGCTCTGGATGGCGTGCGCCGACGGGGTCCCCTCGTCGGCGGGACCGAAGGACAGGTTCTCAGACAACGAACGCACGACCAATCTGCAGGAAAAAACGGGATCAGTTCAGGATATCGGAACGCCAGAGGGCGGGCATTTCCGCGCCCAGCGCCGCCAGCGGAGCCCGCGCCTTGGTCGCGACCTCGGCGACCTCGGCGGCGGCCACCGATCCCCAGGTGATACCGCCCCCGGCACCGACGAGCGCGCGATCCTGATCGATCACGATGCTGCGGATGATCATCGCCAGATCGACCGCGCCGTCGACGCCGACATATCCGAAGCAGCCGGCGTAGACGCCGCGCGGTCCGCCCTCGAGCTCGTGCAGCCGCGTCATTGCCGAGAGCTTCGGTGCACCCGTCATGCTTCCCGCCGGGAAAGTCGCCTCGAGAAGTGCGCCGATCGTGGTGCCCTCCGCTGCGGTCCCGCTGACGGTGCTCACGAGTTGGTGCACGGCCGGGTAGCTCTCCACGATCCACAACCCGTCCACGCGGATCGAGCCCGGCACGCACACGCGCGAGAGGTCGTTGCGCATGAGGTCGACGATCATGACGTTCTCGGCGCGCTCCTTGACGTTCGTCGCGAGTTCGGCGGCGAGCGCGGCATCCGTCTGCGGATCCGCGCTGCGCGGCCGAGTCCCCTTGATGGGCCGTGAGCGGATGACTCCGCCCGCAGCGTGCAGGAACTGCTCGGGACTCGCGCTCAGCAGTGCCCGCCCTCCGATGCGCACGAATCCGCCGTGATGGGCCGGTGTCGCGGCCCGAAGCCGCTCGTAGACGGCCACGGCATCGTGCGCGCCGGGCACGGTGAAGCGCGTCGTGAGGCACAGCTGATACGCGATCCCGGCGCGGATCAGCTCCCGGCAGCGTTCGATGAGCGCGGCGTATTCAGCGGGGTCGTGCCGCGCCTCGGCGATTCGGCCCTCACCATCCGCCCGGTCCGGGGATGCGTCCGAAGGACGAACGGATGCCGTCGCGACGGCATCCGCCCACGCTTCTGCCTCTTCCGGTGCGCTGAGCGTCCATGCACGCCTGGCGAAGTGATCGAACGCGACGACGCGGGTGGCACGAAGCCACGTGGGGTCGGACCCCTCCCGCTCGTCCGATACCGGAGCTCCGGCGACCAGCGCCCCGCTCTCGTAGTCCCGCCACCCGACCCAGCCGCCCAGGAACGGCGGCAGCGCGACATCGGGTGGCGCGACGTCGAGGCGCACATCCTCGGGAAGCATCGATACCTCCCCGAGCCCGACGAAGCTCCAGCCCTCGGTGGCTGCTGCACCCGCATCGAGCCAGAAGACGTCGACGGACTCCTGCTCCAACATCCGGAACACCGTCGCCGGCTCCACCCAGCGGGGCAGCTCTCGGGGACTCAGGCGTTCGCGCACCTTTCCAGCCTAGGACCGGGGTGCTCCCGTATCCTCAAGGAGTGGAGGACTTCGTACCGTGGCTGATCGACTTCATGCGGTCGATCGATCCCATCGCCCGCACTCTCATCGCGGGCCTTGCGGTCCTGCTCGAGACCAGCGTCCTGATCGGACTGGTCGTCCCGGGAGACACGGTCGTGCTCGTCGCCTCGATCGGCATCACCAGCCCCGGTGAGGCCGCGGCGATGATCGTCGCCGTCCTCGTCGGCGCGCTGATCGGCGAGAGCATCGGCTTCGGACTCGGGCGGTGGATCGGTCCGCACATCCGGGCGTCCTGGGTGGGACGTCGAGTCGGCGAGAAGAACTGGGTGCGCGCCGAGCGCTATCTCGCCCGTCGGGGTGGCATCGCCATCTTCCTGTCCCGCTTCCTCCCGGTGCTCCACTCCCTCGTCCCCCTCACGGTGGGGATGAGCCACTTCTCCTACCGCCGGTTCCTCGCGTGGACGGCACCCGCCTGCCTGCTGTGGGCCACGGCATACGTGAGCATCACCTCTCTCGCGGCCGGAAGCTTCGACGAACTCGCAGACAAGGTCCACTACGCCGGCTACATCTTCGTCGGCATCATCGCGGTCTTCCTCCTCGCGGTCTTCCTCGGCAAGAAGCTGCTGCAGCGCATGGAATCCCGTCACCTGGAGGCTGAAGAAGCGGAGTCGGACGCCGACGTGAAAGACTGAGGCAATGGCTTCCGCACCCCCGGCGCCCCGGATCCACTGGTTCGCGCGTCTCGAGCACCGCCTTCACGTCTGGCGTGAGGGCCGTGCGCGCCGCCGCGGGCGCGTCGCCACCATCCTGCCGTTCCCCGGCTACGGCGGTCCTGGGTGGGTACGCGTCGTCGGTCGTGTGCTGATCGTCCCGCCTGCCCGTCGCACCCGCGACGGAGAGCCTGCGAGCGTGCGCGGCTGGCGGAGCTTCGTCGGCATCCCGGTGAGCTTCGCCGCGGTGACCGTGCACCTCGGCGACTCCACGCATCAGGTCGTCGCCGACCGTGGCGGGGTCATCGACACCGTCATCCATGCGGATCTCGAAGCCGGGTGGCAGACGTTCACGATCTCCGTCGAGGAGCAGGAGCCGGTCGAGGCGCGGGCGTTCGTCGTCTCCGACAGCACGAACTTCGGCGTGGTCTCCGATGTCGACGACACCGTGATGGTGACCGCGCTCCCCCGCCCGTTCATCGCATTCTGGAACTCTTTCGTGCTCGACGAGCACGCACGTCTTCCCGTGCCGGGGATGGCCGTGCTGCTGGATCAGCTGCTGCGCCAGCATCCCGGCGCCCCGATGGTGTACCTCTCGACCGGTGCCTGGAACGTCGCACCGACGCTCTGGCGATTCCTCGGCCGTCATCTCTTCCCCGCAGGTTCCATGCTCCTGACCGACTGGGGTCCCACCCATGACCGGTGGTTCCGGAGCGGGCGCGAGCACAAGCTCACCAACCTGCGTCGCCTCGCGACCGAATTCCCCGACGTCAAGTGGCTGCTGATCGGCGATGACGGTCAGCATGACGAGTCGATCTACACGCAGTTCATGGAGGAGCACCCCGAATCCGTCGCGGGTGTCGCGATCCGCCGCCTGCTCCCCGCCGAGGCCGTGCTGGCTGGCGGGCGCGCCGAGTCGGAGCCGCACGCCGCCGACTCCGCCCCCTGGGTCAGCGCTGAGGACGGCGCAGGTCTGAGGGACCAGCTCGGCGAGGCCGGCATCCTGCACTGACATGACTCTGGCACGCGAGGAGTGGCTGGCCCGCGAGCGGGCTCATCAGGCGCGGGCGGATGCCCTGACCGCCGAGCATCGTGAGCGCGCGTCTCGAGCCGAGAAGCACCCGGTGTGGGACTTCCTCTTCACCTATTACGCCTACAAGCCCGCGCAGTTGCGTCGCTGGCACCCGGGGGCGGGCATCGAGCTCGCCGACGCGGCGGACCGCGCGTCCTGGCGTTGGTACTCCCCTGGCTCGACGGAGGGAGCTGTCGTGCCCGACGCCGGGGCCTTCGCCCGCGAGAAGACCGAGCTCGCGGATCTGATCGAGCGGATGCTGCGCCGCACGGCCTCACGCCCCGGACAGTTCGGGTGCTTCGGGCTGCATGAGTGGGCGATGGTCTACCGCGCCGACGAGCACCGGCACGCCGTTCCGCTGCGTTTGGGGCAGGCGGGTACCGACGCCGTCGTCGAGAACCACGATCTCCGGTGCACGCACTTCGACGCCTTCCGCTTCTTCACCCCCGATGCGGTGCCACGGAACCGCGAGTCGCTGACCCGTGACGATCAGCCGCTGTTCGAGCAGCCGGGGTGCCTGCATGCCGGCATGGATCTCTACAAGTGGGCGATGAAGCTCGGGCCGCTCATCCCCGGCGAGCTGCTGCTCGACGCCTTCGAGCTGGCGCGCGACATCCGTCAGCTCGACATGCAGGCGGCACCCTACGATCTCTCGCCCTGGGGCGTCGTGCCCGTGCCGATCGAGACCGCCGACGGCAAGAGCGAGTACGTGCGACGGCAGCGGGGCTTCGCGGAGCGCGGTGCGGCGCTTCGGGTCGCCCTGCTGACCGCCTGGCAGGGCGAGAGCGCGCTCGCCAACGCGTGACGTCAGTCCACGGGGTCGCAGTCAGGGCACGGCGTCCATTGCGCCGTCGCGGCAGACAGACGCAGCCGCAGTGTCACCACACGAGTGGCAGCCTCTTCGAGCCTGTCCGCCGAGAGGGAACCCGAGTCCACGGCGGCGGCGATGCCTGCGGTCATCCGCCCCGCCGTACCGGCGTCGGAACCCGCGATCATCAGGAGGAGGTCGGAGCCGGCCGCCAGGGCGGCCACGCCGTTCGCGACCGGATCGGCGTACGCCGGGTCGCCCGATGACAGCAGCATGCCGAGGTCGTCGGTCACGATGATGCCGTCGAAGCCGAGTTCATCCCTGGCGATCTCGTGCCAGGCCGGTGAGAGGGATGCCGGAGCGCTGTCGACCGCGGTGTATGCCAGGTGTCCGAACATCAGCAGCGAGGCTCCGGCATCGATGCCGGCCTCGAACGGCTTCGCCTCGGTCGAGCGCCACTCCTTGAGGCTCATCGAGGAGTCGGGGATCGCACTGTGCGAGTCGCCGGGCGCGGCACCGTGTCCGGGGAAGTGTTTGAGGGTCGAGGCGACGAACTGCTCCTGCGCCGTCGTCGCCGCGGCCACCCGATCGGCTGCGCCCTGCGGGTCCGAGCCGAGCGCTCGCCCGTAGATGAACGATCCCGAGTCGGAGGTGACATCGGCGACGGTGCCGAAGTTCACTGTGATGCCGGAGCGCGCCACGAGCGAGCCGCGCGCCGCGAACGCTGCCGTCGCGTCGGCGACCGGGCGATCCTTCAGCGTGGTCGACGCCGGATAGTCGTCGCCGTTCAAGCGCGACACGATGCCGCCCTCCTGGTCCACCGCGATCAGCGGCGGCAGGGCGGGGTCGATCGTCAGGGCGGCTGTGAGGCGCTGGAGGGCCGCTTCCGAGTCGGGGATGTTCGCCCCCATGAGGATGAAGCCGCCGAGCCCGGAGCCCATGTACGCGTGCAATGCCGCCGGGTCGGTGCCGCCGATGTGACCCATGACGACGGTCGCTGCCCGCTCTTCCACCGTCATCTGCGCGACGAGCGCTGTTGCGCGAGCGTTCATCGCGTCGGACGCGGTGTCAGCGGCGGCCGTCGACACTCCCGCCGGGGCCGACGCCGCAGTCATCGCCGCAGCGCCCGGTGCGACACATACCGCTGCCGCCACGGCCAGCAGCGCGGCGGCAGCCCAGGTGCGGTGACGCGGCATGTCGTCTCTCCGGAGCGTCGTGCGCTCAGCAGGCGAGCGCGTCGGCGACCGTGACGGCGGAATCCGCGTCGCCGTTGCCGAAGCGGATGGTCCGCCCGATCGTGCACGGCTGTGTCAGGGCCTCGGCGATCACTGCCGCGACATCGGCACGGGAGACCGCGCCGCGACCCTCCGGATCGATCTGGATCTGCCCGGTGGGCGCGTCGAAGGTGAGCGTCCCGGGGGCGAGGATCGTGCCCTCCAGCTCGGTGCCGCGCAGGTGCTCGTCCGCCGCCCACTTCGCGTCGGCGTAGGCGAAGAACGAGTCGTCTTCCGGAACTCCGTGGTCGGCGGTCGAGCCGAGCCACGAGACCATGACGTAGCGTCGAACGCCCGCCAACTGCGCGGCATCCATCGTCCGCTCTGCGGCATCCCGGTCGACAGCGTACGTGCGCTCAGGCGAGCCGCCTCCTGCGCCGGCAGACCACACCACGGCGTCGTGGCCGCGGATGATCTCGGCGAGGACGTCGACGTCGAGGTGCTCGACGTCGGCCACCAGGGCTCGGGCACCACCGGACTCGACCTCGGCCGTGTGGTCGGGGTTGCGGATGACGCCGGTGATCTCATCCCCGCGTGCGGCGAGAAGCGGGGCGAGGAGCAGGGCGATGCGGCCGTGGCCGCCGAACACGATGATGCGCGACATGCTCTTCACCCTACGCGCCGAGACAGACGTCAGCGCGGGGTCTGCGCGCTGTCGATCACGAACGCCTGCGGGTGAGAGGGCAGGTAGCGCACCACGACCGGCGCACCGCTGGGCATGTAGGTGTCGCGATCCGGATACACCGCTGGGGTGAAGAAGTTGCTCTCGAGCGTGTACTCGACACCGTCAGCCGTGGTGAACGTGACCCAGTCGCCGTCCATCGTGGCGGTCGTCGGGCGACCGTTGTCGTAGATGTAGGCGCGCGTGACCGGCACACCGGTCAGGCTCAGGATGCCGAGCACCAGCGAACCCAGCATCACGAAGGCGAGGATGCGGAAGACGATGCGGGCGATGCGTTGCCGGATCTGCCCGCGCGGACGCTCTTCCGGCCGGAGCAGACCCTCCCGCTCGCGGATGGTGCGCAGCGACCCGCCGGGTGCCGCTCCGCTCACCGACATCGCGAAGAGACCGAGGATCGAGAAGCCCGCGATGAAGACCATCGCGTATCCGTGCGAGGCGGGGAAGTTCACCAGCCAGATGAGGGTGTCCATGGGGTTCATCGCCCGGCCTCCTTCTCGATCGTCACGGCAACGGTCTGCGGGTCCTCCCGGCGGTAGAACGCCCAGATGGGAGCCCCGACCTGCAGACGGGAGATCGCCTGCGGATACACGAAGACGGTGGTGTCGGCCTCCCAGGTGGCGGCGCCCTCCGGCGCCATCAGCACGCGCAGTGCGAGTTCGCTCTGCCCCTCCTTGCGGCGTCCGGTCGGCCGCACCTCGAGGACGGATGCCGGGACCTGCGTGCCGGTCATCCTCGCGCGCACCTGATTCGGAGCGATGAGCCCGCGGTCGATCCGCCACTGCATCAGCGCATCGCGCACGGCCGGCTCGGTCAGGTCGGCGAGCTCGATGGTGTCCTGGTCGGTCAGGCTGTAGCGGACGGGCATCGGCGCCCCGACCTGGAGCGCGGCGAAGTCGCTCGCGTCGACCAGCATCCTGAGCTGTCCGATGAAGTCGTCGCCGGCGAGCGGCGTCACGCGCACGAAGATGTCGTACTGCGGCACATCGTTCACCGTCAGGCCGGTGCGTGAGATCTCGACGACGGTGCCGACGCCGATCTGCGCGTCGCCCCGGGGCACCTTCCGTCGACCGAGGCCGACGAATACCCCGCCGAAGGTCAGCACCAGTCCCCACGCGACTCCGATGAAGATCGGGCCACCCAAGGTGTCCTCGCCCGAGAACGGCAGGATCGACTGGCGCTGGTTCACGCCGAAGAGGCCTTCACCGGCCCAGATGAGGAGCCAAGCCGAGAGCAGCAGCCAGACGACGGCGATGACGATGCGGAGCATGACCACAGCGTAGCGAGCAGGTGCTGCGCCTACCGAACACAGCTTTCGGACGGTGTGGCGCGGCTCAGCCGCCTGTCACCGACTCCCGGACGGCGCTCAGTGCCCGCTGCACGCCCTTCGCCGCCGACCTACCCGCGCGGTTGGCGCCGATGGTGCTCGCGGAGGGGCCGTAGCCGACCAGCTGCACGCGCGCGTCCGCCACCGCGGTCGTGCCGCGTCCGTTGCGGTCGAGCTGGATGCCTCCCGCCGCGCTCCGCAGATGCAGCGGCGCGAGATGCGAGATGGCGGGCCGGAAGCCGGTGGCCCAGAGGATGACGTCGACGCGCTCGAACGAGCCGTCGGCCCAGCGCACGCCGTCGGGTTCGATCCTCGAGAACATCGGGCGGCGGTCGGCGTAGGCGCCGAGGAGTTCGGCCTCGCGCTCCTGCGGCCGCAGCATCAGCCCGGTGACGCTGACCACGCTCTGCGGGGGAAGGCCTGCGGCGACCCGCTGCTCGACGAGCGCGACCGCGGCGGCACCGGCCTCGGGTGAGAAGTCGCCCGTCCGCCACGCCGGCTCTCGCCGAGTGGCCCAGAGGGTCTCGGTGATCGGTGCGAGGGCGCCGAGGAACTGCACGGCCGACGCCCCGCCGCCGACCACCAGGACCCGTTTGCCGACGAAGTGCGCCGGACCCGGGTAGTCCACGGTGTGCAGCTGCTCCCCCAGGAACGTCTCCATCCCGGGATAGTGCGGGAGGAAGGGATGGGTCCACGTTCCGGTCGCGTTCACGAGGGTGCGCGTCGTCCATTCCCGATCCTGTGCACGCACCACGAGCAGACCGTTCTGATCCTCGACTCGATCGACCTGCACGGGCCTGATGACAGGAAGGTCGTGCGTGCGCTCGTACGCGGCGAAGTACGCCGGAACGGCCACGTTCGCGCGCTCCTCGTCGCGAGGAGGGGCGGTATCGGCGGGAAGCTCGGCGACGCCGTGCACATCCCGCATCGTCAGCGCGTCCCAGCGGTGCTGCCACGCGCCGCCCGGCCGTGAATCGGCGTCGAGCACGACGTGCGAGATCCCCAGTCGGGTCAGATGGAAGGATGCCGAAAGACCGGCCTGCCCTGCACCGATCACGACGCTGTCGAGGATGTCCACGATGAATCGAACACCTGGGGCCCGGCCGTTGTTCCGGGAGCTCGCGACGCGCCCGGGGTCCGCTCCCGGATTGGTGCTGCCGCCGACTCGTGTAGTACTCTTTTCAAGTTGCTCCGAGGTTTTACAGAGCAGCGTCTGGGCCTGTGGCGCAGCTGGTAGCGCACCTGCATGGCATGCAGGGGGTCAGGGGTTCGAGTCCCCTCAGGTCCACCAGACAAGCCCCCGGATTTCATCCGGGGGCTTTCCTCGTCCTAGCGCTCCCGCAGGCTGCGGTCAACCCGTTCCTGCCACGCCGGGGATCGACGTACCTTTACGGCATCCAGCACCACCGACCGAAAGGATGCGCTCATGTCGAACCCCATTCCTCCCGTGGTCCCGTTCCCGGATGGCGACGAACCCGAAGGTGTTCCCACCAAGGTCGTCGACGGCGAGCATGTGCCAGACACCGACATCGACGACGCGCTCGTCGACAGTGCCGAGGCGGATCGTGTGGCCTCCGGCGCCGACGCCGTCGAAGACGACGACGCTCTCTGAGACGACACAAGCAAACGCACCCCCCGATGATCGGGAGGTGCGTTTCTCGTTCGCGGGCGCCTGTGCGGGGAGGCCGGACTCAGCGACCGGGGCGCACCGTCAGATCCGTGAGGTGAGCGTCACGCGGCAGGTCGAGCGCGGTGAGGATCGTCGTGGCGACGGCATCCGGACTGATGAACCGCTCGGGCTCGTACTCGAGCCCCTCCTGCTGATGCACACGCTGCTGCATCGGCGTCGCAGTGCGGCCAGGGAAGATCGACGTGACGCGGACGCCGTGCTCAGCTTCCTCGGACCGCAGCGCGTCGGCAAGGGCCTTCAGTCCGTGCTTCGACGCCGCATAGGCGGACCACCCGGCGTGAGCGTGCAGTCCGGCACCCGAATTCACGAACACGACGTGCCCACCGGACACACGCAGAATCGGCAGCAGGAGTCGGGTGAGCTCGGCCGGGGCCACGAGGTTCACGGCGAGTTGCTGCTCCCACACGGTGGGCGCGAGGTCGGCCACCGACCCGAGATCGACGACACCTGCCACGTGGAGCAGCGAGTCGATCCGATCCGGCAGGTGCTGTTTGGACAGCGCCCACGAGATCCGGCCCGGCTGGGCGAGATCTCCGACGAGTGTCGTCGCGCCCGGCAGCTCCGCAGCGATCTCGCGCGCACGCCCGGCGTCACGTGCCAGAGCGATGACCTGATCGCCTCGGTCGAGCAGCCGCCGCGCGAGGACCGCACCGATGCCGGAACCGGCACCGGTGATCAGGTGGGTCGGCACGTCAGGGACGATCTGCGGCGGGCTCGGCGACGTCGATCGGGACGACCGGGCAGTCCTTCCACAGGCGCTCGAGGCCGTAGTAGACGCGCTCCTCCTGGTGGAAGACGTGCACGATCAGGTCGCCGAAGTCGAGCAGGATCCAGCGCGCTTCGGAGCGCCCTTCACGGCGCACGCGCTTGTGGCCCGACTCGATCAGCCGGTCCTCGATCTCGTCGGCGATAGCGGCGACGTTGCGCTCGCTGTTTCCGGTGACGAGCAGGAAGATGTCGACCAGCGGCAGCGGCTCGGAGACGTTCAGCGCGACCAGATCTTCACCGCCCTTGTCGATGGCGGCTTGTGCTGCGAGACGCAGCATCTCTTCGGCAGTTTCAGGTGATTGCATCAGAACACATTCGTTGATATGGCGACGACCAGAGCGACCGCCAGAGCGAGAGCCAGACCCCCGACGATGATGGTGAGGACGAGCGTAAGCCGGCTGCCCTTTTCGGGTGCCGGCGGACGGATCACTTCGCCGGCAGGCTTGATGGTGCTGACCGCCGCGCTTGCGGCGATAGGCGTCGGGGAGGATGCCGGAGGCAGCTCTCCGTCGATGAGGACGGCGTCGATGTCTTTTCCATCGGTGGTGCCGTGGGCGTGACCCTGCGAGCCGAGGCCCTGGGGCAGTTCGTAGGAGCCCGTGACCAGGATCTCTCCCGTGGATGCGACAGGACCCGAGAGGGATCCGTCGCCGGGAGACGGCGTGAAGATGAGGGCGTTCGGTGCGGAATGCTGCGATCCCGTGGAATCGCCCACCGTGAGCAGCTCGTCGAAGGACGGGCGGAACGGCGTGTGCACCTCGGGCGCGTCTGTCAGGACACCTTCGCCGAATGCGGAGTTGACCGTGGGGCGGGTGTCTTCGACGACATCGGTGTCGTCGGCGTCGTCCACGTCAGCGAGGACATCGTCAGAGTCGTCGGCGACGGTCTCGACCTCGTCGGACAGACCGAGGACCGCGGCGACGTCGTCCTGCTCCGCCGGCTCAGCGGGTTCCTCGGCCACAGCGACCGGGGCTTCATGGACGGGCGCGGTACCGGAGGCCCGGACAGGCTCCACGACGATCTCTTCGTCGAGGTCGTCGTCGTCTCCCGCCGTGTCGGCCGGAGCGGGGCGTGTGAAGTCGGGCAGGCCGGAGACGATCGCCGAAGACTGGTCATCGCGGACCTGTGCAGGCTCCTCGACCTGTGCAGGTTCGTCGACCTGTGCAGGTTCGTCGAACTGTGCTGGCTCCTCGACCGGGGCGGGCTCTTCGACCAGGGCGGGCTCTTCGACCAGGGCGGGCGCCTCGGCATCGGCCTCTACGGTCGGGGCCTCTGCGGTCGAGGCGTCTGCCTCAGCATCCGCACCGTCGGCGACCGTGACCGAACCGGTCCTCGCGCGCTCCTGCTCGCGGACCTGACGACGAGTCAGTCGACCGCCGGACTCGGCGGCGTCATCGACGACCGGCGCGGGCGCCAACTCGACGGGTTCTGCCGCACGCGGCACGGGAGGCGCGGGCGGCACAGGAGGTGCGGGAGGTGCTGCTGCGGCGGCCGCAGCGTCTTCCGGGGTGATCACCGGCGTGGATCCGGTCAGTCGGATCTCGCGCAGCTGCTTACGCGTGAGCGGACCCTGCTCGTTCTGATCCGATGTACTCATGCCTTGCTCCGATACAGATGATGCTTCGCGATGTACTGGACGACGCCGTCGGGAACGAGGTACCAGACCGGCTGATCGTCGCGAACGCGTTCACGGCACACGGTCGACGAGATCGACAGCGCCGGCACCTCGAGTTGGCTGACGTTGTCGCTCGGGAGGCCGTCGGTGCTCAGAACGTGTCCTGGGCGAGAGACCGCGACGAAGTGGGCCAACTCCCACAACTCATCATGGTCCCTCCAACTGAGAATTTGCGCTACGGCATCCGCTCCGGTGATGAAGAAGAGCTCTGCATCCGGTCGTTCGCTCTTCAGATCGCGGAGGGTGTCGATCGTGTACGTCGGGCCCTCACGGTTGATGTCGACGCGGCTGACGGTGAACTGCGGGTTGGATGCCGTCGCGATCACCGTCATCAGATAACGGTGCTCGCTGGGGGTGACATCGGACTTCTGCCACGGGTGACCGGTAGGGACGAAGACGACCTCATCCAGGTCGAAGGAGTGTGCGACCTCGCTGGCTGCGACCAGGTGGCCGTGGTGGATGGGGTCGAACGTTCCGCCCATCACGCCGATGCGCGGCGCGCGCGTGGTCGCAGCAGTGTTCATAAGGGCGCGATATCCATGGGGCTCAGTGGCCGTGTCCTGCCTCGTGGCCGTCCTTGCCGTGGCGCGCGGCCCATGCGTCGGCCTTCGCCGAGTGGCGGTTGGCGACGTTCTTGTACGACAGCGTCACCAGACCCAGGAATGCGAAGACGATGATGGCGATGACTCCGAAGATCAGCGTCTCGAGCTGGACGTTGCCGTGGTGCTCGGTTTCGGCGGCGGCCATCGCGATCTGTGCGACGAGGTTCATCCTGACTCCGTTTCGTGGCTGTGCTGTTTCGGGATCCTGCGCGGTACAGCGTCCCCCAGTCTAGCCCTCAGGCGCGCGTCTGCCCCGACCCGCGCGCGAGCCACTTCGTGCTGGTCAGCTCCGAGAGTCCCATCGGGCCACGGGCGTGCAGCTTCTGGGTCGAGATGCCGACCTCCGCACCGAACCCGAACTCGCCGCCGTCGGTGAATCGGGTCGAGGTGTTCACCATGACGACAGCGGAGTCGACCTCGGCGAGGAAGCGCTCGGCATTGCGGGAATCGGTCGTGATGATCGATTCGGTGTGCCCGGTGCTGTAGCGGCGGATGTGGTCGAGCGCCTCGTCGAGCGAGTCGACGACCTTGATGGCGATGTCGAGGCTCAGGTACTCCGTCTCCCAGTCCTCTTCGGTGGCGGGGATGACGTTCGAGACGAGGCCGGCGACGATGTCATCGCCGTGGATCGCGACGCCCTCGCTCTGCAGCGCGCTGGCCACCAGCGGGATGAGTCTGGGCGCGGCCTGGCGGTGCACCAGCACCGTCTCGACCGCATTGCAGACGCTGGGGCGCTGCACCTTGGCGTTCACGACGATGTCACGTGCCCAGTCGTCGGGTGCCGTCTCGTCGAGCAGGATGTGGACGTTGCCCGCCCCGGTCTCGATCACCGGAACCGTCGATTCGGTGACGACGGTCTCGATGAGGCCCGCACTCCCCCGCGGCACGAGCACGTCGATGAAGCCACGACCGCGCATGAGAGCCTTGGCACCCTCGCGACCGAAGTCGTCGACCGTCTGGATCGCCTCAGCAGTGACTCCCGCTCCTTCGAGCGCGTGACGCATGATCTCGACGAGCACGGTGTTCGACTCGCGTGCGGCGCTGCCGCCACGGAGGACCACCGCGTTGCCCGATCGCAGCGCGAGCGCGGCGATGTCGACGGTGACGTTGGGGCGCGCCTCGTAGATCGCACCGACGACTCCGAACGGGACCCGCACCTGCTCCAGCGCCACGCCGTTCGGCATCCGGTGTCCGCCGACGACCCGACCGACAGGGTCCGGAAGAGCCGCCACCTGGCGCACCGCAGACGCGAGCGCCGCCACGCGCTTCTCGTCGAGTCGCAGTCGGTCGATCAGCGATTCGCCGATGCCGTCTTCGCGACCACGGACGATGTCGCGACCGTTCGCCTCGATGATCCGAGCGGCATCCCGTTCGAGGGCCACCGCGATCGCTTCGAGCGCGTGCGCCTTGTCGTCGCTGGTGAGAGCGGCAGTGGCGCGAGACGCCTCTTTGGCGCGCACCAGGCGCGCCTGGGGTGTCTGGTCGGTCATCCGCCCAGTTTAGGAGATCGCCGGTTCGAACCAGGTCCCGATGTCGGCGCCGGCGAGGGCCTGATCGACGAGGTCGGCACTGGTCACGAGAACGCCGATACCGGATGCCGCGGCGAGCCGAGCCGCCGACACCTTGGTAGCTGCTCCCCCGGTGCCGACGCTGTTCACGACCGTCGCGCCGAACTCGAGACCACTGAGATCGGCATCCGGCGCCACGATGTCGATCGGCTCAGCGCCCGGATCGGACGGCGGCTTCGTGTAGAGCGACTCGATGTCGCTGAGCAGGATCAACGCGTCGGCCTCGATCAGCTGTGCCACGAGTGCGCCGAGACGGTCGTTGTCGCCGAACCGGATCTCCTGCGTCGCCACCGTGTCGTTCTCGTTGACGATCGGAAGGATCCGCAGTCCGAGCAGCCGCTCCATCGCACGACGGGCGTTCGACCGCGACGTCGGGTTCTCCAGGTCACCGGTCGTGAGCAGGACCTGTCCTGCGACGATGTCGAAGGGACGCAGCGACTCCTGGTAGCGGTAGACGAGGATGTTCTGCCCGACCGCCGCTGCCGCCTGCTGGGTGGCGAGGTCGGTCGGCCTGGCCTCGAGCCGCAGGAACGGGATGCCGGTGGCGATCGCTCCCGACGAGACCAGCACGACCTCCGCGCCGCGGGCGTGGGCTGCAGCCAGCGCCTCGACCAGCACGGGGATGCGCCAGGACGACTCGCCGCTCACCGACGAGGATCCGACCTTGACGACGATGCGGGATGCCGAGGCGAGTTCGGCGCGGGTGCGAGCGGTCACTCGCCCTCCTCGCGGTACGCCGCGAGGCGCTGAGCCTCCACCTCCGCACGAGCAGCAGCCTTGGCATCCATGCGCTCGTAGTACGTCTGACGACGCTCCGAGGTGGTACGGCGGTCGTTCGGTGCGAGACGGGGGTCGGTTCCTCGCGGAGCCGCCATGAGTTCGGCAGCCGAGCTCATGGTGGGCTCCCAGTCGAAGACGATGCTGTCGCCCTCGCCGATCACGACGGTCGATCCCTGCACTGCCCCGACGCGGAAGAGTTCGTCTTCGACGCCCAGCTTCTCCAGGCGATCGGCGAGGAAGCCGACGGCCTCCTCGTTCTGGAAGTCGGTCTGCTGCACCCAGCGCACCGGCTTCTCGCCGAGGATGCGGTACACGTTGCCGTACGTGCCGCCCTCCACGCGGATCGAGAATTCCTTCTTGGGTGCGCGCGTGCGGAGGACGACGCGCTCGCGGGGCGGCGCGACGACGGCCTCACGCCGGTGCTTGTCGACGAGCTCTCCGAGCGCGAGTGTGAGCGGACGAAGACCCTCGTGCGAGACGGTCGAGATATCGAAGACGCGGAAGCCGCGGGCCTCCAGATCGGGCCGCACGAGCTCAGCCAGATCGCGCGCCTCGGGGACGTCGATCTTGTTCAGCGCGATGAGCTGCGGGCGCTCGAGCAGGGGCGTCTGCCCCTCGGGCACCTCGTAGGCGGCGAGCTCGGCGAGGATCACGTCGAGGTCGGAGATCGGGTCGCGGCCGGGTTCGAGCGTCGCGCAGTCGAGCACGTGCAGCAGTGCCGTGCAGCGCTCGACGTGTCGGAGGAACTCGAGTCCCAGACCGCGTCCTTCGCTCGCGCCCTCGATGAGGCCGGGCACGTCGGCGACGGTGTAGCGGAAGTCCTCCGACTGCACGACGCCGAGGTTCGGGTGGAGCGTGGTGAACGGATAGTCGGCGATCTTGGGCCGGGCGGCGGAGATCGCGCCGATCAGGCTCGACTTGCCGGCCGACGGGTACCCCACGAGGGCGATGTCGGCGACGGTCTTCAGCTCGAGCACCAGATCGCGTTCGACGCCCGGCGTGCCGAGCAGGGCGAACCCGGGCGCCTTGCGCTTGGGCGTCGCGAGAGCCGCGTTGCCCAGACCACCCTGGCCGCCGGCCGCGGCGACGTAGCGGTCGCCCGGCTCGATCATGTCGATCAGGACCTCACCGGCCGCGTTCTTCACGACGGTGCCCACCGGGACCAGCAGTTCCAGGTTCTCGCCGAGGAAGCCCGAGCGATGGTCGCCCATGCCGGGCCCGCCGTTGCCGGAGGAGCGGTGCGGCGAGTGGTGGTACGAGAGCAGGGTGCCCGTCTGCGGGTCGGCGACCAGCACGACGTCGCCGCCGTCACCGCCGTTGCCGCCGTCAGGGCCGCCGAGCGGCTTGAACTTCTCGCGGTGGACCGAGACACAGCCGTTGCCGCCCTTGCCCGCACGCAGGTGCAGCGTCACGGTGTCGACGAACGTGACCATGTCTCGATCTCCTCCTGATTGGATGATGCGCCCGGGAACCGATTGTCGATCCGCGGGCAGATACACAGACGGGGCGGGCCGAAGCCCGCCCCGTCCGGATGACTAATGTCGTGCTGTGATCACTCAGCAGCGGCGACGATGTTGACGACCTTGCGGCCGCCCTTCGCGCCGAACTGGACCGCACCGGCGGCCAGAGCGAACAGCGTGTCGTCGCCACCACGGCCGACGTTCACACCGGGGTGGAAGTGCGTGCCGCGCTGGCGGACGATGATCTCGCCGGCGAGGACCTGCTGACCGCCGAAGCGCTTGACGCCAAGTCGCTGAGCGTTGGAGTCACGACCGTTACGGGTGGAGCTTGCGCCCTTTTTATGTGCCATGTCCTGGTCTCCTCGGTCTTTACTTGATGCCGGTGATCTTGACGCGCGTGAGCTCCTGACGGTGCCCCTGACGCTTCTTGTAGCCGGTCTTGTTCTTGTACTTCTGGATGATGATCTTCGGGCCGCGGAGGTTGCCGATGACCTCAGCCGTGACCTTGACCTTCGCCAGCGAGTCAGCGTCGGTGGTCACCGTGGCGCCGTCGACGAGCAGCACTGCGGCCAGCTCGATCTTCTCGCCCTGGGCAGCCTTGACACGGTCGAGCTGAACGATGGTGCCGACCTCGACCTTCTCCTGCCGGCCACCGGCGCGCACTACTGCGTAAACCACTTCATACCTGTTTCGTTGGGGAGCACGTCGGCTCAGGAATCTCACGGGAAGACTGTTGCTTGCATACGTCGCGGACGACGGGTGCAATTGCAAGGCTCTCCGCTCCGACCGACGAGGACGGGGCGGCATACGCACCAAGGGACTACTTTACCGGATCTCGGACGAGGTCGCAAAGCGACTCGGGCGGTGTGTCCGGTCGTAGGCTGACGGGATGACCGTTCTCGTCGACGACCCGATCTGGCCTGCCCACGGGAGACTGTGGGCGCACCTGGTCAGCGATGCCGATCTCGACGAGCTGCACGCGTTCGCGAAGGCCCACGAGGTCCCGGCTCGCGCCTTCGACCTCGACCACTACGACGTACCGGCCGATCTCATCCCCCGACTCATCGCCGCCGGCGCTGAGCACGTCGGCGGCAAGGAGTTGGTGAGAAGACTGATCGCGTCAGGACTCCGGGTTCGCGGACGCGACCGGCGCCACTGAACCGTCGTTGTTCACCGACACCGGAGTGCCGGTGAGTGCAGCGGTGGACACCCGGCGGCGACCGCGTCCCTGACCGGGCGCCTTGGGCTCGGGCAGCGCGTCGAGCACCGAGTCGAGCAGCGCTTCGGCCGGCGACTTCGGTCCCTTGCGGTCGGCGCCGCGCTTCTTCCGCGGCTTCTTGGCGCGCTCGGGGGCCGGAGCCTGTGCAGCCTCGGCAGAACCGGCATCCGCTGCGACCTCGACGGGCTCGAGGCTCGGCGCGAGGGTGGACGCGGCGATCTGCGCGAGGGCCGACTTCGCGCCCTCGGGGATGCTGTGGGTGACGTTCGGGGCCGGAGGGGCGCTCTGGCTCGGGCCGTTGCCGCCACCGCGCTGGCGGCGGTTGCTCTGGCCGTTCCCGTTGCTGCCGCCGTTGCCGTTGCTGCTGCCGCCGTTGGAGCGGTGCTTGACGACGGGGTCGTGGTGCACGATGACACCGCGGCCGGCGCAGACCTCGCAGGCCTCGCTGAAGGTCTCCAGGAGACCGAGGCCGAGCTTCTTACGGGTCATCTGCACGAGGCCGAGCGACGTGACCTCGGCGACCTGGTGCTTCGTCCGGTCGCGGCTCAGGCACTCGATCAGGCGGCGCAGCACGAGGTCGCGGTTCGACTCGAGCACCATGTCGATGAAGTCGACGACGATGATTCCGCCGATGTCGCGCAGGCGCAGCTGGCGGACGATCTCCTCCGCCGCCTCGAGGTTGTTCTTGGTGACCGTCTCCTCGAGGTTTCCGCCCGAGCCGACGAACTTGCCGGTGTTGACGTCGACGACCGTCATGGCCTCGGTGCGGTCGATCACGAGCGATCCGCCGGAGGGCAGCCACACCTTGCGGTCCAGCGCCTTCTCGATCTGCTCGGTGATGCGGAACGCGTCGAAAGGATCTGTCTCGTCCTCGTAGGGCTCCACGCGCTCGAGCAGGTCGGGGGCGACGCTCTCGAGGTACGCGCGGATCGTCTGCTGCGACTCATCGCCCTGGATCAGCATCTTCGTGAAGTCCTCGTTGAAGACATCGCGGACGATCTTGACCAGGAGGTCGGGCTCGGCGTGCAGCAGAGCGGGAGCCTGCTGGTTCTCGACCTGCTTGCGGATGTGCTCCCACTGCGTCGTGAGGCGCTGCACGTCGCGCGTGAGCTGGTCTTCGGTGGCACCTTCGGCAGCCGTGCGGACGATGACGCCCGACGACTCCGGGAGCACCTCCTTGAGGATGCGCTTGAGACGAGCACGCTCGTTGTCCGGCAGCTTGCGGCTGATGCCGTTCATCGACCCGCCGGGCACGTACACGAGGTAGCGACCGGGCAGGGAGATCTGGCTGGTGAGGCGCGCGCCCTTGTGGCCGATGGGGTCCTTCGTGACCTGCACGAGAACGCGGTCACCGGGCTTGAGAGCGAGCTCGATCCGGCGCGGCTGATTGCCCGTCTCGACACCGTCCCAGTCGACCTCACCCGAGTAGAGCACGGCGTTGCGTCCGCGACCGATGTCGACGAACGCGGCTTCCATGCTGGGCAGCACGTTCTGCACGCGACCGAGGTAGACGTTCCCGATCAGCGAGGCGTCCTGGTTCCGCGCGACGTAGTGCTCGACGAGCACGCCGTCTTCGAGGACACCGATCTGCGTGCGGCCGTTCTTGGAGCGGACGACCATCTTGCGATCGACCGACTCGCGACGCGCGAGGAACTCGGCCTCGGTCACGACCGGACGGCGTCGTCCGGCGTCGCGGCCGTCGCGGCGGCGCTGCTTCTTCGCCTCGAGGCGCGTGGAGCCCTTGATGGCCTTCGGCTCGGTGATGTACTCGACGACGCGCTGACGCTGACGCGGCTCATCACGCTGGTCACGCTGGTCGCGCTGGTCGTCACCATCGGAACCGCCCCGGCGACGGCGTCCGCGGCGAGCGGACGCCTGGTCGTCCTGGTCGCGGTCGGCGATGCGGTCGAAGATGCGCTCATTGCGCTCGGGGCGCTCAGCACGCGCGGGCAGCGGGATGACCTCGGGAGCGTAGAAGTGCAGCTGCGTGGAGACCTGGGAGACGAAGACCTCGGGAAGCAGTCCCAGGGAGACCGCGGTCACCGGGCCCGCAGGCTCCGGCTCTTCGGTCGGCTTCGTCTCGGATTCCTCCGAGGCGTCGGTCTCGGCAGCGGCCGGCTCGGCAGCGTCGGTCTCGGCAGCATCGGTCTCCGCCGTGGGCGTCACGTCGGACTCGATCTCGAGATCCGCAGCGACCATGGCCTCGGCGATCGCCTCGACCCCGCCGTCGGTCTGCTCGGCGGGCTGCGCGTCGTCGGAGATCGGAGCGGATGCTCCGCCGTTCACGGCATCCGCTGCGAGCTCGGCCTCGGCCTCGATGATGGCGTCGGCCTCGATGATGGCGTCGGCCTCGACGTCGGCGCCTGCCTCGATGACCGGGTCTCCCGCGTCGGCGACCTCAGCGGATGCCTCTTCGGGATCGGCTGATGCCTCCGCTGTCGCGTCAACGTCGAGAGCCTGGGGCTCCGTCAGCTGCTCCGCGGCGTCAGCCGGGAGGTCGAGGGTCGGGATGTTGTTGTCATTGTTCTCATCGGCCATCTCTGGCTTACTCCCTGCGCGTTGCACCAGGTGCTTCGCGAAATCTCATGCGACACCCGCGGGTGCCGCGAACTCAATCGGCGTGCGACCGGCTCATGGCTCTGATCGCGTGGGGCATGGGGCCCCGAAGTCTGCGTCGATGCGTGTCGCGGCGGCGCCGCTCATCGCATCACAGGCCATTATCGCACCAAGTCGCGAGGAATACGGCATCCCGTCTCCTTCGCCGCGTTTTCACCGGCTCGTTCTCGCCCCATCCATAGCCGTCCCTGGGATAATCCTGAGTATGAGCGAGCAGCCCACCCGCCCCGTCGTCTTCGCCGTATGGCTGATCATCGCGAGTGTCGTCGGCTGGTTCGCCGCCTTCCAGCTCACTGTCGAGAAGTTCGTGCTGCTCGAGAATCCGCAGGAAGCCCTGTCCTGCGACCTGAGTCCCTTCGTCCAATGCAGCACCAATCTGGGGTCCTGGCAAGGTGAGCTGTTCGGCTTCCCCAATCCTCTCCTCGGTCTCACTGGCTGGATGGCTCCGCTGGTCGTCGCAGTGGCGGTCCTCGCGGGAGCGCGGTTCCCCCGCTGGTTCTGGGCCGTCTTCGGCGCCGGGATCACGGCGGCTTTCGTCTTCATCTGCTGGCTGATCGGCCAGAGCCTCTACGCGACCAACCTCGGCGTGCTCTGCCCGTGGTGCATGATCACCTGGGCCGTGGTGATCCCGACCTTCTTCGCCACGATGGTCCATCTCACGCGCAACGGCACCTTCACCGGAAACGAGAAGGTCAAGGCCACCGCAGAGAAGGCCATGGTCTGGGTGCCACTGGCGACCATCCTCGCCTACGCCTTCATCATCCTGCTCATCCAGCTGCGCGGTATCGACTTCCTCGGCGAGATGGTCCGCATCCTGTTCTGAGCCTTTCCCCCGAACGACGAAAGCCCGCCCCCTCGACGGGGGCGGGCTTTTCGCATGATCGATCTCAGTCGAACCAGATGCCGAGTTCACGGGCAGCCGACTCGGGGCTGTCCGAGCCGTGCACGAGGTTCTGCTGCACCTTCAGGCCCCAGTCGCGACCGAAGTCGCCGCGGATCGTGCCGGGTGCGGCCGTGGTCGGGTCGGTCGTGCCGGCGAGGGAACGGAAGCCCTCGATCACGCGGTTGCCGGCGAGACGGATCGCGACCGAAGGACCGGAGAGCATGAACTCGAGCAGCGGCTCGTAGAACGGCTTTCCCTCGTGCTCGGCGTAGTGGGCGGCGAGCAGGTCGCGGTCGGGGTCGACGAGGCGGATGTCGACGAGCGCGTAGCCCTTCGCTTCGATGCGGGCGAGGATCGCGCCGGTGAGTCCGCGGGCGACGCCGTCGGGCTTGACGAGGACGAGTGTCTCTTCGGTGGCCATGTCATTCACTCTCTGTCTGAGTCTCGGTCGAGGGCTCGGCGGGAAGTCGTGCATCCAGTCGGGCCCCCACGATCGTCGCATACGCCCACATGCCGCCGAAAATCAGGACGGCGAGCAGGATGGCGGGTACCAGGATGGCGGACAGGGCGATGAGGGCCTGGATCACCCATCCGGCGGTGATCGCCCAGGGCTTCGTGATCGATCCTGCGACGACGATGCAGGCGAGACCCACGACGCCACCGGCGACGATCGCCCACCACGGTTCGACACCGGCGGGCAGGGCCTTCAGGCCGAAGATCGTCAATCCGACGAGGAAGACGACGATCGCCTCGAACCCGAGCACGACCGGTGCGAGCTTCTGGACCAGGGTCCGCGGCGGGCGCGGAGCGCGAGCGGGACGAGCCCCCGTGCTCACGCGCGCCACCCCGACTTCCAGTCCTCTTCCTCGGCCAGGGCGATCGCCTCGCCCGCGAGCACCACGGACCCGGCGATCACGACCGCGCGACGATCGGACGATGCCGCCCATTCGCGCGCGGCGTCCGCGGCCTCAGCCAGCGTCGGGTGGACGGTGGCGCGCTTCCCGGTCTGCTCGACCAGGTCGGCGATCAGGTCGGCGTCGTTGGCCCGGTCCGAGTCAGGGGCGGTGGCGAACACGTGGGCGACCGCCGGTGCGAGCTGCTCGACGATGCCCGCGGCGTCCTTGTCGGACAGGACGCCGAGCACCAGACCCCACTCGTCGAAGTCGAAGCTGTCGTCCAGCGCCTGTACGAGCGCCTTCGCGCCATGCGGGTTGTGTGCCGCATCGACGACGACCGTCGGTGCGATGCCGAGCAGCTGCAGCCGGCCGGGAGACGTGGCACCCTGGAGGCCGTCGGAGATGATGTCGCCCGCGATGCGCTGCGACGCCCCTCCGATCAGCGACTCGACGGCCGCGACGGCGAGAGCGGCGTTGTGCCCCTGGTGCGCGCCGTACAGCGGCAGGTACTCCTCGACGTACTCCCCCGCGAGTCCGCGGATCGTGAGCAGCTGACCGCCCACGGCGAGCTTCTGCTCGGTGAGCCCGAACTCGTCACCCTCGAAGGCGATCGTCGCGTTCTTCTCCGCAGCAACGCGGCGCAGCACCTCGGCGGCCTCCGGCGGCTGCTGCGCCGAGACGACGGCAGCGCCCTCCTTGATGATGCCGGCCTTGACCTCGGCGATCTCGGCGATCGTGCTGCCGAGACGGTCCGCGTGATCGATGTCGATGGGCGCGAACACGGCGACGTCTCCGTCTGCGGTGTTCGTGGAGTCCCATTCACCGCCCATGCCGACTTCGAGCACGAGCACGTCGATCGGGGCATCGGATGCTGCGACGAAGGCGAGCACGGTGAGCAGCTCGAAGAAGGTCAACGGGGCATCGCCCGCCGCCTCCAGCTCGGCATCCACGATGTCGACGAACGGCTCGATCTCGTCCCAGGCATCGGCGACGGCAGCATCCGCGATCGGCTCACCGTCGATCATGATGCGCTCGGTGAAGCGCTCCAGGTGCGGACTCGTGAACAGCCCCGTGCGCAGGTCGTGCGCGCGGAGCAGACTCTCGATCATGCGGGCCGTCGAGGTCTTGCCGTTCGTGCCCGTGATGTGCACGACGCGGTAGGTGCGCTGCGGGTCGTCGAGGAACGCCAGGATGCGCGCGGTGCGCTCCTTGCGCGGCTGCACCCAGCGTTCCCCTGCCCGGCCGAGGAGCGTCTCGTAGACGGCATCCGCCCGTTCGCGATCACTCATGATGCTGCCCCCTCACGCACGACCGCGGTCGCATCGATCGTCACGATGATCGGCGCCTTGCCGGAGCCCAGTGCGCGAGCGCCGGAGCGGAAGACGCCGTCCCCGGGGCTCGTGACACCGTCGACCAGCGCGTCGATGTCGTCGGTCGCCTGCACGGCGAAGGCGACCGATAGTGTCTCGGACGCGATCAGGTCGGCGTGCACCTCGAGCGCCGCCGCATCCTCCGGAGCAGCGTTGAGGGCGAGCACGATGCGGTCGCTCACGTCGAGGCCTGCATTCTTCCGCGCCTCCTGGACGACGCGGATCGCGTCGCGGGCGAGTCCCTCGGCCTCGAGCTGCGGAGTGGTCTGCGTGTCGAGCAGCACGAATCCTCCCGAGGGGACGATGGCCAGCGCCTCACCCTCCGGCCGGCCCGTCGTCTCCAGCGCGAGGTCGTACTCGGCGGGCTCCAGCGCGAGGCCGCCGACCGTCACCACGCCGTCGACCTCAGCCCAGTCGCCGGCCTTCGCGGCCTTGATGACGGTCTGCACGTTCTTTCCCAGACGCGGACCGGCCGCGCGGGCGTTCACGCTGAGACGGTGGGTAATCCCGTACTCGGCGGCGGTCGCCGCCGTCTGTGGCACGAGCTCGACGGATTTCACGTTGAGCTCCTCCCGGAGGATCTCCTCGAACTGCGCGAGACCGCCCGCCAGCGGCGACACGACGGTGAGGCGCGCGAGCGGGAGTCGCACGCGCAGCTTCTCCTTCTTGCGAAGGGCGTTGCCGACGCTGGAGAGCTCGCGGACGGCATCCATCGCATCGCGGATGTCATCCGCGGCCGGGAAGGCGGCGGCATCCGGCCAGTCCTGCAGGTGCACGCTGCGCCCGCCGGTGAGACCCTGCCAGACGCGCTCGCTGACCAGGGGAACCAGCGGAGCGGCGACGCGGGTGAGCGTCTCGAGAACCGTGTAGAGCGTGTCGAAGGCCTCCGTGCTCTTCGGATCGGTTGTCACGCCGACCCAGAAGCGGTCGCGGGAGCGGCGGATGTACCAGTTCGTCAGCGTCTCGGCGAAGTCCCGCAGCCGCGCGGATGCCGTCGTCGAATCGAGTCCTTCGAGGTCGGCCCGCACCTCGCGGACGAGATCGCCGAGCCGCGCCAGGATGTAGCGGTCGAGCACGTCGGTCGAATCCGTGCGCCACGACGCCTCGTAGCCGTCGGGGCCCGACGCATTCGCGTAGGTGGCGAAGAAGTACCACGAGCTCCACAACGGCAAGAGGAACTCGCGCACGCCGGCCCGGATGCCCTCCTCGGTCACGGCGAGGTTTCCGCCGCGCAGCACCGAGCTCGACATCAGGAACCAGCGCATCGCGTCGGAACCGTCGCGGTCGAGCACCTCGCTGACATCCGGGTAGTTGCGCAGCGACTTCGACATCTTGTAGCCGTCGCTCCCGAGCACGATGCCGTGGCAGCTCACTCCGGTGAACGCCGGACGGTCGAACAGGGCGGTCGACAGCACGTGCATCACGTAGAACCAGCCGCGGGTCTGCCCGATGTACTCGACGATGAAGTCGGCCGGCGAGTGCGAGTCGAACCACTCCTGGTTCTCGAACGGGTAGTGCACCTGCGCGTACGGCATCGATCCGGAATCGAACCACACGTCGAAGACATCCTCGATGCGGCGCATCGTCGATCTCCCGGTGGGGTCGTCGGGGTTGGGCCGCGTGAGGTCGTCGATGTAGGGCCGGTGCAGGTCGACCTCGCCCTCGGGATTGCGCGGCAGCGTGCCGAAGTCGCGCTCCATCTCCTCGAGCGATCCGTATGCATCGACGCGCGGATACTCCGGGTCGTCGCTCTTCCAGATCGGGATCGGCGAACCCCAGTAGCGGTTGCGGCTGATCGACCAGTCGCGCGCGCCTTCGAGCCACTTGCCGAACTGTCCGTGCTTGACGTTCTCAGGCACCCAGGTGATCTGCTCGTTGTTCGCGAGCATGTCGTCCTTGATGTCCGTCACGCGGATGAACCAGCTCGACACCGCCTTGTAGATCAGGGGGTTCCGGCAGCGCCAGCAGTGCGGGTAGGAGTGCTCGTAGCTCTGCAGACGCACGAGGCGCCCGTTGTCGCGGATGATCCGCACGAGCGGGGTGTTCGCCTCCATCCACAGCTCGCCTGCGACATCGGTCACGTTCGGGAGGAAGCGTCCGCCATCGTCGAGCGAGAGGATCGTGGGGATGCCGGCGGCACCGGCGACGCGCAGGTCGTCCTCACCGAAGGCCGGGGCCTGGTGGACGATGCCGGTGCCATCGCTGACCGTGACGTAGTCGTCGACCAGGATGCGCCAGGCGTTCTCGGTGCCGTAGGTCTCCGCGTCGGCGTAGTAGTCGAAGAGGCGGTCGTAGGTGACGTCCTGCAGCTCGGCGCCGCGGATCGTCGCGTCGACCGCGGCGAGCGCTTCTTCGACACTCTCGTAGCCGAGATCCTTCGCGTAGCCGCCGAGAAGTTCGCGGGCGAGGAGGTAACGGTGCGCGGATGCCTCGACAGCGGCATCCGTCGTTCCCGGCGTCTGGTGCACGTCGGCAGCGCCGTGGGGACCGGCGGGGAGCACGACGTACTCGATGTCGGGTCCCACGGCGAGCGCGAGGTTCGTCGGGAGGGTCCAGGGCGTGGTCGTCCAGGCGAGGGCACGCACACCGGTGAGTCCGAGCGACTCCGCCTTGGCGCCGGTCAGCGGGAAGGTGACGGTCACCGAGGGGTCCTGACGCATCTGGTAGACGTCGTCGTCCATGCGCAGCTCGTGCGCGCTCAGCGGCGTCTCGTCGCGCCAGCAGTACGGCAGCACGCGGTAGCCCTCATAGGCGAGGTTCTTGTCGTACAGGGTCTTGAACGCCCAGAGCACGCTCTCCATGTACCCGAGGTCGAGGGTCTTGTACCCGCGGTCGAAATCGACCCAGCGGGCCTGACGCGTGACGTAGTCCTGCCATTCGTCGGTGTACGCGAGCACGGAGCTCTTCGCCTTCGCGTTGAAGACGTCGATGCCCATGGCCTCGATCTCGCTCTTCTCGGTGATGCCGAGCTGCTTCATCGCCTCGAGCTCGGCGGGGAGTCCGTGGGTGTCCCAGCCGAAGACGCGATCGACCTTCTTGCCGAGCATGGTCTGGAACCGGGGGAACACGTCCTTCGCGTACCCGGTGAGCAGGTGACCGTAGTGCGGCAGACCATTGGCGAACGGCGGACCGTCATAGAAGACCCACTCGGGAGAGCCGTCGCGCTGATCGATCGAGGCTCGGAAGGTCTCGTCGCCCTTCCAGAACTCGAGCACCTCCTCCTCGATCTGCGGGAAGCGGGGGCTGGGCGCGACGGAGTCGGCGGCCGGGCCGAAGGAGGAACGGGGGTAGGTCATCGTGTCTCGCAGTGATCGTCGTGGCGGATGCTCCTGCGAGGACGACCCTCACGGACCGCGGTACCACCTCGCGTGCGCGCCTCTCGGCGGGCCACTCTCACTGCGGCTGTGACGGGCCTGCCCCGCTCGGTTCTACTGGGTCCGCTCTCTCGCGAGGGAGGACTGTTCTTCCGAGAGCTCCCCGGTGATGCCGGATCGATGCTCGTGCCTCCATTGTACGCGTGTCCTCGGCGCCCGCGTCCCTGCCCCTGCGGGATCTCGCAGAACGACACGAACTTCGCAGGAGACCTGCTCGATCCCTGCGAAGTTCGTGTCGTTCTGCGACGTCCGTGCCTCCGCCTACCCTCGAACCATGGCCCGCACCACCGAATCCCCCGCCGCACCCCGCGTCTCACCGCCCGATCTTCCCGACGAGTTCGCAGCAGCGTCTCCACGGCGCAACGCCGACCTCATCGCCGCCGCCCTCGACCTCGGCGGCGACACCGACCTCGCCTACGCCTCCCTCGAGCAGTGCACCCTGCGGGCCGATGCGGATGCTGTGGATCTCACCGGCGCGACGGTGCTCGACGTCGCGATGACCGGCGTGCGCATCGCGTCGCTGAAGATGCGCGATGCGGGAATCCGGCGACTGCGGATCAGCGACGGCCGGATCGGCACACTCGATCTCAGCGGGGCGCGCATCGACGAGCTCGAGCTGCGCGACCTGAGGATCGACTACCTGAACCTCGGCGCCGCACGCGCCACCGATGTCGAGATCTCCGGCTGCAGCATCCGCACCATCGACATGCCGCAGTCCGAACTCACCCGCGTGCGTTTCGCCGACACCACCAGCGACGAGGTCGACCCGCGGGGCATGCGTGCGACCGATGTCGACCTGCGCGGGCTCGACGCCCTGTCGTACCTCGACGCCAACAGCCTTCGCGGCACGACTCTCACGGGCTTCCAGGTTCAGCAGCTCGCCCCGGTGATCGCGGCGGGCCTGGGGATTCAGATCAAGGGCTGACGGGCCCGTTCGCCGCGAGCAGCTCCTGCGTGAACGGATGCTGCGGCGCCGCGAACACGTCGCCGGTCCTCCCCTGCTCCACGATGTGCCCGTCCTGCATCACCAGGATCTCGTCGGAGACCGCGCCGACCACATCGAGGTCGTGCGACACCAGGATCATGGTGAGCCCGCGCTCGTGCTGCACGCGCGCCAGGAGACTCAGGATCCGCTCCCGCACCGATGGGTCGAGCGCCGACACCGGCTCGTCCAGGACCAGCACCTCCGGATCGGCGGCCAGCGCTCGAGCGATGGCTGCCCGCTGACGCTGCCCGCCGGAGAGCGCGATCGGCCGACGGTCGGCGAGGACCGGATCGAGGTCGACCTCCGCGAGAAGCGCGGTCACCCGCGCCGCGCGCTGCGAACGCGGCACCCCGCCGGCCTCGAGCGCCTCGCGCAGCGAGCGCCCGACCGTCCAGCGCGGATCGAACGCCCCGAGCGGATTCTGGTGCACCAGCTGCACCCGGCGCTCGCCGATCCAGCGCAGCGCCCCGGAGTCCGGCCGTTCCACCCCGACGATCATTCGCGCCAGCGTGGTCTTCCCCGAACCCGACTCTCCGACGATGCCGAGTGTGCGACCCTCGGGCACCGAGAACGACGCGGCGACGACCGCCGGAAGGTCGCCGAAGCTCCTCGACGCATCGGCGACGACCAGCACCGGATCGGCGGCGACGACATCCGCGATCCGCGGCTCATGGATGGTCGCTGCGATGAGCTGACGGGTGTATTCGTGCTGCGGCCGCTCGAGCACCTCTGCCACGGGTCCGCTCTCGAGCACCTCACCGCCGCGCATCACCAGCACCCGGTCTGCGAGCCGGCGCACGGCGGCGAAGTCATGGCTGATGAAGACGACCGCCGTTCCGGCGTCGGCGATCTCGCGGAGCAGCCCGAGGATCCGCGCCTGCACCGTCGCGTCGAGCGCCGTCGTCGGCTCGTCGGCCACCAGCACCGCGGGTTCGGCTGCGAGCGCCGATGCGATCAGGGCACGCTGCCGCAGTCCACCCGAGAGCTCGTGCGGACGCTGACGCGCGCGACGGTCGGCATCCGGCATCCACACCCGCCCCAGCAGCTCGCGGACCCGGCCGACGAGGGCCGCGCGCCCGCGGACGATCCTGTGCAGCTGCAGCGGCTCGGCGATCTCGTCACCGATGCGCCGCAGCGGATCGAGGGAGACCAGGGCATCCTGCGAGACGAGGGCGATGCGCGAGCCCCGCAGCACGCGCCAGCCGCGTTCACCGAGAGAGCCGGCATCGACTCCGTCGACCATGAGCCGATCGACGCGGACCGCCGCGTCCGCGGGAGTGAGCCCGAGCAGCGCGCGGGCGGTGAGCGACTTGCCCGCCCCCGACTCTCCGACGATCGCGACGCACTCCCCCGGCGCCACCGTGAACGAGACATCGTCGACGACAGGCGTGCCGTCGAAAGAGATCCGCAGACCGTGCACCTCGAGTGCCGCGTTCATGAGCGCCGACCTTCCGTCCTCGCCCGGAGGATGCGCCCCACGACCGTCGCCGCGACCACGGTGAGCGTGATCGCGATGCCGGGGAAGACCGAGATCCACCAGGCCTGCCCCAGCACGTTGCGTCCGCCGGCGAGCATGAGCCCCCACTCGGGGGTGGGTTCGGACGGTCCCAGACCGAGGAAGCTCAGTCCCGCCGCTGCGAGGATGCTCGAGCCGATGCCGATCGTCGCGAGCACGCTGAGCGAGCCGAGCACCCCGGGCACGACGTGACGCACGAACGCGCGCACCGGCGGCACCCCGAGGATGCGCGCCGCCTCGACGTGTTCGGCACCGCGCAGCGTTCGTGTCTGCACGCGGGCCAGACGGATGTACACCGGCCCTGCCGCCAGGGTCACCGCGATCGCGATGTTCACCGGACCCGGCCCGAGGACGGCGACGACGACGAGTGCCACCAGGAACTCGGGGAACGCCATCAGGATGTCGTTGATCCGCATCATCACCGCCTCGACCGGCCGCGGAGCGACACCGGCGAGAGCACCGACGATGAGCCCGCCGACCAGGGCGATCGCGGTGGCGAGCAGTCCGATGCCGAGCGAGCGTCCCGCGCCGAAGATGACGCGGGAGTACACGTCGCGTCCGCTCTGGTCGGTGCCGAAGATGTGCTCCGCACTCGGGGGCACGAGCGCCGACCGCACGTCGGTCTGCAGCGGGTCGTGCGTGGCCAGGACGCCAGGCCAGAGTGCGGCGAAGGCGATCACGATGAGCACCCCGACCGCCGCGCACAGCAGCGCGCGCCTCATCGCACGCCACCCGGGCGGGAGGCGGTCACCCGAGGATCGATCAGCGGATGCAGCAGCTCGACGACGAGATTCACTGCGACGAAGACCACGGCGCTCAGCAGGATGATCCCGGTGATGACGGGAAGATCGCGGTCGCTGATCGCGGCGAGTGTGACACGGCCGAGCCCCGGACGCGCGAACACGGTCTCCACGAGCACGGCTCCCCCCACGACCGACCCGGTGAGATAGGCGGCGAGCGTCACCGCATTCGCGGCACCGTGGCGCAGACCGTGTCGGAGCGTGAACCAGGTGGGTCCGGCGCCGCGCGCGCGGACAGTCTCGGCGAACGGCATCCGCTCCGCCTGCGCGAGCCCGTCGCGGAGCACCTGGCTCAGCAACGCGGCGACCGGAAGCGCGAGCGTGATCGCGGGCAGCACGATCGTCAGAGGATTCCTGGTGCCTGACACCGGGAACCAGCCCAGGCCGAAGGCGAAGACGCTGAGCAGGATGAGACCGATCCAGAACACCGGCGACGACAGCACGACGAGCTCGATTCCGGCCGCGACCGCACGACCGGCCTGTCCGCGCACGAGCAGCGCCACAGCGAGCGCGAGCACGACCGCGATGATGAGTGCCAGCGCCGACAGCTGGAGCGTCGCACCGAGCTGCCTGCCGATCACCTCTGTGACCGGCATCCGCAGCTGATACGACTCACCGAGGTCGCCTCGCGCGAGTTGCGCGATGAAGGTCAGATACTGCTCGAACGGCGGGCGGTCGAGTCCGAGATCGGCCCGGATGCCGTCCTTGATCGCTTCGCTCACCTGGGCCTGCGGTCCGAGCATCACGGACACCGGGTCGCCGGGGATCACCCGGAACGCCAGGAAGGCGACGGTCGCCGCACCCCACAGGACGATGACGACGGATGCGGCCAGGCCCGCGATGCGGAGGAGCGCAGCCTTCACCGTTCTCCCTTCCGGTTCAGCCGACCGATGTCCGGCTCCCCGAGCGACGAGGTCGAGACGCGGGGCTCCGGTCAGCCGACCGTCACATCGTAGAACAGCGGCCGTCCGTACAGGTCGTAGTCGAGTCCTTCGACCCGCTCGCCCACCGCGGTGATCGCGGAGGGGCTGTAGAGCGGCACGATCGCCGTGTACTCGGCGTTCCATTCCTGCAGCTGCGTGTAGAGCTCGTCGCGCTCGCTCTGATCGCTGGTCGCGACGGCCTGCTCGAGGAGTTCGTCGATCTCGGGATCGTTCACCTGGGACGCGTTCTGGAAGCCGTCCGTGTGCAGGTGATTGCGCAGGAGGTCGGGATCGACGCCGGAGAAGCCCCAGTCGGTGAGGTCGAAGGTCTTCGGACCGTACTGCTCGTTGTACGCGCCCGGCTCCAGCACCTCGCGCGCCACGTCGAACCCGATCTCCTTGAGGTCCGACTGGATCGCGTTCGCGAGCGCGGCACGGTCGTCCGGAACGGGTGTGTAGGCGATCCATCGGACCGAGAGCGGCTTGCCGTCCTTCGTGCGGATGCCGTCGGCGTTCCGCTCCGTCCACCCGGCCTCGTCGAGCAGACGATTCGCCTCGTCCTGGTCGAAGGGCCAGCTGTCCTCGAGAGACGCGTCGTAGCCGGGTGTCGTCGATCCGAGGATGCTCCACGCACGCGGGAACTGGTCGAAGAAGATCTCGTCCACCGCCGCGTCGATGTCGATGCCGCGCGCGAACGCCTGCCGCACCTTCTCATCGGCGAAGACGCCGTACTTCTCGTTGAGGTACAGCGAGTAGGGCAGGCCGGGGTACTCGACCGAGTCGACGGTGATGCCGTCGCCCAGATCCTTCGCGAGGTTCGGCGGGATGTTGCTGGCGAGATCGCTCTCACCGCTCTCCACGACACCGGTGCGCACGGAAGCCTCGGGCTGGATCTCCACCCGCAGGGTCTCGAACTTCGGTGCCTTCTCGCCGTGCGGGCCCCAGGCGTAGTCATCGTTGCGCGTGTAGACGATCTCCTGGTCGGGCGTGTATTCGGTCAGCTCGAACGGACCGGTGCCGACGGTGATGTCTGGTCCGCCGGCCTTGAGCTGATCGGCGGACTCGGCGAGCACCGCCGGAGAGTAGAACCCGAGCTGCGGTGTGCTCGCCGCCTGCAGGAACGGAGCGTAGGGCTGCGTGAAGCTCACCTTCACCGTGTCGTCGTCGACGACTTCCGTGCCCTTGTAGAAAGCGGCACCGAGCATGCTGGCGGCCTGCGCCGACGCGGTCTCCGGGTCGACGATGCGGTCGAAGTTCGCCTTGACGGCGGCGGCGTCGAAGGGCTCACCATCGTGGAAGGTGACGTCGTCTCGCAGCGTGAAGGTGTACTCGGTGCTGTCGGGCGAGACTTCCCACTTCGTCGCGAGCCACGGCGAGAACGAGCCGTCGTCCTCCTGGAACACCAGCGAGTCGAGGACCGCCCGCTGCACCATGCCCGAGACGTCGAGCTGGCTGATCTGAGGGTCCATGTGTCCGGCCGACAGGTTCGCACCCTCGATCGACCACACGAGCTCGGCATCGGCGTCACCGCCGCTCTGCGATGCCGGCGTCGCGCAGGCGCTGAGCACGAGTCCGGTGGCGGCGACGAGGGCGGCGAGCGGCAGAAGGCGGCGCGCGGAACGTGCGGGCATGACGATTCCTCTGAACAGACGGGTCGGGATGCCACAAGTCTAGGGCCGATTGTTGGACCCGGTCCCACAAGTTGCCCGGAACGACGGCGAAGCGGGGCCGGTGGCGGCATCCGCCCCCGAGTGGCGCTCGCTAGAATGGAGTCCACAATCCACACTCAGGCACGCTCACACAGTGCCGCATACATCGCTCGAGGAGACCTCCATGCCTGCTTCTGATTCGGCCCTGAACCAGATTCCCGACAAGCCCGCACTCGAAGGTCTCGAAGCGAAGTGGGACGCCGCCTGGGCGGAACAGGGCACCTACCTGTTCGACCGTCTGCGGGCGGCGGAGGCGGGCCGCGAGGGCGTGTACTCGATCGACACCCCTCCGCCGACGGCATCCGGCAGCCTGCACATCGGGCACGTGTTCTCCTACACCCACACCGACGTCAAGGCGCGATTCGAGCGCATGCGCGGCAAGACCGTGTTCTATCCGATGGGCTGGGACGACAACGGCCTCCCCACCGAGCGACGCGTGCAGAACTACTACGGCGTGCGCTGCGACCCGTCGCTCCCCTACGACAGCGACTTCACTCCGCCGTTCGAGGGTGGCGACAACAAGTCGAGTCGCGCTGCCGACCAGCAGCCCATCAGCCGCCGCAACTTCATCGAGCTCTGCGAGCGCCTCACCATCGAGGATGAGAAGCAGTTCGAGTCACTGTTCCGTCAGCTCGGCCTGAGCGTCGACTGGACGCAGACGTACCGGACGATCTCGGACGACACCATCCGGCAGAGCCAGCTCGCCTTCCTGCGCAACATCGAGCGGGGCGAGGCCTACCAGGCGATGGCGCCGACGCTGTGGGATGTCGACTTCCGCTCGGCGATCGCGCAGGCCGAACTCGAGGACCGCGACCAGCAGGCGGCCTATCACACCATCGAGTTCCCCTTCTCGGACGGCCCGCTCGCCGACGGCAGGACCTCGATCGCGATCGACACGACGCGCCCCGAGCTCCTCCCCGCGTGCGTCGCGATCGTGACGCACCCTGAAGGACCGCACAAGGACCTCATCGGCACGAAGGTGCGCACGCCCTTCTTCGGTGCGGAGATCGAGATCCTCCCCCATCACCTCGCGCAGCCCGACAAGGGCACCGGTGCGGCGATGGTCTGCACCTTCGGCGACGTGACCGACATCATCTGGTGGCGCGAGCTGCGCCCCTCGGCGACGCCCACCCTGCCGAACCTGACCACGATCGGTCTCGACGGACGTTTCTTGCCCGAGGCGCCGGCATCCGTGCCGGATGCGGGAGCACGCCGGTGGTACGCCGAGAACCTCGGCGGCAAGACCGTCTTCAGCGCGCGCAAGGCGATCGTGGAGAAGCTGCAGGAGACCGGTGAAATGACGGCCGTCGGCAAGCCGTTCAACCACGCCGTGAAGTTCTTCGAGAAGGGCGACCGTCCGCTCGAGATCGTCTCCACGCGTCAGTGGTACATCCGCAACGGCGCCCGCGACGGCGAACTGCGCGACAAGCTGATCGCGCACGGGCAGGAGCTCGCCTGGCACCCGGAGTTCATGCGCGTGCGTTACGAGAACTGGGTGGGTGGCCTGACCGGCGACTGGCTGGTCTCGCGCCAGCGGTTCTTCGGCGTGCCGATCCCGCTCTGGTATGGCCTCGACGAGAACGGCCGGCGTGACTACGACCGCGTGCTGACGCCGGATGCCGCATCGCTCCCGATCGACCCCACCACCGACGTCCCGGCCGGATACAGCGAGGATCAGCGTGGCGTTCCGGGCGGGTTCGATGCCGAGGCCGACATTCTCGACACCTGGGCGACGTCGTCGCTCACCCCGCAGCTCGCCGGTGGCTGGCAGCGCGACGAGGAGCTGTGGCAGCTCACCGCGCCGTTCGACCTCCGCCCGCAGGGGCAGGACATCATCCGCACCTGGCTCTTCTCGACCATGCTGCGCTCCACACTCGAGGACAGCAGGACGCCGTGGCGCAATGCCGCGATCTCCGGCTTCATCGTCGACCCCGACCGCAAGAAGATGTCGAAGTCGAAGGGCAACGTCGTCACCCCCGCCGACGTTCTCGAGAACCACGGATCGGATGCCGTGCGCTACTGGGCCGCGTCGAGCCGTCTCGGCATGGACGCCGCGTTCGACCCGCAGAACCCGACGCAGGTGAAGATCGGCCGCCGCCTGGCGATCAAGGTGCTCAACGCCGCGAAGTTCGTGCTGTCCTTCCCCGTGCCGGAGGGCGCACAGGTGACGCACGCACTGGACGCGTCGATGCTCGCCGCCCTCGACGGTGTGGTCGTCGAGGCGACCAAGGCCTTCGAGCGGTACGACGCCGCTCGCGCGCTCGAACTCACCGAGGCGTTCTTCTGGACGTTCTGCGACGACTATCTGGAGCTCGTCAAGGAGCGCGCCTACGACCAGACCGACGTCGGTCAGGCATCCGCTGCCCTGTCGCTGCGCCTGGCGCTGTCCACGCTCCTGCGGCTGCTCGCCCCAGTGCTCTCCTTCGCCACGGCCGAGGTCTGGTCCTGGTTCGAAGAGGGATCGGTGCACACCGCCGCGTGGCCGGAGCCTCTGGGCTTCGAGGGCGACCCGGCCGTGCTCTCCGTCGCGAGCGAGGCCCTGATCGGCATCCGCCGTGCGAAGACGGAGGCGAAGGCGTCGCAGAAGACTCCGGTCGCGCGAGCCGTGATCGCCGCTCCGCCCGCGAAGCTCGATGCTCTGCGCGCGGCCGCCGACGACCTTCGCGCCGTCGGACGCATCGCCGCACTCGAGTTCACCGAGGCCGAGGAGTTCGCCGTCACCGCGATCGAACTCGCCCCGGTCGAGGGCGCCTGATGCAGCTCGGCACGCGCTGGGCGACGGGAGTCGAGCCGCCGGCTTCGGTTCCCGCCGCGCTGCGGCCCGCGATCGCCGACGTGGAGTCGCGCGGCCTCACGGGCCATTGGACTCTCACCTGGCTCGAGGGCCGCGCGATCGCCGAGCTCGACGCGGGCTGGGAAGTGCTCCAGACGGCATCCGGCGACGTCGTCGCGCGCCCCTTCGAGGACTGAGGTCCTCGATCTCAGCGGCGCGGGAGCCCCATCTGCGCGAGGGCGTGCTCGAGCACCTGCGGGTCCTGCTTGCGTGACTGCTGCTCGCGCAGCATGTCGAGGGAGATCTCTCGGCGCGCGGCGCGCGTGGCGATGCGGTGTTCGACGTGTCTGGCGAGCCCGAGCGCGACGCGCTGGAGAAGACGCTCGAAGGGCGTGGGAGCGGCGAGTCGGAGCGTTGCGGTGGTCATGATCCCTCCTCAGGGCTGGTCGTGCGGCTGTTCGCCGTCGGTAGATCGAAGATCTCTGCCCGAAGCGACACGCGTCGCACGTCGGGGCCGGTCTGGCCGCGGAAGCGCTTGATGGCGCTCTCGACGAGGGCTTCGAGTTCTTCTCGGAGCGCCATCGTCTGCGCGGCTGTCATGTCGAGGTGCGTCGTCATGGTGAGACCGACCTCGCGCCAATCCTCGGGAATCTCGGACTCCGGGCGGTTGAGGTACGACATCAGCGTCTCGTGCCGCAGCCGGAAGAACTCCGACGTCACGATCTGCGCGGCCGCACGGTTGGAGGGCGACATGGATTCGTCCGGACCCGGCATGTCGATGCGCCCCTTGGGGCGCTCCCACCAGCGCTCTCGCGCCGTTCCCCGCCCTTCGACCTCACGGATCAGATCGTGGGCCGCGAGGGCGCGGAGGTGGTAGCTGGTCGATCCTGACGTCTCTCCGACGAGGGCAGCCAGCGAACTCGCGGTCTGGGGGCCTCGGGAGGCGAGGATGTCGAAGATGCGCACTCGCAGCGGATGCGCGAGGGCCTTCAGCGCCCTCGAGTCGAGGGTTCGGATCTGCGTGTCTTCGGTCATGAGTGCAAAGATACTCTTGCAAAGATATCTTTGCAAGCTTTTCTTTGCACTCCTCGTTCGCCCTCCCTGAGGCTCAGCCGACGGCGGCCCGCGCGGCGACGAAGGCGCGCACGCAGCGATCGACCTGCTCGGCGGTGTGAGCCGCCGACAGCTGCACGCGGATGCGCGCGAGACCACGCGGCACGACGGGGAAGCTGAACGCGGTGACGAAGATCCCCCGCCTCTGCATCTCCGCAGCGATGCGAGCGGTCTTCGCCGCGTCTCCGAACATCACCGGCACGATCGGATGCTCCCCCGGCAGAAGCTCGAACCCCTCGGCAGTCATCCGTTCGCGGAAGAGCGCCGCGTTCTCCCGCAGCCGCGCGCGTAGGTCGGCAGAGCCTTCGACGAGGTCGAGTGCCGTCAGGGTGCCGGCGACGATGGCCGGCGCGAGGGTGTTGGAGAAGAGGTACGGCCGCGAACGCTGGCGCAGGAGTGCGACGATGTCCGCATGCGAGGCGACGTACCCGCCTGACGCTCCTCCGAGAGCCTTCCCGAAGGTGCCGGTGTAGATGTCGACTCGGTCGGCGACGCCGCAGAACTCCGGAGTGCCACGTCCGTCGTCGCCGACGAACCCGACGGCGTGCGAGTCGTCGACGAAGACGAGTGCGTCGTACCGCTCTGCGAGGTCGCAGATCTCCGCGAGCGGCGCGATGTAGCCGTCCATCGAGAACACGCCGTCGGTCACGATCACCCGGAACCGGGCGTCGGATGCCGAGCGCAGTTGCTCCTCGAGGTCGGCCATGTCGCGGTTGCGGTAGCGGAGACGCCGGGCCTTCGAAAGTCGGATGCCGTCGATGATCGAAGCGTGGTTCAGCTCGTCGGAGATGATGGCGTCTTCTGCGCTGAACAGCGTCTCGAACACTCCGCCGTTGGCGTCGAAGCACGACGAGTAGAGGATCGCGTCATCGGTGCCGAGGAAGCCCGCCAGACGCCGCTCGAGCTCGAGATGCTGTTCCTGGGTGCCGCAGATGAAGCGCACGCTGGCGAGGCCGTACCCCCACTCCTGCAGGGCATTCGTGGCGGCTTCGAGGATGCGCGGATCGTCGGCGAGGCCGAGGTAGTTGTTCGCGCAGAAGTTCAGTACCTCCGCGCCGTCGGCCACGATCTCGGCACTCTGGGGGCCCCGGATGCCGCGCTCGTGCTTCGTGAGCCCGGCTTCCTCGATGCCGGCGAGTTCTGCCGTCAGGTGCTTCTGGAATGTCCCGTACATCACAGCTCCGTCCAATCGAGGATGATCTTGCCCGTGCCGGCGGACTCCGCCGCCGCGAATCCGCGTTCCCAGTCACGTGCCGGGATGACATCGGCGACGACGCGAGCGATCGCGTCCCGCAGAGTCGCGCTCGTCTGCAGCATCGCGCCCATCGCATTCCAGGTCTCGAACATCTCGCGTCCGTAGATGCCCTTGATCGTGAGCATGTGCGTGACCAGCTTGCCCCAGTCGATCTCGAAACCGGCGCTCGGCAGTCCCAGCATGGCGATGCGACCGCCGTGGTTCATGTTGTCGATCATGGCGGGAAGAGCGGATGCGGCCCCGCTCATCTCGAATCCGATGTCGAAGCCCTCGCGGAGCCCCAGCACCTGCTGCGCATCGCGGATGTCGCGCACGGAGACGTCGACGACCTCGTCGGCGCCCATCTGGCGCGCCATCTTCAGACGAGGAGCACTCACATCGGTCGCGGTGATGAATCGGGCACCGGCGTGCCGGGCGACGGCGATCGCCATCAGGCCGATCGGGCCGCACCCGGTCACGAGCACGTCCTCTCCGACGACGGGGTAGGTCAGGGCGGTGTGGACCGCGTTGCCGAGAGGGTCGAAGATCGCACCGAGCTCGGGGCTGACCTCCGCGTGATGAACCCAGACGTTCGTCGCCGGCAGCGAGAGGTACTCCGCGAAGGCGCCGTCGCGCTGGAGTCCGAGGCCGATGGTGCGGATGCACATCTGCCGCCGTCCGGCACGGCAGTTGCGACATGTGCCGCAGACGATGTGTCCTTCGCCGGAGACACGATCGCCGACCGCGATGTCGTGCACCCGCGGACCGACCTCCACAACCTCGCCGTAGAACTCGTGGCCGGGGATGAGCGGAGCCTCGATGGCGGACGCCGCCCAGTCGTCCCAGCGCCGGATGTGCAGATCGGTGCCGCAGATCCCGGTGCGCAGCACGCGGATGACCACTTCGTCCGCGCCCGCGACGGGATCGGGGCGCTCGACCAGCTCGAGTCCTGGACCGCGCTCGCCTTTGAACAGTGCCTTCATGGTTCCGATCCCATCGCATCGCACAATGTAGAGCAATGCGCATTCTCTGTACCATCCCTGTAGTTGCACCTAAACTGTTCGGATGGAACTCCATCAGCTGCAGATCCTGCGCGAGCTGCACGCCCTGGGAAGTGTCACCGCCGTCGCCGAGGCCCTCCGGGTGACTCCGTCCGCCGTGTCCCAACAGCTCGCCGCCCTGCAACGAAACTTCCGTACCCCGCTGACCCGGAAGGAGGGGCGCACGCTCGCTCTCACTCCGGCCGGAGAAGTCCTCGCGGCGGCAGGCGCCGACGCGATCGACGCCATGGCAGCTGCGCGCAATGCGCTGGACGACTTCGAGGGCGCGGACGCGGGGACCGTGAGCATCAGCGGATTCCACAGCGTGGGGCAGGCGCTTTTCGGGCCTTTGCTGCGCGAGCTGTCGTCGTCCGACGCCCCGACGGTGCAGCTCACCGATGAAGATGTGGCGCAGAGCGAGTTCCCCGGGCTCACCGCCCGCTACGACCTGGTGCTCGCCCATCGCATGGAGCATTCCGAGCCGTGGCCGACGCAGGGGGTGCGCAGTCTGACCCTGGTCCGAGAGCCGCTCGATGTCGCTGTGGCGACGACCCACGTCCTCGCCGACCGCGCGAGCCTGTCGCCGGAGGATGTCGCTGAGGAGCGGTGGGTCACGAGTCGCGTCGGCTACTCCCCCGACGACGTTCTGCGCGCGGTGTCGGCCGTCGCGAATCGGCCCATCCGGATCCAGCACCGCATCAACGACTACGGCGCAGTGTCGGCGGTCGTCGCGGCCGGCGGTGTGTTGGGGATGCTGCCGCGGTTCACCTCGCGCAGTGTCGACGACCGCGACATCGTGCGCATCCCTTTGCAGGGAGTGAGCACGCACCGCATGATCGATCTGCTCGCGCGACCCGAGAACCTGCGACGCAGATCCGTGCGTCTGGTCGTCGAAGCGCTCGAGCGCGTGATGGTCCGGTTGCGGGACGCGGCGTCCTGACCGTGTCTGCGTCGGTGGCTAGGCTCTGAGGATGACCGACGCCTCGAATCCGCTGCTCCAGCCGTCTTCTCTCGCATACGGGCTGCCCGACTACCGGACGATTCGCCCCGAGCACTACCTTCCGGCCTTCCGTGCAGCGTTCGAAGAGCACCTCCGCGAGATCTCTCGCATCACGATGGTGCGGTCGATGCCGACGTTCGAGAACACCATCGAGGCCCTGGAGCGCTCCGGAGAACTGCTCGACCGGGTCGCCCACGCCTTCTACACCGTGAGTTCGGCCGATGCGACGCCCGAGATCCAGGCGGTCGACGAGCAGCTGGCGCCCCTCATGGCGGCGCATCAGGACGCGGTCACTCTCGACAGCGCCCTGTACTGGCGGGTGGAGCAGGTGCACGCGCAGCTCGATCACCTCGAACTCGACCCCGAACAGCGGTATCTCGTCGAGCGTCACCATCGGGAGATGTCGCACGCCGGCGCCGCACTCGACGACGAGGCCAAGGCGCATCTGACCATGCTCAACCAGCAGCTCTCGACGCTCAGCAACACCTTCGAGCGCAACCTGCTCAACGACACGAACGACCTCGCGGTCGTGTTCGACACCGCCGAGGAGCTCGATGGTCTGAGCGCGGGCGAGCTGTCCGCAGCGGCGCGCGCCGCGCAGGAACGCGGGTTGGACGGCAAGCTGCTGATCGCACTGCCGCTCTTCACCGGGCATCCTTCCCTCGCGCAGTTGCGCGACCGTGAATCACGACGGCGCATCATGGCGGCGTCCCGCCAGCGCGGATCACGAGACAACACCGACGACAACCGCCCGGTGCTGGTCGAGATCGTGCGTCTGCGGGCGGAGCGCGCGAAGCTGCTGGGATACGCCTCCCACGCCGCCTATGTCACGGCCGATGAGACCGCCGGCAGTCCCGAAGCAGTGGAGCGGATGCTGCGTCAGCTCGCGGGCCCCTCGGCGCGCAACGCCAAGGCGGAACGCGAAGCCCTGCAGGCGATCGTGGACGAGACGGAGAGCACCCCCTTCCCGATCGAGGCGCACGATTGGGCGTTCTACACCGAGAAGGTGCGCAGCGCCCGCTATGACATCGACTCGAGCGCGCTGCGCCCGTGGTTCGAGGCCGAGCGCGTCCTGCAAGATGGAGTCTTCTTCGCGGCCACGCGCCTCTACGGCGTGACGTTCACCGAGCGCACCGACCTTCCGGCCTACCACCCCGGTGCTCGCGTGTTCGAGGTGCACAACGCCGACGGCAGCCCGTTCGGCCTATACATCCTCGACCTCTACACCCGCGATTCCAAGCGCGGCGGAGCGTGGATGAATCCGATCGTCAGTCAGTCGCAGCTGCGCGGCACGGCACCCGTCGTCGTCAACAATCTGAACGTGCCGCTCCCCGGCGACGGCGAGCCCACGCTGTTGACCCTCGACGAGGTCACGACCCTGTTCCACGAGTTCGGACACGCCCTCCACGGACTGTTCGCGACGGTGACCTACCCGCACTTCGCCGGAACGAATGTGTTCCGCGACTTCGTCGAGTTCCCGAGCCAGGTGAACGAGATGTGGATCCTGTGGCCGGAGGTGCTCGACAACTACGCGCGGCACTACGAGACGGACGAGCCGCTCGACCCCGCGATCGTTGAGCGACTCCGTGCGACGGAGACCTTCGACCAGGGCCATGCGACGAGCGAGTACCTGGCCGCGGCGTGGCTGGATCAGGCGTGGCACCTCGTCGGCACGTCGGCAGCGATCGACGACGTCGCGGCGTTCGAGGCGGCAGCGCTCGAGGACATCGGCCTGAACGACCCGGTCGTCCCGACCCGCTACTCGTCGACGTACTTCGCCCACGTCTTCTCCGGCGGCTACAGCGCCGGCTACTACTCGTACATCTGGAGCGAGGTGCTCGACGCAGACACGGTCGACTGGTTCCGGGAGAACGGGGGCCTCACCCGCGAGAACGGCGACCGTTTCCGGCAGCGTCTCCTCGGTGTCGGTGGGTCGAAGGACCCGCTCGAGGCCTACCGCGACTTCCGCGGCCGCGACGCCGAGATCGCGCCGCTGCTCAAGCGTCGAGGCCTCGAGGCCTGACGCTGCCTCACTGACCGAGCCATTCCTGGGCCTTGTACCAGGTGAGCAGGTGGTAGCTCTGCTCCAACCGCGCCCTCGCGTCGGCCATCGGCAGCGTCCGGACGGTGATCGACTCGTTCACGTCGAGCGCTTGCTCGGACACCTTCACGCAGCCGCGTGCCAGGAAGTGGTGCACCCGATTGCTGTGATTGCCGAAGTTCGCCCAGGTCGCGCCCAGATCGATGAGTTCTCGGGCTTCATAGCCGGTCTCTTCGCGCAGCTCACGCTCTGCCGCTCGCCCGCCCGACTCACGCGCTCTTGCGCTTGCGCTCCATCACGATGGTGGGCGGTGCGCCTTCGTCGACGGCGGCACGGGTCACGATGACCTTGGCGACGTCTTCGGCGGACGGGATCTCGAACATGATCGGCCCGAGCACGTCTTCGAGGATCGCGCGCAGGCCTCGGGCACCGGTCTTGCGGTCGACGGCCAGATCGGCGATCGAGCGCAGGGCCTCCTCGTCGAATTCCAGCTGGACGCCGTCGAGCTCGAACATGCGCTGGTACTGCTTGACGAGCGCGTTGCGGGGACCGGTGAGGATCTCCATCAGCGCGTCCTGGTCGAGCGGCGACACATTCGTGACGACGGGCAGGCGGCCGATGAACTCCGGGATCAGTCCGAACTTGTGGAGGTCTTCCGGAAGCACCTCGCTGAACAGATCGAGGTCCTTGGTCTTGTCGTGCAGCGGGGCGCCGAAGCCGATGCCGTGCTTGCCGACGCGCGCGGACACGATGTCTTCGAGCCCGGCGAACGCACCGGCGACGATGAAGAGCACGTTGGTCGTGTCGATCTGCAGGAACTCCTGGTGCGGGTGCTTGCGGCCACCCTGCGGCGGCACCGAGGCGACCGTGCCCTCGATGATCTTCAGGAGGGCCTGCTGCACGCCCTCACCCGACACGTCGCGCGTGATCGAGGGGTTCTCGGCCTTGCGGGCGATCTTGTCGACCTCGTCGATGTAGATGATGCCCTGCTCGGCGCGCTTCACGTCGTAGTCTGCGGCCTGGATCAGCTTGAGCAGGATGTTCTCGACGTCTTCACCGACGTAGCCCGCCTCGGTGAGTGCGGTGGCGTCGGCCACGGCGAACGGCACGTTGAGACGCTTGGCGAGAGTCTGTGCGAGGTAGGTCTTGCCGCAGCCGGTCGGTCCGATGAGCAGGATGTTGCTCTTCGCGATCTCGACCTCTTCGGCCTTCTGCTCGGCGGTCTGCAGGGTGCCGTGTGCCCGGACGCGCTTGTAGTGGTTGTAGACGGCGACGGCGAGAGCGCGCTTCGCGGGCTCCTGTCCGACGACGTACTCCTCGAGAAAGGAGAAGATCTCGCGCGGCTTCGGCAGTTCGAACTCCGCGACGCCCTCGGCGGAGGACTCCGCCATGCGCTCCTCGATGATCTCGTTGCACAGCTCGACGCACTCGTCGCAGATGTACACACCGGGGCCAGCGATGAGCTGCTGCACCTGCTTCTGACTCTTTCCGCAGAATGAGCACTTGAACAGGTCAGCGCTTTCACCGATACGGGCCATGCGCGTCCTCCTATGGGGGATCCAGAGATCGTCCTTCGAGCCTAACCTCTGCATCCGACACAGGGCCGCATTGGCGCGTACCGGTTCCGACACGTCCGAGGGCGAAGAAAGGCCGGGCCCGCAGTCGCCTGCGAGCCCGGCCTCCGTCAGATCCGACGGATGTGTCAGACCATGCTCTTCGTGTGCCAGACGGTCTTCACCTCGGTGAAGGCGCCGATCCGCTCGGGCGAGGCGACGACCTCTCCGGGGGTGAGGACGCGCTTCAGCGTGTCTGCCGCGGCGATCTGCATGTCGACCCAGTCCAGCGCGCCTGCTCCGGCGAGGTCGAGCGCGTTGACGTCCTGATGCGAAGCGAGCCACGGCGCGATCTCGGCGGGTGAGCCGGTGAGCACGTTGACGACTCCCCCGGGCACATCACTTGTCGCCAGCACCTCGGCGAGGCTGATCGCAGAGAGCGGATGCTGCTCGCTGGCGAGCACGACGACCGTGTTCCCCGCGACCAGGGCCGGCGCGACGACCGAGACCAGCCCCAGCAGCGCCGAGTCCTGCGGCGCGACGATGGCGACCACACCGGTCGGCTCGGGCACCGAGATGTTGAAGTAGGGGCCAGAGACAGGGTTGGCGTTGCCCGCCACCTGCGCGTACTTGTCGCACCAGCCGGCGTACCAGACCCAGAGGTCGATCGCCGCGTCGACCTGCGACTCGGCGGCCGATGTGGAGCCGCCTTCCTGCGCGACGATCTCCTCGACGAACTGCGCACGGCGCCCTTCGAGCACTTCGGCCACGCGATAGAGCACTTGACCGCGGTTGTAGGCGGTCGCTCCCGACCAGCCCTTCACCGCCGCGCGAGCGGCGACCACGGCATCACGGGCATCCTTGCGGGAGCCCTTCGCAGCGTTGGCGAGGAACGCACCCTTGGGCGAGAACACCTCGTACGTGCGGCCGGACTCGCTCCGCGGGAACGCCCCGCCGATCGCCAGCTTGTAGGTCTTCGGCACGGTCAATCGCTTGCTCATGCTGCGGCTCCCTTGAGGTAGGCGGTGAGGCCCTGTCGACCGCCCTCGCGGCCGTATCCGGACTCCTTGTACCCGCCGAACGGGCTGGACGGGTCGAAACGGTTGAACGTGTTCGCCCAGATGACGCCGGCGCGCAGGCGGTCGGCGACGGCGAGGATGCGAGATCCCTTGTCGGACCAGATTCCCGCAGACAGGCCGTAGGGGGTGTTGTTGGCCTTCGCGATGGCCTCAGCCGGCGTGCGGAACGTCAGCACCGAGAGCACCGGTCCGAAGACCTCGTCGCGGGCGATGCGGTGCGATGCCTCGACGCCGGTGAAGATCGTCGGCGCGAACCAGAATCCCTTCTCCGGGATCGCGCAGTCGGCGGTCCACCGTTCGGCGCCCTCGGCCTCGCCGATGTCGCTGAGCTCGCGGATGCGGGCCAGCTGCGCGGCGGAGTTGATGGCGCCGATGTCGGTGTTCTTGTCGAGCGGGTCGCCGAGGCGCAGGGTCGACAGCCGGTTCTTCAGCCGATCGATGACCTCGTCGTGGATCGACTCCTGCACGAGCAGCCTGCTGCCAGCGCAGCACACGTGACCCTGGTTGAAGAAAATGCCGTTGACGATGCCCTCGATCGCCTGGTCGATGGGGGCGTCGTCGAACACGATGTTCGCTGCCTTGCCACCGAGCTCGAGCGTGACCTTCTTGTGGGTCCCCGCAACCGCCTTGGCGATGTCGCGGCCGACGCCGGTCGACCCGGTGAATGCGACCTTGTCCACATCGGGGTGACGCACCAGCGAGGCGCCGGATGCCCCGGCACCCGTGACGATGTTCACGACGCCGGCAGGAAGGTCTGCCTGCTGAAGGATCTCCGCGAAGATCAGCGCGGTCAGCGGGGTGGTCTCGGCGGGCTTCAGCACGACGGTGTTACCCGCGGCCAGTGCCGGCGCGAGCTTCCACGCGAGCATCAGCAGGGGGAAGTTCCAGGGGATGATCTGCCCCGCGACGCCGAGCGCGCGAGGATTCGCGCCGAGTCCGGCGTAGTCGAGCTTGTCGGCCCAGCCGGCGTAGTAGAAGAACCAGGAGGCGACCAGCGGCACGTCGACGTCGCGGCTCTCCTTGATCGGTTTGCCGTTGTCGAGGCTCTCGGCGACGGCGAGCTCACGGGCGCGCTCCTGCACGAGACGCGCGATGCGGAAGAGGTACTTGCCGCGGTCACGGCCCGACATCTTCGACCAGGTCTTCTCGTAGGCGCGACGCGCGGCAGCGACGGCACGGTCGATGTCCTCGTCGTTCGCAGACGCGATCTCGGCGATGTGCGACTCGTCAGACGGTGAGATGGTGGTGAAGCTCTCCCCCGAACCGTCGACGAACTCGCCGTTGATGAACAGTCCGTAGCTGTCCTTGAGGTTCAGGATCGCCTTCGACTCCGGGGCCGGAGCGTATTCCAGAAATGACATGTGAGTTCCTAGTCGATCGTGACGTAGTCGGGACCGGAGTAGTGGCCGGAGGTGAGCTTCTGACGCTGCAGGAGCACATCGTTGAGAAGGCTCGACGCACCGAAGCGGAACAGGTGCGGCTGCAGCCACTCCTCCCCGACGGTCTCGGCGACGGTGACGAGGTACTTCACGGCATCCTTCGACGCGCGGATGCCGCCGGCCGGCTTCACGCCGATCTTCTGGCCCGTGCCGCGATGCCAGTCGCGCACGGTCTCGAGCATCAGGAGTGTCGTGGGAAGGGTCGCGGCGGGCTGCACCTTGCCGGTCGAGGTCTTGATGAAGTCACCACCCGCGAGGATGCCGAGCCACGAAGCCCGCTTGATGTTGTCGTAGGTGTTGAGCTCTCCGGTCTCGAGGATGACCTTCAGCGACGCGTAGCTGCCGTCATCGCGGCGGCAGGCCTCCTTGACCTGAGCGATCTGGTCGAAGACGAGCCCGTAGCGCCCGGACAGGAAAGCACCGCGGTCGATGACCATGTCGATCTCGTCCGCGCCCGCAGCGACCGCTTCGGCGGTGTCGGCCAGCTTGATGGCCAGCGACGATCGTCCGCTCGGGAACGCCGTGGCAACGGCTGCGACCGAGATGAGCCCGTCGTCGGGGTCGCCATGGAGGCTGCCGAGCGCGGTCACCGCGTCGCCGACCATGTCGCCGTAGACGCAGACGGCGGCGACGCGGGGCGTCGACGGATCGGCAGCATCCGGGTTCTTCGCCTTCGCGACCAGGGAGCGGACCTTGCCCGGGGTGTCGGCACCTTCGAGGGTGGTCAGGTCGATCAGCTTGATGATCGTGTCGAGCGCCCACGCCTTCGACGTGGTCTTGATCGAGCGGGTGCCGAGACCGGCAGCACGCTGCTCGAGTCCGACGGCGTCCACGCCCGGAAGGCCGTGCAGGAAGCGACGGAGCGTGGCGTCGTCCGGCTCACCGCCGAGGACATCCACCGCCGTCCTGCGGCTGAGTTCTTGGGTCGTCACTGTTCCTCCAACAATGCTCGTGCTGTGGTCTCATCGGTCACCAGAACGCCGCACAGGCCGCTGGTCACGACTGTACGCGCGATGTCGTGCTTGGCGGGGCCTGCGGTGACGAAGATCGCGCGCTTGGCTCCGCGCAGTCGGTCGAGCGAGACGCCCACCGTACGCGCGTCCAGCTGCGCGTCGACGATGTTGCCTTCGGCGTCGACGTAGCGCCCGAGGACGTCGCCGACCGCGCCGCGTCTGGCGAGTTCTTCCACGTCCTCGACACTGAGGTAGCCGTTCTCGACGTGGGCGGAAGATGCATCGCACGGCCCCGCCGTGAAGAGGAAGGCCTGCGCCTCTGCAGCCTCCTCGAGGATCGCGGCGACCGTGCGATCGGCCTCGATGGCCTGCTTGGTCTCGACGCGCTCCAGGATCGCCGGGCTCGGCAAGAGCGACACATGCCCCGACGCGCGCTGCGCGATGGTCACGGCGAGCCCGGCCGCGCCACCGGAGCGACGGTTCAGGCTGACTCCCCCGTTGAGCTGAACGACGGTGACGCCGTTCGCCCAGCCATCCGGCAGGGCCTCGGCGACGGCGCGGAGCGTACGGCCCCAGCTCACACCCAGTGTGCGCGGCGCGGGTCGAAGAGCGGCGAGGAAGTCTGCGGCGGCCTGCGCGACACGCTCGAGCATGCCCTCTTCGCCATCGGGCGCGGGCACGACCACGGCATCCGCCAGCCCGAAACGCTCCACGAGCAGTCGTTCCAGTCCGAGGCGCCGTGCGCGCGGATGAACGATCTCGATGCGGACGATGCCGCGTTCGCGTGCCTGCGTCAGCAGACGGCCGACCTTCCAACGGGAGACCTTGAGGAGTCCGCCGATCTCGTCCTGGGTCTTGTCCTCGTCGTAGTACAGCTCAGCGACGCGAACCATCAGCAGATCTTCTTCCACGGCATCCTCCTTCCCTCTCCAGGGTAGGCGGTCAGCCGCGTTCGCGCATCCTCTCGCTCATATGAGCAATCGCCCACCCGCGGCCTGCACATCCGCCGGGAACGACGAAGGGGCGCCAGTCACGATGACTGGCACCCCCTCGAGGTCGACGATTCTCAGACGCGCTTGCGCGTCGTGAGCACCTGGTCGACGATGCCGTAGTCGAGCGCCTGCGCGGCCGAGAGGATGTTGTCGCGGTCGATGTCGCGGTTCACCTGCTCGACGGGCTTGCCCGTGTGCTCAGCCATCGTCTCTTCGAGCCAGGTGCGCATCCGGAGGATCTCCGCCGCCTGGATCTCGATGTCGGAAGCCTGCCCCTGCCCGGCCTCGCCCATCGCGGGCTGGTGGATCAGCACGCGAGCGTTCGGCAGTGCGAGACGCTTGCCGGGGGCGCCGGCTGCGAGCAGCACGGCGGCCGCGGAGGCGGCCTGCCCCAGCACGACGGTCTGGATCTGCGGCGCGACGTACTGCATCGTGTCGTAGATCGCCGTCATGGCGGTGAAGGAGCCACCGGGCGAGTTGATGTACATCGTGATGTCGCGCTCGGCGTCCTGGCTCTCCAGGACGAGAAGCTGGGCCATCACATCGTCGGCGGACGCGTCGTCGACCTGCACACCCAGGAAGATCACGCGGTCTTCGAAGAGCTTGTTGTACGGGTCCTGGCGCTTGAAGCCGTAGGCCGTGCGCTCCTCGAACTGCGGGAGCACGTAGCGGCTGGACGGCATGTTGCCTGCGGATTGGAAAGTGGGGGTGTACATGGTGTCCTCTCGAATCCGGATTACTCTGCGTCGTCCGCGGTGCCGCCGCCGCCGGTGACATCGCTGGCGTGCTCGCGGATGTGATCGACGAAGCCGTACTCGAGGGCCTCCTCAGCCGTGAACCAGCGGTCGCGGTCACCGTCGGCGTTGATCTGCTCGACCGACTTGCCGGTCTGACCCGCCGTGATCTCCGCAAGGCGCTTCTTCATCGAGAGGATGAGCTGCGCCTGGGTCTGGATGTCGCTCGACGTGCCGCCGAACCCGCCGTGGGGCTGGTGGAGCAGCACGCGGGCGTTCGGGGTGATGTAGCGCTTGCCCTTGGTGCCACTGGTGAGCAGAAGCTGACCCATGGATGCCGCCATGCCGATGCCGACGGTGACGATGTCGTTCGGCACGAACTGCATCGTGTCGTAGATCGCCATGCCCGCGGTGATCGAGCCACCGGGCGAGTTGATGTAGAGGTAGATGTCTTTCTCTGAGTCTTCCGCGGCGAGAAGAAGGATCTTCGCGCAGATCTCGTTGGCGTTCTGGTCGCGCACCTCTGAACCGAGCCAGATGATGCGGTCCTTCAGCAGCCTGTCGAAGACGCTCGTCGCGACGAGGGGTTCTGCAGCCATTTCAGCTCCTGTTTCCTTGTTCGTGCTTCGAATCTACCGGCGTCGACGCGGCGCCCAGGCCGTGTTCGCCGTCGGCATATCAGGTGTCGGATTCCGCGATCTCCCGCGCATATGCCGTCATCGAGCGGTGATAGCGCGGAAGGTGAGGGACGAGGGCGAGAAGGGCTACGGACAGGCCCTGCGCTGGTCGGCCGGCGCTGGCGAGGATCAGCGCGTGCACGGCCGCGACCGCGTCACGATACGGTCCGTCCGCTGAGCGTTCCTCCTCGGCGCGAATGATGTCGAGAGCGTCGTCGAATTCGCCGAGGTTTCGCAGCGAACTCGCGAGCTGGATCACGCACTGAGAGCGATGCTCCTCATCCAGCCCCAGGCTCAGCGCGCGGCGATACAGTGCCACGGCCTCCACCGGGCGACCCGCGGAGTCCCGCGCGCCGCCGCGCTCGAACTCCGCGCGCGCGTCATCTTCTCCGCGTTCCGCGGCGAGGGCGTCGATGCGAGCGATCGTCTCATCGCCGACCTCGTCACCTGCCGCGTCTGCCCAGACGTCGTCGATCCGCTCGTCCCAGCTCTTCATGCTCGTGCTCCCCCTCGATAGGAAAAGAGGGCGGATGCCGCAGCATCCGCCCTCTTCACTGGATCGTGTCGATCACTCGGCCTTGTCGGCAGCCTTCTTGGCCGGAGCCTTCTTGGCGGCAGGCTTCTTGGCGGCCGGCTTGTCCTCAGCCTCGGCGTCATCGGCCTTCTTGGCCGGAGCCTTCTTCGCAGCCGGCTTCTTCGGCGGCCGGCTTCTTGGCGGGCTTCTCATCGGCCTCGACGGCAGCGTCCTCGGACGCCTCGTCATCGGTGACGATGAAGTCGGACAGGTCGACAGCCTTGCCGTTGGTGTCGACGACCTTCACCTTGCCGAGCGCGATCGCGAGCGCCTTGTTGCGGGCGACCTCGCCGACGAGCGCCGGAAGCTGGTTCGACGACTGCAGCGCCTCGACGAACTCCTGCGGAGCCATGCCGTACTGCGAAGCGGACTGGATGAGGTACTGGCTGAGCTCCTCCTGCGAGACCTGCACGTCAGCCTGCTCGGCGATCGTGTCGAGCAGCACCTGCGTGCGGAACTGCTTCTCGCTCGCCTCGGTGACCTCGGCGCGGTGCACGTCATCCTCGAGGCGGTTCTCGCCCTCGAGGTGGTTGTGCACCTCGTCTTCGATGAGCTGCGGCGGGACCGGGATCTCGACCTTCTCGAGCAGCGCCTCGACGAGCTTGTCGCGTGCGGCGGAGCCCTGCGTGAAGACGCCCTGCTGTGCGACGCGCTCGGCGAGGCTCGCGCGGAGCTCGGCGATGGTGTCGAACTCGCTGGCGATCTGCGCGAAGTCGTCGTCGGCCTCGGGAAGCTCGCGCTCCTTGACGGCCTTGACCGTGACGGAGACCTCGGCCTCGGAACCGGCGTGGTCGCCGCCCACGAGAGCGGAGCGGAACGTGGTGTCCTCACCAGCGGTGAGCGATTCGATCGCGTCGTCGATGCCCTCGAGCAGCTCGCCGGAGCCGATCTCGTAGGAGACGCCCTCCGCGCGGTCGATCTCGGCGCCGTCGATCGTGGCGACGAGGTCGAGGTCGACGAAGTCGCCCTTGGCTGCCGGACGGTCGACCGGGACGAGCGTGCCGAAGCGCGCGCGCATGTTCTCGAGCTCGGCGTCGAGTGCGGCCTCATCGGCTTCGACGGCGTCGACGGTCACGGTGATGCCGTCGTAGGAGGGCAGCTCGATGTCGGGACGGACATCGACCTCGACGTCGACCAGCAGGTCGCCCGAGAAGTCCTTCTCGTTCGGCCACTGCGTGATGTCGGCGGCCGGGCGGCCCACCACGCGGAGCTTGTGCTCGGCGCTGGCCTCGCGGAAGAACTTGTCGAGTCCTTCGTTGACGGCATGCTCGATGACCGCGCCGCGACCGATGCGCTGGTCGATGATCGGTGCCGGGACCTTGCCCTTGCGGAAGCCGGGGATCTGGACGTCCTGAGCGATGTGCTCATACGCGTGAGCGATGCTCGGCTTGAGGTCGTCCGGGGTGACCGTGATGCTGAGCTTGACCCGGGTCGGGGTCAGCTTCTCGACGGTGCTGTTCGCCATGCTTGTGTGTTCTCCTTGTTGTCTCCGCGCACGAGCGCGGCTGTCAGGCTGAAGATGCCGTGTCGGGGCGACAGGAGTTGAACCTGCGACCTCCCGCTCCCAAAGCGGGCGCTCTACCAAGCTGAGCTACGCCCCGGGGAATCTGCATGCAGATTCAGCCCCATCGAGTCTAACGGACGGGAGCACCCCGCACGTTCCGGTATGATCGATGACGCCGGAGTCACCACTCCGGTCCGATCCCGGGTCTCCCGGATTCGGGGCTGTAGCTTAGTGGTAAAGCCTCTGTCTTCCAAACAGATGATGCGAGTTCGATTCTCGTCAGCCCCTCCCTCTTCGGAATGGCCCTCACCAGACGGTGAGGGCCATTCTGGTTCTCTGGTCCCCCTCGTCGAATACGCTGACACTGTCGATGAACGTCGTCGCCGACCGGAAGGCCCTATCGAATGAGCATCACGTGACCGCTCTTCCCTCGCCGCAGGGCCCCGGCGCGTCCGTGCCCACGATGCCTGCCGGCGGACATCAGCTCTCGGCGTACTTCTCTGGACACGGGCTGGCTGCTCCCCCGCGGAAGCCGCGGAAGAAGCGGACCGGACTCGTTCTCGGCATCCTCGGTGGCGCAGCGGTGATCGCCGCACTGACGATCACCCAGGTCGCCGCGAACCTCGGCTACGACGCCGCCGCGGAGACCCACGCCGACGCCGTCACGGCGGCGAGCAGCGAGAAGACGCTGCTCCGCGGGGACAACACCGATCTGCAGGCCGTCACCGAGTCCGCGCAGCTGATCCTCGACAGCGAGAACGAGGCGATCGCCGCCGGCGCCGAAGCCGAAGACGCGCTCACCACTGCCGTCGCCGATGCCGAAGGCGCCGCGCAGGCTGCCGACGACCTCATCGCCACCGACCTGCCGACGGCTGGCGAGAAGCCCACCTGGTTCTGGGAGCTCTTCGGCGAGACCAGCCAGCTCGAACAGCAGCGGGCGGACGCTCTCCAGCTCACCGACGACCTGACGGCGGAAGCCGCGGACGTGTTCGATGCCTCCGACGCGGTCACCGAGAGCGGCATCGCACTGATCACGACCGCGGGAGAGGCGGCGACCGCCTTCGAGAAGGCCCATCTCTCCACGCGGAACGACGCCGTGATCGCGCTGCGGGATGCTGCCGCCGACGCGATCGCGACGACGACGATCGATGAGAACGCCGTGACGACATACTCAGCGCTGCAGAGCGCGGCGGCGCAGGTCGTCTCCGCCGAGAAGGCGGAACTCGCCGAGAAGTCCGGCCCGCTGATGAACGCGCGGCTCGAGATCGAGGCCTTCGCCCGGTCGCTCGCCCCCGGCGTGCTGCTGGAGTTCGACTGGGCCCCGATCGTGAACGGCGCCGGCTACAACGGCAGCATGGGCGGCTACACGACCTGGTGGTGGGACGATCCGGGCCGCTCGGTCATCGAACTGTCGAACTCGGTCGCGGAGCAGTGGCCCGCCGACCGAAGCAAGGCGCTCGTCGCGCACGAGGTCGGGCACGCGATCAGCGTCAAGTGCGAGGACATGTACGACTCCTCCACTCAGGACAGCATCGAGAAGTGGGCGACGGCGTGGGCCATCAGCATGGGGTTCACGGACGACGCAAACGGCGTCTGGGCGTACGGCTATCCGCCGCAGAACTACATCGACGCCGCGAAGAAGTGCCGCTGAGCGTCCGCTCCGGACCGGGCACACGCTGACAGACGGAAGAAGCCGCCGCGATCGCTCGCGGCGGCTTCTTCGATGTCACAGAGAGATCGTCACTGACCCCGACGCTCGCGGAGCTGAGTGAGTGCGTCTTCCAGAAGCTGGACGGCTTCCTCGTCGGTGCGGCGCTCCTTCACGTAGGCGAGGTGCGTCTTGTACGGCTCGGCCTTCGCGAGAGCAGGAGGATTCTCCTTGTCGCGACCGGCCGGCAGTCCGGACTGCGGGTGGTCGATCGTCTCGGGGATCTCCTCTTCGGGCAGCCCTGCCGCGAAGTAGCGGACGGTCTCGTTGCCGAGCCCGTCCCAATAGGAGACCGCGATGCGGTCGGCGTGATAGCCGTGATCCTGCTCACCCATCGGGCCGGAGCCCACGCGGGTGCCGCGGATCGCGTTTCCACCGGTAGCCATCAGATAACCTCGAACTTCGTGATGAGGCCGAGCGCGACGATGGCGACGAACCACGTCAGCGCCAGCACAACGGTGAAGCGGTTCAGGTTCCGCTCCGCGAGACCGGAGGAACCGACCGCCGAGGTCATGCCTCCGCCGAACATGTCGGACAGGCCGCCGCCGCGACCCTTGTGCAGGAGGATGAGGAGGGTCAGCAGGACGCTGGTGATACCCAGCACGACCTGCAGGACGAACTCGAGAATTGCCACGAGAAAGAGCCTTTCGCTGGGGCAGATGCGCCCCCGTAACGGTCAAGTATACGGTGCAGCGGGGCCGAAGCCCCGCCGCACTCACACGCCGACGTGCTTCTCGAAGCGGATGATCGCAGCGAACTCGTCGACGACGAGGCTCGCCCCGCCAACCAGAGCGCCATCCACATCCGGCTCCCGCATGAAGCTGGCGATGTTCGCAGCCTTCACCGAGCCGCCGTACAGGATGCGGGTGCGCGCGGCTGCGTCGTCACCGAGGACCTTGGCGATCACGGTGCGCAGGGCAGCGCAGACATCCTGCGCCTGCTGCGGCGTCGCCGCCTGGCCGGAGCCGATCGCCCAGACCGGCTCGTACGCGACCACGATGTCGGCCTTCGGCGAGACGCCCTGGAGCGCCGCCTCGAGCTGACCGGCCGGAACAGCGCTGGCGCCGAACTTCTCCAGATCCTCCGCCGTCTCACCGACGCAGATCACCGGAACGAGTCCGTGCTTCAGGGACGCCTGCACCTTGCCGGAGACGACCTCGTCGGACTCGGCGTGGTACTCGCGACGCTCGGAGTGCCCGAGGATGACGTACTTCGCGTCGAGCTTCGCGAGGAAGGCGCCGGAGATCTCACCGGTGTACGCGCCGGAGTCATGGGCAGACACATCCTGCGCGCCCAGGGCGAACGGGATCTTGTCCGCGTCGATCAGCGTCTGCACGCTGCGGATGTCGGTGAACGGCGGGAACACCGCCACCTCGACCGAACCGTCTTCGTGCTTGGCATCCTTCAGAGTCCAGTGCAGCTTCTGCACGAACGCGACCGCCTGCAGGTGGTCGAGATTCATCTTCCAGTTGCCCGCGATCAGCGGGGTACGGGTTGCTATGCCCATCCGAGCACCTCCAGGCCGGGTAGTTTCTTTCCCTCGAGGAACTCGAGGCTTGCTCCGCCACCGGTCGAGATATGACCGAACTGGTCGTCCGTGAAGCCGAGCTGACGCACCGCCGCAGCGGAATCTCCGCCGCCGACGACGCTGAGGCCGTCGACCTCGGTGAGCGCCTGCGCGACGGTCTTGGTGCCGGCAGCGAAGGCCGGGAACTCGAACACGCCCATCGGGCCGTTCCAGAACACGGTCTTCGATCCGCGGATGACCTCGGCGAACCGGGCGGCCGTCTCGGGTCCGATGTCGAGACCGATGCCGGATGCACCGAAGGCCGTCGCCTCGATCGCGTCAGCCGCGGCGACCTCGTGTGCAGCATCCGCTGAGAAGGAGGCAGCGACGAGGACGTCGGTCGGGAGCACGAGCTCCACGCCGCGCTCTTCCGCCTCCGCGATGTAGCCGCGGACGACATCGAGCTGGTCCTCTTCGAGCAGGCTCGAGGCCACGGCGTGGCCCTGCGCCTTGAGGAAGGTGAACAGCATTCCGCCGCCGACGAGGATGCGGTCGACGCGCGGCAGCAGGTGCGAGATGACGCCCAGCTTGTCGCTCACCTTCGAGCCGCCGAGCACGACCGCGTACGGGCGCTCCGGCTTCTCGGTGAGGCGGTCGAGCACGTCGAGCTCGGTCTCGATCAGCAGTCCCGCCGCAGACGGCAGCAGTTCGGCCAGCTCGTAGACGCTCGCCTGCTTGCGGTGCACGACGCCGAAGCCGTCCGACACCAGCACATCGCCGAGCTTCGCGAGCTCTGCGGCGAAGGCCTGGCGCGTCGCGTCGTCCTTCGCCGTCTCCCCCGCATTGAATCGCAGGTTCTCGATGACGACGACTCCGCCGTCCTCCAGAGACGAGACGGCATCCTGAGCGGATTCGCCGACCGTGTCGCGCGCGAACGCGACCGGAGCACCGAGCAGTTCCGACAGACGCTGAGCCACCGGCTCGAGGCTGTACTGCGGGTCGGGCGCGCCATCGGGGCGGCCGAGGTGGGAGCACACGATCACGCGGGCGCCCGCGTTGATCAGTGCGTTGAGAGTCGGCAGCGAGGCGCGTACACGGCCATCGTCCGTTATGACCCCGTCCCGCAAGGGGACGTTCAGATCACAACGGACGATGACGCGCTTGCCCTCGAGCGAACCCAGCGATTCCAGGGTGCGCAGAGTCATGTGTCAGAGCTCAGAGACGCTCGGCCACGTACTCGGTCAGGTCGACCAGACGGTTGGAGTAGCCCCACTCGTTGTCGTACCAGCTCGAGACCTTGACCAGGTTGCCGCTCACGTTGGTGAGGGTGGAGTCGAAGACCGAGGAGTGCGGGTTGTGCACGATGTCGCTGGAGACGATCTGGTCTTCGTTGTACTGCAGGTAGCCGGCGAGGCGGCCATCGGCAGCAGCAGCCTTGTACGCGGCGTTGACCTCGTCGACCGTGAGGTCCTGACGCTCGGTGATCAGCGTCAGGTCGACGATCGAGCCGGTGGGAACCGGAACGCGGTACGACGAGCCGCTGAGCTTGCCCTGCAGCTCCGGGAGAACCTCGCCGATGGCCTTCGCGGCACCGGTCGACGCCGGGGTGATGTTGATCGCGGCGGCACGCGCGCGACGGAGGTCGCTGTGCGGGCCGTCCTGCAGGTTCTGGTCGGCGGTGTAGGCGTGCGCGGTCATCATGAAGCCGCGGTCGATGCCGAACGCGTCGTTGAAGACCTGCGCGAGGGGCGCGAGGCAGTTCGTGGTGCACGACGCGTTGGAGATGATGTGGTCGGTCTCCGGGTTGTACGTGTCCTCGTTCACGCCCATCACGAACGTGCCGTCGACGCCGGTGCCGGGAGCCGAGATGAGGACCTTCTTCGCGCCGGCCTCGAGGTGCTTCTTGGCAGCCTCGGCCTTGGTGAAGAAACCGGTGGACTCGATGACGATGTCGACGCCCAGCTCGCCCCACGGGAGACCTGCGGGGTCGCGCTCGGCGAATGCCTTGATCTGCTTGCCGTTGACCGTGATGCTCTCGTCGTCGTAGCTGATCTCTGCGTCGAGGACGCCACCGACAGAGTCGTACTTCAGCAGGTGCGCGAGGGTCTTGTTGTCGGTGAGGTCGTTGACCGCGACGATCTCGAGGTCAGCCCCCTGCGCGAGAGCCGCGCGGAAGTAGTTGCGTCCGATGCGGCCGAAGCCGTTGATACCGATCTTGACAGACACTAAGGTCTCCTGATTTCTCGTGCGCGTATGCGCGGTTTCAACTAGAGAAGCATGGACAACGGCGTCCCGACGGGCAGATGTCCGTCGGGACGCCCGTCTTGTTTACGACAGTACCAGCAGGCCGTTCGTCTGCTTGCGGGCGACCTCGAGGCGCTGGGCGACGTTCTCCCAGTTGGCGATGTTCCATGCCGCCTTGACGTAGTCCGCCTTGACGTTGAGGTAGTCCAGGTAGAAGGCGTGCTCCCACATGTCGAGCTGGAACAGCGGAATCGTGCCCTGTGCGGTGTTCGACTGCTGGTCGAACAGCTGCTGGATGATCAGGCGCGAGCCGATCGAGTCCCAGCTGAGGACGGCCCAGCCGGAACCCTGGATGCCGGTCGCCGCTGCGGTGAAGTGAGCCTGGAACTTCTCGAACGAACCGAAGTACTCGTCGATCGCTGCCTTCAGCTCGCCCTCGGGCTGACCTCCGCCGTTCGGCGACAGGTTGGTCCAGAAGATCGAGTGGTTGACGTGACCGCCCAGGTTGAAGGCCAGGTCCTTCTCGAGCTTGTTGACGTTCGCGAGGTTGCCGCTGTCACGGGCCTCGGCGAGCTGCTCGAGGGCGGTGTTGGCGCCGGCGACGTAGGTCGCGTGGTGCTTGTCATGGTGGAGTTCCATGATCTTGCCGCTGATGTGCGGCTCGAGTGCTGCGAAGTCGTAGGGAAGGTCGGGGAGCGTGTAAGTCGCCATATCGCTTTCATCCAATCCGCGCCGCGCCGCGGCGCTTGCCGATCCTCCGCGCCACCGATGTGCGGCGTAGAGCGGACGTAACTCATCCTACTGACGACAACGCGCGCCCGGACCGAATCCTTCCGCCATATGACGAAGACCCGCCGCCCTGCATGCGGGGCGGCGGGTCTTCGGATGCGGTCGGATCAGACGTCGAGCCCGAGCGGCACGGCGGCCTCGGTTCCCGAGATGCCCTCCTGCTGCGCACGCTTGTCGGCCATCGCCAGCAGACGGCGGATGCGGCCGGCGACGGCATCCTTCGTCAGCGGCGGATCGGCGTGATGTCCCAGTTCGTCGAGGCTGGCGTCGCGGTGCGCCAGGCGGAGCTCACCGGCCACGCGGAGGTGGTCGGGCACCTCGTCCGCGAGGATCTCGAGCGCCCGCTCGACGCGCGCGCAGGCGGCGACGGCGGCCTGTGCCGAGCGGCGCAGGTTGGCGTCGTCGAAGTTGACGAGTCGGTTGACGCCGGCGCGCACCTCGCGGCGCTGACGGAGCTCTTCCCACGTGATGGCGGTCTTCTGCGCGCCCATCTCGTTGAGGATGGTGCGGATCGCCTCCCCCTCACGGACCACGACGCGGGGCATGCCGCGCACTTCGCGGGCCTTCGCGGCGACACCGAGGCGGTGTGCGGCGCCGACGAGTGCCATCGCCGCCTCGGACGACGGGCACAGCACCTCGAGCATCGCCGAACGACCGGGCTCGCTGAGGGTTCCGGCCGCCAGGAAGGCACCACGCCAGAGACCGGCGACCTCGGCACGGGATCCCGTCGTGAGCCGGTTCGGCAGCCCACGCACCGGGCGTCGGCGCTGGTCGAGCAGGCCGGTCTGGCGGGCCAGGGTCTCCCCCTGGGCGATCACGCGCACGGCCCACCGCGCACCGTCGTTGGCCGTGCTCGACTGCACCTGAGCGATCTCGGGTCGCACTCCGTAGATCTCTGCGAGGTCGCGGGCGACGCGGCGTGCCAGCGTCTCGGCATCCACCTCTGCTTCCACGGCCACGCGGCCTGCGATCGAGTGCAGACCACCGGCGAACCGGAGGATCGCGGTCACCTCGGCGACGCGCACCGTCGGGGGTGCGTTGCGGATGCTGACCAGCTCAGCCTTGACGTCGGTGGTTAGTGCCACGACACTCCTTCACGTTCACGCGCCGGATCGCGACGCAAACGTCCAGCCTACTCGGCCGGGCGACCGGCTACTCTCTGCCGAGGTCCCGATGACGGACATTGACGGCGACCCCGGGAATCGCGGAGAGCCGTCGTGCCAGTTCCTCCGACATGGCGACCGAGCGGTGCTTTCCGCCCGTGCAGCCGATCGCGATGGTGGAGTGGCTCTTGTTCTCGCGCTGATACCCCTCGAGCACCGGTACGAGGGCTGCGGCATAGGCGTCGAGGAACTCGGCGGCACCCTCTCGAGAGAGCACGTACTCGCGGACCGGTTCGTCCTGGCCGGTCAGGCCGCGCAGCTCCTCGTTCCAGAACGGGTTCGGGAGGAAGCGCATGTCGGCGACGAGATCGACGTCGGTGGGAAGACCGTACTTGAACCCGAAGCTGAGCAGCGTCACGCGATGGCGCGCCTCGCCCTCTTCCGAGAAGATGTCGGACACCTGCGTCGCGAGCTGGTGGATGTTCAGCGTCGACGTATCGACCACGAGGTCGGCCGCCTCGCGGATCGGCGCGAGACGAGCGCGTTCGATGCGGATGCCGTCGAGCAGGGTGCCGTCGCCCTGAAGCGGATGCGGTCGCCGCACGGACTCGAAGCGCCGGACGAGCACGTCGTCGGAGGCGTCGAGGAACAGAACCCGGACGGACCCCCGCGAACGGAGTGCACGTGCGACCCCGGGGAAGTCGTCGAAGAGATTGCGACCTCGGACGTCGACGACTGCAGCGACCTTCGGCAGGGCCTTGCCGCCCATGTCGGTGAGGTCCAGCAGCGGACGCAGGATCTGCGGGGGCAGGTTGTCTACGACGTACCAGCCGAGATCCTCGAGTGCATTCGCCACAGTGGTCCGGCCTGCGCCGGACATCCCCGTGACGATGAGGAACTCGCCCTTCTCCCCATCAGTCATTGCTCAGCCCTTCTCCCCCTCAGTCCAGCCTAGCGAGTGGAGAGGTGCGTATGGATATTCTGCGCGAGCACGGGACCGATTCCCTGGACTTCCTGGATCTCACCGGGCTGAGCGGCCTTGAGCGCCGTCACCGACCCGAAGTGCTTGAGGAGCACCTTGATCCGCGAGGCGCCAAGGCCAGGGACCTCGGCGAGCACCGTGGTGATGTCGTTTCGACGCTTCTTGCGCTGGTGGGTGATAGCGAACCGGTGAGCCTCGTCACGCAGGCGCTGCAGGAGGTAGAGCGATTCACTCGTGCGCGGCAGGATCACCGGGAAGTCCTCGCCGGGGAGCCAGACCTCTTCCAGACGCTTCGCGATGCCGCAGACGGCGATCTCGGTATGACCCGCGTCGCGGAGTGCTCGTGCCGCCGCCTCGACCTGGGGCTGCCCGCCGTCGACGAGGAGCAATTGCGGCGGGTAGGCGAATCGCGGCTTGCGCCGCACGATCGCATCTTCTCCGGCTTCCTCTTCCGGCTCTTCCGGGCGATCCAGGTAGGCGAGTCTGCGCCGGAGCACCTGATACATGGAGTCGGTGTCGTCGGTGGTCTCGGGAATCCCGAACGACCGGTACTGATCCTTGCGCGGGAGCCCGTCTTCGAAGACCACCATGGACGCGACGACGTTGGTGCCGCCGAGATGCGAGATGTCGAAGCACTCGATGCGCAGGGGCGCCTCGGTCATGCCCAGGGCTTCCTGCAGATCGGTGAGTGCCTGGGTGCGTGCGACGTAGTCGCTCGTGCGCCGCGTTTTGTGTCGGATCAGCGCCTGCTGCGCGTTCAATGTCGCAGTGCGCATGAGGTCGGCGCGCTGACCACGCTGGGCCACCGCGATCTCGGTCTTCTTGCCGCGACGCTCGCGCAGCCACACCTCGAGTTCCGCGGCGTCGTCCGGAAGGGTCGGCACCAGGATGCGGCGAGGCACGTCCTGCGCGTCGCCGTAGGCGCGCTGCAGCACCTGATCGACGAGCTCGCCGGTCGTGATGTCGATCTCCTTCTCGATCGTCATCGCCCGCACTCCGCGCACGCGACCACCGCGGATCACGAAATGCTGCACGGCAGCCGCAAGTTCGTCTTCGGCGATGCCGAACAGGTCGGCGTCCTCATCGGGCTGGAGCACCAGCGCGCTCTTGCCGAGGACCGCCTCGATCGCGGAGAGCTTGTCGCGGTACTTGGCCGCGGCCTCGTAGTCCATCGCGGCGGAGGCCGCCAGCATCCGCGTCGTGAGCTCTTTGGTGAAGCGCTCGTCTCCGCCGGCCATGAAAGCGACGAAGTCGTCGACCATGGCGCGGTGCTCCTCGATCGTCACCGTCATCGAGCAGGGCCCGCCGCATTTGCCGATCTGCCCGGGGAAGCACGGCCGCCCCGTCTGCATGGCGCGCTTGTAACTGGCGTCGCTGCAGGTGCGGATGGGGAACGCCTTGATCATCAGGTCGATGGTCTCGTGCACGGCCCACACCTTGGGGAACGGACCGAAGTACCGCGCGCCGGGGATCTTGCGGTTGCGGGTGACGATCACCCGCGGTGCCTCGTCGCCGAGGGTCACCGCCATGAACGGGTAGGACTTGTCGTCCTTGTAGCGCACGTTGAAGGGCGGATCGAACTCCTTGATCCACATGTACTCCAGTTGGAGCGAGTCGACATCGGTCGGCACCACGGTCCACTCGACGGAAGACGCCGTGGTGACCATGCGCCGGGTGCGCTCGTGCAGGGTCCGCAGCGGAGCGAAGTAATTCGACAGCCGCTGGCGGAGGTTCTTCGCCTTGCCGACATAGAGCACGCGCCCGTCGGCGTCGCGGAACCTGTACACGCCGGGATCGGTGGGGATCTCCCCCGTTCGCGGCTTGTACGACAGGACGTCGGCCATCAACTGGCCTTCCGCGCGGAGCGCCCCTCACCGAGGATCTCGCCGAGGAAGAGGCCCGTGTGGCTCTCCTCGACACGAGCGATCTGCTCCGGGGTGCCGGTGGCGATGATCTGCCCGCCGCCGGAGCCGCCCTCGGGCCCGAGGTCGATGACCCAGTCGGCCGACTTGATGACGTCGAGGTTGTGCTCGATGACGATGACCGTGTTGCCCTTGTCGACGAGACCGTTCAGTACCTCGAGCAGCTTGCGGACGTCTTCGAAGTGCAACCCGGTGGTCGGCTCGTCGAGCACGTAGATGCTGCGACCGTTGCTGCGGCGCTGGAGCTCGGTCGCGAGCTTGACGCGCTGCGCCTCGCCGCCGGAGAGCGTTGTCGCGGACTGACCGAGCCGGACGTACCCCAGCCCCACGTCGACCAGGGTCTTCATGTAGCGGTGGATCGCCTGGATCGGCTCGAAGAAGTCAGCGGCCTCTTCGATGGGCATCTCGAGGACCTCGGCGATGTTCTTGCCCTTGTAGTGCACAGCCAGCGTGTCGCGGTTGTACCGCTTGCCGTGGCAGACCTCGCAGTCGACGTACACGTCGGGCAGGAAGTTCATCTCGATCTTGATCGTGCCGTCGCCCGAGCACGCCTCGCAGCGCCCGCCCTTGACGTTGAAGCTGAAGCGGCCCGGCAGGTAGCCGCGCACCTTGGCCTCGGGCGTCTCGCTGAAGAGCGTGCGGATGCGGTCGAACACGCCCGTATAGGTCGCGGGGTTCGATCGCGGGGTACGACCGATCGGCGCCTGGTCGACGTGCACGACCTTGTCGAGGTTGTCGAGCCCGGTGACACGCGTGTGCTTGCCCGGAACCGTGCGAGCACCGTTCAGCTTCGAGGCCAGCACCTGGTACAGGATGTCGTTCACGAGCGACGACTTGCCCGACCCGCTGACGCCGGTCACCGCGGTCAGGACGCCGAGCGGGAAGTCGGCCGTGACGTTGCGCAGGTTGTTGGCCCGTGCGCCCACGACGCTGAGCATGCGCTTCTTGTCGATCTTGCGACGCTTCTTCGGCATCGGGATCTCCCGACGACCGGAGAGGTACTGCCCGGTCATCGACTCGCTGTCGTTCAGCAGGGCCGAGTACGGCCCGGAGTGCACGACCGCTCCGCCGTTGACGCCGGCACCGGGGCCGATGTCGACCACCCAGTCGGCTGCTTCGATGGTCTCCTCGTCGTGCTCGACGACGATGAGCGTGTTGCCGAGATCGCGGAGCTTGATGAGCGTGTCGATCAGGCGGCGGTTGTCGCGCTGGTGCAGACCGATGGAAGGCTCGTCGAGCACGTAGAGCACGCCCGTGAGTCCGGAGCCGATCTGCGTGGCGAGACGGATGCGCTGGGCCTCCCCGCCGGAGAGCGAGCCAGCCGAGCGGCTGAGGTTGAGGTACGAGAGCCCGACCTGCAACAGGAAGTCGAGTCGCAGGCGGATCTCTCGGAGCACCTGCGCGGCGATCTGCGCCTCGCGGTCGGTGAGCTTCAGCGTCTCCATGAAGGCGCGCGCATCGGCGAGGCTGAGGTGCGAGACCTCGGCGATGGAGTGTCCGTGCACCTGCACGGCCAGCACCTCGGGCTTGAGACGATTTCCGTCGCACACGGGGCACGGGACCTCGCGGAGATACTCGCCCCAGCGGCTGCGCTGCGTGTCGGACTCGGCCTGGAGATACTGCCGCTCGATGTAGGGCACCACGCCCTCGAACCCGGATGCGTAACGCATCTCGCGCCCGTAGCGGTTCTTCCACTTGACGGTGACCTTGTAATTCTCGCCGCGCAGCACCGCGTCCTGCACGTCGGAGTGCAGCTTGTGCCAGGGCGTGTCCAGCGAGAAGTCGAGGTCGCGCGAGAGCCCCTCGAGCAGACGCTCGTAGTACTGGAACAGCCCCTTGCCCTGGGTCGTCCAGGGAATGATGACGCCCTCGCGGATCGAGAGGTCGGTGTCGCCGAGCATCAGATCGCTGTCGACCGACATGCGCGTGCCGAGCCCCGAGCAGGCGGGGCAGGCGCCGAACGGCGCGTTGAAGGAGAAGGTGCGCGGCTCGATCTCGGTGAGCGTCAGCGCGTGCCCGTTCGGGCAGGCCAGCTTCTCGGAGAAGGTCTGCCATGCGTCGTCGCCTTCGCCGTCGACGTAGTTGACCTGCACGACGCCGCCGGCGAGACCGAGCGCCGTCTCGACCGAGTCGGTGACGCGGCCGAGGATCTCGTCGGATGCCACGAGCCGGTCGACCACCACGGCGATGTCGTGTTTGTAGCTCTTCTTGAGCGTCGGCGGTTCGGCGAGCTGGATGAGGTCGCCGTCGACGATCGCGCGCGAGTAGCCCTTCGCGCCGAGCTCGCGGAAGAGGTCGACGAACTCGCCCTTCTTCTGCGAGACGATCGGAGCGACGATCTGATAGCGCGTGCGCTCGGGCAGCTCCATGAGCTGATCGGCGATCTGCTGAACGGTCTGGCGCTGGATCTTCTCGCCGCACTCGGGGCAGTGCGGGATGCCGATGCGCGCCCAGAGCAGTCGCATGTAGTCGTAGATCTCGGTGATCGTGCCGACGGTCGACCGCGGATTGCGGTTCGTGGACTTCTGATCGATGGATACGGCAGGACTCAGCCCCTCGATGAAGTCGACGTCTGGACGGTCGACCTGACCGAGGAACTGACGCGCGTAGGCGCTCAGCGACTCGACGTAGCGACGCTGGCCCTCGGCGAAGATCGTGTCGAACGCGAGGCTGGACTTTCCCGAACCGGACAGGCCGGTGAACACGACGAGCGAGTCGCGCGGGATGTCGATGTCGACGTTCTTGAGATTGTGGACGCGGGCACCGCGAACGCTGAGTTTTCCTGGGGTGGCAACGGGGACAATGGGCACCGGACAAGTCTACGAGGGGCCACGGACATCGGCTCCGCGGTGGCTGTGAGACCCCTCAATCGCGACGCTTCACGAGCGCAGCATCCGCCCTCTTCGCCGCCCACACGGCGAGGATCGCGCCCAGCAGCAACATCGCGGCCGCGATCGGCGCGATCCAGCCGATCCCGCGATCCACCCGCGAAGGGACCAGCAGCCAGACGGCGAAGACGAGCGGCTGCGCCAGCAGCTGCACGACCGCGAAGCGGAGCAGACTCGGGAGCAGCACTCCCAGCGCGAGGCGAGAGCGCGCGGGGATCACCAGGCTCAGCGATCCGAGGAGATGGACCGCATGCACGAGCAGGACGGCGAGAGCGGTCCGCTGCGGCGACGGCTCCGTCAGCACCACACCGAACGCCAGACACGCCGCGGCCAGCCAGGCCGACATCGACCTCGGGATGACGAGCGCGACCAACGCGGCGATCACGGCCACTCCCTGCCAGAGCGGGAAGGGGACGAGGCTGACCGCGCCGAACCAGACGACGGCGACCAGCAGCAACCGCGGCGCGATCCCGAAGACCGCGCCGCCCACGCGGAACGAGCGGAGCGGACGATTCACCGGCGCACCGCCCGCGTCCGCTCCAGACGCCGCGCGGCGAGCCGCATCGCCGCATCCGCATCCGCTTCCGCCCAGGAGACGATCTCCACCCCGGAGCGACGGAGTTCGGTGAGGATGTCGTCCCGCTCGGCGAGCAGGGTGCGCAGAGCGATCCGCTGTTCTCTGTTGAGACGACCGGCGTCGGGCACCGGAAGCACGTCGATCGCGACGACGACGTGCCCGGCGGCACGCCACCGCGTCGCGAGGTCGGCGGCCGCACCGTCGAAGAACGTGGAGAGCACGAAGACGATCGATCCGGACGGCACCACCGGCGATCGGCGATACCGGGTGTCGTCGCCGCCGGCGCCGGTCGCGGCGATGACCCCACGCACACGAGCGAGGTGCCGCGCTCCCCCTCCGGAGGGGATGCTCCGCCCACCGGGTGACAGGGCGTGATACGCGACGCGGTCGCCGGCACCGATCGCCGCGGTCGCCACCGAGAGAGCCGCCTCTCGGGCGAGGTCGAGCGAGGTGATGCCCGAGCGATCATGGTTGTCCAGCCCCCAGCTCGCGACGACGGTGCCGAGATCGTCGGCCGTGTCGAGCGCGATCACGACCGAGGAGTCGCTCAGAGCGTTGTTCCGCCGTACCAGGAGCTCTCCGGGCCGCCGCACGGCTCGGGCCGTGGCTCGCCAGTCGACGCGGCGCAGCTCATCTCCCGGGGCGAAAGGATGGATGTCGCGGAAGTCGCCGCCCTGTCCCGGACGCGCTCCTTCGTGCGCGCCGTACAGACCTCGGAGGCGTGTCGCCACGGGAAGCCGGCCGATCCGGCGGGTCCGCGGCGCCGTGTTCCAGACGAGGGCGGTGCGCGGCGTGACGTCGGACACCCACGCGCCGTCGTGGGCCACGGCTCGCGCGGTCACGTCGAGCAGTTCGAGCGGCCCGGAGTGCTGAAGCACGGTGCGCGCCGTGATTGCGGACTCGCCGGGACGCACATCGGCCACGCCCGTCCGGCGTTCGTCCTGGTCGATGGCGACCTGGACCCAGCCGGCCTCGGCGTGGATGTCGACATCGGCGACCGCGTCGGGCGACTCCTCCGACGCACCGGAGCGCGCCCGCAGCACGATGCGCATGTCCTCGTCGCGTGGTCGTCGCAGCAGCATCCAGGCCGTCGTCAGGGCGAGCGGCAGCCCGATCCCGATCACGTCCGGACGGGAGAACGTCAGCCCCGCCACGGCGAGCAGCACGGCTCCGGCGAGTCCGGCCGCCACGACCGGCGTCCGCCGCCAGCGCAGCGAGACCCGGGTCGTGACGCGGAGGTCCTCGTTCACCGCACCGCGGCGACAGTCGGCGGCACGGGGGTCGAGGCCACCACGGCCGCCACGACGGATGCCGGGTCCACCCCCTGTGCCCACGCGTGTGGAGTGAGGGTGAGGCGATGCGCGAGCACCGGTTCGGCGATCCGCTTGATGTCGTCAGGACGCACGTACGCGCGGCCATCGAGGGCTGCGAGTGCGCGGCCGAGCAGCACGAGCGTCTGCGATCCACGAGGCGACGCTCCGACCGACACGTTCGCCGCGTCGCGCGTGGCCCTGGTCAGCTCCACGCAGTAGCGCGCCACGTCGGGATCGACGTGGATCCGCTCGACCGCCGCCTGGATCGCCAGAAGACCCTTCCCGTCGACGACGGGTTCGACCGAGACGTCCGGGGTCTGTCGCCGCACTCGCTCGAGAATGATCTGCGCTTCGTCGTCTGCGGCGGGGTATCCGACGGCGAGCCGCACCATGAAGCGGTCCAGCTGCGCCTCCGGAAGCGCGTATGTCCCCTCGTACTCGATCGGATTCGAGGTCGCGATGACGTGGAACGGCTGCGGGAGCGGGAAACTGTTGCCTTCGACGGTGACCTGCCGCTCCGCCATCGCCTCCAGCATCGCGGACTGCGTCTTGGGCGTCGTCCGATTCACCTCGTCGGCCAGCAGCAGTCCGGTGAAGATCGGCCCAGGACGGAACTCGAAATCGCCGGTCGCCGGGGCGTACACGTAGGAGCCGGTGACGTCGCCGGGGAGCATGTCCGGTGTGCACTGCAGGCGTCGGAAGTCGAGACCGAGCGCACCCGCCAGGCTGCGCGCGGCGAGGGTCTTGCCGAGTCCCGGTACGTCCTCGAACAGCACGTGACCGCCGGCGAAGATGGCGGCGAGAGCAATCGTCAGTGCCTCCTCCATCCCGACGACGGCCCCGGCGACGCTTTCGCGCACCCGACGTCCGACCTCGGCGATCTGTGCGGTCTCTTCGTTGCTCATCTGTTGTCCTCCGGTTCTGGGGAAAGCCGTTCGATCGCATCGAGAATGCGTTCGATCTCGGCACTCTGCACTTCGCTGCCGTGAAGGGTTTCGCGGACGCCCGAGCCCAACAGAGTGTCGATCCGGGCGTGCTGCGCGGGGTCGTCGAGGTCGAGGCCGTGATGCGCGAGCCTGCGTCGCAGGACACTCCTCAATCGGCGCACGACGACGTGCCCGGCAACGCCCGTACGGGAGTTGATGGACCAGGCGAGGCGGGACACCTCCGAACCGCGGACGGTCCGGTCCCGCTCCTGCGGCGGCCATTCGGTCGTCTCGTCGAAGAAGACCTGTCGACTCACCACGGCGACCGTCAGAGCCACGATGATCCAGGAGAGCGCGAACTCCACCGGAACGCCCAGCCACGACAGCAGGAACAGCACGGGGATCAGGAAGACCACCCCGATGGCCGCGATCACGACCCGCCCCTTCATCGCCACCCCTTCTGGATCCCGCGCAGGCACACGGATGCCCTGGCTCGGTCGGCTTCGGCGGGACGGTATCCGCCGAAGCGCACCCGTTCGTACAGGCCGAGCAATTCGGTCACGTCGTCTGTGATGCCCGCCCGCCGTCCGATGATCCGCACGGTGAACTCCGACGGCGTCTCGTTGACTCCGCGGCCCGCACCCGCGTCCGCGGCAGTCTCCTCGAGTCCGACCCAGGCGGCGACGATGCTGTCTCCGGGGTCGGGGCGCTCATCGATGGTCCGGAGCGCCTCGGCGATGCCACGGCGCATCGTGGCCACATCGGGCTCGACTTCGGCGCCCGATTCGACGGCGGCGGCGAGATCGACTTCTGCTGCCTCGCGCCGAGCCAACGGCCGATCACGCCACCGTTCTGCCAGGTACCGGATCGCCATGCGCACACCCAGGTACACGACGGCAAGGATCACGGCGCCCACGATCGTCGCCAGGACCGCCGCGATGATGGTGAGGAGCAGCGAGTCCTCGGGCGGTTCCGGCATCGGCGAGGGCGAGGAGGACGGGATCGGCGGCGGGGGCGGAGCGGATGTCTCGTCGGGACCGTCGAGAGGCACGTCCGAGAATTGCGGGAGGCCCTGGAGGCCGGCAGCGAGCATGACCACGATGAACAATGCGACGACCGAGATCAGCGGGAGGACCAGACGCACGGCCCGGTTGTGCGGGACGGCCTCCTGCTCCGTGACCGGAGGCTCGGGGCGCGACATGACTCCACCCTAGAGGTGCGCTCGACGGCGCAGACGACCTCGGCGGCCGGTCGTGGTCGCGGCTCAGCCCAGGTCCGGGCGCCGCCCGGCGAAGGGGCCGAGGCCATCGCGCAGGGCCGCGACCTCGGAGACATCCATCCCGACAGCGGACATCACCTGTCGGGGCACGTCGAGGGCGCGCTCGCGCAGGGCTGACCCCGCGGGCGTGAGCGTGATCTCCAGTCGTCGCTCGTCTTCACTGCTGCGCAGCCGGGCGACCAGGCCGTCGCTTTCGAGCCTCTTCACGAGGGGCGAGGCCGTCGCCGGCTCCAGCGCGAGGTCTGCCGCCAGATCGTTCAACGTCCGAGGAGCCCTCTCCCACAGCGCCAACATCACCAGGTACTGCGGATGGGTCAGACCGAGGGGCTCGAGGATCGGGCGATAGATCGCCACGACGTTGCGCGCTGCGGTGACCAGCGCGAAGCAGAGCTGGTTGTCCAGGCGGAGCAGATTATCGGATGCCGTCACAAGGCGACTATACAGTCGCCCTAATAGTTAGTACACTAACGAACATGGCACACAACCAGGATCACCCTCCCTTGCGTACTCGCATCCGCGAGGCGGGAGGCCTGTATGCCTGGGTGAACACGAATCTCATCCGCTTCGCTGGACCGGCATCCGTAGGTCCGTATGAGAAGACCCCCGCACCCAGCGCGGCAGAACGCGCAGAGCGCGCGTGCCCCTTGTGCGGCGCTCCGATGACGCAGCACGAGATCGACCGCAGCGGTCCGAAGACTCTGGTGCACTGCCCCTAGTCACGGGCGTCGCGCAGCGGCGAGACGGTCATCCCTGTTGCGCTGCTTCGTTCGCTTCTCGGGCGGCGTCGACCCAGAACATCAGGGCATCGTCGTCGGCCAGTACGCCGGGCGACACATCGAGCCAGCTGTTGCCCATCGTCTTCGCTCCCATGACTGCCACGGAGACTCCAGGCCGAATGACGAGTGAGGCTCCGGTCTCCTCATCGACCCGCACCAGCAGGACGCCGTTCTTCCGCGCGCCCACCAGGATGCGACCGTCGAGCAGGAATGCGCGAGTGCCGAACATCCGCTTCTCCTCGACCTCGGGGCCGTTGCTCAGCAAAGCCCTGACGCGGTCGGCGAGTTCTTCTCCCGCAGCATCCATCGGTCATCCCTTCGCTCACGCGTGCCCGGCACGCTCCATCGCCCGGAGCTCCTTCTTGAGGTCTTGCACCTCATCGCGAAGGCCGGCCAGCTCGAACTTGAGCTCGCCGGCAGCCGCGAGCATCTGGTTGGACAGATCCTGAATCGTGGCCTCGAGCTGCTGCGCCCCCTCGGCCGCAATCCCCGTCCTTCGCAGGTTCGGCGTGGGCGACTTGCCCTTTCCGGTGGCCCGCCCACGGCCCGCGAGCATGTCGGCGGTGTCGGCTCCCTCGCGCGCCAGCACCTCGGTGATGTCGGCGATGCGCTTGCGGAGCGGCGTCGGATCGATGCCGTGTTCGAGGTTGTAGGCGACCTGCTTCTCGCGCCGGCGATCGGTCTCCTCGATCGCCTTCGCCATCGAATCCGTCATCTTGTCGGCGTACATGTGCACCTCGCCGGAGACGTTGCGCGCCGCGCGACCGATGGTCTGGATCAGCGACGTCCCCGAGCGCAGGAAGCCTTCCTTGTCGGCGTCGAGGATCGCGACGAGCGAGACCTCCGGAAGGTCGAGGCCCTCACGGAGGAGGTTGATGCCGACCAGTACGTCGTACACGCCGGCGCGCAGCTCGCTCAGCAGTTCGACGCGGCGGAGGGTGTCGACGTCGGAGTGCAGGTAGCGCACCCGCACGCCATGCTCGCCGAGGAAGTCGGTGAGCTCCTCCGACATCTTCTTCGTGAGCGTCGTGACGAGGATTCGCTCATCACGCCCGACGCGCAGCCGGATCTCCTCGAGCAGATCGTCGATCTGCCCCTTCGACGGCTTCACCACGATGTGCGGGTCGACCAAACCGGTCGGGCGGATGATCTGCTCGACGATGCCGTCGGCGATGCCCATCTCGTACTTGCCGGGAGTCGCAGACAGATACACGGTCTGACCGATGCGGTTCTTGAACTCGTCCCACCGCAGCGGACGGTTGTCCATCGCACTCGGCAGGCGGAACCCGTGGTCGACGAGCGTGCGCTTGCGCGACGCGTCTCCCTCGTACATCGCGCCGATCTGCGGAACGGTCACGTGGGACTCGTCGATGACCAGCAGGAAGTCGTCGGGGAAGAAGTCGAGCAGCGTGTGCGGCGGCTCGCCGGGCATGCGGCCGTCCATGTGCCTCGAGTAGTTCTCGATCCCCGAGCAGAAGCCGAGCTGCTGCAGCATCTCGAGATCGAACGTGGTGCGCATGCGCAGACGCTGCGCCTCGAGCAGTTTGCCCTGCCGCTCGAACTCGGCCAAACGCTCTTCCAGCTCGTGTTCGATCGTGCCGATCGAGCGCTGGATGACGTCGGTGCCCGCCACGTAGTGCGACGCCGGGAAGATCGGGACCGAGTCGAGCTTCTCGATGACCTCTCCGGTCAGCGGATGCAGTGAGTACAGCCCCTCGATCTCGTCGCCGAACAGCTCGATGCGGATCGCGTGCTCCTCATACACCGGGATGATCTCGATGGTGTCGCCGCGCACCCGGAAGTTGCCGCGGGAGAAGTCCACGTCGTTGCGGTTGTACTGCATGGCGATGAACTGGCGGATCAGGGCGTCGCGGTCGTAGCGCTCCCCCACCTGCAGAGCCACCATCGCCCGGAGGTACTCCTCCGGGGCACCGAGTCCATAGATGCAGGACACCGTCGACACCACGATGACGTCGCGGCGACTCAGCAGGGAGTTGGTCGTCGAGTGCCGGAGCCGCTCGACCTCGGCGTTGATCGACGAGTCCTTCTCGATGAAGGTGTCGGTCTGGGGCACGTACGCCTCAGGCTGGTAGTAGTCGTAGTACGACACGAAGTACTCGACGGCGTTGTTCGGCATGAGCTCGCGGAACTCGTTCGCGAGCTGCGCGGCCAGAGTCTTGTTGTGGGCGAGCACCAGGGTCGGGCGTTGCACCTGCTCGACGAGCCAGGCGGTCGTCGCCGACTTTCCGGTACCCGTCGCTCCGAGCAGCACGACGTCGGTCTCGCCGGCATTGATGCGCGCAGCCAGGTCGGCGATGGCCTTCGGCTGGTCGCCGGCGGGCGCGTACTCGCTGATGACCTCGAAGGGGCGAACACTGCGCGTGGGTTGCATACCTCCAGCGTATGCCGCCCCTCCGACATCGAGGCCGTCAGGCGATCAGCGTGGCCGTCTCCGCGGAGGACTCCCGCGCCCAGGTCGTCATTCCGCCGTCGAGCAGGCTCATCGTCGCCGTCGAGGTGAGAGCGCCGGGTACGGAGCCGACGATGTTGAAGGTGAGCGCGCCGCCGAAGCCGGACGGCGTGCCGATGAACGTGAAGGAGGACGCCGTGCTGCCCGCGGCAGGCGAGGCACTCCAGCCGCCGAGGGCAGAGCCGGCATCGAGAGTCACGGGCGAACTGAAGGTCACGACGACGACGAGCGAGGCAGCGGCCGGCGGGTTGACCCACGGGTCCGCCCGGTAGCTGATCTGCGTGCTGAAGGTCGCCTTCAACCCGTCCTGCGCGGCGACGAGAGTCGTGAAGTCACCCTGCGCCTCCGCATCCCAGTAATAGTTCGCCGCGTTGTTGACGACGCCCCCGCTGGCGGCCGCAAGCGGTACCGCCACTCCGACGGCGATCACCGGCACGGACCAGGCAGCGGCCTTGACGACTGTCCGGCGCGAGATTCCCGAGCTCTTCTTCTGCTCCATGATGACTCCCCCGACGCGGAACTCATCCCCAGCAGACCCTCCCCTGGACGTCCCCACGTCTCATATCAGAATATCAGCGTCATCTGGGCATAAAGTGAGGACGTGATCGAGTTCGTCATCGGATCCAGCCTCGCCGCCGCTGCGGGCCTCAACGCGTGGATGCCGCTGTTCCTGCTCGGGATCGCCGATCGACTGCTGCCGGCCATGGTCCTCCCCGCCGGGTGGTCCTGGCTCTCCAGCGACATCGCCCTGTGGATCATCGGCGCCTTGCTCGCCCTGGAGATCGTCGCGGACAAGATCCCCGCGCTCGACTCGGTGAACGACGTGATCCAGAGCATCATCCGGCCGGCCGCGGGCGGAGTCGCCTTCGGTGCAGGCTCCGGAGCGCAGACCATCGCCGTCGACGATCCGTCGTCGTTCTTCACAGACAACACGTGGGTGCCGGTCGTCGCCGGCGTCGCGATCGCGCTCGTGGTGCACGTGCTGAAGGCAGGCGCCCGACTCGCCGCCAACGCGACCACCGGTGGACTGGCGGCTCCTGTGCTGAGCACCGCCGAGGATGGGGCCTCGTTCGCCCTGGCGGCGGCCGCCCTCATAGTGCCGATCCTCGCCGGGCTCCTGCTGCTCGGACTCGTCGTACTGGTCATCGTCCTCGTCAGGCGCAGACGACTCCGAAAACGACGGGAGATTCCGACCCCGGCTGCGTGACCGCGGTCGGCTCGCCGCCGACGCGGTCACGGCGTCATCCGACACGAACTGCCAGCAGACGGATCGGGCCCGGTGACGGATCATACGTCCGCACCGGGCCCGACGTCTCTGATCTCGGGCTCTGCGCTATCAGCGCTCCCGAATCAGATCACAGAATGGAGAGAATGCGCTTCGTGAAGGCGAGCGCCGGCTCCGCAGTGCCCGATCCGGTCTCGCTGACAGCGCCCACCGCAGAAGGCGTGTCCCTGTCCAGCGACCAGATGTGGAGGCCCGCAAGGTTCTTCTTCGCGTAGTCCGCGATCACAGCGATGTCCTTGATCGACACGACTTCGTCAGTGACGTCGTTCACGCCGATCATCGGGGTGACCTCGATGCGCTTGGCGTCGATCCCGAACGTGTGCTGCAGGTTCTTGACGGCCTGGATCGTCGAGGCGGCCATGTCGCAGCGGGTTCCGACAACGACGCAGTTGCCCGCGCTCGCCGGACCGAAGTCCATCGTCATCAGGTTGATGGTGTAGTTCTTCAGGCCGGCACGTTCGATGGCCTTGATCGACTGCGCTCCGAGCTCGTTCACGCCACCGAAGGACCCGTCGCTCGCAGCGAGCGTCGCAATCGTGAACGAGAAGCGCAGGTTCGGGTACGCTTCCTCGGCGCCCTTGGCGACAGCGACGAGGCTCTCGACCTGGGACGCCGTCTGGCCGCCTTCGAGATCGAAGTCGATGCCACGGAGATGCGGGCCTGCGTAGGTGTTGACGAAGGTGTTGAAGTCCGCTTGCGACGCGCACGTGAATGCACCCGCGGCGCCGCCGGTCGAGATGGTGTAGTCGACACCGGCTGCGGAGAGCTTGGCCACCTGGGCCTTCATCGCGGCCTTGTCGACGCCCGCCCAGGTCTCATTCGCGCACGAGCCCGTGGCGAAGGCCAACGTCAGCGAGTTCAGACCGGGCACATCCGCGAACGTCGAGCCTGCGCCGGTCAGCGGCTTGACCGAACCGGATGCTGCCGACTGGAGGTCGTTCGTGTTCCAGTCCATATGCCGCGTGATGTCCTTGTAGGGGCTGAAGGAGAAGTCGGCCGCCGAACGCGTGCTCGTCTGACCCGGCTTCTCCGCGGGGCGAGGCTTGTCGGGAACGACGCCGGCGGGGGTGCTGTCCGCGGGCGTCGAGGGAACCTCCGGAGGCGTGACGACCGGAGCAGTCTGCACGGGCGCCGGAACGGGGGGAACCACGACTACGCTGCCGGAGCAGGCACCCTGAGGCTTCCACGGCATTCCACTGCCGTCATCTCCCGAAGCCTTCCGAGGGTCTTCATTCTGCGTCCACCACTGCGCGGTGTAGTTGCTGCCGTCGATGGCGACCGTCTCACCTCCGACGTAGACCGTGTCCGCCGACCAGGAGGCCGAGCAGGGCGTGGAAGCACTCGCTGCCGTCGCACCGGCAAGGGGGGCCGCCGATGCGGCGAGCACGGCGAGTGCGGCCAGCCAGAGCGTGCGTGGAGGATGCGTCTTCTTGATCAACATGGATTCTCTTTCGGGGTGTGCGCCTCACACAGTCCGATGCTGCCGAGTACGCGGCGTCCATCGTCGCTGCCACGCGCGACCCCCTACGAGGTCAGGGCCCCGATGGACGTACATCCCCCTTGCGCGCACCGAGAATACGTCGGGATCTACGTATGGCGGAGCGTCGTCCGGCCCCTGTGCGCATGGTCACGGGGCGCCGACGGCATCGGCACGGCTGTCGAGGCCGAGCTTTCGCATCACGCGGTAGACGTGGGTCTCCGCGGTGCGAACACTGATGTGCAATCGCTGCGCGATCTCCGGGTTGCTGAGCCCGGAACGAACGAGGCGGACGACCTCCTCCTCGCGTCGTGTCAAGGAGGCGGATCGCGACCGCGCTCGCAGATCGCCGAGATAGACGCTGGCGGCGAGCTCGATCTCGCCGGCGATCTGACGAGCGAGTGACGCAGTGTCGGCGTCTGCGGCGGCGTCCGCCCATTCAGCGAGACGCGCGACGGCGTCGAATGCCAGGCCGTAGCATCCGATGGTTCGCAAGCCGTCCGACGCGGCGAGAGCGAGCGCGGAGTCACGGGTCGCGACCGCCACCGCGTAGCGCACGCATGCTTGTATGAACGGCGATGCCAGACCTTCCGTCAACGACCTGAACTCGTCGACTCGGTCCTGCTCCGTCGTGGTCCCGAGAGCGGTCATCATCGTGATGACGCCCGCGAAGCGTCCACCACGACGAAACAGGCTGACCGCTTCATCCCAGACGGATCGGTCGACCTCGCCGCGACGCTGACTCACCCGCGAGACCGAGACCCAGGCTTGATCCATTCCCGGGAAGAGGCCTCCCACCCGGTGTCGGAGCGCCTCCCCGCGGATCTGCACGAGGGAGGCGAGCGACTTCCCGGTGCGCTCGGCGATGACTTCGGCGGCGGAGAAGATCCCGCTCGCCTCCGGTTCGCAGATGTGCGGGGGCGAGCCGAGCGCGATGATGGAGTTGAGCAGCGAGATAGAACCTCCGAAACGCCCCTGGACGAGTTGCGCAGCCGTCACCGCATAAGCCGTCCGCCACAGGCCGATGGGGTCGGCATCGCGGCGCGCGCGAGAGAAGGCCACGCGCGATCTCCGCTCGGCCTCGCTCACGTTCCCTTCGCCGATGAGGGTCAGAACCTCCGCCACGGCACCTCTACTCGAGAGCGTCCGACCCGCTCGCGCATGCGCGTCGAGTGCGACGCGCGCAGCTTCGAAGTCGGCCATTCCCGCAGCGACATAGGCGCGCGACTCCCACACGGAGTCGTTCACCCATCCCGGCGAGTCGTTGAGGTCGAGAGCGAGCATCCCGGCTGCGGCGTTGAGGTCTCCCGTGCGGATGCTGATGTCGGCGCGGGCCACCGCGAAGAGCGGCGCGAGATCTGCGGAGAACTCCGGTTCCCCCGCGTCGAGCATCTCCAGAGCCTCAGTGACATCGGCACGCACGAGCGCGAAGGCATGCGCTGTGAGTATGAGGAATTCCGCGCTTTCGGCATCCGAACCGAGAGGTTCCACCATCTTGAGGATGAAGACGACGTCGGACCATTCCACGGATGCCGACATGAGGTTGCGGAGGTAGGTCAGGGCATTGGCGACCGTGGGCTGCGCGACGAAATCGCTGCGCGCCACCGTCGACCGGGAACGGATGACCTCGTGCAGGACACGGACGGAGATCGCGTCGATGTGATCGGCTTCGGGAACCACGACGCTCGGCCCGGCGAACGGCGTGACATCCGCATCCTGCAGGTGCTCCGCAAGGCGGCCACGCGCGAGAGGAGCCAGCTTATGGCGAAAGTGCTCGGCGAGCAGAGGCGGTGAGACCACGAACGTATCGGTGCCGTCGATGGAGCGTGGCTCGATCAGCCCTGCCGACTCGAGCCGTTCGAGAAGCGTGCGGTCGATGGTGCTGAGGAGGGACTGCTGGTCCATGATCGTCGAGATCGACAGCAGAGCCAGGACATCCCGCTCTTCCGGACTGACGTCGACCAGCAGTTCTGCCATCAAGCCGACGAGAAGGTCGGACCAGAGCGACGCCTTGGCGCACCACACGTCGTTGACAAGCGCCAGTGTGCCTTCCGCGCGCGCCGATTCGACGATCGCGACACCCATCTCGGCGTAGCCCCCCGACATCGCGAAGATCTCGCTCATCGTGGACTCCTCGACTGGCGCGCCGAGCCGGGTATGAATCTGCTTCTCGATCTGGCGATATCCCAGGGGCGCGAGCTCGACAAGATACGGGATGCCCGCCACATGCGAGCGATCAGCCAGCGCGGTGAGCCCGCGCGCACGCACGTCGCCGACCACCAGAGGTATACGCAGCCTCTCGTTGACTGCGGAGACCACGCCGAACGACAGCTCGTCGAGTGCTCCGACCGCATCGATGAGAAGAAGCCCGCGGCGCGGAAGGCGCTCGCGTATCTGCTCCACCAGTTCCGCTACGGCAGCTCCTGTGCGGCCATCTCGCGGGAACTCGAGGCCGGACAGCGAGAGGGCCCCGAAGGGAACGGAACGCAACGGCGCCGAACCTCGGATGCGCAGACAATTCCAGCCCCTGTCGGCGGAGTCGGCCTCGAGGTTGTCCAGGAAGTGTCGCATCGTGGACATGAACCGACTGCGGAGCGTGACGTGCCGCGCACCGTTGTCCAGGAGATTCCGGACCAGTCCCAACTCCGCGTGGCGCACGAACGGCGGTTCTGGCGGTGCATTGTACATATCGCTCCGGTCTCGCATCAGGTTCAGGCACCTGCGTACATCGAATCCTGCCGGCGGGCAGCACGCAGCTCGTCCTGATCCCTACGTATATTGCGGGCAAACGGATGGATACGTGTGTCAGCGCGTTGGAAAGGTAGACGTCTACCGCCTCTCAGCGAAACGACTATATACGGAAGACGAAAGATGACCACCAAAGAAATAGCGCCGCGTCCATTTATTACATTGCACCTCCGCAATATATTGGGGCGCCGCAATATATTGCATTGTGCGATGGGAATCGCGCTCATCGGTACCCTCTTCTTGGCAGGCACTGACACAGCCCATGCGGCCGAGGGCCCTCCCCCGGCCTCCCCCGCCGTGACGACCGTGGGCACCGGTGTCGGCCTGTACATCGGCGACAGCCCCTCCAGCATCGGCGACGGCAACGCTGACAGCAGCTACACCAACAACGGCATCCGCTTCCAGTTCAACGGAAGCGGTATCGCCCTCGTCGCGAATCAGAGTTTCATCGACTTCGACGCCGCCAGCCCGGTCATCCCACAGCAGATCTCGCTGTCCGGATACTGGCGACAGCAAGAAGACGGCTCCCTGGGTGATTGGAGCGTGCTGGCAAGGACCACGACGAGCGACTGGGTCACGCTGACGACTCCGCAGTCTCTCTCCACGACCTCCACGATCACCATTCCGACGGGGTCGATCGCCTACGACCACTACCGCCTGCTCTACCTCGGCGGCAGCACCGCGTCGAACGGCGGCAGGGGTGCCGGTGCGATCTCAGAGATCCGACTCAGCGGCCTGAGCGCACCCGTCGAATCAACGGTTGTCTCCGGCGCAGGAAGCGCACCGACGGAGATCACGAACTCGACGCCCTCCAGTGGAGTGCCGCCGAAGCGCCCCGAGACCTCGCCCCAGAACACAGACATCGTGTCCCAGAAGGATTCGAAAGCCACTCCGTCATCGCCGGTCGGACGACCGCCCGCAGAGTCGAAGATCGGAACCCGGATCTCAGCCGCGGACGACAGCACGAATACCGTCGCTCCAGTTCGGCTGCACGACTCAGCCACCGTCTCCCCATCATTGCCTTCCACGACTGCCGCGCTCGCGACGACAGGAGCCGGCGACACGCTCCCGTTCGCTCTGGCGGGCGTTCTCGCGGTCCTCGCCGGAGGCGCTCTCGTCGCGAATCCTGTCGGGCTTCTGCGTCGTATGCGCAGGCGCACTGCGTAGTCCGCCCCGGCCTTCCGATGAATCACCCGTCGACCCCGTCAGCGAATCCCGTGCACTACGCAATTCCTGGTACAGCGTTCGTACTCCCTTCGAGAACGGCGACGAGGTCGGCAGACGCAACAAAGACTTGCTTGTCCCCTTGAAGGGGCACAAGCACCTCCACCGGTGGCCACCCGCCAACGGAACAACCCACACGAAAGACGACTGATGAAGAACGAACTCACCCGCGGCACCCCTGCCTTCTCACGTTCGCGCGGACGGCTGCATTGCGCGGCGGGAGCAGCGCTGATCGGAGCCATGCTGATCGGCGGTGCAGTCCCCGCGATTGCTGCCACCGACTCGACGGTCATCTCGCCCGCGGCCACTGCGGTGGGCCTCGGCTCAGGCCTGTTCGCTGGATCGGATGGCCTTGCCAGCATCGGCGACGGCAACACCACGACCGCGTACGGCAACAATGGCATCCGGTACAACTTCACCGGCAGCGGAATCGCTTTCGTCGCGAACAAGAGCTACATCGACTTCGACCTCGACCAGCCCGTGATTCCGCAGAGCGTCACGCTGGCCGGGTACTGGCGTCAGGCGCGAGAGAAGGGCGCGCTGGGCAATTGGATCGTGCAGGCGCGGAACACCGACACGTGGATCACTTTGACCGCGCCGCAGCCCCTGTCCACCGCCTCGTCGATCAGCGTCCCCGCTGGCACGATTGCCTATCGGCACTACCGCCTCCTGTACGTCGGCGGCGCCACGTCGGCGAACGGCGGCAGCGGCGCCGGAGCGATCTCAGAGATCCGCGTCAGCGGAAGAGACGCGGGAGTCGTGACATCCGCCGGTCACGGCGTCGGTCTTTTCAGCAGCAGCGACGGGCCGACGAGTCTCGGCGACGGAAACACGACGAGCGCCTACAGCGACACCGGCATCCGCTACAAGTTCTCCGGCGACTCCATCGACTTCACTCCGGGGAAGACCCTCATCGAGTTCGCGTCTGCCGCTCCCCTGGTCCCTGAGAGCGTCACCCTGTCCGGATACTGGCGGCAGAGCCGCGCCGGATCACTGGGCAACTGGATCCTGCAGGCGAAGGAAGCCGACGGAACCTGGACCGATCTCACTGCCCCCGTGGCACTCTCCGTTTCCTCGAACATCGAGATCCCCCCGGTCACCACCGCCTACCAGTACTACCGCCTGGTCTTCATCGGCGGATCGACCTCAGCCAACGGCGGAACCGGCGCAGGATCCATCACGGAGATCCACGTCAACGGAACAGCTCCCTCCGACTGACACCACAGTCATCCGCTCCCGTCGGGGGTGCGACGATGATCTGGCACCGACGCAGAATGCGCCTGAGCGGCAAGCTCAGGCGCATTCTGTGTCAGAGGGTCGTGCCCCCACGCTCACCACCGCTTAGAAAAGCGAGATGAACCAGCCGAAGAAGATGCCGAGCATTTCTCTTCCTTTCCTGAGACATCCGACAGATTCGCCGGAACGATTGATGCTTTACCATCATCGCGATGCCATCTGGCGACGCAGATCATCTGTGTCGGAATTACGTAGTGCTCTGCCTCATCTGCGCGGCAAGAGAGTCGCCGTACGGAATAGCGACCGATCGTGCGGTTCGTTCACCGGGGGCGGATACGCTCCCAGAGCGCATCTGTCTGAGTATGCGTCGCATCGAGGGAGCCTGCTGTGTCGATGACGACGTCGGCGATCGCGAGTCGCTTCTCGTCGGAGACCTGCGCGTCGATTCGCTCCTGTGCGGCGCGCTCATCCATCCCGCGCAACTCGACCAGACGCCGCAGCCGTTCGGATACCGGCGCGTGCGCGACGACGATCGTGTCCCACGGATCGTCGACCCTGGCCTCGACGAGCAGAGGAACGTCGTACACCACCACGGCCCGCGGGTCCGCGGCCGCGGCGGCCTCGAACCGGCGCTGCGACTCCGCGCGCACGGCCGGATGCACGATCGCGTTCAGCTGCTTCAGGAGTGCGGAGTCGCCGAACACCTTGGCTCCGAGCGCGGCTCGATCGAGCGCTCCGTCCGCAGCGATGACGCCGCTGCCGAACGTCTGCGCGATCTGCTCGAGAACCGGGGATCCCGGTGCCTGCACGTCGCGCACGATCTGATCCGCATCGACGATGACGGCGCCGTGCTCGGCCAGACGCCGGGCGATGGTCGACTTCCCGGAGGCGATGCCACCGGTGAGCGCGATGAGGGGCATACGGCCAGTCTAGAGTTCCGGATGCCCGAGGATCACCGCGACAGCAGCTGCCGCCGCGAGCTGATGACGCCCGTGTCGAAGCCCGCCAGATGAAGTCCACCGTGGAAGCGCGCGTGCTCGATCTTGATGCAGCGGTCCATGACGACGGACAGCCCGGCGGCTTCCGCGAGCGCGGCGGCCTCCTCGTTCCAGGAGCCGAGCTGGAGCCACAGTGCCTTCGCTCCGACGTCGATCGCCTCCTGAGCGACTCCGGGCAGGTCGTCGTGTCGCCGGAACACGTCGACGATGTCGGGGACGACCGGGAGATCGGCGAGGGACGCGTACACGGGCTGACCGAGGATCTGCGTCTCCCGCGGGTTCACCAGGTACACGTCGTAGGCCGTGCTCGACAGCAGGTACGTCGTGACGAAGAAGGACGCCCGCGCCGGGTTGTTCGACGCGCCGACGATCGCCACCGACTTCGTGCGGCGCAGCAGCCCGAAGCGATCCGACTGCGACGGGCCGACCCAGGTGCGCGCCGGATCGACGGCAACGGCTCCCGGCAGCGCGCACGCCACAGCATCCGCCACGGCGGGAAGAGCGCAGGCGTCCGCTGCCGGGGTGTTCGTCGCGCTCATCGGTTCGCTCCTGTCGCGGTCGTGAGGGCCTGGTCGAGGTCCCAGATGATGTCTTCCGCGTCTTCCAGACCGACCGAGATGCGGATGAGGTCCGGTCGTACACCTGCGGCGACGAGTTGCTCCTCGGTGAGCTGTCGGTGCGTCGTGGATGCCGGGTGGATCACGAGCGTACGCGCATCCCCGATGTTCGCGAGGTGCGAGGCGAGTTGCAGATTCTCGATGAGGGTCTCCCCCGCTGCGCGCCCGTCGTCGGCCGCGACGCCGAAGGCGAAGACCGATCCCGGACCGAGCGGAAGGTACTTGGCGGCACGCTCGCGGTGCGGGTGCCCGTCGAGTCCCGCCCAGGTGACGTACGCGACTCGGGGGTCGGAGGCGAGCCAGTCGGCCACGATCCGCGCGTTCGCGAGGTGGGCGTCGATCCGCTGCGGCAGCGTCTCGATGCCCTGCAGCAGATTGAACGCGGACTGCGGGCTCAGCGCCGGTCCGATGTCACGCAGCTGCTCGGAGCGCAGCTTGGTGAGGAAGCCGTACTCACCGAAGTTGTCCCACCATTTGATGCCGCCGTAGGACTCGACGGGTTCCGTCATCTGCGGGAACTTGCCGTTGCCCCAGTCGAACGTGCCCTTCTCGATGACCACGCCGCCGAGAGTCGTTCCGTGGCCGCCGAGGAACTTCGTCACCGAGTGGATCACGATGTCGGCGCCGTGCTCGAGTGGCCGGGCGAGGTACGGGGTCGCGAGCGTCGCGTCGACGACCAGCGGCACGCCGGCCTCATGCGCCACCGCGGCCAGCCCTTCGATGTCGGCGATCTCGCCGGACGGGTTGCCGATCATCTCCACGTAGACGACCTTGGTCTCCGGTCGGATCGCCGCCGCATAGTCGGCGGGGTCGGTCGAAGCCACGAAGGTGGTCTCGACGCCGAAGCGCCGCAGCGTCACATCGAGCTGCGTCACGGTGCCGCCGTAGAGCTGCGCGGCGGCCACCACGTGATCGCCGGCGCCGACGAGGGCGGCGAACGTGATGAACTCCGCGCTCATCCCGGATGCGGTGGCGACGGCGCCGATCCCGCCTTCCAGCGAGGCGAGGCGCTCTTCCAGCGCGGCCACCGTCGGGTTGCCGATGCGCGAGTAGATGTTGCCGTACTTCTGCAGGGCGAAGAGGTTGCCGGCATCAGCCGCGTCTTCGAAGACGAACGAGGTCGTCTGGTAGATCGGCACAGCACGTGCACCGGTCGCGGCGTCGGGGGTTCCACCGGCGTGGAGTGCCCTGGTGCGAAACCCGAAACGGTGTTCTTCGGTCATGGTGTCCTCAGTTCGACTGCGGTGAGAGTTCGGCCGTGGCGAGCACGTCGGCGATGTCGGCGACGGCCCAGGGGTTCTGCAATGACGTGGTGTCTCCGAGCGCCTCGGGTTCGCGGCCGGCGCGCCGATCCTGCTCCGCTTCCCAGAGCTGCGCGAGCAGCCGGCGCATGATCTTGCCGGAGCGCGTCTTGGGCAGATCGGGCACGACGACAACGTGCTTCGGTTTCGCGACGGGCCCGATGGCATGCGCCACCTGCGCGCGGAGTACCGACGGCGTGACCTCGGACCTTCCGGACGGCGTCACGAAGGCGACGACCGCCTGCCCGGTGACGGGGTCGGCGACTCCGGCCGATCCGGCTTCGCCGACGGTGTCATGCGCGACGAGCGCCGACTCGATCTCGATGGTCGAGAGGCGATGACCGGACACGTTCACGACATCGTCGAGGCGCCCGAGGATCCAGATGTAACCGTCGGCATCGCGGGTCGCGCCGTCCCCGGCGACGTAGTACCCGCCGAAGTCCCCGTGGCCGGCGAACGCCGACCAGTACGCGTCACGGTAGCGCTGCGGGTTGCCCCACACCGTGCGCGCCATGCCCGGCCACGGGCGACGCACGACCAAGGTGCCCGAGCGGCCTGGAGCCACCTCGTCGCCGTCGTCGTCGACCACGGCGACATCGATGCCGGGGAGCGGAACCGTCGCCGAGCCCGGCTTGAGAGCGGTGACGCCCGGCAGCGGGGCGATCATGGCGGCACCCGTCTCGGACTGCCACCAGGTGTCGACGACCGGCAGCTCGTCGCGGCCGAAGTTGCGCCGGAACCACACCCAGGCCTCCGGGTTGATCGCCTCGCCGACCGTGCCCAGCAGGCGCAGGGTGGAGAGGTCGTGCCCGGTCGGCACGTCGGCGCCGAACCAGGTCATGAAGGTGCGGATCAGCGTGGGCGCCGTGTAGTACACGGTCACCCCGTAACGCTCGATGATCTCGAGGTGCCGCTCCCTGTGCGGGGTGTCCGGCGTCCCCTCGTAGATCACCTGGGTGAGCCCGTTCGACAGGGGGCCGTAGATCTCGTACGTATGAGCGGTCACCCACGCGAGGTCGGCCGTGCACCAGTGCACGTCGTCGGGCTTGGCGTCGAAGTGCGCCCAGTGCGCCCAGCTCGCGTGCGTGAGATAGCCGCCCGAGGTGTGCACGAGACCCTTCGGCTTCCCGGTCGTCCCCGAGGTGTAGATGATGAAGAGCGGATGCTCGGCGTCGAACGGCTGCGCCTCGTGCTCCGTCGACGCGGTGTCGACGACGTCGTGCCACCAGACGTCGCGTCCTTCGGTCCACGGCACGTCCTGGCCGGTACGCCGCAGCACGAGCACGTGCTCGAGATCGGGCAGGTCGGCGGCGGCGACGTCGGCAGTGGACTTGACCTCGGTGGCGGTGCCACGGCGGAACTGCCCGTCGCTCGTGACGAGCAGCTTGGCCCCGGTGTCCTGCAGCCGGAAGCGCACCGCCTCGGCCGAGAACCCGCCGAACACGAGCGAGTGCACCGCGCCGATCCGCGCGCAGGCGAGCGTGACCACGATGGTCTCGACGAGCACCGGCAGGTAGATCACGACGCGATCGCCGGGACGGATGCCGAGCGCGAGGAGCCCGTTCGCCGCCTGGGACACCCGACGCTGGAGATCGGCGTAGGTGACAGAGGTCCGGTCGCCGGGCTCCCCCTCGAAGTGCACGGCGACCTTGTCACCGAGACCGGCCGCGACATGCCGGTCGACGCAGTTGTAGGCCACATTGAGGGTTCCGCCCACGAACCACCGCGCAGCCGGAACCGCATCGTCGAGCGGAGGCTCCCACTCGTGAGCGGTGTGCCACGGCGCGAACCAGTCCAGCCGGCGCGCGGCCTCTTCCCAGAACGCGGTCGGATCGGCGGACGCGCGATCGTAGATCTCAGCGCCGAGGTTCGCCTGCGCCGCAAAGCCGGCGGGTGCCGGGTAGACGCGCGATTCCTGCAGCCGGGCTTCCGTCACTGTCACGCCCACTTTCGGAGCAGGTACTTCTCGACCAGCGCGAGGATGCCGTTGGTGATCGTTCCGAGGAGGGCGAGCAGCACGATCGACAGCAGGATGCGGTCCACTCGTCCGTTGCTCTGGGAGTCGGTCAGCAGGTATCCCAAGCCCATCGACGAGGCGATGAGCTCGGCGGCGACCAGGAAGAGCCAGGCCTGCGCGAGCGCGAGCCGCAGCCCGGAGACGACGGACGGCACGACGGCCGGCAGCTGCACCGTGCGGAACAGCGACCAGCCGTGCAGGCTGAACGACCGCCCGGCCTCCACGAGGTGCGGATCCACGTGCCGGAGCGCCGACGCGACCGTCGTGTACACCGGGAAGAACGCACCGATCGCGATCAGCGTGACCTTCGACTCCTCCCCGATCTGCATCCACAGGATGAGCAGCGGCACCCAGGCGAGCGACGGCACCGCGCGGACGGCGGCGAGTGTCGGGCTGAGCAACACGTCACCGAGTCTGGAGAGCCCGACGAGCCCGGCGGCCGCGAGCCCGATCACCGAGCCGATCGCGAAGCCGAGCAGCACGCGCTGCACGGAGATCGCGATATGGGTCCACAGCTGCCCGTTCTCGGCCAGTTCGACGCCGGCGAGGAACACCGTCGCGGGAGCAGGAAGACGATAGGGCTCGACGAAGCCGGATATGGTCACGACCTGCCAGGTGACGATGATGATGACGGGCAGCAGCAGGCCGCCGAGGATGCGGACAGCCGGCCGATCCCAGGCGCGACGCGCTCCGGCATCCGGGCGCCGCCGCATCCCCTTCGCGAAGTCGAGAGCCTCTCGGGAATCCGCCGGGATGATGACCCGCTGGTCGGGAACGGTCACTCGCCGCCGACCGCCTTCTCGGCGAACGTCGAGTTCACGATCGAGGAGAGCGCCTTGTCGACGGAGGCCTTTCCGCCCTGCACGTCACCCGAGTCGACGAGGACCGGAGCGATCTTCTGGAGCACCGCGAGCTGATCGTCTCCGGGAACGCCGCTGACGTCGAGGTTCGAACGCTCCTGGATGACGGTCGTCGCCACCTCGATGTCGATGCCCGCGACCTCGGCGAGCAGAGCCGCGGTCTCGTCGGGGTTCTCGAGGGCCCACTCGCGAGCCTGCTCGTAGGCGTCGACGACGGCCTGCGCGAGGTCGGGGTGGTCGGTGATGAACTCCTCGGTGGCGTTGAGGAAGCCGTAGGAGTTGAAGTCGACGTTGCGGTAGATGAGCTTGTCGCCCGACTCCGCCTCGGCTGCCGCCATGATCGGGTCGAGTCCGGCCCATGCATCCACCGAACCGCCGTCGAGCGCGGCCCGGCCGTCGGCGTGCTGCAGGTTCTGCACCTCGACGTCGGAGAGCGAAAGCCCACCCTCTTCGAGCGCCTGGAGCAGGAAGAAGTACGGGTCCGTGCCCTTGGTCGCGGCGACCGACTTGCCCTTCAGGTCTTCGACCGAGGTGATGTCGCTGTCGGGTCCGACGACGATCGCCGCCCACTCGGGCTGCGAGTAGATGTCGATGACCTGGATCGGTGAGCCGTTCGCGCGGGCGAGGAGTGCGGCGGAACCGGCAGTGGAGCCGACGTCGACCGAGCCGGAACGCAGCAGTTCATTCGCCTTGTTGGAGCCGGCGGACTGGATCCACTCGACCTTCACGTCGTCGCCGAGGATCTCTTCGAGGATGCCCTGGTCGCGGATGACGAGGCTCAGCGGGTTGTAGGTGGCGAAGTCGATGGACAGCGTGTCGGATGACCACTCCCCTGCCGCAGGCTTGCTGTCCCCGTCGGAGGACGCGTCGGCATTCTCTCCGGCGACACAGCCGGTCGCGACGAGCATCATCGTCCCGGCGATGGCGATCGCGGGGATGATTCGGCGGGTGATGGTGCTCATCGGGTCTCCTCGGTGATGCGGTGATGGGTGTCCACACCGAGCCCTTCGAGGAGCTCGGCGCGGAGGTCGGCGAGACCGCGATCTGCGCGGTCTCGGGGGCGGATGCCGGGCACGGCGACCGTTCGGGCGATCGAGGGCTCGGCGTCGCCGGTGTCGCCGGTGAGCGTGCGGAGAAGCAGCACGCGATCGGCGAGGTAGAGGGCCTCTTCGACGTCATGCGTGACGAGGAGGATGGTGGTGGGCTCGGCGGCATGGATCTTGAGCAGCAGATCGTGCATGCGGAGCCGGGTGAGGGCGTCGAGAGCACCGAAAGGCTCGTCGAGGAGGAGCACTCCGGGGTTGCGCGCCAGCGCTCTCGCCAGGGAGGCGCGCTGCGCCATACCGCCGGAGACTTCGCGCGGACGCTGGTCCGCGGCGTGCTCGAGGCCGACGAGGTGCAGCAGTTCACTCACGCGCTCCCGACCGGCGCGGCGCGCTGTGCCGCGGGGAAGGCCGAGTTCGACGTTCTGGGCGATGGTGCGCCAGGGCAGGAGGCGCGGCTCCTGGAAGGCGTTGGCGGTGCGCTCGTCGACATCGGCGACGCCGGTTCCGTCGAGGCGGATGCTGCCGTGCGTCGGAGCGTCGAGTCCCCCGACGAGGCGGAGCAGGGTGGACTTGCCGCATCCGGACGGGCCGACGACCGCGACGATCTCACCGGCCGCGATATCGACGTCCACGCCGCGCAGGACGGCGCGGCTCCCCTGTGCGAGCGGGAAGGAGCGCTCGATGCCCTCGAGCCGCACGGCCTGCGCCGCGCCGGCGGGCGTCGGTGCGTTCGCGACGCGCGACGGAGGGAGCAGGGCAGTCATATCCCCATGCTGGCTGAGCACTCCGATTGTTACGAATGCCGTCGTAATGTTCGGTCACGCACGGCTCTGCGCGACTTCCCGGGGACGCGAAACGGGCCGCCACGCCCACCCGAGGGTGAGGTGACGGCCCGTTTCAGAGCGTGATGCTTAAGCGTTGCCGCCCGACAGCTTCTCGCGGAGAGCCGCGAGTGCCTCGTCGTCGGCCAGGGTGCCTGCACCGGTGGCTTCGCTCGAGAAGACCTGGCCGCCGAAGTCGGCGCCGGCCTCTGCCTCGGCCTCTGCGGCCTTGGTGACCTGAGCCTTGTGGGCCTCCCAGCGAGCCTGGGCTGCAGCGTACTCCTGCTCCCATGCCTCGCGCTGGGTGTCGAAGCCTTCCTTCCAGGCGCCGGTCTCGGCGTCGAAGCCCTCCGGGTACTTGTACTCGCCGTTCTCGTCGTACTCGGCGAGCATCCCGTACAGGGCCGGGTCGAACTCGGTGCCGTTGGGGTCGACCGACTCGTTGGCCTGCTTCAGCGACAGCGAGATGCGGCGACGCTCGAGGTCGATGTCGATGACCTTGACGAAGACCTCTTCGCCGACCGACACGACCTGCTCGGCCAGCTCGACGTGCTTGCTGGAGAGCTCGGAGATGTGGACGAGGCCCTCGATGCCGTCTGCGACGCGAACGAACGCACCGAACGGAACGAGCTTGGTGACCTTACCCGGCGTGACCTGTCCGATCGCGTGGGTGCGGGCGAAGACCTGCCACGGGTCCTCCTGCGTCGCCTTCAGCGACAGGGAGACGCGCTCGCGGTCGAGGTCGACCTCGAGGATCTCGACGGTGACCTCCTGGCCAACCTCGACAACCTCGGAGGCGTGCTCGATGTGCTTCCAGGACAGCTCGGAGACGTGCACGAGGCCGTCCACGCCGCCCAGGTCGACGAATGCGCCGAAGTTGACGATCGAGGAGACGACACCCTTGCGAACCTGACCCTTGTGCAGGTTGTTGAGGAAGGTCGTACGCGACTCGGACTGCGTCTGCTCGAGCAGAGCGCGACGGCTCAGCACGACGTTGTTGCGGTTCTTGTCGAGCTCGAGGATCTTGGCCTCGAGCTCCTGGCCGAGGTACGGCGTGAGGTCGCGGACGCGGCGCAGCTCGATGAGCGAGGCCGGCAGGAAGCCACGGAGGCCGATGTCGACGATGAGTCCACCCTTGACGACCTCGATGACCGTACCGGTGACGACGCCGTCGTTCTCCTTGATCTTCTCGACGTCTCCCCAGGCACGCTCGTACTGAGCACGCTTCTTGGAGAGGATCAGACGGCCTTCCTTGTCCTCCTTCTGGAGAACAAGAGCCTCGACCTCGTCGCCGACCTTGACGACCTCGTTGGGGTCGACGTCGTGCTTGATGGAGAGCTCACGCGAGGGGATGACACCCTCGGTCTTGTATCCGACGTCGAGCAGAACCTCATCGCGGTCGATCTTGACGATCGTGCCTTCGATGATGTCGCCGTCGTTGAAGAACTTCAGGGTCTTCTCGACCGCGGCCAGGAAGTCCTCAGCAGATCCGATGTCGTTGATGGCGACCTGCTTGGTGGCCGGGGCGGTCGTTGCGGTAGTCATGTAGTGGGTTGTCCTTGTTGGATGGAGTCTCAGGCTGAGAGGCAAAGACCGCGCACGGCCGACTGCATGCATCTCAGCAGTTGGATTTTGGTGAAGTTGCCACGAGGGCATGCGTAGGCACGCCACGAGTGACAACTCAGGTTATCAGAAGTACGGATGCCGGTGGGATCCAGGTTGCGGACTGTTTCGCCTGTGGATAACTCGAACGGCGATCAGCCGCATCGGGTTACCGTGACCGGGTGAAACTCCCTCGTACTCTCGCGGTGCTCGCGCTGGGCGCCCTCGCACTCAGCGGCTGCTCCCCCACGCCGACACCGACGCCGACACCGACGCCGACACCGACCGCGGCATTCGCGTCGGAAGAGGAGGCCTTCGCTGCGGCCGAGGAGACGTACCGGGCGTACAACGAAGCCGGGAACCAGCGAATTGCTGGATCCGATAGTCCCGATCCTCGCGATTATCTGATGGGCGCAGCACAGGACGCTGACACCGCAACGCTCAATCTGTTTCGGGAGAACGGTCTACATCTGGAAGGCGAGGCATTCGTCGAGACGTTTCGAGGCGAAAGGGTTGACTTCGAGGCAGAGCCAAACCGCGTCGATGCTGTCGTGTGCATCGACGCAAGCGACACGCGTCTGGTAGACGAGAGCGGCAGAGACGTGACGCCGTCAACACGGCCAGCCAGTTCGTCGCTCGCCGTCACCATGTTGTGGATCGAGGGTCGCTTTCTGATATCCGACTCGCGTCTTGAAGCGACTTCATCGTGCTAAGACGCCGGCACCTCAGGATCGCTGTCCTCATGCTTGCGACATTGAGCCTCGGAGCTGTCCCCGTTCCGCAGAGTGGGGCTTGCTCGTTTGACGCCCACCTCGCGGGGCTCTGCGTGAACAACTCCGGAGATGAACTCACGTTCACGGAGGAACGCACGGACCCGGGCACCAACGGCCGCGGTCATCCAGTCAAAACCCCAGACTCTCCTCCCCGCTCCCCAGCCAAGGAGTTCAACTTCGAAGAATGCCTCACCCAGTGGGAAGACCCTCGGAAGTGTTTCCGGGCGAGAGCCGACGAGGAGCCCGCGGAGGCGACGGAGGAAGATGCCGCTACTCCGGCCATCACGATCACCGATCTCGCACAGTTCGCTCCTCAACCGGTCGCCGCCACCGGCGAACCCGACAATCTGGGAGTCGCAGGAATGCCGACGAACTTCGTCGCCGCGGCATCCGCTCACACCCGAACCGGCGCGTTGTTCGGCGCTCCCCTCACTGTGCGCTTCACCCCGATCGGCTACGACTTCCACTACGGCGACGGCGACACGGCTTCCACGCGCGCCGGCGGGCAGACCTGGTCGGCACTCGGGCAGGCTCCTTTCACCCCGACCGATACCAGCCACACCTACCGAGAACGCGGCTCCTACGATGCGAGCGTCTCCGTCCGTTACTCCGCCGAGGTCGATCTCGGCGGCGGTTGGTTCGTGGTCCCCGGCGAACTCGCGATAGACGGCCCGACCCAGCAGATCCGCATCTTCGAAGCCCACACCGCGCTCGTGGCACGCACGTGCTCCGAGCAACCCACGGCTCCGGGTTGCTGATCGCGGACGCCGGTCGTTCTACTCTGAGTCCATGCTCCGCGCCGACCGCCTCATGCCCGGTGACCGATGAACGCGGCACAGCAATTCCCTCGTCCCCTGACGACCCGGGAGCGCGCCGTGCTGGATGCCCTCCTCTCGGAAGACTTCCCCGCGGCATCCGATCTGCGGCAGCAGGCGGAGAACGCCCAAGTCGCGCGGATGTGTGACTGTGGCTGCCCGTCGATCGATTTCGTTCACCCTCCGACACCTCCCGGTCTGCATATCCACGTGAACGCGTGGGTTCCGGGTGACGAAACCGGCGGCCTGTTCCTGTACACCGAAGGGCGATGGCTCGGCGGCATCGAATACGTTCCCAACACCGATGTCTCCCCTGATGAGCTCCCAGACCCGAGACTCCTCCACATCGAGGTTGCCGGGTAGTCGTCACCGGCGAGCGGTCGTCGTTACTCTGAGTCCATGCCTCGCGCCGACCGCCTCATGCTGCTCGACACCGCCAGTCTCTACTTCCGCGCCTTCTACGGCGTGCCCGACAAGGTCAAGGCGCCCGACGGCTCCCCGATCAACGCCGCGCGCGGCCTGCTCGACATCATCGCCAAGCTCGTCACGCTCTACGAGCCCACACACGTCATCGCCTGCTGGGACGACGACTGGCGTCCGCAGTGGCGCGTCGACCTCATCCCGAGCTACAAAGCGCACCGCGTCGTCGAGGTCGTCCCCGCCGGGCCCGACGTCGAAGAGGTGCCCGACCCGCTCGAGGCGCAGATCCCCCTCATCCGCGAGACGCTCGCCGCCATCGGCATCCCGATCATCGGCGTGGCCGAGCACGAAGCCGACGACGTGATCGGCACGCTCGCGACCAACGCCACCATGCCGGTCGACATCGTCACCGGTGACCGCGACCTGTTCCAGCTCGTCGACGACGCCCGCGACGTCAGGGTCGTCTACACCGCAAAGGGCATGAGCAACCTCGAGATCGTCACCGACGCGACAGTCGTCGCGAAGTACGGAGTCCTCCCGTCGCAGTACGCCGACTTCGCCACCATGCGGGGCGACGCGTCCGACGGACTGCCGGGAGTCGCCGGTGTCGGCGACAAGACCGCCGCCACCCTGCTGCAGGCCCACGCCGATCTGGAAGGCATCCGCGCGGCTGCCGACGCCGGAGAAGGGATGAGCGCCGGCGTCCGAGCCAAGATCCTCGCGTCATCCGACTATCTCGACGTCGCGCCGACGGTCGTCGCAGTCGCCACCTCGCTGCCTATCACCGCCCCCGATGTCCCCCTGCACGTCCTCGACCCGGCCGAGGCGGATGCCGCCACAGCCCTCGCCGACAAGTGGAACCTCGGGTCCTCGATGACCCGCGCCGTCAACGCTGTGTCGAACGCCGCCCTCGCGGCTGAATAACCGACTGACCGACCGACCGTCCATCGAGGACGTTCACTCCGCCCAGGCGAGCAGCCGCTCCAGACCCCAGGTCGTGACGATCCGAGCCGCCGGGACCCCGGCTCGCTCGGCGCGCTCAGCACCGTGATCCAACAGAGAGAGTTGGCCCGGCGCATGAGCGTCTGAGTCGATGGAGAACAGGCATCCGGCCTCGAGCGCGATCGCGATCAGCTCATCCGGCGGATCCTGTCGCTCCGGGCGCGAGTTGATCTCCACGGCCACGCCGTTCTCGGCGCACGCGGCGAACACGGCGGCCGCGTCGAACGTCGACTGCGGACGCGTGCCCCTGCTCCCCTCGACGAGGCCCGTGCAGTGCCCCAGGACGTTCACCCGGGGATGCGACACCGCAGCGATCATCCGCGCGGTCATCGGCCGCGAGTCCATTCGCAACTTGGAATGCACGGATGCCACGACGATGTCGAGCTCCGCGAGCAGCGAGTCCTCCTGATCGAGCGCACCGTCATCGAGGATGTCGACCTCTATACCCGCAAGCAGCGTGAAGCCGTCCCCCGACTCCGCCCGCACCAACGGCATCTGCTCACGCAAGCGCTCCGCAGACAGCCCGCGCGCCACGCGGAGGCGTGGCGAATGATCCGTGATCGCCTGGTACTCGTGGCCCTGAGCCCGCGCAGCCGCCGCCATCACGGGGATCGACGTGGTTCCGTCCGACCAGTCGGTGTGCGCATGCAGATCGCCGCGCAGTTTCGCGCGCAACTCAGACACGATCTCCGGCTCGACATCGCCGCGCAGCTCGACGAGGTAGTCGGGCACCTGACCGGCCTGTGCCTGTCGGATCACGGCGAACGTCGACTCTCCGATTCCTTTACTTGCGCGCAGGCGCGTCGGGTCGGCGGTGACGTCATCCGGGAGATCCTGCAGGATCTGCGCCGCCTGCCGGAACGCCTTCGCCCGATAGCGCGACGCCCGCTCCCGCTCCAACAGGGAAGCGATCTCGAGCAGGGCGTCGACGGGATCCATGTCAGTCCCCGGCAGAGGCCAACTCGCGGCTCACGCCGATCCATTCGTCGAGCTTCGCCAGCGCGCGCCCCTCGTCCAAGGCGGCGGATGCTCGCTCATATCCTTCGCGAAGACGCTCGAGAATCGGACGCTGCACCTGAGTGGCATCCTGCGAGAGCTCGAACGCCACGATGCCGGCGGCGGCGTTCAGGAGCACGATGTCGCGCACCGCCCCCGTCTCCCCCGCCAGCGTGCGACGGAGCACCTCGGCATTGTGCTGCGGCGAACCGCCGATCAGATCGGCGAGGTCCGCCACGGGAATGCCGAGATCGCGAGGATCGAGGTCATGTTCGTGGATGTCACCGCGGGTGACCTCCCAGATGCGGCTGTGACCGGTCGTCGTGAGTTCGTCGAGGCCGTCGTCGCCGCGGAAGACCAGGGCGGTCGCTCCCCGGGTGCGGAAGACACCCGTGATCAGCGGCACGCGCTCGATCTGGGCGACGCCGACCGCGTTCGCCTCCGCACGCGCCGGGTTGCAGAGCGGGCCGAGCATGTTGAAGACAGTGGGTACGCCCAGCTCGGCGCGCACGGCGCCCGCGTGCTTGAAGCCCGGGTGGAAAGCTCCCGCCCACGCGAACGTGATGCCGGTGCGATCGAGGATGGATGCCACGGCGGCGGGGTCGAGCGAGAGCTCCAAGCCGAGCGCGCCGAGGACATCGGAGGAACCCGACGCAGAGCTCGCCGCGCGGTTGCCGTGCTTGACCACGGGGATGCCGGTCGCACCGATGACGATCGCCGCCGTGGTGGAGACGTTCACCGTTCCCACCCGGTCGCCGCCGGTCCCGACGATGTCGAGCACGTTCGGGGAGACGGGCAGAGGGACAGCCGCTTCGAGGATCGCGTCACGGAAGCCGACGATCTCGTCGATCGTCTCTCCCTTCGCCCGCAGGGCGATGAGGAACCCGGCGAGCTGCGCTTCGGTGACGTCGCCCTGCATGATCTGACGCATCGCCCATGTCGACTCCCACACGCTGAGATCACGGCGCTCCAACAGCGAGGTGAGCACGTCGGACCAGGTCAGGGAATCAGCCATGAGTGCGATCCTATCGGCGACGAGAAAACGTGCAGATCGATCCTGACGCGCGCGCGTCGAAAGACCATCCGCTGTTTCCCGCGGATTCACCGGCTATTCGCAGCGTTTTCTTAGGGTCCCCTAAGTCGCAGAGGGGCAAAACGAGGCCCCCTGGTGCGAGAATCATCCCCGAGGATCGGCCATAATGGAAGGGTGACGACCTCAGCGACGTATGCCCAGGCGGCGAGAACTATCAAGCGGCCCAACCCGGTAGCTGTCGGCACCATTGTGTGGCTCGGCAGTGAGGTGATGTTCTTCGCGGGACTCTTCGCGATCTACTTCACGCTCCGCAGCACTTCCCCCGAGCTCTGGGCCGACCGGACCGAGCTGCTGAACGTCCCGTTCGCGGCAGTCAACACCGCGATCCTGGTGCTCTCCTCGTTCACCTGCCAGATGGGTGTGTTCGCGGCTGAGGACCTGCAGCCGTACCGGCTCGCCAAGGGACAGAAGAACGGCACCGGCCGTCGTCGCCTGTTCGGCTGGGGCATGGTCGAGTGGTTCTTCCTCACCTTCGCCCTCGGCGCGATCTTCGTCTCCGGCCAGGTGTGGGAGTACGCGCAGCTCGTCGCTGAAGGCATGCCGATCAACGCCGACTCGTACGCCTCCGCGTTCTACCTGACCACCGGCTTCCACGCCCTGCACGTCACGGGCGGGCTCGTCGCGTTCCTGCTCGTCATCGGGCGCGCATACGCCGTCAAGAACTTCCGGCACAAAGAGGCGACGTCCTCGATCGTGGTGTCCTACTACTGGCACTTCGTCGACGTCGTCTGGATCGTGCTGTTCCTCGTTATCTACTTCCTGAAATAAGAGCGGAGCTGATCCCCGAGATGGCACGAGAGAAGAAGCGCCGTTCTGGCGGTCGTCGCAGCCCTTTGGCGGCGGCCGCGCTCATCGGAGCAGGCCTCATGATCACCGGCGCCGTGTACGCCGGTGCCTCAGCCGCGTTCGCGGCCACCGAGACGCCGACCGCGTCGACGCAGTTGACGGTCGAGGACGGCCAGACGCTGTTCAAGGCGAACTGCGCCACCTGCCACGGCCTCGACCTGCAGGGAACGGCCAACGGGCCGAGCCTCTTCGGCGTCGGCGAGCTGGCCACCGAGTTCCAGCTCTCCACCGGCCGCATGCCCCTGCAGATGCAGGGACCGCAGGCGCCGCAGAAGGAGCCGCAGTTCACCGAAGAGCAGATCCTCGCGATCTCGTCCTTCGTGCAGTCGGTCGCTCCCGGTCCGACCTACCCCGCTGACCACATCCTGGACGGTGAAGGCGACGTCGCGAACGGCGCCGAGCTGTTCCGCGTGAACTGCGCGATGTGCCACAACGTCGCCGCCGCGGGTGGGGCGCTGACCGAGGGCAAGTACGCTCCGGCCCTGACCGAGACCAGCGCGCTGCACATGTACGCCGCGATGGTCACCGGCCCCCAGAACATGCCGGTCTTCGGCAACATGAACCTGTCCGACGAGGACAAGCGCGACATCATCTCGGCCCTGCTCTACCAGCAGCAGTCCGTGCAGATCGGCGGCTTCTCGCTCGGATCACTGGGACCGGTCTCCGAGGGCCTGTTCGTGTGGATCTTCGGCATCGGCGCGCTCGTCGCCATCACCGTGTGGATCACGGCGAAGTCCAACTGACGCTTATTCATCGAAGAGGAACGTACGAGGAGCACCATGGCACACGACGACGACTCGCAGGCTCTTGACAGGGCCTACCAGCCCTCTCCGGGGCTGGGTGTCGCAGTCAGCGATCCCGTGCAGAACCCGGGGCTGCCGCCGCACCGCGAGCGGATGACCGACAAGGACCCGCGCGCTGAGAAGACCGCGGACCGCACTGTCTACACCCTGTTCTACCTCTCGCTCGCCGGGAGCATCTGGGCGGTCGCCGCCTACATGCTGTTCCCGATCGAGAGCGGCGCGCTCATCGACATCCGACAGAACAACCTCTTCATCGGACTCGGCATCGCTCTCGCGCTGCTGGCCCTCGGCATCGGTGCGATCCACTGGTCCAAGGCGCTGATGTCCGACAAGGAGCACGTCGAGTACCGCCACCCGACGCGCGGCAAGGACTCCACCCGCGAGGCGGCCATCAAGTCCTTCGCCGACGCGAACGAGGAGTCCGGCTTCGGACGTCGCTCGATGATCCGCAACTCGCTCTTCGCGGCGATCGTCGCATCGATCATCCCGGGTGTCACGCTCTTCCGCGGCCTCGCTCCGCACTCCACGCCCGAGGACCCGACTGCGGGCGACCCGGTCGTGCTGCTCAAGCACACGATGTGGGAAGAGGGCTCGCGCCTGGTCCGCGACCCGGACGGCACCCCCATCCGCGCGGCCGATGTCACGCTCGGTTCCGCATTCCACGTCATCCCCGAGGAGCTCGCAGAGCTCAGCCACCACGACGGCTACCTCGAGGAGAAGGCGAAGGCCATCGTCCTGATGATGCGCCTCCGCCCGGAGCAGCTGACCGAGGCCGAGGACCGCAAGGACTGGTCCTACGACGGCATCGTCGCGTACTCCAAGGTCTGCACGCACGTCGGCTGCCCTGTGGCCCTGTACGAGCAGCAGACCCACCACCTGCTGTGCCCGTGCCACCAGTCGCAGTTCGACGTCACGGACCACGCCAAGGTCATCTTCGGCCCGGCGGCTCGCCCGCTGCCGCAGCTGCCCATCACCGTCGATGACGAGGGCTACCTGATCGCACGCAGCGACTTCAAGGAACCCGTCGGCCCGAGCTTCTGGGAGCGCCATTGAGCACCGCAACGCTGTCCAAAGACGACAAGGACACGAAGGCCCCGCTCGGCGGTCGCTTCGTCGGCGCCGCGTCGAACTACATCGATGAGCGCACCAGCCTCTCCGGCTTCGTCAAGGAGCTGGGTCGCAAGATCTTCCCCGACCACTGGTCGTTCATGCTCGGTGAGATCGCGCTCTGGAGCTTCGTCGTCGTGTTCCTCTCCGGAACCTTCCTGACGTTCTTCTTCCAGGCCTCGATGGTGGAGACCCACTACACGGGCGCCTACGCACCGATGCGCGGCATCGAGATGTCCGCAGCGCTCGAGTCGTCGCTGCACATCTCGTTCGACCTGCGCGGCGGGCTCCTGGTGCGGCAGATCCACCACTGGGCCGCACTCGTGTTCATCGCCGGCATCGGCGTGCACATGCTCCGCGTCTACTTCACCGGTGCGTTCCGCAAGCCGCGCGAGCTGAACTGGGTGATCGGCTTCGTGCTCTTCATCCTGGCGATGGCCGAGGGCTTCACCGGCTACTCGCTCCCCGACGACCTGCTCTCGGGTAATGGTCTCCGCATCATCGACGGCATGATCAAGGGCCTCCCCCTGATCGGCACGTGGACCTCGTTCATGCTCTTCGGCGGCGAGTTCCCGGGCACCGACATCGTCGGACGCCTGTACACGCTGCACATCCTGCTGCTGCCGCTGATCATCATCGGACTCATCGTCGTGCACCTGATGCTGATGATCGTCAACAAGCACACGCAGTTCGCGGGCCCCGGCCGCACGAACGACAACGTCGTGGGCTACCCGATGATGCCGGTGTACATGTCGAAGATGGGCGGATACCTGTTCATCGTCTTCGGTGTGATCGTGCTGATCGCGACGTTCTTCCAGATCAACCCGATCTGGAACTACGGCCCGTACGACCCGTCCCCCGTCTCGGCCGGAACCCAGCCCGACTGGTACATCGGATTCGCCGACGGCGCGCTCCGCCTGGCACCGTCGAACCTCGACCTGGTCCTGTTCGACCGCACCTGGTCGTTCGGCATCCTGCTCCCTGTCGCCGTGCTCGGACTGTTCATCGTGGCCGTCGCGATCTACCCCTTCATCGAGGCGTGGATCACGGGCGACAAGCGCGAACACCACCTGGCTCAGCGCCCGCGCAACGCGGCGACCCGCACCGCCATCGGCGTTGCCGGAGTCATCTTCTACGCCGTGCTGTGGGCTGCAGCATCCTCCGACCTCATCGCGACGCACTTCATGCTCACCATGGAGGGTGTCATCCACTCGCTCCAGGCGCTGCTGTTCGTCGGACCGATCCTGGGTTACTTCGTCACGAAGCGCATCTGCATCGCGCTCCAGAAGAAGGACCGCGAGATCGTGCTGCACGGCTTCGAGTCCGGCCGCATCGTCCGCCTCCCCGGTGGCGAGTTCATCGAGGTGCACCAGCCGGTCGACCAGTACGACCGTTGGAAGCTCATCGACGTCGACGGATACGAGCCTCTCGTCGTCCGCCCGAACGCCAAGGGCCGGATCCCGTGGACGGAGAACCTCCGTTCCTCGATCTCGCGCTGGTTCTTCGAGGACCGTCTCGCGCCGCTCACGCAGGCCGAGGTCGAAGCGGCCGATGCGCACCAGCACCACGTCACGGCTCAGAACGAAGAGACCGAGGCCGCCGAGATCCAGGGTGCGCACGAGCGCGCCGGCTTCCCGGACGCCCCGCTCACCGTCGACGAGACGCACATCGACGAGACGTCGAACACTCCGAGCACCGTCATCGCCACGGAGCCGGTGAAGAAGCCGCGCAAGAAGAAGTCGGAGGAGGGCGAGTAGTCGCCACTCCCCCACGATGAAGGCCTCGTCCGATCCGGACGGGGCCTTTGTCGTCGCACTCGGTCCCCTGCATCGTCGTGAAAGGATCGAGAGGTGTCCTCCATCGTTCAACTCATCCGCTCCCGCTCACTCGCCGACGCACCCTACGCCTACGCCGCGACGGCTCCTGCGAACTCCCGCCTCATCTTCCTCGCCGGCGCGTGCCCGCTCAACGACGACGGTACGACCGCCGCGCCGGGCGACTACGCCGGGCAGGCGACGCAGTGCATCCTCACCCTCCAGAACGCCCTTCGCGCTGCGGGGGCGACCCTCACCGACGTCATCAGCACGCGCGTCCTGGTGGCCTCCTCATCCCAGGCCGACCTCGTCACCGCCTGGGACGTCGTCCACGCGGCGTTCGGCGCCCACGACGTCCCCAGCACGCTGATGGGTGTCACCGTCCTCGGGTATGACGATCAGCTGGTCGAGATCGAGGCGATCGCCGCTGTTGCGACCGAGGAGTCGTGACCGTTCGCGTACGACCGGCGCGACCGGCAGACGACGCCGCGACGGAGCAGATCGAGACCATCGCCGATGCCCTGCTGATCGAACGCTTCGGCGCCGAGGACTGGCCTCCCCCGACCACCGCCCATGAGCGCGCCACCCTGCCCGGCTTCGTCCTCGTCGCGGAGCCTGCGGATGGCGGGACCGACGCGGAGCCGGTCGGCTTCGTCCATGTGCTCGAGATCGACGAGATCGCGCACCTCGAGCAGCTCTCGGTGCTCCCGGATCACGGCCGCCAGGGCATCGGTCGCCGCCTGGTGCGCGCGGCTCTGACCGAGGCGCGCACGAGAGGACACCGGAGCATCACCCTGCGCACCTACGCAGACGTGCCGTGGAATGCCCCGTTCTACGCCTCGTGCGGCTTCGTCGAGACCGAGCCGGACTCCGCATTCCACCACCGTCTCGTCGCCACGGAGGAGGCCCTGCACCTGGACCGGCACGGCCGAAGGGTGCAGATGACGGCCGTTCTCTGAGTGCCGACGAGGTGGCGGAAATCGGGCGCTGGTCGGCGGGAATGTGCAGCCCCGGTACCGGCGCTCGACTCTAGGCTGAGGACATGATCGAACGTTCCGAGTTCTTCGCCGCCAAGCTCGCCTATGAGACGGATGCCAGCGACGTGCACGCCGCTCTGAAGGGCGGAGAGAGCCTCGTCGTGATCGACGTGCGATCCGATGAAGCGTGGGCTCAGGGGCACGTCGCCGGAGCCGTGCACATGCACTACAGCGAGATCGCGTCGCGGGCGCCGCAGGAGATTCCCGCAGACGCCGACGTGGTCGTCTACTGCTGGAGTCCCGGATGCAACGCGGGAGCCAAGGGCGCCCTCGAGTTCGCGAAGCTCGGATACCGCGTTCGGGAGATGATCGGCGGATTCGAGTATTGGGTCAGGGAGGGCTACCCGGTGGAGGACGCCGACGGTGTGCATCGACGCCCCGTCGACCCCCTCACCGGAGTGGCTCGTATCCGCAGGCGCGCGTGACTCCGTAGTTCCACTGACTTCTCCCTCTTGGAGCCGTCGGGCGGGCGCCGCCGCGCTAGCATCGGATACCGATTCGCTGCCCGGAGGAGACGCATGACCCGATCGATCCGATCCCGTGTGTGCGCTGGCGGAGCGCTCGTCGCCGCGTTGGTTCTTGCGGGATGCACGCCCGGTGCTGAACCGGATCCCCTGACGCAAGGCTGGGAGACACAGGCAGCTGTCGCGTGGACGGCCGACGACCGACTGCTCAGCGCACCCGCGGTCGCCGATGGTGTCTACCTGGCCTACGTCGTCGGAGAGGACGCCAGCACGGCCATGGTCGCGCGGGATCTCGCCACCGGTACCGAACTGTGGCGACGCCCGACCTTCGTCGGCAACGATTCGCCCGACACCGAGCACGGGGTCGCCGTCACGCGACTCGAAGACGGCACCTGGTCGGTCGCTGTGCTGCTGCCGACCAGCGGCGAGAACGCCGCGTACTTCGGCACCTTCGCTGCGCTCGACCTCCACTCCGGTGAGTCGTTGTCACCCGGGCTCTCGACGACGCTGTTGTGGGGCACTCGTCCGACCGTCTGCGGCGACACCTTCTGCGTGACGGCAGCGCAGGCAGACACCGAGTACGAGACTCAGAAGAGCCTGATGTTCGATCTCGCCGACGGCGGTTCGCTCGTCCCCACCACCGGCGCCGACGCGCCGTTCCTCGAGGGCGGGCAGATGCTCGGGACGTACGTCTCGGTCAGTGACGCGGCGGCCGGACCCGAGCAGCTGCGGTACGGCCGCGGAGGTGAGTACCGCTGGACCCGCCCCTACGCCGACGTCTTCGGCACGGGCACCACCAGCGCGGCCGGCTGGGCATGGAAGGATGCCGAGAGCGATCTGCCCCTTCTGGGCGTCGGCTTGGCGTTCACGGCGACGGCCGCCGATGACTCGAAGCCCTATGACGTCGTCGTCGATTACGGCTCGCTTCGCTTCGTCGCGCTCGACCCCGACAGCGGCGACACCGTGTGGGAGCATCAGGCCACGGCGCCCTGCGACTTCACGACGGGCCTCGTCGACCCCGTCGACGGTGTGCTGACGCTCTGCCGTTTCGCCTCCGGGTCACTCAGCTGGCACTGGAACGGCACGAGCGCCGAAGACGTCTCCTACGACGACTTCGAGACGGATCTCATCGGCGTCGACGCCGCGACAGGGAAGGTCCTCTGGGAAGTGCCCTTCGGAGGCGATACGACGAGCATCCGATCCGCCGACGAAGGCGGCACCTCGTATCTCGCCGGTCCTCGCGTCCCGATGTCTCTGGACGGAGTCGTGACCCTGGTGGATCCGAAGGACGGTTCCCTCACGCCGCTGCCACCGAAGGCGCGTCTCCTGTGCACCCAGCCCGCCGAGCGCCCCGAACTCATCGGCCCGTTCAACGCGTCCCGTCCGACGGCGTACCGCCTGGCCCCGGTGCTCGGCCTCTGCGCGTCCGACGGGACTCGCGACGCCGACGCCACGGTCACCGCAGGAACCACGGCGGTCGCCGGGCTCGACGACGAGGACTACATCGTCCTCAATCTCGTCGACGGGGTGACGGCGTTGAAGCCACGCGACTGAACGCGCCCCGCACACAAGAAGGCCCCCGGACGGATCCGGGGGCCTTCTTCGTGATGTGTGTCAGCGGGCGAAGTGGCCGCGGTAGTACTCGTACACCCAGCCGACGATCGCGACGACGAAGATCGCGAGCCCGATCGGGAGCAGGAAGTGTCCGACGGCGAGGCCGACGACGAACACCGCAGCGGAACCGGCCAGGACGATCGGCCACCACGACCACGGGCTGAACTCGCCGAGCTCGGGGTCGCCGTCGTCGATGTCTGCCGTCAGGATGTCTTCGGGAAGCTCACCCTGCTGTGCCGCGTGAGTGCGGTCGAGGTAGAACGCGATCATGGCGCCCATGAAAGCCGCGAAGAACAGGGCGACCGTGCCGACCCACTCGATCCGCATCGCGAAGTTCTCGTTCGGGGTGGCCAGGATGTGCCAGCCGGTGTAGACGACGCCGACGAGGGCGAAGAACGCCGTCAGGATCCACCAGAGAATGACGTTGTCGCGCATGACTCAGTGCGCCTCTCGCTCGCCGGGGACGCTGACCGAGAACTCGGCCGCCTCCGGGTGGTTCAGGTCGAATGCCGGACGCTCGCTGCGGATACGCGGGATCGACGTGAAGTTGTGTCGCGGCGGCGGGCACGACGTCGCCCACTCGAGCGAGGCGCCATAACCCCACGGGTCGTTGACCGTGACCTTCGGAGCCTTGCGCGCCGTGATCCAGACGTTCAGGAAGAACGGGAGCATCGAAGCGCCGAGGATGATCGCGCCGATCGTGGAGACCTGGTTCTGCCAGGTCCAGCCGTCAGCCGCCGAGTAGTCCGCGTAGCGACGCACCATGCCGTCGACACCGAGCCAGTGCTGGATGAGGAACGTCATGTGGAAGCCGATGAACAGCATCCAGAAGTGCACGTACCCGAGGCGCTCGTTGAGCATGCGTCCGGTCCACTTCGGCCACCAGAAGTAGAAGCCGGCGAACATCGCGAACACGACGGTGCCGAAGACGACGTAGTGGAAGTGCGCGACGACGAAGTACGAGTCGGAGAGCGCGAAGTCGAGCGGCGGGGCCGCGAGGATCACACCGGTCAGACCACCGAAGACGAAGGAGACCAGGAAGCCGAGGGCGAAGACCATCGGGGTCTCGAAGGTCACCGAGCCTCGCCAGAGCGTTCCGATCCAGTTGAAGATCTTCACACCCGTCGGCACGGCGATGAGCATCGTCATCAGCGCGAAGAACGGCAGCAGCACGGAGCCGGTGACGTACATGTGGTGCGCCCACACCGCCACAGACAGGGCCGCGATCGCGATGGTCGCGTAGACGAGGGTCTTGTATCCGAAGATCGGCTTGCGGCTGAACACCGGGAAGATCTCGGACACGATGCCGAAGAACGGCAGCGCGATGATGTAGACCTCGGGGTGGCCGAAGAACCAGAACAGGTGCTGCCACAGCAGGACGCCACCGTTGGCCGGGTCGTAGATGTGAGCACCGAGGATGCGGTCGGCCGCGGCGGCGAAGATCGCTGCTGCCAGCACCGGGAACGCCATCAGGACCAGGAGGCTCGTGATGAGCGTGTTCCAGGAGAAGATCGGCATGCGCCACATGGTCATGCCAGGGGCACGCATCGTGATGATCGTGGTGATGAAGTTCACCGCACCGAGAATCGTTCCGAAACCGGAGATTCCGAGACCGACCATCCAGAGGTTTCCACCGGCGCCCGGTGTGAACGACGCTCCCGCGAGCGGCTGATAGGCGAACCATCCGAACGAAGCCGCACCCTGCGGTGTGAGGAAGCCGGCGACCGCGATCGTCGATCCGAAGAGGAAGAGCCAGAAGGCGAAGGCGTTCAGACGCGGGAATGCGACGTCGGGGGCACCGATCTGCAGCGGCAGGATCGCGTTGGCGAATCCGGCGAACAGCGGCGTCGCGAACATCAGCAGCATGATCGTGCCGTGCATCGTGAACAGCTGGTTGTACTGCTCCTTCGTCGGGATGATCTGCATACCCGGCGCGAACAGCTCGGCGCGGATGACGAGAGCCATCACACCGCCGAGGAGGAAGAACAGCACGGACGCGATCAGGTACATGTACCCGATGGTCTTGTGGTCGGTGGAGGTGATCCACTTGACGACGATGTTGCCCTTCTGCTCGACGCGCGAGGAGCTCATGAGAGCTGCCTGACGAGCGGGCAGGGCGTTGGGGCGGGAGCGGGGAGCCTCGTCGGTGCGGGGCGCTTCAGTGGTCGACATGGCTTACTCCTCTCCTTCCTCGGAGTCACTCTTCCCGGTGGTGCCGGGGAAGTTCGAGAGACGGTCGTACTCGTCCGTGATGTCTCCCGTGTTGCCTTCCTCCTTGATAGAGGCGAGATAGGCGTCGTACTCGTCCTGCTCGACGACCTTGACGTTGAAGAGCATCATCGAGTGGTACTCACCGCAGAGCTCGGCGCACTTGCCGGCGTACTCTCCGACACGGGTCGGGATGAAGGACCAGGAGTTGTCCTTCCCGATGAACATGTCCTTCTTGTAGAGGAAGTCGATGATCCAGAAGGAGTGGATGACGTCGCGGGACTGGAGGTCGATCGTGACCTTCTTGTCGACCGGGAGCACCAGGGTCGGCAGCTGCGACTTGTCGATGTTGCCTTCGGCATCGGGCTGTGCCTGGATGCCCATCGTCCAGACGGTGTCGTCTTCGGAATCGGCGTCGTACTGGAAGTCCCACGCCCACTGCTTGGCGATCGCGGTGATCTCGACGTCGGGGTCATCCCACTTCGCCTCGATCGCGGCCTGGTCGCGAGCCGTGAAGAAGAACATGCCCAGCACGAGGATGAGCGGCACGATCGTGTAGAAGATCTCGATCGGCATGTTGTAGCGCATCTGCACCGGCAGGCCGGTCTGGCCCTTGCGACGGCGGTACGCGATCGCGGCCCAGGCCATCAGGCCCCAGGTGATGACGCCGACGGCGAGGAGGACGATCCAGGAGTTGACCCAGAGGGACGACACGCGCTCGGTCTGATTGGTGGCCGCAGGCTCACCCTCGATGAAGCCGGGAAGATAGCCGTTCAACTCTGTGGTGGTACATCCCGCCAGGACCACGGCTGCCACTACTCCCACGGGAAGAGCGGCCCAACGAAGGCGGTGTTTCGAGGGCACGATGCACCTTTCAGATTGCGGACAGGGCACACCCAAGTCTAGGGCAACCTCACACCTGATTCATGCCAACCACGCAGGTTGACGGGGTCGTTCGGATCAGTGGAAGCTGTCGCCGCAGGCGCAGCTGCCGGCCGCATTCGGGTTGTCGATCGTGAAGCCCTGCTCCGAGATCGTGTCCTTGAAATCGATGGACGCGCCGTCGAGATACGGGACGCTCATGTTGTCGACGATGACCTCGACGCCGTCGAAGTCGACGGTGACATCGTCCTCGAGGAAACGCTCGTCGAAGTAGAGCTGGTAGATCAGACCGGAGCATCCGCCGGGCTGCACGGCGACGCGCAGACGGAGGTCGTCGCGGCCCTCCTGCTCGAGCAGGTTCTTTACCTTGACGGCCGCAGCGTCGGTGAGGCTGATGCCGTGGGCGCGGGTGGTGGTCTCGGAAGTCAGGGTGGTGTCGCTCATGTCGCTCCTTGTGACGGGCCGCAGTGGCACGGCGTTCCGGGCAATTCTACCGCCGGTCTCGCCCCGCGGCTCAGAGGTCGACCCCGTTCATCCGAGAAAGCAGCAGCGCCTCGGTCGCCACGGCGTGCCGGAAGGTGTCCAGGTGCAGGGATTCGTTGGGGCTGTGCGCCCGCGAGTGCGGGTCCTCGACTCCCGTGACGAGGATCTGCGCTGCGGGGAACTCCCGCACCAGATCGGCGATGAACGGGATCGATCCGCCCACACCGAGGTCGATCGGCGCCACGCCGTAGGCGTCACGCATCGCGTCCCGGGTGAGGGCTGCGGCCCAGCCGCTCGTGTCGGCGAGGAATCCGTTGCCGAGGTCAGCTTCGGAGAACGTGAGCTCTGCACCGAACGGGGCGTGGGCGCGGAGGTGATCCTGGAGCACCTCGTAGGCCTCCTCCCCCGTCTGGCCCGGTGCGACGCGCGCACTGATGACCACGGTGACCTCGGGCAGGAGGGTGTTGGATGCCGCCGCAACACTCGTCGCGTCGATGCCGATGAGCGTGATCGCCGGCTTGTTCCAGATGCGGCTGAGGATCGTGCCGTTGCCGACCGGAGTCGTGCCGGGCAGCAGTCCGGCCTCATCGCGCAGAGTGGCCTCCGAGTAGTCCGGCGTCGGCGCATCGCGCTCGAGCAGACCCTCGACGGCGACCGAGCCGTCGTCGTTCCACAGCGTCGAGAGGAGCTTGACCGTCGCCATCATCGCGTCGGGGACCGCTCCCCCAAACATGCCGGAGTGGGATGCGTGATCCAGCGTGCGCACCCGCATCGTGAAGCGCGCGTTGCCCCGGAGCGAGACGGTGAGGCCCGGCGTGACCGAGTCCCAGTTGCCGGAGTCGGCGACGACGATCGCGTCTGCTCGCAGCGCCTCCTTGTTGTCGGAGAGGAACTGCGCGAAGGAACGCGATCCGTACTCCTCCTCACCCTCGATGAACATCGCGATGCCCAGGTCGAGGTCGTCGCCGAGCACCTCGCTCACCGCACGGATCGACGCGACGTGCGCCATGATGCCCGCCTTGTCGTCGGCGGCGCCGCGCCCGTACAGGCGCCCGTCGCGCACGGTCGGCTCGAACGGCGGCGTCTCCCAGAGCTCATCGTCTCCGGGAGGCTGCACATCGTGGTGCGCGTAGAGCAGGATGGTGGGCTTGCCGTTGCGGGCGGCCCGGATGGCCAGCACCGCCGGCTGACCGAGTTCATCGGTTCCGGGGACGGCGGAGCGGAGCACTCGCACCTCGTCGAACACTCCGGTGCCGTCGACCAGCGCGGCGACCGCCTCGGCGCTGCGTTCCAGCTGCGTCTGGTCGAAGGCCGGCCAGGCCATGCCCGGAATGCGGACGAGATGACCCAGGTCCGACAGCGCGGAGGGGATGCCGGTGGCGACGGCTTCGAGGACGGCGGCGTCCGATTCGCTGGGAGGTGTTTGCTGGCCGTGGTGAGCGGAAGAGGTCATGCGAGTAATCTTAAGGTGATCCACCTTCAGCGAACCGAGGAACCTCGTGGCCACTACCCCTGTCTCCCCTTCGACGAACGACGACGCCCCCGAGACGCCAGCCGTCGGCAAGGGGCGCGCGACGCCGACCCGCGCGGAGCAGGAGGCGGCCCGTCGTCGTCCCCTGGTCGCGAACACCAAAGAGGCCAAGGCGGCGGCCCGCGCCGAGCTCAACGAGCGTCGTGCACGCGCACAGGCCGGCATGGCCGCCGGCGAGGAGAAGTTCCTCCCCGCTCGCGACAAGGGCCCGCAGCGGCGCTGGGTGCGCGACTACGTCGACGCCGGCTGGCACCCCGCCGAGTTCGTGATGGCCATCATGGTGCTCGTCATCCTGGCATCGCTCGTCCCCGCCAGCCCCGTGATCTCGCTCTACGCCTACGCCGTGATGATGGCCTACCTCGTGATCGCGATCGGCGGCATGATCCTGCTCGGGTTCCGGGTCAAGCGCAAGGTCGCGGCGAAGTTCGGCGCCGAGCGCATGGAGAAGGGCCTCGGATGGTACGCCGGGATGCGCGCACTGCAGATGCGCTTCATGCGTCTGCCGAAGCCGCAGGTCAAGCGCGGACAGTACCCCGACTGACCAGCCCTCGGTTGATCTCGCGGCCCCAGAAGGGGCCGCGGTAGAGGAACGCCGTGTAGCCCTGCACCAGGGTCGCACCGGCTTCCAGGCGCTCCTGCACATCGGCAGGGGTCTCCACTCCCCCGACGGCGATCACGCAGAAGTCGGCCGGCACCGACGCACGGACGATGCGGAGCACCTCGAGCGACCGCTGCTTCAGCGGCGCACCGGAGAGGCCGCCCGCACCGGCCGCCTCCACGGTCTCCGCGTCGGTCAGCAGGCCGTCACGGCTGATCGTGGTGTTGTGCGCGATGATGCCGGCGAGTCCTTCGGCGACTGCCATCTGCGAGATCGCTGCGATCTCCTCATCGGGGAGGTCCGGGGCGATCTTCACCAGGAGCGGCGTGGCTCCGGCTGCCTCGCGCACCGCGCGCAGCAGAGGCGCCAGCGTCTCCACTGCCTGCAGCCCACGCAGGCCCGGAGTGTTCGGCGACGACACGTTGACGGCCACGTAGTCGGCGAGTGGGGCGAGCCGGGTCGCGGAGGCCACGTAGTCTGCGGTGGCGTCCTCGACCTCGACGACGCGGCTCTTGCCGATGTTCACGCCGATCACAGTGTCAGGCGCGCCGCGTCGAAGCTTCGCGAGACGCCGGGCGACGGCATCCGCACCCTCGTTGTTGAAGCCCATGCGGTTGATGACCGCGCGGTCGGCGATCAGTCGGAACAACCGCGGCTTCGGGTTGCCCGGCTGCGGGACGGCGGTGACGGTCCCCACCTCGACGTGACCGAATCCGAGGGCGGCGAGACCGCGCACCCCGATCGCGTTCTTGTCGAAACCGGCCGCGATACCGAAGGGCGACGGGAACGACAGCCCGAGGGCCTCGACGCGGAGGGAGGGATCAGGGCGGGTCATGGCCCGCGTGACCCCCGCGAACGGCGGTGCACCGAGCACCCGGATCACCACCATGCCGGCATGGTGGGCGAACTCGGGATCGAAGCGCGAGAGGACAGCGCGGAAGAGCAGCGGATACATCCCTGCCAGATTACCGGTCTGCCGACTCCTGTTCCGCGTGGTCGGCACGGAGATCGGTGATCGCGGATTCGAAGTCCTCGAGCGAATCGAAAGCCTGGTAGACGCTGGCGAAGCGGAGGAAGGCGACCTCGTCGAGATCGCGCAGCGGTCCGAGGATGGCGAGACCGATCTCGTTGGTGTCGAGCTGGGAGACCCCGGTCTGCCGAACCGCTTCCTCCACGCGCTGGGCGAGGATCGCGAGGTCGGCCTCGGTCACGGGCCGCCCTTGACACGCCTTCCGCACACCGGAGATGACCTTCTCCCGGCTGAACGGCTCCATCACTCCGGAACGTTTGATCACGTTCAGGCTCGCGGTCTCGGTGGTGGTGAAGCGCCCGCCGCATTCGGGGCACTGACGACGCCGTCTGATCGAGAGCCCGTCATCGCTGGTGCGCGAGTCGATGACGCGCGAGTCGGAATGACGGCAGAAGGGGCAGTGCATCTGACCGATCCTACGCGGTGAACCGCGCCTCGATCGCCTCGCCGTGCGCGGGCAGCTCCTCGGCATTCGCCAGCGCGACGACGCCTTCCCGCACCCTGGTGAGCGCGGCGCGGTCGTACGAGATCACCTGCTGAGGACGCAGGAACGTGTAGGCGCCGAGCCCCGAGGCGTAGCGCGCCTGTCCGCCGGTGGGCAGCACGTGGTTGCTCCCGGCCATATAGTCGCCGAGGCTGACCGGAGTCTGGTCGCCGACGAACACCGCGCCGGCGCTGGTGAAGGCGGATGCCGCCTCTTCGGCGTCGACGAGGTGGAGCTCGAGGTGCTCGGGCGCGTACGCATTGCTGAATGCCGCCGCCATATCCCGGCCGTCGACGAGCACGATCGCGGACTGGGGTCCGGCAAGCGCCGCGGCGACCCGCTCGCTGTGCTGCGTGCGCTGCACCTGGCGAGCGACCTCTTCGGCGACCCTGGTCGCGAGTTCGGGAGAGTCGGTGACGAGAACGGCAGAGGCCTGCTCGTCGTGCTCCGCCTGGCTGATCAGGTCGGCGGCCACGAGACGCGGGTCGGCGCTCTCGTCCGCGACGATGAGGATCTCGGTCGCACCGGCCTCCGAGTCGGTCCCGACCACGCCGGCGACCACTCGCTTCGCGGAGGCCACGTAGTTGTTGCCCGGACCGGAGACGACGTCGACCGGGTCGAGCCCGATCTCCGGCACGCCCCACGCGAAGGCGCCGATGGCTCCGGCTCCGCCGATCGCGTAGACCTCGTCGATTCCGAGCAGAGCTGCTGCGGCGAGGATCGTCGGGTGGATCCGACCGTCGTGTGCCGCCTGCGGCGGGGAGGCGAGGGCGATGTGCTGCACCCCGGCGACCTGCGCGGGAACCACGTTCATGACGACACTGGACGCGAGGGGTGCCTTGCCGCCGGGGATGTACACACCCGCTCGGGAGACCGGCTGCCAGCGCTGCAGGATCCGAGCGCCGGGACCGATTGTGGTGGTCTGCGGTGCGGGCACCTGTGCTTCGGATCCCTGGCGAACACGCACGATCGCCTCTTCGAGCGCCGCGCGCACGACCGGGTCGACCGAGGCGAGAGCCTCGGAGATGTGCGATTCCGGGACACGCACGGCGTGGCCGGTCACCCCGTCGAATCGCTCCGCCTGCTCGCGCAGCGCGGTCACTCCACGTTCGCGCACGTCGTCGACGATGCGGGTCGCCGCCTCGAGGGCCTCGGCGCGGGCCTGCGCGGCGCGGGGAACCGCCGCGAGCATGTCGGAGGGCGAGAGCTCGCGCCCTCGCAGATCGATCGAGCGCATGTCAGCCCTTCGTGACGTCGGAGATCTCGTGGAGGTAGCCGATGCGGCCGTCGTCGTGGCGCACGACGTAGGCGCCGCCACGATCCTCGATCACGAGGGCCCAGGCATCCGGACCGATACGGAAGAGCGGTTCACCGCGCTCGTCGTGGACGTCGCGTTCCGTCGGGGCGAGAACCCAGAAAGGCTGCGCGACGGCGGCGGGTTCGCGCGGATTCGTCGCGTCGAGGTCGGTCTCGGCGAACAGCTCGTCGTCGATGACGTCGGTGTCGTCTGAGCTGCCGGTCTCTACCGTCTGCGCCGTCTCCAGCAGCGATTCGATGCTGCCGGTGTCGGACGCGATCTCCTGGTTCCGGGAACGGCGTGAGTAGGCGGGGACGTAGTCCTCGTCGGCCGTCGTGTCCTCGGTTCCGGTTCCACCGCCCGAGGCATGCGCCACCAGCGGCACCTGCTCGGCGAGATCGAGGCGTGCCACCTCGTCGGTCGCGTGCTGCCCGGAAAGTTCGACGTCGAGAGCGACGACATCGACCACGTGGGTCTCGGGATTCGATTCCGCAGCGAACGCCTCGGCGGACTCGACGACCGCCTCATCGGACTCCGCGCCAGGCGCGGCCTCAGGCGCGGCCTCGGGCGCGGGCTCGGGCGCGGGCTCGACGGGAGCGACCGGCTCGGGGCGAGGTCGGGCGATGACCGGACGCACGGGGTTGGCATTGCGGTGCGCGAGCGTGACCAGTCGGCCCTGGAAGTCCTCTTTCAGCCCCGGAATGATCGGGGCGAAGACGGTGAGCGCCACGAGCGCGAGCGAGGCGAGGAGCTGCACGATGCCACTCCAGAAGAGCCCGAAGACGCCGAGTTCGATCACCGCGGCAACGGCGCTCCAGAGGATGCTCACCCAGAAGACTGCCGCGACAGAGAACGCGACCGACGCGAACTGATCGATTCCGAGCGACCCCACGCGACGGATCCCGTCCGGTGAGAAACGACGGAGGACCACGAGGAAAACCGCGACGGTCGGCACACCGATGGGCAGGATCCACTGGATGCCGGTGGCCCAGATGGAGGACGAGCCCGCGAACGGGAAGAAGGAGACGACGAATGCCACCAGCCACACCCCGACGATGAGGAGCTCACGCAGCGTGAACCCGAGGACGCCGAACTCGGGCGTCACGTCTTCGTCGTACAGAACGCCGTCCTCGTCACTGAACGCCGCGGTCTCGGCATCGGACGGTTCGGGGAGATCCGTGCTCATGGTCGTCCTTTCGTCACGGTGATCGACGGCAGCATTCGTCATGCTTCCGACGGCTCACGATCCTACCCGCTCATCCCAGACAGGCAGGTCCGAGCAGTGACTTGAGGTCACCGAACAGGTCGGAGGTGACCTTGACCGGCATGGGCACCTCGAACACCTTGGCCGTTCCGCCGCGGTGCACGCGGAGCAGCACCTCGGTGTCGCCGTTGTGCCGCCGCAGGATCTCGGCGAGCTCGTTCATCACACGTTCGGTCGCACGCTGCTCGGCCAGCACGAGCGCCAGCGGCCCCGCCGCGTCGAACGAACCGACATCGGGCGCGAACGCCGACTGCGCGTGGAGGTTCAGCCCGTCGTCACGCCGTGAGACGCGACCACGCACCGCGAGGATCGAGTCCTGCTGCAGGATGTGCTGGAACTCGGTGTAGGTCTTGCCCATGAACATCACCGTGACCTCGCCGTTGAAGTCCTCGACGGTGATCATGCCGTAGGGGTTTCCGCTCGCCTTGGCGACGCGGTGCTGCACGCTGGTCACGAGTCCGGCGACCGTCACCTGGTCGCCGTCCTGCACGTCTTCGGAGTTGTTCAGGTCATGGATCGAAATCGACGCGTGCTTCGCGAGCGGCACTTCGAGCCCCGCGAGCGGGTGGTCGGAGACGTACAGGCCGAGCATCTCGCGCTCGAATGCGAGCTTGTCCTTCTTGATCCACTCGGGGCGCGTCGGCACCTTCGCGGGTGCGACCTCCTCCAAGCCGTCGTAGAGGCTGTCGAAGTCGAATCCGATCGCCCCCTGGGCCTCGTTGCGCTTGCGGTCGACCGCCGCCTCGACGGCGTCCTCGTGCACCTCCATGAGCGCGCGACGCGTGTCGCCCATGGTGTCGAAGGCACCGGCCTTGATCAGGGATTCGACCGTGCGCTTGTTGGAGACATGCAGCGGAACCTTGTCGAGGAAATGATGGAACGAGTCGAAACGCGCGTCCTTCCTCGCCTTCACGATCCCGTCGACGACGTTGCTGCCGACGTTGCGCACGGCGCCGAGGCCGAAGCGGATGTCATCTCCGACGGCGGCGAAGTAGTTGATCGATTCGGATACGTCGGGTGGGAGGACTCGGATTCCCATGCGGCGGCACTCGTTCAGGTACAGCGCCATCTTGTCCTTGGAGTCGCCGACGCTGGTGAGGAGCGCCGCCATGTACTCGGCCGGATAATGCGCCTTGAGGTAGGCGGTCCAATAGGAGACGACGCCGTAGGCGGCGGAGTGCGCTTTGTTGAAGGCGTAGTCGGAGAACGGCAGCAGGATCTCCCAGATGGCGTTGACGGCGCCGTCGGAGTAGCCGTTGGCGTGCATGCCGGCCTGGAAGCCCTCGAACTGCTTGTCCAGCTCGGACTTCTTCTTCTTGCCCATCGCGCGGCGGAGGATGTCTGCCTGGCCGAGAGAGAATCCGGCCACCCGCTGCGCGATGGCCATCACCTGCTCCTGGTAGATGATCAGCCCGTAGGACTCATCGAGGATGTCGGCGAGGGACTCCTCGAACTCGGGGTGGATCGGGGTGATCGGCTGCTGACCGTTTTTGCGGAGTGCGTAGTTGGTGTGAGAGTTCGCACCCATGGGCCCGGGGCGGTACAGCGCGATGAGTGCCGAGATGTCGCCGAAGTTGTCGGGCTTCATGAGGCGCATCAGCGAGCGCATCGGCCCGCCGTCGAGCTGGAACACACCCAGCGACTCTCCGCGACCGAGCAGGTCATAGGCGCCGCGGTCATCGAGCTCGAGGTGTTCGAGGTCGAGTTCCTCGCCCCGGTTCATGCGGATGTTGTCGAGAGCATCGGAGATGATCGTGAGGTTGCGGAGCCCCAGGAAGTCCATCTTGATCAGACCGAGCGACTCGCACGACGGGTAGTCGAACTGCGTGACGATCTGGCCGTCCTGCTCGCGCTTCATGATCGGGATGATGTCGAGCAGCGGCTCCGACGACATGATCACACCGGCGGCGTGCACGCCCCACTGACGCTTCAGTCCTTCGAGCCCGAGCGCGCGATCGAAGACCGTCTTCGCCTCCGGATCGGTCTCGATGAGGGCGCGGAACTCGCTGGCCTCCTTGTACCGCTGGTGGGATGAGTCGAACATGCCGTCGAGCGGCATGTCCTTGCCCATGACGGGCGGCGGCATCGCCTTGGTCAGGCGCTCCCCCATGCTGAATGGGAAGCCCAACACGCGTCCGGCATCCTTCAGGGCCTGCTTGGACTTGATGGTTCCGTAGGTGACGATCTGCGCGACGCGCTCGGAGCCGTACTTCTGGGTCACGTACTCGATGACCTCGCCGCGGCGACGATCATCGAAGTCGACGTCGAAGTCGGGCATCGAGACGCGGTCCGGGTTGAGGAAGCGCTCGAAGATGAGGCCGTGCTCGAGAGGATCGAGGTCGGTGATGCGCATCGCGTAGGCGACCATCGATCCGGCACCGGAGCCACGCCCCGGACCCACCCGGATGCCGTTGTCCTTCGCCCAGTTGATGAAGTCGGCGACGACGAGGAAGTAGCCGGGGAAGCCCATCTGCAGGATGATGCCGGTCTCGTACTCGGCCTGCTTGCGCACCTTGTCGGGGATGCCGTTCGGGTACCGATACTGCAGGCCGACCTCGACCTCCTTGATGAGCCAGCTGTCTTCCGTCTCGCCGTCCGGCACCGGGAAGCGCGGCATGTAGTTCGCCGCCGTGTTGAACTCGACCTCGCAGCGCTCCGCGATCAGCAGCGTGTTGTCGCAGGCCTCAGGGTGGTCGCGGAAGAGCTGCCGCATCTCGGCGGCCGTCTTGATGTAATAGCCGTCGCCGTCGAACTTGAAGCGGTTGGGGTCATCGAGCGTCGAACCGGACTGCACGCACAGGAGCGCCTCGTGCGCGTCGGCCTCGTGCTGGTGCGTGTAGTGGGAGTCGTTGGTGCCGACCAGCGGGATGCTGAGGTCTTTCGCGAGCCGGAGGAGATCGGTCATCACCCGTCGCTCGATGGACAGCCCGTGGTCCATGATCTCGGCGAAGTAGTTCTCCTTGCCGAACAGGTCCTGGAACTCGGCCGCTGCCGCGCGGGCCGCGTCGTACTGCCCGAGGCGCAGACGGGTCTGGATCTCACCCGAGGGGCATCCGGTCGTGGCGATCAGACCCTTCGAGTAGGTCTGCAGCAGCTCGCGGTCCATGCGGGGCTTGAAGTAGTAGCCCTCCATGCTCGAGCGGGAGCTGAGCCGGAACAGGTTGTGCATGCCCTGAGTGGTCTCGCTCCACAGCGTCATGTGGGTGTACGCGCCGGAGCCCGAGACATCGTCGCTCTTCTGATCCGGCGAGCCCCACTGCACGCGCGACTTGTCGCTGCGGTGCGTTCCCGGGGTGACGTAGGCCTCGAGGCCGATGATCGGCTTGACGCCCGCCGCGTTGGCCGCTTTGTAGAACTCGAAAGCGGCGAAGGTGTTGCCGTGATCGGTCACCGCGATGGCCGGCATCCCGTAATCGGCAGCGGCCTGAGTCATCGCCGCGATCTTCGCCGCACCGTCGAGCATCGAGTATTCGCTGTGCACGTGCAGGTGGGCGAAGGAGTCGGATGCCATGCGTTCGAGTCTACTTTCCGGACCCGACATCGGAGGCCGATGCCGGGTCCGGAAAGGGCCGCTACGAGGTCGGCGCCGAGTCCACCACCGAGGTGACGACGCGTGTGACGGAGTCCGGCGTGTCCCCGGCAGGGCCGCCCGTTCCATAGTTCTCCGCGATCGAGAGGACCAGTCCCTCCGCGGTGTCGATCACGATCGTCGTGGTGCGATGACCCGGCACGACGTACCGCAGCGTGGCGGACGCATCGTCCTCCGCCACGACCTCGAATCCGGGCATGAGCGCGATCGCGCGGAAGAAGGAAGCCCGCAGATCGGTCGGCATCAGGTTGATCGCCGACGGGTCCGAGAGACCCGCCGCGACCCATCGGTCAGCCTCGATGCCCGTCATCCCGGACTGCGCGCGCAGCCAATCGAGCAGCGCCTGCGGCTCCCTCGGCATCTCCGCGTAGAACGGACGGTAGCGATCCGCCAGATACGGCGTCGGCGGCACGTCGCCGCCCTCCGCGAGGAACTGGCCGGCGGGGAGCGTCTCGATGACCCCGCGACCCGTGCCCTTCGGTCCCGGCATCAAGGACCACGTGTCGGCCGCCTCCGCGCCGCGATCGCCGAAGGACTCGATGACCTCCGCGTGACCCCAGTCGTAGAACCAGTCGGCGGAACGATCGGCAGGCACGTAGAGCACGCGCGTGTCGCGGACGAGAACCGCGGCATCCGCACCCGAACGGGAGGCGTTGAACGGGAATGTGTTCTCATCCGCGTCGTCCGCCCAGGCGGCGTTCCAGAACTGCAGGTCCTCGCCGACCGTCTCGATCCGCAGGAACTGACCTGGGGACAGTGACGCATCCTGGGCATCGACCGTAACCGTGGCCGCGTGCTCGAGGACCTCGGCGGCCGCGGCATCAGGGACGGCCGGCGGTGCCAGCACAGACCCGACGACGATCGCGGTCACCGCGGTGCCGGCGACGAGGCCGCCGATGCCGACGCCGGCCCAGATCCGCCGTCGTGGCCGCCGCACAGCATCGGGGCGCACGCTCCTCCCGGCCTCCCGCGCCAGTGCCTGCCGCGCCACACGCACGTTCTCCTCGGAGATCCGGGTCTCGTCGATCCCGATCTCACGAACTCGTTCCATAAGCAGCATCGCTCTCCTCCTTCTTCATCCAGGTCAGTCGGGTCGCACCGTGAGAACCCGGCGGCGCGAGTTTGCGTCGGACGCGATTCAGCCGCGACCGAACGGTCCCGACCGGCACCCCGAGCGCGTCGGCGATCTGTTCATAGGTGAGATCTCCCCACGCGTGCAGCAGAAGCGTGTCGCGGTCCCGTGTGGCGAGAGACGCGATCCGGGGCGCCAGCGCCCGCAGCGCCGCATCGGCATCGAGCCGGGCATCGGATGCCGCGTGCGGCGACTCACCTGCGACGGCGTCCGCGGTCGCCGAGGCCTCGAATGCCCGCCATTGCCGGGCTTCCGCTGCACGCTGGCTCTTGATCACCCGCGTCGCGATGCCGAGAAGCCAGGGCCGCGCCGATTCCCCGCGCGCGTCGAACGACGCCCGCCGCCGGAACGCCACGAGAAATGTCTCGCTGAGGACATCGTCGACGGCATCCGCGCCGATTCGCCGCCGGATATACCCGCCGACGGGTCGTACGTGCCGCTCGAAGATCTCGGAGAAGACTCCGGGTTCGTCGAGCGACCGCTGAATGATCTCGCTGTCCGTGCTCACACTTGGTATTGGCCCAGGAGTCGCAGACGGTTCACGATTTCTTCGACGACTTCTTCGCCCCGGCCAGATCGAGCCGCATCAGCACACGAGGAAAGCCGTCGAGAACCGACCCCGTATCGGCCGCCTTCGTGAATCCCGCGCTCTCGAAGAGGCTCCGCGTACCGACATAGGCCATCGTCAGGTTCACCTTCTCTCCGCGGTTGTCGACGGGGTAGGCCTCGATCGCCGGTGCGCCGCGCTTCTTCGCATAGGCGACCGCCCCGTCGATCAGCGCGTGCGAGATCCCCTGCTTGCGATACCCGGGACGCACCCGAAGGCACCAGAGCGACCAGACATCGAGATCGTCGACATGCGGGATGAGACGGTTGCGGGCGAAGCTCGTCTCGCTCCGCGGATGCAGCGCCGCCCATCCGACCGGTTCGCCGTCGAGATAGGCGATGACGCCGGGAGGCGGATCCTGGTGGCAGAGCTCCCGCACCCTGTCCGCGCGATCCTTTCCCTTCAGCGCGACGTTCTCCTTGCTGCCGATCCGGTAGCTCAGGCAGAAGCAGACGTTGGACGTCGGCTTCTTCGGACCAACCAGCGTCGCGACGTCATCGAACTCGGTCGCGGGACGCACCTCGATGCTCATGCGCACAGTCTCGCGCACGTCTGCGACATCGCGGGTGGTGAAGCGCGGGCTACTCCCCGCGGAGCACGTCCAGCGCATGGCGGAAATCCGCCGGATAGGGCGATTCGAACTGCACCCAGTCCCGCGTCGCGGGGTGGGAGAACGCCAATTTGTGGGCATGCAGCCACTGACGGGTCAGCCCGAGCCGTGCCGACAGCGTCGGGTCGGCTCCGTAGAGCGGATCACCGACGCACGGATGCCGATGCGCTGCCATGTGCACGCGGATCTGATGCGTGCGACCGGTTTCCAGGTGGATCTCGAGAAGCGACGCACCGGGGAAGGCTTCGAGAGTCTCGTAGTGCGTCACCGACGGCTTCCCGTCGGGGGTGACGGCGAACTTCCACGAGTGATTCGGGTGGCGTCCGATCGGCGCGTCGATCGTGCCCACGAGCGGATCCGGATGCCCCTGCACCACGGCGTGGTAGATCTTCTCGACCGTGCGCTCCTTGAACGCGTGCTTGAGGGCCGTGTACGCCGTCTCGGACTTCGCGACCACCATCAGGCCGCTCGTACCGACGTCGAGGCGGTGCACGACCCCCTGCCGCTCGGGGGCGCCGCTCGTCGCAACGCGGAAGCCGGCAGCCGCCAGCGCGCCGACGACCGTCGGTCCTTCCCAGCCGATCGACGGATGCGCTGCGACACCGGACGGCTTGTCGACCACGATGATGTCGTCGTCGTCGTAGACGATGCCGAGGTCGGGCACAGGGATCGGCACGATCCGCGGGCCCTCTTTCGGTTGCCACTCGACTTCGAGCCAGGCGCCACCGCGCAGGCGATCAGACTTGTCGAGGGTCACGCCGTCGAGGCGCACACCGCCTTCGGAGGCGATGTCGGCCGCGAACGTGCGGGAGAACCCGAGCATCCGTGCGAGCGCGGCGTCGACGCGCTCACCGTCCATGCCGTCGGGAACGGGAAGGGAGCGTGACTCCACGGTCAGCGACCGTCCGACGACGAGGACGTCTCGGTCGTCGGTGCGCTGTCGGTGTCGGTGTCGACCCCATCCGTCGACTCGAGGTTGTGCGCCGAATCCGCCTGGGCGATGGCGGCCGCCTCAGCCTCTTCCTCGGTCTCGACCTTCGCGTGGTCGCGTTCCCGCGTTCCGTCGAAGCGGAGACCGACGACGACGAGGAGAGCGACAGAGATCATGCCGGTGACGATGAAGATGTCGGCCACGTTGAAGATGGCGGGCATCATCCACGGCATCGAGATCATGTCGACGACGTGACCGTTGCCGAATCCGGGTTCACGGAGCAGACGGTCGGTGAGGTTTCCCAGGACGCCACCCAGCAGGGCTCCGAGCACCACGGCCCACCAGCGCGAACGCAGGTTGAACGCTTTCCAGACGATCACGATGGCGACCACGCTCAGAGCGATGGTGAAGATCCAGGTGACGTCGCTGCCAAGCGAGAACGCGGCGCCGGGATTGCGCACGAAGTACAGCTGAAGGAACTCCCCGAGCACCGGGACAGCCTCGTGGAGAGGCAGGTTCTCGATGGTGAGGTACTTCACAAACTGATCGGCGGCCAGTACGAACGCTGCGAGAATCGCAACGATCGCACCGGCCGCCGAACGACGAAGGGGACGGCGTCCTGACAAGAGGGCGCCTTACAGACCGATCGCGGAGACCGGCGTGGAGTCCGTCGAGGCCGACTTCTCGTCGAGGTCGCGGAGCTGACCCTCGATGTAACCGCGCAGCTGCGAGCGGTAGTCGCGCTCGAAGTTGCGGAGCTCGGTGATCCGGGCCTCGAGCGTGTTGCGCTCGCGCTCCAGACGTGCCGCCTCTTCGCGCTGCTTGGCCTCGGCCTCGGTGCGGATGCGGTTGACCTCGGTCTCGGCATCGGCGATGAGCTGGTTGCGCTTCGCCTCACCCTCGGCGACGTGCTCGTCGTGCAGGCGCTGCGCGAGCTCGATGATGCCGGCGGTCGCCGTCGCGGACCCGGTCGGGGCAGGCTCTGCCGGGACCTCGGCGACGACCGGAGCCGCAGGGGCCTCGGCGACGACAGGTGCGGCGGGAGCAGCAGCGGCCACGGGCTCGGCGGCCTCAGGGGCTGCACCGGACTCGAAGGCGGCCAGCTTGGCCTTGAGCTCGACGTTCTCCTCGAGGGCCTTGCGCCACTCGATGACGATCTCGTCGAGGAAGTCGTCGACCTCGTCCGGGTCGAAACCGTCCTTGAAGCGGACGTGCTGGAACTGCTTGGTGACGACGTCATCCGGGGTAAGTGCCATGATGGCTCCTCTTTCGATGAGTTCGGTTGCCAATTACAAAGTATGGCGTGGTCGTGATGTGGCGCGAACCCGGGGCGCGCACCTCTGAGCCAGCATAGTCCCCGCGCCTTTGCGTCGCGATGTCACGACACCCGGGGCGCGATAAGTCGAAGCCGACTCAGGTGAACAGGCTGACGATGTTCATCAGGATGAAGACGATCAGCATCGTGATCGCGAACCCGAAGTCCAGGGACAGTGATCCGATGCGCAGCGGGGGGATGATCCGCCGGAAGAACCGGATCGGCGGATCAGTGACCGTGAAGACGGCTTCGGCCGCGACCAGGCCGAATCCCTTCGGGCGCCACTCCCTGTTGAACATCGGGATGTAGTCGAGGATCAGGCGCGCGAACAGAACGAAGACGTACAGCAGCAGCACCAGATGGACGATGCTCGCGACGACGGAGACAAGCTCCACGGGCTACGACTGGTCGAAGCCCGCAGACTCAGCGTCTGCGTGTGCGATTCCCCCGTGGCCCGAGATCGCGATGTTCTCCGGCGAGAGCAGGAAGACCTTCGACGTCACGCGCTCGATGCGGCCGTAGAGGCCGAGCGAGAGTCCGCTGGCGAAGTCGATCAGACGACGCGCGTCGGCGTCGCTCATCTGGGAGAGGTTGATGATGACCGGCACGCCTTCGCGGAAACTCTCCGCGATCAGCTGCGCATCGCGGTACTGCTTCGGGTGCACGGTCAGGATCTCGTTCACGGTGCCGGCCGCAGGCTGGCGAACCGCGACGGGGCGTCGCAGAGGCGTGACGGGAGCCGGAGCCGGCTCCTCACGGTCGCGATCGCGATCGCGCTCTCGGTGGGCGCGGGCCGGAGCCTGCGTCTCCTCCTCGTAGACCTCTTCCTCGTCAGCGAGGCCGAGATACACCATGGTCTTCTTCAGCGGGTTACCCATCGTGTCCTCCGGTTCGAACGTTTGGGGTGGTCTGTTCACAGGTTAACCCCGGTCGGGGCGGGGTCCGGTGATTGCGGAGCCGATCCGCAGGTGTGTCGCACCCGCGGCGATGGCTTCGGGGAAGTCGCCGGTCATGCCGGCGGAGATCCAGGTGGCGGACGGTGCGACCGTGCGCACCTCATCGGCGATGCTCCGCAGGCGCGCGAACGCGGACGCAGGCTCCTCGTCGAGGGGCGCCACCGCCATCACGCCGCGCAATCGCAGGGAGGGCAGCGTCAGGACGTGCTCGGCGAGAGCCACCGCCTCAGCAGGAGCGACTCCTCCTCGGGCGGCGTCGTCGGTGAGGTTGATCTGCACGAGCACGTCGAGGAGGTCATCGTCCTCGGCGGCCCGGTGCAGCGCATCGGCGAACCTGTTCCGGTCGACGGAGTGGACGGCGTCGGCGGAGCGTCGGATGGCGGACGCCTTGTTCGTCTGCCCCTGACCGATGAAGTGCCATCGCACATCCAGATCGGCGAGCTCCGCCTGTTTGGCGGAAAGCTCCTGCTGACGATTCTCACCGACTTCGCGCACGCCGATCGCCCGGAGGTCGCGGACGAGAGACGCGGGGTGGAACTTCGTCACCACGATGCGGGTGATCTCCCCCGGCTCGCGCCCGGCAAGGCGCGCGGCGTCGGCGATCCGTTCGTCGATCGCCGACAGCCGCGCGGCCAGGCTCGCCTGTCCCTGCGCCTCGAGAGGCTCGGGGGTCACTTCAGGAATTCGGGGATGTCGATGTCGTCGTCCGCGAAAAGCCGGCTCGATGCTCGTCGCCGGGATGCGCTGCTGCGTCGGCTGCGACTCCTGCGACTTCTCGCTCGGTGCCGCTTCCTTCTCCTCGGTCAGCGCGACCTCGGGAAGGGTCGTCGTCGCAGCGGGGCGCGACACGACCATCGGGTCGAGACGAAGCGAGGGCTCGCCGCCGTCGAAGCCTGCTGCGATCACGGTCACACGCACCTCGTCGCCGAGAGTGTCGTCGATGACGGTTCCGAAGATGATGTTCGCCTCGGGGTGCGCCGCTTCCTTGACGAGGTCTGCCGCGTCGTGGATCTCGAAGATCCCGAGGTTGGAGCCACCCTGGATCGACAGCAGCACGCCGTGCGCACCCTCGATGCTCGCCTCCAGCAGGGGCGACTCGACCGCGAGCTCCGCGGCCTTGATCGCCCGGTCGGCGCCGCGCGCGGAACCGATTCCCATGAGTGCGGATCCCGCACCCTGCATGACCGACTTGACGTCGGCGAAGTCGAGGTTGATCAGACCGGGGGTCGTGATCAGGTCGGTGATGCCCTGCACACCGGCGAGAAGCACCTGGTCGGCGGTCGCGAAGGCCTCGATCATCGAGATGCCGCGGTCACTGATCTCGAGGAGACGATCGTTCGGCACCACGATGAGGGTGTCGACCTCTTCCTTCAGCTTCGCCACTCCGGCCTCGGCCTGGCTCTGCCGACGGCGGCCTTCGAACGAGAACGGCTTGGTGACGACACCGATGGTCAGGGCACCGATCGACTTGGCGATGCGCGCCACGACGGGAGCGCCACCGGTGCCGGTGCCGCCGCCTTCACCGGCGGTCACGAAGACCATGTCCGCTCCGGTCAGGGCCTGTTCGATCTCTTCCGCGTGGTCCTCGGCTGCGCGGCGACCCACCTCGGGGTCTGCGCCGGCGCCGAGGCCGCGGGTCAGTTCGCGGCCGACGTCGAGCTTGACGTCGGCATCGCTCATCAGGAGCGCCTGCGCGTCGGTGTTGACGGCGATGAACTCGACTCCGCGGAGGCCGAGATCGATCATGCGGTTCACGGCGTTGACGCCGCCACCGCCGACGCCGACGACCTTGATCACGGCGAGGTAGTTCTGGTTCTGGCTCATGGCCGGCCTCCGATTATTCGAGCCTTGCGGTCTGTGTCGAGAAAGAGGGTGAACCTTAAACCTCAACTAGAGGTGTAAAGTATTTCCCGGTATTGCCTTCCCTCTGATCGAAGGTAAGCGCCGCGCGCCCGCGTGGGCGCGACATCACGGGCGTGTCGCGCCATTCCCACCGAAAGCCGTCAGCCGACGACGGCGAGATGCGGAGAGGTGACGTCGATCGTCGCCGCATCGGGATTCGCGCGCATCGCGGTGGACAGCGTCAGGGCCTTCAGGCCCGAGTCTTCGGCACTCCCCCACACGATGGTCAAGCCGGAGTTCAGCGTCAACGTCACATCGTCGACGGTCGTCGCGCTGACCCCGGTCAGCCGCGTCCGGACATTCTCGGGGAGCGAACGGATGACGAGACCCGCGCTCTCGAAGGCGTCCGACTCGGCGCCGCCTTCGACATCGATCACGGGCTGTCCCGCCGGTTGGTCCGACGTGGTCGCGAGAGCGACCCCGGCAGCATCGACGAGCGTGTACCCGGCGCCCGAGCGGATCACGCCGACCGGCGTGCGCTCGATGATGCGCACCGTGAGGTCGTGCGGCGGCTTGGCCTCGAGGGCGTACGTCTCGATGAGCGGGAACGCGAGCAGCGCGGCCTTCACCTCGCTCGTGTCGACCAGCGCGAGCGGAGTTCCGAGCTGGTCTTCGAGTGCCGCCTCGATCGTGGCGGGGTCGAGCGTCGTCGCACCTGCCACCGTGATCTTCTCGACGGCGAACAGCGGACTGTACGCAGCCGCTACGCTGCCCCCGATGAGCAGCACGACAGCGCCGGCGACGCTCCACCAGATGATCCGGCGGCGCCGCGAGCGTTGAGTGAATCGTCGGATCTCGGCGCGCAGCGCCTTGCGTCTGGCCCGCGCCGCACGCCACACATCCCTGGTCGAGGTGAGTTGCGGTGCATCGCCGTCCTCAGTCGGCGGCTCGCCGATCCCGACCTCTGCGACCGAAGGGACTTCCCCTCCGGACAGCGGCAGGACTTCGGCCTCCGCCCGCTGCCGACGCTTCGGCCGCACCTGCTGCGACGCAGCATCCTTCTGCCCCTGACTCTCCGGGGTGGTCGGAAGGGGGGCGGGCCGGCGCATGCGTCACGCCTCGTCGGACCGACGGAGGGACTCGAGGACCTGCGGGATGATCTGGTAGACGTTCCCGCAGCCGAGCGTGATCACGAAGTCTCCCTCGCGTGCGACGGAGGCGGTGTAGTCGGCCGCCTGCTGCCAGTCGGCGACGTAGTGCACGTGGCCCTGATCGCGGAACGCGTCGCTGACCAGCTCGCCGGTGACACCGGGCACCGGATCTTCGCGAGCACCGTAGACGTCCAGCATCACGGTGTGATCCGCCAGCTCCTCGAGGACATCCGCGAACTCCTGGAACATGTGCTGGGTGCGCGAATAGGTGTGCGGCTGCTGGATCGCGATGATCCGGCCCGCGCCGGCGACGCTGCGCATGGCCTCGAGGGCCGCGCGCACCTCGGTCGGGTGGTGCGAGTAGTCGTCGTAGACCGTCACTCCCCGCTCCACGCCGTGCTGCTCCAGGCGGCGCACCGTGCCGGCGAAGCCTTCGACGGCGCGCACCGCATCGGCGAGCGGATAGTCGAGCGCCCGCAGGACCGTGACGGCGCCCGCAGCATTGATCGCGTTGTGCACGCCGGGGACCGCGAGCTGCATCCGCACGCTTTCGCCGTCATGGGTGACCGTCGCGGCGACCGGACCTGCGGCGACGATGTCGGTGACGCGTACGTCGGCGTCCTCCGCCTGTCCGAAGCTGATCACGTTCGCGTGCGAGATCCCCGCGCGGACGCGGAGTGCCCCGGCATCGTCGCTGGAGATGACGACAGCCTCGGAGGCCGCATCGGCGAACTGCACGAAAGCGTCGTGGAAAGCCTCGTCCGAGCCGTAGTGATCGAGGTGGTCGGGATCGACGTTGGTGATCAGCGCGACAGACGTGTCGTAGAGCAGGAACGTGCCGTCCGATTCATCGGCCTCGATCACGAACAGGTCGTCCGACCCGGTCGCGCTCGAGGTGCCCAGCTGCTCGATCACACCGCCGTTGACGAAGTGAGGATCGGCGCCGAGTTCGCGCAGAGCGGTGACGATCATGCCGGTCGACGACGTCTTGCCGTGCGCGCCGGCCACCGAGACGAGGCGCCGGGAGCCGATGAGCCAGTGCAGCGCCTGCGAGCGGTGGATGACGTGCAGGCCGCGCTCCTTCGCCGTCACGAACTCGGGGTTCTCCGGCCAGATGGCTCCGGTGTGGACGACCGTGTCGGCGTCGCCCAGATAGGCGGCGTCATGGCCGACGTGCACCGTCGCCCCGGCAGCGGCCAGCGCGCGCAGGTTGTCGCTGTCGGCACGGTCGGTGCCGGATACGCGGATGCCGGCGTCGAGGAACATCCTGGCGAGTCCGCTCATACCGGAACCACCGATGCCGATGAAGTGCGCGGAGGTGATCGTCTCGGGAATCGGGAGGGAGAGGTCGGGTCTGATCATGTCGGGTTCAGTCTACTTTTCTCACGTGCCTCGACGGCTCAGGCGGCGCCGAGCGCGCGGTCGAGCAGCGCGACGACGTTCTCTGTCCCGTTGCGAGTGCCGACGTTCTGGGCGGCCTCGGCCATCTGCGCGATCCGCTCCCTGTCGCCGAGCAGCGGCACCACGATCCGACGCACGGCGTCGCCGTTGAAAGTGGCGTCGTCCAGCAGCTGCGCAGCACCCGCGGCGACGGCGGACGCGGCGTTGAGACGCTGCTCGCCGTTGCCGACCGAGTACGGCACGTACAGCGCCGGGATCCCCAACGCGCTGACCTCACTCACGGTCGCGGATCCGGAGCGGGAGACGATCAGGTCGGCGAGAGCGAAGGCGAGGTCCATGCGGTCGATGTAGCGGAGCAGCGTGTAGTCCGCGACCTTCGGGTCGGGCATGTCGCTGCGCTCTCCCGTCACGTGCAGCAGCTGCCAGCCTGCGGCGAGGATGTCGCCCCAGGAGTCGGCCATGGCCTCGTTGAGGCGCTGCGCACCGAGCGAACCGCCGAAGACGAGCAGCACGGGACGATCAGGATCGAGACCGAAGTGCTCGGCCGCCTCTGCCCTGCTCGCCGCCCGATCCAGCGCGATCACCTCGCGCCGCAACGGCATGCCGACGACCTCGCCGCGACGCAGCGGCGTTCCGGCGAACGCGACGCCGACTCCGGCCGCGCGACGCGCTCCGAGCACGTTGGCCAGCCCCGGCTTCGCGTTGGCCTCGTGCACGACGAAGGGCACCCCCTCGCGGCGGGCCGCGACATAGGCGGGTGCCGATGCATAACCCCCGAAGCCGACGACGATGTCGACGTGATGCTGACGGATGTGTGCGCGCGCCTGCGCGACGGCACGGCGGAACCGGGTCGGGAACGCGGCCGCCTGTCGATTGGGACGCCGCGGGAAGGGAACCTTGTCGACCACGAGCAGCTCGTACCCGCGCTCGGGGACCAGCCGCGACTCCAGCCCCTCGGCGGTGCCGAGGACGAGGACGGATGCATCGGCGTCGCGTTCGCGCAGTGCATCGGCGACGGCGAGCAGGGGATTGACATGGCCGGCGGAGCCACCGCCGGCGAGGAGGTACGAGGTCACCTGGTGACCTTACCCCGCCCTGCTGACCGCTTCTCCTCGGCGGGTAGCGTGCGCGCGAAGGCGAGCAGCACACCGCAGGCGATGAGCACCGCGAGCAGCGCCGTACCACCCTGGGACATGAACGGGAGGGGCACACCCATGACAGGGAAGATGCCGATGACGACTCCCACGTTGAGCACCGCCTGCCCGACGATCCAGACCGTGATGCCGCCGGCGGCGACGCGGATGAACGGGTCCGGCGTCTTGCGGATGATGTGGAACGCACCGACGGTGAAGAACGTGAACAGGGCGAGCACGACGATGCATCCGATCAGCCCGAGCTCCTCTCCGACGATCGCGAAGATGAAGTCGTTGCCCGCCGCGGGGAGCCAGCCGTATTTCTCCTGCGAGTTGCCGAGCCCGAGGCCGAAGACGCCGCCGGAGGCCATTCCCCAGATTCCGTGGATCGACTGATAGCAGTCGTTCTCGTACGCGGTCATGTCGTCGCACGTGGCCGTGATGCGCCGCATCCGGTCCTGACTCGACAGCGCGTAGGCGAGCACGGCCGCGACGCCGAGGATCACCGGGATGATGAACAGCCGCAGCTTGACCCCGGAGAAGAACAGGCACCCCAGCAGGATGAGGACGAGCACCATCGCCGTACCGAGGTCCTTGCCGGCGAGCACCGTCCCGATAGCGAGCGCGCCGACCGGGATGACCGGGATGAAGACGTGATGCCAGGTGCCGAGCATGGTCTGCTTGCGCAGCAGCACGGCGGCGATCCACAGCGCGAGAGCGAGCTTGAGGAACTCGGACGGCTGGAGCTGGAAGCCGGCGACCTGGATCCAGTTCCTGTTACCGCCGTCGGCGATGCCGAGGGGTGTGAACACGAGCATCTGCAGCGCGACAGCGCCGAACAGCGCGGGCCACGCCATCTTGCGGAGGAACGCGACCGGTAGACGGCTGATCAGGAACATCAGCGGGATGCCGAGAAGGGCGAACATGCCCTGGCGCAGCACGCCTCCCATCGGATCCTTGCCCTCGGCCACGGCGGTCGCGCTCGTGGCGGACAGCACCATCACCAGACCGAACAGCGTCAGCAGCAGAGCGGTCGATGCGATGAGGAGGAACTCACTCGACACGGGCGTGAACCGGCGTCCGAGGGAGACCCTGGCGGCCAGGCCGCCGGATTCAGACCGCGGAGGGCGAGCTACCTGCGTCATCGGCGCTCCCCCGGTCGATCCATTCCCGCACCGCGTCGGCGAAGCGGTGGCCACGATCCGCGTAACTGGAGAACTGGTCGAAGGATGCCGCCGCGGGAGCCAACAGAACTGTGCCCTCGTCGCCGACGATCTCCGCCGCGATCTCCACGACTCGGTTCATGACCTGTCCAGTCTCGCCAGCATCGACCTCGAACACCGGCACCACGGGCGCGTGTCGCCGGAATGCTGTGACGACGTCGGTGCGTTCGACGCCGATCACGACGGCGGCACGAGCCGTCGCGCCGACGTCGGCGACGAGCTCCGCGATGTCGACACCCTTCAGATCCCCGCCCACGACCCAGACCGCGCCGGGGTAGGCGCGCAGCGAGGATGCGGCGGCGTGCGGGTTCGTGGCCTTGGAGTCGTCGACCCAGGTCACCCCCGCGTGGCGGGCGATGACCTGGATGCGGTGGGCGTCCAGCTCGAATTTCTGCAGCGCGGCGTGGATGGCCTCCGGCTCGGTGCCGAGCGAGCGCGCGAGGGCGCTGGCGGCGAGGATGTTCTGCACGATGTGCGGTGCGGCGAGCCCGACGTCCTGGAGGGCCGCGACCGTCGTCAGCTCGAGCGCGCTCCGGGCTCGATCGTCGAGGAACGCGCGGTCGACGACCAGCCCCTCCACGATGCCGAGGTCACTGGGGCCGGGGATGCCGAGATCGAAGCCGATGGCGCGGGCGCCCTCCGTGACCTCCGCCTCTTCGACCATGCGCCGCGTGGCGGCATCCGCCTTGTTGTACACGCAGGCGACACGGGTGTTCCGGTACACGATCGCCTTCGCATCGCGGTACGCCGCAGCGCTTCCGTGCCAGACGAGGTGATCGTCGGCGAGGTTGAGGCACACGGCCGCGAACGGCGACAGCTCCCCCTCGGGGCGCGACTGCCCCAGGTACCAGAGCTGATGGCTGGAGAGCTCGACCACCAGCACGTCGAAGCCCTCGGGGTCGCGGACGGCGTCGAGGACGGGCACGCCGATGTTGCCGCAGGGCGCGGCACGCAGCCCGCCCTCCACGAGAAGGGATGCCGTCAGTCGGGTCGTCGTCGTCTTGCCGTTCGTGCCGGTGATCAGCACCCAGTCGGCCGGTGTCCCGTCGTCGCGCACGACCTTGTCCCGAAGACGCCAGGCCAGTTCGATGTCTCCCCAGAGGGGGACGCCGGCATCCTGTGCCCACCGGATGAGCGGATGCGACGGCGAGAACCCCGGCGACGCGATCACGACCTCTGGCGCGAACTCGACGAGCGCCGGCGGCACCTCGGCGAGGGAGCCGAGTTCGAGTCGCGCGCCGATGACGGGCAGCAAGCGGGCGTATTCCTCTTCGGCGGTCTCGCTGAGCACCAGCACATCGGCGCCGAGTTCAGCGAGCGTGTCGGCCGCCGAGAAGCCCGTCATCGACAGGCCGAGCACCGCTGTGCGCAGTCCGCGCCAGTCGGCGTTCCAGCTGGTGAGGGAACTGAGACGGTCAGCCGACACGCGTCAGCCACTCGACGTAGAACAGTCCGATCGCGGACACCGCGAGAAGACCCGCGATGATCCACATGCGCACCACGATCGTGACCTCGGACCAGCCGCGCATCTCGAGGTGATGATGGAACGGACTCATCAGGAAGAGCCGCTTTCCGCGGGTGATCTTGAAGTAGGTGCGCTGCAGGATCACGGATCCGGAGGAGAGGACGAAGACACCGGCGATCACGAGGAGCAGCAGTTCGGTGCGGGTGAGGATCGCCATCGCGGTGACGACGCCGCCGATCGCCATCGATCCGACGTCGCCCATGAAGACCTTGGCCTTGGGGGCATTCCACCAGAGGAATCCGATGAGTCCCGCGGCGAACGATGCCGCGATGATCGCGAGATTGAACGGGTCGCGCACCTCGTAGCATCCGCCGAGCGAGTCCGGATCCCCTCCGATGCACGGCTGCTTGAACTGCCAGAAGGCGATCACACTGTATGCGCCGACCACGATCACTCCGGCACCGGCGGCGAGCCCGTCGAGTCCGTCTGTGAGGTTCACGCTGTTCGACGTCGCGACGCCGATGATCGCGATCCATGCCAGGTACAGGGCCCACCCGAGAACCACACCGAAGGCGAAGAGGTTCAGCCAGGTGATGTCGCGGAACAGCGAGATCGACGCACTCGCCGGCGTCTGGCCGAACTTGTTCGGGAAGCTCAACGCGACGATGCCGAAGGGGATGATCACCAGGAGCTGGCCGATGATCTTCCGCCACCCCGAAAGTCCGAGGCTGCGCTGACTCCGCACCTTCATGTAGTCGTCGATGAATCCGACGGCGCCGAAGCCGACCATCAGCCAGATCACCAGCAGTGCCGAGAGGGCGGGCACTTCTCCGCTCACGAAGACGCCGGTGAAGTACCCCACGATCGAGCCGGCGATGAAGATCACACCGCCCATCGTCGGCGTGCCCCGCTTCGCCTCGTGGCTCGGGTTCTCCACCGCCTCGGGGGTACGGATGACCTGCCCCCAGCCCCACTTCCGGAAGAGCCGGAGGAAGACGGGAGTCAGGAACAGGGTGAAGGCGAGCGATATCGCCGCCGCCATGATGAGAGACCTCACGAGAACAATTCTCCCAGACGATCGCCGAGATGCCTGAGGCCCACGGAATTGGATGACTTCACGAGCACACGATCTCCGTCGCGGAGCTCGGTGCGCAGGTATTCGAATGCGGCTTCCTGGTCGGGAAGGTGCACGGCTTCGCTGTCCCACGACCCTTCGCCCACGGCGGAGAGGTAGAGCCTCCTGGCTTCGGGGCCGACGACCACGATCCGCTGGATGTTCAGCCGCACCGCGAGCAGCCCGATCCGATCGTGCTCCTCACCGGCGTTCTCGCCGAGCTCGGTCATAGCGCCGAGGACCGCGACGGTGCGCTCTTCCGGTGCGGTGATCTGGGCGAGCGTGCGAAGGGCCGCCGCCATCGAGTCCGGGCTGGCGTTGTAGGCGTCATTGATGATGCGCACTCGCTCGTTGCCCAACGGCTGCATCCGCCAGCGCTCGGCGATCTCGACCGTCTCGAGGCGGGCTACCGCATCCGCGAGCGGCACGCCGAGGACGAGTGCGGCGGCGATCGACGCCAGCGCGTTCGTGACGTGGTGGGCGCCGAGCACCCGCAGACGCAGCGGAATCCGCTCGCCTCCGGCCTCGATCATGCAGGAGGTGCCGGATGCCGTGACGTGGATGTCATCGGCCCGCACATCGGCGGCGCTGCTCTGCCCGAATCCGACGACGCGCATTCCGCGGGACTCCGCGAGCTGACGCATCGCCGCGACGCGGGCATCGTCGACGTTGAGCACGGCCGTGCCGGAGGTCCGAGCGGCCGCCACCAGCTCGGCCTTTGCCTTCGCGGTCTCCTCGATGCCGCCGAAGCCGCCGGCATGGGCAAGTCCCACCATCAGCACGACGGCGACGTCCGGCTCCACGAGGCCGGCGAGGCGCGCGATGCTGCCCGGCGCAGCCGCGCCGAACTCGCTCACCAGGAACCGCGTGTCATCCGTCACGCGGAGCATGGTGACGGGAGCGCCCACCTCGTTGTTGAACGAGTTGATCGGGGCAACGGTCTCGCCGTCGTCGGCGAGGATGCGCGCGAGGAAGTTCTTCGTGGTGGTCTTGCCGTTCGAGCCGGTGATACCCACGATCCGCAGGTCTCCCCTGGCTCGGACCCGCGCGACGACGTCCCTCGCCAGATCACCGAGGGCGGCGACGGCGTCCGGGACGACGACCTGCGACACCGGCACATCAACGACGTGCTCGACGATCGCCAGCACGGCACCCGCAGCCACTGCAGCGCCCACGAATCGGTGTCCGTCGGTCTCGGCCCCGGGCTTCGCGACGAAGATCGAACCGGGCACCATGTTTCGGGAGTCGGTATCGACGAGACCGTCGACCGTGGTCTCGGTCGTGTGCTCTCCGGCCACGCGCAGTTCACCACCGACAGCGGCGGCGACTTCAGCGAGCGTCAGGGCGATCATGTCATCTCCAGGCGCGGCTCTCGCCGGCTATCCGAACTTGGGAAGCAGCTCATCCATGGGGACAGTGGACGGCATCACGCGATAGGTCTTCATCACCTGGGTCATCGCCTTCTGGAAGGCGGATGCGGTGGCCGCGGACGATACAACCTTAGTCGGCTCGTCGAGGGTGACCACGACAACGTACTGGGGGTCGTCCACCGGGGCGAAGCCCACCATGCTGGTGTAGTAGACCCCGGCCTTATAGCCACCCTTGTTGTCTGAGACCTGCGCCGTACCGGTCTTGCTGGTCACGCGGTAGCCCGGCACCTTGATCCGGTCGGCGTTGCCACCCTGGACGGCCACGTTCTCCAGCATCCGGGTCAGCTCGGATGCCGTCTTCTCGGTGACGATCTGCTCGTGCTTCGGCTTCGCCGGCACGGCGACGGCGCCGTCGGCCCCTGTGCACGATTCGATCAGCGAGAGGTCGATCTTCTCGCCGCCGTTCGCGATCGCCTGGTAGGCGCCGGCGAGCTGTGCGGCCGTCACCGTGAAGTACTGACCGAACGTGGTCGTGTAGAGCGACTGGTTGTCCCATTCGCTGACCGGGTGCAGCGTGCCGGCGACCTCGCTCGGGAGTCCGATCGTCTTCTCGCCGACACCGAAGCGGGACAGGTAGTCGTAGCGGACCTCGGGGCTGACCATCGTGCCGAACTTCGACAGCGCAACGTTCGAGGAGTCGATCAGACCGCCCGCAAGCGTGTAGTTGTACGCCGGGTGGGTGAACGCGTCGTTGATGACCGCGCCGTTCGGGAAGGTCTCGCGCGACGACGCGGTGACGGTGCTGAGCGGGTTCAGGCCTGCGCCTTCGATCGCTGCCGCGGCCGTGATCGCCTTGAAAGTGGAGCCCGGCTCGAAGTCGTGGTGGAAGATCTCGCTCCCGAACCCGTCCGCGGTGATCGTATCCAGGTCGTTGGGGTCCAGCGCAGGCCACTCGGCAGCGGCGCGGATCTTCCCGGTCTTGACTTCGACGACCGTGACCGTTCCCCCCTTGGCGCCCTGCTTCTGCGCCTCTTCGGCAATCATCTGCTGCAGGTACCAGTTCAGGTCGCTGTTGATGGTCAGCTGCACCGATCCGCCGTTGACGGCGTCGACAGTGCGTTCGCTTCCGGGGATGATCACGCCGTCTCGGCCCTGACGGTAGGTGAACTCGCCGTCGACCGGCGCGAGGCATTTCTGCTCCAGCTTCTCGACTCCGGCCTGCGCGGTGCCCGAGTTGTCGAGGAAGCCCAGGAGGTTGCCTGCGACGGCGCCGTTCGGATAGACCCTCGTCTCGCGCGGCTTCATGCTGAGGTAGGGCGACAGGCCCAGGTCGCGCAGCGCGATGTACTGCTCAGTGTCGAGTGACTTCTTCAGGGGCGCGTATTGGCTGTCCGGGTTCTCGGCGAGCGCGTCCGCGACGATCTTGCGGACCTCGTCGCCGGTCTGGCCGGTGATCTTCGCGATCTTGTCGGACGCTTCCGCCCACGGGAGCTTCGGCTTCTTCTCTTCCAGCGTCATGATCACCTGCGGGCTCAGCTGCGCGTCGTAGACCAGCACGCTGGAGGCGAGCACCGTGCCGCTCGCGTCGACGATCGTCCCGCGCTGTCCGGGGATCGAGTCGCCGACACCGAGCTTGGTGAGCGAGTTCGCGACGTGTTCGTCCGCGCTCACGACCTGGATGTCGACGAGGCGCACGACGAACGTCGCCAGCACCGTGAGGATGACGGCGAGGGCGACCACTGTGCGTCGCCGCGGTCCGCGGGTGGCTCTTGTCGTCATGCGATCTCTCCGTCAGATCAGGGGCGGTAAACGGGCGTCAGTGCGTGAGGGGACTCGGAAGGCCGTCGGTGATCGCCGGCGGAAGATCCTGTGTGGTCGTGTCGGTCGCTCCGCCTTCGGTGGCGGGCGTCTCGGCCGGAGGGGCGGTGATCAGGGCGTTGCCGACCGCGCCTGCCCCCTTCGGGTCGACGGTCGAGATCCCATCCGCACCGGCTCCGCTCCCGAAGACGGTGCCGTCGCTCAGACGCAGGTACGACGGCGAGCCGGCGACCACCATCCCGAGGCTCGCAGCGCCGGTGGCGAGCACCTGAGGAGAGCTCATGCCGGTCAGTTCCTCGTTCAGAGCGTGCGTGCGAAGGTCGAGCTCGCGCTGCTGCGAGGAGAGGTCCTTCAGCGCGAAGGAGTCCTGCGTGATGGCGAGCGACAATGCGATCTGGGCGGCGCCGATCGCGAGGGCTCCGCCGAGCGCGATCAGCGCATAGGCGAGTTTGGGCTTGCGACGGACGGCGGGGCTGGTGACGGGCTGCAGTCGTCTCTTCGGGACGCGTGCCGGTTCGACCGGCTGCGCCGGCTTGCGGACTGCCGCGGCGTTCAGGCTCATGCGCTCTCCCGCAGTTTCTCAGCGGCGCGCAGGCGCACCGGGATCGCGCGCGGATTGCGCGCGCGCTCGTCGTCTCCCGCCATCTCCGCGCCCTTGGTGAGGATGCGGAAGCGCGGGGCGTGTTCGGGAAGTTCGACCGGGAGCCCTGCGGGTGCCGTCGAGGCGGATGCCGCGGCGAACGCCTGCTTGACGAGGCGGTCCTCGAGCGACTGGTACGACATCACGACGATGCGTCCGCCGACGCCCAGCGCGTCCATCGCGGACGGGATCGCGTCCGCGAGAACGTTCAGCTCGGCGTTGACCTCGATGCGCAGTGCCTGGAAGACCCGCTTCGCGGGATGTCCGGCACGCTGAGCCGCAGCGGGCGTCGCGGCGATGAGGATCTCGACCAGCTCTCCGGATCGCGTGATCGGCTGCTTCTGCCGAGCGTCGATGATGAAACGCGCGTAGCGTCCGGCGAGCTTCTCCTCGCCGTAGCGTTCGAAGATGCGCCGGAGGTTGCCCTCGTTGTAGGTCGCGATAACGTCAGCGGCGGTGACGCCCTTGGTCTGATCCATGCGCATGTCCAGCGGCGCATCCTTCGAGTACGCGAAACCGCGCTCTGCCTCGTCGAGCTGCAGCGAGGAGACACCCAGATCGAAGAGGATGCCGGAAGCTCCCTGCGCGTGAAGACCGATCTCGTCGTACACCGTGTGCACGAGAGTGACGCGGTCCTCGAATCGGGCGAGCCGCTCCCCTGCGATGCGCAGAGCGTCGGTGTCGCGGTCGAGGCCGACCAGTCGGATGTGCGGGAACCGCTCGAGCAGGGCTTCGGAGTGGCCTCCCATGCCCAGAGTGGCGTCGACGAGCACCGCTCCGTCGGCCTGGAGGGCCGGGGCGAGCAGCTCGACACAGCGGTCGAGCAGGACGGGGGTGTGGATGTCGCGGAGGCTCATGATCTTTCTCGGGTTGACCTTCGGCTCTGATCCCCCTCCGCTTCTCGACCCGGCACCGGGGAAGTGTGTCGGGGCGGGAGCGGCGGGGCATCACAGCCGTGGTCAGAAGAGTCCCGGAATCACCTCCTGCTCCAGATCGGAGTAGGTCTCCTCGCCGGCGGCGAGGTAGCTGTTCCAGCTCTCCGCATCCCAGATCTCGGCATGTGCGCCGACTCCGGTGACGATGAGCTCTTTCTGAAGGCCTGCGTACTGACGCAGGTGGGCGGGGATGGTGATGCGGTTCTGACTGTCGGGCATCTCCGCGCTGGCGCCGGAGAGGAACAGACGCATGAAGTCACGCGCCTGCTTGTTGGCGAGCGGCGCCTGACGGATCCGCTCGTGCATGGTCTCGAACTCGGCCGTGCTGAAGACGTAGAGGCAGCGTTCCTGACCACGCGTGACGACGATGCCGCCACCGAGGTCTTCGCGGAACTTCGCAGGAAGGATGACCCGTCCTTTGTCGTCCAGCTTCGGGGAATGCGTCCCTAGCAACATCGGCCATCACCCCCTCTCCGTCCGGCCAACTCGAGGTGCGCCCCACTTTACTCCACTTTCCTCCACTTACCTACGACAATTCCACGGCAGCCCCCACACTCGACGATCGGGCGCGCCGAAGTTCCGCGGAATTCCGCGGTGGAGCGAGGTGGAGGGAAAGTGGAGGGCCGGAGCAGCATCCGCCATCAACGCAAAGAAGCCCGGATGCTCAGCATCCGGGCTTCTTCAGAGAGTGGAGTGGTCAGTGACCGTCTTGGCGGCGATCCCATCGATCGTTCATGCGATCCATGAAGGATGCCGAACTCTGCGGCTTCGAGGCGGCGCGTTCGCGAGGGACCACCGGGGTGGTGCGGCGGACGGGAGTGACGGCGAACATGACACCGGCGAGCATCGCGGCGAAACCGACGACCCCGACCACGATGCCCCAGACGTCGCCGATGATGACTCCGGCGATGAGTCCGCCGATACCGACCAGCAGCAAGAGCGCCCCGTAGACGAGATTGCGGTAGCTCAGAGTGCGATCGCCCGAAGGCGCACTCACGACGTCGGCGTCGTTGTGGAGGAGATGGCGTTCCATCTCATCGAGCAGACGCTGCTCCTGTTCGGAGAGTGGCATTTCGTCCCCCTCGGGTATGGTCCTTCTCATTCTACGCGCGCCGAGGCGCTCGGGGCTAGCCGATCGAGGCCTCCTTGCTTTACGTATGCTGGGAGTCGTGCCGACCCCCTCACTCGTCTCCGACGCCGTCGCCGACCGCCTGGAGCGCTTCCTCGGACGGATGCGAGCCGAATCCGAGGAGTACGGCCCCGACGCAATGTCCTTCCTGGATGCCGCGGCGAGCACGCTGGTCGGCGGCAAACGCCTCCGCGCACGTTTCTGTCATTCCGGATGGCGCTCGATCGCACGATTCCGCGACCACGGTGCGACCGAAGACGACGCGCTCTGGGACGTCTGCGCCGCCCTCGAGATCTTCCAGTCCGCCGCTCTCGTCCACGACGACCTGATCGACAACTCGGACACCCGGCGCGGCCGCCCTGCTGCTCACCGTGCTCTCGAGTCCTCGCATCGCTCGGCCGGATGGGCCGGTGATGCCGAAGGCTTCGGCCGCGCAGCGTCCGTGCTCCTCGGCGATCTGCTCGTCGCGTGGAGCGACGACCTGCTCGAGGCGGCACTGGACGCCCACCCCCGCGCACGCGCCGTGCGGTCGGAGTACGCCCGGATGCGTCGAGACGTGACCACGGGACAGTACCTCGACATCGCCGAGGAATCCGCGTGGAGCGTGAACGACGGCGCACAGCACGCGGAGCGGGCGCTGCGGGTGGTGTCGCTCAAATCCGCGCGCTACAGCATCGAGCAACCCCTCGTGCTCGGCGCCGCACTCGCCGGAGCGGACGACGATCAGCTGGCTGCCCTGCGGCGGTTCGGGCATCCGGTCGGGATGGCATTCCAACTGCGCGACGACGTCCTCGGGGTCTTCGGCGACTCGTCGGTCACCGGCAAACCCGCGGGTGACGACCTGCGAGAGGGCAAGCGCACAGTGCTCGTCGCCCTCACCAGGGAGTCGCTCGACCCCTCCGCCCGCAGCATCCTGGACGAGATGCTCGGCGACCCGGAACTCACAGAGCAGCAGGTGTCGTTCCTGCAGGCGACGATCGAGGGATCCGGTGCCCTTGAACGCGTGGAGGCGATGATCGCCGACTACGCGCATCAGGCCGATCGGGCACTCTCGGGCTCTCGGCTCGACAATGCCGCCGTCGGTGACCTGCGCGATCTGGCCAGGGCGGCGACGGTGCGCTCAGCCTGAGGCCGCCGGCCGGACGCGCGCGATCAGGCGAGCGTGCGAGCGAGGCGACGGACCGCGCTCTTGTGCCCCGCGAGGAGCGCGTCGATCGGCGAACGTCCGAGGCTCTCCTCCTCCGCGAACAGCCAGTCGATCAGCTCGTCGTCGGTGAAGCCGGCATCCTGCAGCACGATGATGGTGCCGCGCAGCGAGCTCAGCGGGTGCCCGTCGACGATGAACGCCGCCGGCACCGCGAAAGCGCCGTTGCGCCGGGAACCGACCAGGTAGTGATCGTCGATCAGACGGCGCACGCGGCCGAGGGGCTCGTCCAGCACCTCGACGAGGTCGGGCATCGTCAGCCACTGGGCGGCAGGGGTCACAGCTACGTTCTCAGACACGTTGCCACTATCTCACCTCCGCTCCGGAGCCGCATATCGGCACTCCAGTCACATCTGTCACTTGCGTCACTCCTGTTGACTTCTGTTTACATCCGTGTCAGCGTGAAGTGCTCGAAAAAGGGGGACGCTTTGAGACAGCACACCGCCTCGCGTCGTACGCGATACCTGCAGCTCGGCACACCGGCCGCCATCATCGGCGCCTTGGCCGGGACACTGGTGGCGGCGCCCGCCCAAGCGCTGCAAGATCCCGTGGCTGTCGAGCGTCATCGCGCGTCGCCGCTGCGCGTCGTGCCCGCTCAAGCCCCACCGTCGATCTACGTCGTGCAACCGGGTGACACCGTCTCCGCGATCGCAGGCCGCTTCGGACTCCGCACGGTCGACGTTCTCACCTGGAACGGCCTCAGCTGGCGCTCGGTGATCTACCCCGGGCAGAAGCTGAAGCTGCAGGCATCCGCAGCTCCCGCGGCGCCCGCCGCCGTCGAGACCGGTGCCCGCACGCACACCGTGGTCGCGGGAGACACCGTCTTCGGCATCGCCCGCAAGTACGGCACGACGGTCGATGCCGTCCTGTCGGCGAACGGTTTGAACCGCGCGTCGGTCATCCACCCCGGACAGAAGCTCGCGGTCTCCGGCGCGAAGGCCCCGGCTGCCGCCGCTCCGGTGGCGGTGGCGACCGCACCGGCAGCCACTACGACCCACGTCGTCGTCGCGGGCGACACCGTCTTCGCGATCGCGAAGAAGTACGGAACGACGACCCAGGCGCTGTTCTCGCTCAACGGCCTCGGCGGTTCGTCCATCATCTATCCGGGACAGAAGCTCGTCGTGAAGCGAGCCCCCGCGCCCGCCGCCGTATCCGCGGGCGGGCAGCGGACGGCGTCCTTGGACGCGGAGCAGGCGTCGAACGCCGGCCTCATCATCCGGATCGGGCGCGAGGTGGGCGTCTCCGATCGGGGCATCGCCATCGCACTCGCCACCGCGATGGTCGAGTCCGGGCTGCGCAACCTGGACTGGGGCGACCGCGATTCGCTCGGAATCTTCCAGCAGCGCCCCAGCACCGGCTGGGGAGCGCCCGCCCAGATCCTGGACGCCGACCGCAGCACCCGAGTGTTCTACGGCGGCCACGGCGACCCGAACGGACAGACCACTCGTGGCCTGCTCGACATCCCGGGCTGGGAGGGCAAGTCGTTCACCGACGCCGCTCAGGCCGTGCAGATCTCCGCCTATCCCGACCGGTACGGCCAGTGGGAGACCCAGGCCTATCGCTGGTTGGCGCTCTACGGATGACCGGCCTCCGGAAAATCCGCAGGTGCTAGGGGTGAGCCGTTCCCCTGTCTTTCAGGCAGTTCTCCATAGAATTCTGACGTGACGTCCAATCAGCAGGCCGACCCCCTCATCGGGCGGCTTGTCGACGGCCGCTATCGCGTACGGGCGCGAATCGCTCGCGGTGGGATGGCGACCGTGTATGTCGCGACAGACCTCCGCCTCGAGCGCCGCATCGCCCTGAAGGTCATGCATGCGCACCTCAGCGACGACTCCGCATTCCAGAGCCGCTTCATCCAGGAGGCTCGCGCTGCCGCCCGCCTGGCGGATCCGCATGTGGTCAACGTGTTCGACCAGGGCCAGGACGGCGAACTCGCCTACCTCGTCATGGAGTATCTGCCCGGCATCACCCTCCGCGAGCTGCTGCGCGAACAGAAGCGACTCACGATCCCCCAGACGATCACCATCATGGATGCGATCCTCGCCGGTCTCTCCGCCGCGCACCGCGCCGGGATCGTGCACCGCGACGTGAAGCCCGAGAACGTCCTGCTCGCGGAGGACGGCCGCATCAAGATCGGCGACTTCGGTCTGGCGCGGGCGACGACGGCGAACACCGCCACCGGTCAGCAGCTGCTCGGCACCATCGCCTATCTGGCGCCGGAACTCGTGACCCGCGGCACGGCCGACGCCCGCAGCGACATCTACGCCCTCGGCATCATGCTCTACGAGATGCTGGTCGGCGAACAGCCGTACAAGGGCGAGCAGCCCATGCAGATCGCGTTCCAGCACGCCACCGAATCGGTCCCGCGTCCGAGCGTGCGCAACCCGTCCGTCCCGGAGCAGCTCGACGAGCTCGTGCTCTGGGCGACCGAGAAGTCGCCCGATGAGCGACCGGACGATGCCGGGCAGATGCTCGAGCGGCTGCGGGAGATCGAACGCGACCTGGGCATCGCCCCCGCGGTGGCCGCGGCCACGACGTCGCAGCGCAGTCAGGCCGACTCTGGCGACCTCACCAAGGTCATGCCGGGGACGATGGTCATCTCCGACCCCGCTCTCCCGGCCGCCCCGGCCGTCGACAATGCGACGATCCTGCGGCGGCGCGCCTCGAAGCGCCGCGCGCGCGGCGCCTTCCTCCTCACTCTCGTGCTCTTGCTCGCCGTCCTCGCCGGCGGTGTCGGCTGGTGGTTCGGCTCAGGCCCTGGTTCGCTCATCGCCGTGCCGGGCGTCGCCGGGGGGACCTACGACGAGGCTGCCGGAGTGCTCACCGACGCGGGGTTCGTCCCCGAGCAGAAGGATCAGTTCTCCGTCGACGTCGCCAAGGGCACGGTCATCGAGACCGATCCCGGCGAAGGCACCCGTCTCGACAAGGGCGTGACCGTCGCGGTCATCGTCTCGGCCGGGCCCGCATCGCACAAGCTCGATCCGGTGACCGGACTCGATCTCGAGGAGGTACGCGCCGCCCTGGGCGCGGCCAACCTCACCATCGGCGACGACGAGGAGTACTTCGACGAAGAACTCGCCGACGGCAAGGTCCTCAACGTCCGCATCACCCCCAGCGCGGGAGGCGACACGTTCGGCTGCGACCAGGGATGCACGGTGTTCGAGAAGGACTCAGCGACCATCCAGGTCTCGCGCGGGCCGCTGCCCGACATCAGCGATCTGAGCGTGCAGCAGGCCACCGATGCTCTCACCGGCAAGGGCCTGAAGGTCGCTGCCGAGAGCCAGTATCAGCCCAGCGACACCATCGGCAAGGACCGCGTCATCGGCCATGCCGATCGCTCCGAGTCGGGCCCGTGGCGCCCGGGCGACACCGTGCAGCTCATCATCTCCAGTGGCCCGCCCCTGTTCGACGTGCCGAAGGTCGACGGCATGACGCGCAACGAGGCGACGAAGGCGCTGGACGAGGCCGGCTTCAAGTGGTCCTACACGAGCGACACCGGCCTCCCCGACTCCGTCTGGGACCTGCTGGCGAACGAGAACACGAACGTCGACTCGTACAGCCCGTCTGAGCCTCAGCGCAAGGGCGCGACGATCACGCTGAAGATGAGCTTCGCCGGCTGATCGAGACACACGAAAGGGGGCCGGAACATCGTTCCGGCCCCCTTTCGATTCGGCTCAGCGCTTCTCGAGCTCCTCGGCGACGAGGAACGCCAGCTCGAGGGACTGCATGTGGTTCAGACGCGGGTCGCAGAGGCTCTCGTAGCGCGTCGCGAGGGCGGCCTCGTCGATGTGCTCCGATCCGCCGAGGCACTCGGTCACGTCGTCACCGGTGAGCTCGACGTGGATGCCGCCGGGGAAGGTGCCGACCGCGCGGTGCGCCTCGAAGAAGCCGCGCACCTCGTCGACCACGTCATCGAAGCGACGCGTCTTGTAGCCGGTCGGCGTCGTGATCCCGTTGCCGTGCATCGGGTCGGTGACCCACAGCGGCTGGGCGCCCGAGTCGCGCACGGCTTCCAGCAGCGGCGGCAGGGCATTGCGGATCTTGCCCGCACCCATCCGCGTGATGAACGTGAGGCGTCCGGGTTCGCGCTCCGGGTCGAGCTTGTCGATCAGGGCGAGCGCCGTCTCGGGCGTCGTGGTCGGACCGAGCTTGACGCCGATGGGGTTGCGGATCTTCGAGAAGTAGTCGATGTGCGCGCCGTCGAGCTCGCGCGTGCGCTCCCCGACCCACAGGAAGTGGGCGGACGTGTTGTACGGGGTGTCGGTGCGCGAATCGATGCGCGTCATCGGGCGCTCGTAGTCCATCAGCAGGCCCTCGTGGCCGGTGAAGAACTCGACGCGCTTGAGCTCGTCGAAATCGGCGCCGGCAGCCTCCATGAACTTGATCGCACGATCGATCTCGGCGGCCATGCGCTCGTAGCGCTGGTTGGCCGGGTTCTGCGCGAAGCCCTTGTTCCAGGAGTGCACCTCGCGAAGGTCGGCGAACCCACCCTGCGTGAACGCACGGATCAGGTTCAGCGTCGAGGCGGCCGTGTGGTAGCCCTGCAGCAGGCGACCGGGATCGGCCACGCGAGAGCCCTCGGTGAAGTCGTAGCCGTTGACGATGTCGCCACGGTACGCCGGAAGCGTGACGTCGCCACGGGTCTCGGTGTCGCTCGAACGCGGCTTGGCGAACTGACCCGCCATGCGCCCCATCTTGACGATCGGCATCGAGGCACCGTACGTGAGCACGACCGCCATCTGCAGCACCGTCTTGATGCGGTTGCGGATCTGCTCGGCGGTGGCACCGGCGAACGTCTCGGCGCAGTCGCCGCCCTGGAGCAGGAATGCCTGACCGGATGCGGCGCGCGCGAGGCGCTCACGGAGGTTGTCCACCTCGCCGGCGAAGACCAGCGGAGGAAGAGTGGAGATCTGTCGGGAGACCTCGGCGACGCGGTCTGCGTCGGGCCACTGCGGCTGCTGCTTGATGGGAAGCGAGCGCCAAGCATCAAGGGCGTCGATGTGGTGCGGGAGCATGCCTCAAGCCTAGTGGTCGGCGTGCCCCTCGGATTCGCTAGGAGCCCCGTGTGACGCGGGCCGGAAGGCGGTCCTTCACGGTCGACGCGTAGACGTCTTCGTACTCCTGCTGCCCGAGCCGGTGCAGCGCCACCATGATCTCGTCCGTGACGGAGCGCAGGATGTAGCGGTCGTTCTCCATGCCCGCGTAGCGCGAGAAGTCGAGTGGCTCTCCGATGACGATGCCGACCCGCATGATGCGGGGAAGTCGGCGCCCGATCGGCATCGCCGTGTCGGTGTCGACCATGATCACGGGAACGACAGGGACCTTTGCCTCCAGAGCCATGCGCGCAATGCCCGTGCGCCCGCGGTACAGCTTGCCGTCGGGGCTGCGCGTGCCCTCCGGATAGATGCCGAGCAGGTCTCCCCCGCCGAGCACCTGCAGGCCGGTGTTGAGGGAGGCCTCCGACGCCTTGCCTCCGGAGCGATCGATCGGGATCTGGCCGGTCGCCTTCATGAAGAACTTGGTGGCGAAGCCCTTGATACCGCGGCCGGTGAAGTAGTCGCTCTTGGCGAGGAACGACATCGGACGATCGATCACGAGCGGCAAGAAGATGGAATCCGCGAAGGAGAGATGATTGCTGGCGAGGATCGCCGCACCGTTCGCGGGCACGTTGTTACGTCCCGCGATCCAGGGGCGGAAGATCCCCTTGACGACGGGGCCGATCACCACATATTTCATCAGCCAGTAGAACATCGTGGTGAAGTCTAGCGCCGCCCCGGCATCCGCTTCGATGTTCTTTATCCGGAAATCGGAATCGCGACTCGGTCTCACCCAAGGTGCGACGCGGTGTCATGCCCTAGACTCAAGACCACACCGTGCCCGTCCGGTACCGAAGGAGCTGCCGTGGTCCAGTTTGAAGTCCCCGCGATCGTCCCCGCCGATCCCGACGCGAACGTCTCAGACCTTCTGGTCAAGCGCGTCCAGGCCACCCCCGATCGGGCGCTGTTCTCCGTCCCCGACGGCGACGGCTGGCGCGACATCTCCGCCGCCGATTTCCAGACTGCGGTGATCGCGCTGGCGAAGGGTTTCGCGGCAGCCGGCATCCAGCCCGGTGAGAAGGTGGGCTTCCTCGCCCGCACCACCTACGAGTGGACTCTCGTCGACTTCGCGCTCTTCTACGCCGGCGCTGTCATGGTCCCGATCTACGAGACCAGCTCCCCCTCGCAGATCCAGTGGATCCTCGAGGACTCCGGTGCGATCGCCCTCATGGTGGAGTCGCCCGAGCACTTCTCCCGTGTCGACGAGGTGCGCGGCGACCTTCCGCTGATCCGCGAGGTCTGGCAGCTGCACCTCGGTGCGATCGACACGCTCACCGCGCAGGGTTCGTCGGTGACGGACGAGGAGATCGAACGGCGCCGCAACCTCGCCGTCGGTTCCGACATCGCGACCCTCATCTACACCTCGGGGTCGACGGGACGCCCGAAGGGATGCGTGCTCACGCACAGCAACTTCGTCGAGCTCACTCGCAACTCCGCCAAGGCACTGGATGCCGTCGTGCAGACGCCGGGCGCATCGACGCTGCTGTTCATCACGACCGCGCACGTCTTCGCGCGGTTCATCTCGGTCCTCGACATCCACGCCGGCGTCCGCACGGGCCACCAGCCCGACACCCGCCAGCTGCTCCCGGCGCTCGGCTCCTTCAAGCCGACCTTCCTCCTCGCGGTCCCCCGTGTGTTCGAGAAGGTCTACAACTCCGCAGAGCAGAAGGCCGAGGCCGGCGGCAAGGGCAAGATCTTCCGCGCTGCCGCCGACGTCGCCATCGAGCACTCGAAGCTGCTCGAAGCGGGCAAGAAGATCCCGTTCGGGATGAAGCTCAAGTTCGCCCTGTTCAACAAGCTCGTCTACAGCAAGCTCCGCGCGGCGATGGGCGGCAACGTGGTCTACGCCGTCTCGGGCTCCGCTCCCCTGGGCCCGCGCCTCGGCCACTTCTTCCACAGCCTCGGCGTCGTGATCCTCGAAGGCTACGGCCTCACCGAGACGACGGCACCGGCCACCGTGAACCTGGCGGACAAGTCGAAGATCGGCACCGTCGGCCCCGCCCTCCCCGGCGTCGGTGTGCGTCTCGGCGAGGACGGCGAGATCGAGGTCCGCGGCATCAACGTGTTCAAGGAGTACTGGAACAACCCGGAGGCGACGGCCGAGGCGTTCAGCGACGGCGGCTGGTTCCGCACCGGAGACATCGGCAGCTTCGACTCCGAGGGATTCCTCACGATCACCGGTCGCAAGAAGGAGATCATCGTCACGGCCGGCGGCAAGAACGTCGCCCCGGCCGCCCTCGAGGACCCGATCCGCGCGAATCCGATCATCGGCCAGGTCGTCGTCGTCGGCGACCAGCGTCCGTTCATCTCCGCCCTCGTCACCCTCGACCCCGAGATGCTGCCCACCTGGCTCGCGAACAACGGGCTCGACGCGAAGATGTCGCTGGCGGATGCCTCCACCAATGCGGCTGTACGCGACGAGGTGCAGCGCGCGGTCGACGGAGCGAACGCACGGGTGTCGCGCGCCGAGTCGATCCGCAAGTTCACGATCCTCGACTCGGAGTGGACAGAGGCCTCGGGTCACCTGACGCCCAAGATGTCGATCAAGCGCAACGTCATCATGAACGACTTCGCCGACGAGGTCGCCGCGATCTACGACGAGCCCGTGTCGACGACCAACGTCGCGATCGGCGGCTGACGCCCCGGTCACACCGGACAGGAGAAAGGCCCCGCTTCCGCGGGGCCTTTCTCCTGTGTCAGAACCAGGAGCTCTCGCGCACCTCGCGCATCGCCACCTTGCGGGTATCCGGATCGAGGCGGGAGAGGAAGAGCTTCCCGTCGAGATGATCCGTCTCGTGCTGCAGCGCCTGAGCGAGGAGCCCCTCGCCTTCGAGCACCACCTCGTTCCCTTCGAGGTCGATCCCCTCGACGCGGGCCCACGGATGACGAGGCGCGTCATGCCACAGTCCGGGAACCGACAGGCATCCCTCTCCGGTCGGCACCGGATCGCCGCGCACCTCGGTGAGCACCGGGTTGAGCACGTAGCCGATGTCCCCGTCGATGTTGTAGCTGAAGGCGCGCAGCGCCACGCCGATCTGCGGCGCTGCGACACCCGCGCGGCCCGGAAGCTCGACGGTCTCGACGAGGTCGGCCACCAGCGCCCGCACCCCGTCGTCGATCTGGTCGACGGGCGCGCACACGGTGCGGAGCACGGGGTCGCCGAAGATGCGGATCTCGCGCACCGTCATCAGGCGGCCCTCGCCCGCAGACCCTCGACCAGCAGCGCCGCCAGCTCACGCGCGGCGATGCGCGTCTCCGGCTGCAGGTTCGCGAACACGATCGTGCCGCCGCCCGCGATCTGCGGGTCGTACGGCATCCGGATCACACTCTTGGCCCGCGTGGCGAAGTGCGCCTGCAGCTCGTTCAGGCGGACCAGCGGCGTGCCGGGTGTCGACTGGTTCAGCACGACGATCGCCTCGCGTGCCTGCTCCGCGTAGCCGTTGGTCTCGAGCCACGTGAGAGTCTCGGACGCCAGGCGCGCCTCGTCGACGCTGAGCCCGGACACGATCACGATCTGGTCGGCGAGGTCGAGCGTCGCCGACATGACCGAGTGCACGATCCCGGTGCCGGTGTCCGTCAGGACCAGCGAGTAGTAGTGCGCCGCCACTCCGGCGACATCGCGGTAGTCGCTGTCGCTGAAGGCCTCGGCGATACGCGGATCGGAGTCGGAAGCGAGGACGTCGAGGCGGGTGGCGTCTCGCGCGACGATCGCGGAGATGTCGTGATACCCCTTGACCTCGTCGTGGATGCGCACGAGATCGCGCACCGACTTGTTGTGGTGCGGGCGCACCACCCGCTCCGCGAGAGTCCCGCGATCGGGGTTCGCGTCTACGGCGATGACCCGGTCCTCTCTGGCATCCGCGAGTGCCATGCCGAGCAGGGCCGTGATCGTGGTCTTGCCGACGCCGCCCTTGCGGGACAGGACGGGAACGAACCGCGCACCGCCGGTGAGGGGTGCCGCGATCCGCGCGGAGAGGGCCTTGCGCTCGCGAGCACGTCGGCCGTCGCCGATGTTGATGCGACGCCCGGACACCGTGTAGAGGAAATGACTCCACGCGCCCTCGGGCTCCGGCTTGGCGATCCGGCTCGGGTCGAGCAGCCGGTCGGCTGTCAGCAGGTCGGCGGACTCGCGCGAGGGCTCCGCCAGCTCTTCCAGTCGCTTCGACGTGAGCGTCACGTCCGTGCGGGCTGCGGCACGCGCCGGCTGCGGGGTGACGGCCCTCGGCTCTGGTCTGGACACGGCTGTTGTCTCCTTCTGGATCGGCGTCGGCGCGGCGGAGGCCGGCGCTTTCGCGGAGGGCGCGACGTCAGCATCCGCACGGGCCAGGAACCGCGCGGCGGCAGCTTCTTCGTCCGTCGCGCGACGCCCGGAGGCCGGCGGCTCGGCGGCGGCTACGGGTTCGGCCGGCTCGGCGGCCTCGGCGGTCACGGCGGTCCCGGTGGGCTCGGACTCTTCGACGACCTCGGCATCCACCACGTCGTCGGTCGTCGTCGCAGGAACGGGCGGCTCATCGATCACGATCGGATCCATGAAGATCGACGGCTTCGACGCTGTCTGCTTCGACGGCTTCGACACTGTCGGGGCCGTCGACGCCTCCGCCGCAGGCTCGGTCGTGATGCCCGCCGCGGACTCCGCCTTGCTCTTCGTCGCTGTCACCGCGGCGACCGTGGCGGCGGGTACCGCCTTCGGTGCCAGCGCCGGCGGCGCCTCGTCGATGATCAGGTCGCCGATGACCTCGCCGTCGACGACGCCGTCGTCGTCGAGGTCGTCGTCTTCATCCTTCGGCAGCGTCACGCTCACCTGCGCGGTCCCGCCGAGGATGCCGATTCCTGCCGTGTCCAGAGACGCGGCGTCGTCGAGCACCCCCAGCGGGTTCTCCTCGTGGTCTGCGGTGTTCTTCGGGGTCACGATGCACTCCAAGCCTGCGCGGGCCTCGGGTGCGCACGCGGCGCGGCCCTCGCCCGCACAAGATTAGTGCGCGGGACGGATGACGACCAAAAGATCTCCGGCATCCACCTGCTGGGTACCCGCGATCGCGAGGCGCTCGATGACTCCGTCGACGGAGGCGGTGATGGCCGCTTCCATCTTCATCGCCTCGATGGATGCGACCGGCTCCCCCGCCTTGACGGTGCTGCCGACCTCGACCTTCAACGTGACCACGCCGGAGAACGGGGCAGCCACCTGACCGGGCACGGAGGTGTCGGCCTTCTCGACCTCATGGGCATCGACGGCGATGGAGCGGTCGCGCACGAACACCGGCCGAAGCTGCCCGTTGAGGGTCGTCATCACGGTGCGCATGCCCCTGTCGTCGGCATCTCCGATGGCCTCGAGACCGACGTACAGCTGCACGCCGCGATCGATCTCCACCACGTGCTCCTGCCCCTGCACCAGGCCGTAGAGGTAGTCGCTCGTGTCCAGCACCGACAGGTCGCCGAACAGCTCACGGCGCTCGAGGTACTCCTTCGTCGGCGCCGGGAACAACAGCGCGTTGAGACGTGCGCGACGCTCGGCGCTGGATCCGGCGAGAGCCGCTTCGTCCTCAGCCGAGATCTCGGTCAGACCGACACGCACCGAACGGCCGGCGAGCACCTTCGTGCGGAACGGCTCCGGCCAGCCGCCGGGCAGATCCCCCAGCTCCCCTGCCATGAAGCCGACGACCGAGTCCGGCACGTCGTACTTCTCGGGGTTGGCCTCGAAGTCCGCGGGGTCGGCCTTGACCGCAGCGAGGTGCAGGGCGAGATCGCCGACCACCTTCGACGACGGCGTCACCTTTGGCACCCGGCCGAGGATCCGGTCGGCAGCGGCGTACATGTCCTCGATCAGCTCGAAGTCGTCCGCGAGTCCCAGGGCCTTCGCCTGCTGTCGGAGGTTCGACAGCTGTCCGCCGGGGATCTCGTGGTGGTACACGCGCCCCGTGGGTCCGGGCAGTCCGGACTCGAAGGGAGCGTACTGGCGTCGCACGGCCTCCCAGTACGGCTCAAGATCCGAGACCCCGCCGAGCGAGATCCCGCTGTCGCGGTCGGTGTGCGCGAGCGCGGCGACGAGGGACGACAGCGACGGCTGGCTCGTGGTGCCGGACAGCGGCGCCGACGCGGCATCCACCGCATCCACGCCGACGGCGCTGGCTGCGAGGAGCGTCGCGAGCTGGCCACCGGGGGTGTCGTGCGTGTGCAGGTGCACCGGAAGATCGAAGCGCTCGCGCAGGGCGGCGACGAGCTTCGCTGCCGCCGCCGGACGGAGCAGCCCTGCCATGTCCTTGATGGCGATGATGTGCGCACCGGCCGCGACGATCTGATCCGCGAGTCGAAGGTAGTAGTCGAGGGTGTAGAGGTCCTCGGCCGGGTCGAGCAGGTCCCCGGTGTAGCAGAGCGCCACCTCGGCGACAGCCGTGCCGGTGTTGCGCACGGCCTCGATCGCCGGGCGCATCTGCTCGACGTCGTTGAGCGCGTCGAAGATGCGGAAGATGTCGACGCCGCTCGCCGCGGCCTCCGCGACGAAGGCCTCGGTGACGGCGGTGGGGTACGGCGTGTATCCGACGGTGTTGCGCCCACGCAGCAGCATCTGGATCGCGACGTTCGGCAGGGCTGCACGCAGCTTGTCGAGCCGCTCCCACGGGTCCTCGCCGAGGAATCGCAGCGCGACGTCGTAGGTCGCACCTCCCCAGGCCTCGACGGAGAGCAGACCGGGCGTGAGCCGGGCGAGGTACGGTGCCGCGGCGACGAGGTCCTTCGTGCGTACCCGCGTGGCCAGCAACGACTGGTGGGCGTCGCGGAACGTGGTGTCGGTGATCGCCAGGGCGGTCTGCTCGCGCAGGCTGCGCGCGAAGCCCTCCGGGCCGAGTTCGAGCAGGCGCTGACGCGAACCCGCCGCCGGTTCGGTGGTGAGATCGACGGTCGGCAGCTTGGCCGCCGGGTCGATCACGCCGGGGTGGGATCCGTGCGGCTTGTTGACGGTGACGTCGACCAGCCAGTTCAGGAGCCGCGTCCCGCGGTCCTTCGAGACGCGACCGCGCAGCAGTTCGGGACGCTCGTCGATGAAGGACGTGCTGACATCTCCGGCGATGAACGCGTCGTCGTCGAGCAGGGCCTGCAGGAACGGGATGTTCGTGGAGACGCCCCGGATGCGGAACTCGGCGAGAGCGCGTCGCGCCCGCGCGACGGCGGCGGGGAAGTCACGACCGCGGCAGGTCAGCTTCGCCAGCATCGAGTCGAAGTGCGGGCTGATCTGCGCGCCCTGATGCACCGTACCGCCGTCGAGACGGATGCCGGCACCACCGGGCGAGCGGTACGTGGTGATCTTGCCGGTGTCGGGCCGGAACCCCTGCGTCGGGTCCTCGGTCGTGATGCGGCACTGCAGGGCCGCGCCGCGCAGATGCAGGTTCTCCTGCTGCAGACCGAGGTCGGCGAGGGTCTGTCCCGCGGCGATACGCATCTGACTCTGCACGAGGTCGACGTCGGTGACCTCCTCGGTGACCGTGTGCTCGACCTGGATGCGCGGGTTCATCTCGATGAAGACGACTTCGCCGGTGCGCTCCCCCGCGGTCTCGAGCAGGAACTCGACCGTGCCCGCGTTCTCGTAGCCGATCGAACGGGCGAATGCGACAGCGTAGCCGTGGAGGGCCGTGCGGATGTCATCGTCGAGGTTGGGCGCCGGAGCGATCTCGACGACCTTCTGATGGCGGCGCTGCACCGAGCAGTCACGCTCGAACAGGTGCACGGTCTCGCCGGTCTTGTCCGCCAGGATCTGCACCTCGATGTGCCGAGGACGAACGACCGCCTGCTCCAGGAACATCCGGGCGTCTCCGAACGCACTCGATGCTTCGCGCATCGCCGCGGCCAGCGCCGGCGCGAGCTCTCCCGGCGTCTCCACGCGACGCATGCCGCGTCCTCCGCCACCGGCCACGGCCTTGGCGAACAGCGGGAATCCGATGTCGTCCGCCTGAGCGACGAGGGCGTCGATGTCGTCTGATGCCTCCGTCGAGCGGAGCACGGGAACGCCCGCCTCGATCGCATGACGCTTCGCCTCGACCTTGTTGCCCGCCATCTCCAGCACGTTCGACGGCGGTCCGATGAAGACGATGCCGTTCGCTGCAGCCTTCTCCGCGAGCTCGGGGTTCTCCGAGAGGAAGCCGTAGCCCGGGTAGATCGCGTCTGCGCCCGCCTCGAGAGCGACGCGGATGATCTCATCGACGTTGAGGTAGGCGCGGACGGGATGCCCGCGCTCGCCGATCTCGTACGCTTCGTCGGCCTTGAGCCGATGCACGGACCCGCGGTCTTCGTGGGGGAAGACCGCAACGGTGCGCGCTCCCACTTCGTACGCCGCTCGGAAGGCCCGGATCGCAATCTCGCCGCGGTTGGCCACAAGGATCTTTTGGAACATGCACACCTCTGAGAGCTCGATGCACGGCGTTTTCGACGTGCAGGGGCGGGGCTGAGTGTCCCCTCAGCCTAGGGGAAGGTAACGTGGAGTCCGTGCACGTACTCAGCGTCAGCTCTCTCAAGGGAGGCGTCGGCAAGACGACCGTGACACTCGGGCTGGCCTCAGCGGCTTTCGCCCGAGGTGTCCGGACTCTCGTCGTCGACCTCGACCCGCAGTCCGACGTCTCGACCGGGATGGACATCCAGGTCGCCGGACGACTCAACATCGCCGATGTCCTGGCGAACCCGAAGGAGAAGGTCGTCCGTCAGGCGATCACGTCCAGCGGCTGGGCGAAGGTGCACCCCGGCACCATCGACGTCCTCATCGGCAGCCCCTCCGCCATCAACTTCGACGGCCCGCACCCGAGCGTGCGCGACGTCTGGAAGCTCGAAGAGGCCCTTGCCGCCGTCGAGGCGGACTACGACCTCGTGCTCATCGACTGCGCGCCGTCGCTGAACGCGCTCACCCGAACCGCGTGGGCCGCGAGCGACCGCGTCATGGTGGTCACCGAGCCGGGCCTGTTCTCCGTCGCCGCCGCGGACCGTGCCCTGCGCGCCATCGAGGAGATCCGCCGCGGCCTCTCCCCCCGTCTGCAGCCGCTCGGCATCGTCGTGAACCGCGTGCGCCCGCAGTCCATCGAGCACCAGTTCCGCATCAAGGAGCTCCGCGACATGTTCGGCCCCCTCGTGCTCGCCCCGCAACTGCCGGAGCGCACCTCGCTGCAGCAGGCGCAGGGCGCGGCGAAGCCGTTGCACATCTGGCCGGGAGACTCCGCTCAGGAGCTCGCCGCCGACTTCGATCAACTGCTCGACCGGATCATCCGCACCGGACGGATCGCGCTGCCCGAGAACGTCTGACCTCGCGCGCACAGCGAAACGGCCATCCTCATCGAGGGTGGCCGTTTTCTTGTGGTCAGAAAACCCCTGGGGTCTCTGGACCCATCGAAGGGCTCAGGCGGAGCGCTGAGAGCGGCGCGCGGAGAGCTCGTCCACCGGGTCCGGAGCTGTCGGGTCGAAGGCGACGAGCGTCGACTCGACTTCGCGGAGCACCTTGCCGACGGCGATGCCGAACACACCCTGGCCACGGCTGACGAGGTCGATGACCTCATCGTTCGACGTGCAGAGGTAGACGGATGCCCCGTCGCTCATCAGCGTGGTGCCGGCCAGGTCGCGGATGCCCGCGCGGCGCAGCTCTTCGACAGCCGTGCGGATCTGCTGCAGGGAGATGCCGGTGTCGAGCAGGCTCTTGACGAGCTTCAGGACGAGGATGTCGCGGAAGCCGTAGAGACGCTGAGAGCCGGAGCCGCTCGCGCCGCGGACGGTGGGCTCCACCAGCTCGGTGCGAGCCCAGTAGTCCAGCTGACGGTAGGTGATGCCGGCGGCACGAGCGGCGACTGCTCCGCGGTAGCCGACCTCGTCATCCATGGCCGGGAGACCGTCCGTGAAGAGGAGTTCGGGTACGAACCGCGGGTCGCCTGTGAGCTCATCCGCATTCATCTGAAATCCTCCCTGGAACGGTTATCTCCACGGTAGAGCAGTGCTTGGGCACCGGCAATGACATCCGTGTGACGTCGAAGGTGTGTCGCAACCAGTTCGTTACGAAAGCACCCGCGACAGCGCGTCTTTGATGAAGAGCGCGCGCACTTCATCGATCTTCGTGGCGAGCTCCGGGGCCAGTTCGCTGGCCTTCGCCCGCGAGGCGGCATCGGTCCGGCGCAGCAGCGACGACATCGCCGACTCGATGAGTGCGACCTCGCGTTCGGCTCCCTGGCGGAGCGAGCGCAGGTGACGCGGCTCGATGCCGTGCCGGTCGAGCGCGACGAGGCCGCGCAGCAAAGTCACGGTCGCCTCCGGATAGCTCTCCTGCGCCGTGATGACGCCGGTGCTGATCGCATCATTGAGCAGTTGGGGTCCGGCGCCGGCGGCGGCGAGAAGCTCGGCGCGCCGGTAACGACGGGGCGTCGGAGTGATCGACGGCGGAGCCACGAGCGCACTCGTCTCGCCGCCGGCTTCCGCCTCATCGAGCTGCTCGCGGATCACACTCAGCGGCAGGTAGTGGTCTCGCTGCAGCGTGAGACCGAGGCGCAGGCGCTCGATGTCGGCTGCGCAGAACTTGCGGTAGCCGGACTCCGTACGAGAAGGGCTGACGATGCCCTGCACCTCGAGGAAACGCAGCTTGCTGGAGGTCAGGTCGGGGAACTCCGGAGTGAGCCGAGCGAGCACCTGCCCGATACTCAGCAGGCCCGCGGACGCAGAGCGTTCGCGGGCGGGAGAGGCCGCCATCAGGCGTTCGCCGCCGCCCGGTCGTGAGGTGAGGCGAAGAAGTTCAGGCGGAACTTTCCGACCCTGAGCTCGGAACCGTCGATCAGTGCGCTGCGGTCGACGCGCTCACCGTTGACATAGGTGCCGTTGAGCGAGCGCTGATCGATGATCTCGAACGTCGACCCGCTGCGGGTGATTTCCGCATGCCGTCGCGAGACGGTCACGTCATCGAAGAAGATGTCGGCTTCCGGGTGCCGGCCGACCGTGGTCACGTCGGTGTCGAGCAGGTACCGTGCACCGGCGAGTGCGCCGGAACGCACCAGAAGCAGGGCCGATCCCGACGGCAGCGCCGCGATCGCGGTCTGCTCGACGTCGGTGAGTTCCACGCCGAACGGCACGAAGGACAGATCGGAATCGTGTCCGAACGTCTGCGTTACGTCGTGCCTCTGTTCGCCGGAGCGGTGGATTGCGGCTTCTCCGGCCGGTCGGCTGTCGCTGTCTGTCACTGTGCCCTCCTAGGTTGTCCAGACTAACGGATGCCGAGCCGGTCGCGGGAGGCCGCATCCATACTCAGCCGTCACATACCGTGCATTCATAGGGTGGACCTGTGAAGACCAAAGCTCTGCGCCTGCCCGCCGCCTCCGTCGCCCTCGCCGCGACGCTCCTCGCCGCCTTCCTGGTTCTCTTCTCCCCGCTCTCCGCCTCCGCGCACGACTCGCTCGTCTCTTCGTCACCGGCCATCGACGGCGAGGTGGACGTGCTTCCAGCCGAGCTGACCCTCACCTTCAGCGCCAAACTGATCGACGGCGAGGGCGCCACCGAGGTGGTCGTGACAGGACCCGACGGCGAGTACGTCACCGAGGGGCCCGCGTCGGTGGACGGCGCGATCGTCACGCAGCCGCTTCTGCCCGAGGCTCCCGCCGGCGAGTATCACGTGATCTGGAAGGTCGTCTCCAGCGACGGCCACGCGACGTCCGATGAATACTTCTTCACCGTGACGACCGGCTCCGAGACAGGATCGACCGCGCAGCCGAGCACCTCGCCGACGACCGCGGCGCCCAGCGAGGAAGCATCCTCGACGCCCGCCGCCCCGGCCACTCAGGCGCCCGACACGAACGGCGGCTCCGGCGCCACCGCATGGATCTTCGCCCTCTCGATCGGCGGCATCCTGGTGATCGGGGCACTGATGGTCTGGTACTCCACCCGCGGTCGTCGAGGCGGCGCCGAGACCGGTTCCGACCCCTCCTCGGAGCGATAGGCTTAACGCATGCCTCATTACGACGTCGTCATCCTCGGTGCTGGTCCTGGTGGATACGTCGCTGCGGTTCGCAGCGCGCAGCTCGGCCTGTCCACCGCGATCATCGAAGAGAAGTACTGGGGCGGTGTGTGCCTCAACGTCGGCTGCATCCCCTCCAAGGCGCTTCTCAAGAACGCGGAACTCGCGCACACCCTGAACCACAAGGCCGACTTCTTCGGCATCTCGGGTGAGTTCACGATCGACTACGGCAAGGCGTTCGATCGCAGCCGCGTCGTCGCCGACGGCCGCGTCAAGGGCATCCACTTCCTGATGAAGAAGAACAAGGTCACCGAGTACGACGGCCGCGGAACGTTCACCGGCCCGAAGGCGATCTCGGTCGCCAAGGCCGACGGCTCCACCGAAGAGGTCACGTTCGACAACGCGATCATCGCCACGGGCTCGAAGGTGCGCCTCCTTCCCGGTGTCGAGCTGAGCGACAACGTCGTGACGTACGAAGAGCAGATCATGAGCCGTGAACTGCCGAAGTCGATCGTCATCGTCGGCGCCGGCGCCATCGGCATGGAGTTCGCGTACGTGATGACGAACTACGGCGTCAAGGTCACCATCATCGAGTTCCTCGACCGTGCGCTCCCCAACGAGGACGCCGATGTGTCGAAGGAGATCACGAAGCAGTACAAGAACTACGGCGTCGACATCCTCACCTCGACCAAGGTCGAGACGGTCGTCGACAACGGCTCCTCCGTCACCGTCACCTACACCGGCAAGGACGGCCAGCAGGCCTCGATCGAGGCCGACAAGGTCCTCATGTCGGTCGGCTTCGCCCCGAACATCGAGGGCTTCGGACTCGAGGCGACCGGTGTGAAGCTCACCGAGCGCGGCGCGATCGACATCGACGACCACATGCGCACGAACGTCGAGGGCATCTATGCGATCGGCGACGTCACCGCAAAGCTGCAGCTCGCCCACGTCGCCGAGGCGCAGGCCGTCGTCGCCGCCGAGACGATCGGCAAGGCCGAGACGCAGACCCTCGGCGACTACCGGATGATGCCGCGTGCCACGTTCTGCTCGCCGCAGGTCGCCTCGTTCGGCCTCACCGAGCAGCAGGCGAAGGACGAGGGGCGCGACATCAAGGTCGTCAGCTTCCCGTTCATGGCGAACGGCAAGGCCCACGGCCTCGGCGAGCCCGTCGGCTTCGTCAAGCTCATCGCCGACGCCGAGCACCTCGAGCTCATCGGCGCACACATGATCGGCCCCGACGTGTCCGAGCTGCTCCCCGAGCTGACCCTGGCACAGAAGTGGGACCTCACGGCGCTGGAGCTCGCCCGCAACGTGCACACGCACCCGACGCTGTCGGAGGCGCTGCAGGAGGGCTTCCACGGCCTCGCCGGCCACATGATCAACTTCTGACGCGAGACCGCGTTCGAAGGCCCCGCCCCTTTTCGAAGGGGCGGGGCCTTCGTCTGTCAGAGGCCGCGCATCGTGATGAGTCCCGCTGCCGCTGCGCGCAACGGCGGTGACCCGAGCACACGGATCAGCGGCTCCCTGCCACGCACCACCACCGCCGATGCCGGTGCGCCCATCGCCATGTAGAAGGCGGACCGACGCTGCGCCTTCCGCGCCGATCGGAGCACGCGACTCTCGTACGTGGCGAAGTCGGGCCTGCCCTTCGGGGATCGCGTCAGTGCGTTCGCGAGGTGCACGGCCGCCACCCAGCCCAGGTTCATCCCCTGACCGCCGATCGGACTGATCTCGTGCGCCGCGTCACCGAGGAGGACCACTCGACCCCGGACGAGTCGGGTCGCGGTGTGCTGGGCCGCGACGAAAACGGTCGGCGTCACATCGGGGGCCAGTACAGGGCGGATGCCGGTGCGTGCCTCGATCGCGTCCTGGAAGGTGCCCGGATCGTCCAGCACTCCCTCCGGCCCCTGCCGCACGACCCACCGGCGACGCCCCTCCGGCAAGGGAAAAGACTCCACCAGGCCTTCTGGTTCGCAGTGCAGCACAGCGCGGCGGCCGGGAACGGGATCCGCGACGTCGACCATGGCGTAGGTCGCCCGCGCTCCCCGGGAGCGCCAGTCGAACCCGTGCGCCTCGCGCAGCGGACTGCGCACGCCATCGGCCACCACGACGAGTCCGGCCGTCAGATCGCGTCGCCCCTCCGGGGTGTCCACGGTCACGCGAACGAGGTCCCCCTCCTGCTGGACCGCCCGCACGTCGTGCGCCCGATGCAGTGCGTCTTCCGAGAGCGTGCGCAGTCGTTCCTCCAGCAGGGCGTGGGTGTGCGGCTGCGGGAGGATGAGCACCGGACGATCGGGGGCGAAGTCCAACGACGCGAGAGTCCGGCGACGGCTGCGCACCTCGCCGCCGTCGAGGCGGAGGGCTTGGGCGCTGATCTCGGCGCCCACGCCCGCGGCATCCAGGGCGTCGAACCCCGGACGATGGATGCCGATGGCGCGAGTGCGATCGTCGGCATCCGTCCGTCGCTCGCAGACGGCTACCCGCAGCCCGTCCTGCGTCAGCAGACAGCCGAGCAGCAGACCGACGGGCCCCGCGCCGACGATCAGCACGTCATGATCGGGCACCCGCGTCCTCCCATCGCAGCTCCAGGCGCGACGGCACCCCGCCGCGCACCGTCCATCCCCGCGGCGCGAGGGCGGCGAGCTCGGCGGCAGTGTACGAACGACGGATGCTGATGAGTCCGTCTTCACGGATGAACGAGTCCGCCAGCATGTTCCTCGACAGGGGCCAGGTGACGGCGGCGAACAGCGCGTAGGCCGTGCTGCTGCGAGCGATGTCGTGATGCGAGACCAGCCCGCCCGGGGCGATGAGCCGCACGGAATCATCGAGCACGGTCTGCAGGTCCGCGGCGTCGAGATGATGCAACACATGGTTGGAGAGCACGACGTCGAAGGTCTCGCCCGCCTCAACGAGCGCGGTCGTCAGCGCGCAGCGGTACCGCACTCCCGCATCGCCGTCGTGCGCCGACGCCCAGCGGATCGCACGCCGATCGGCGTCGAGCGCGGTGACCTCGGCCGAGATGCCGTCGCGGCGCAGTCGCCCGGCGAGCAGCCGACACAGGTCTCCCCCGCCGGCTCCGACGTCGAGGATGCGCAGAGGCCGGTCGCGGAGAGCCCGTGGACGGATGTCGCGCCGGTAGATCGACCCCGGCCGGGAGACCACCGCGTTGACGAATCCGAAGCGGCCGTAGGTCCGCGCCAGCATCCGCTCGTCCGCGTGCGGATCATCCATCAGCTCGGTGGCATCGACGTCCCGCACCGAGAGGTCGTGCGTCATGCGCGAGCAGGCGAGACGACGGTCAGCAGGGCCGACTCCGCCGTGAGGCCGGGGCCGAACGCCATGGCGGCGACGCGGTCGCCGTCTCGGGCGTCCGCCTCCTCCAGGATGCGCCGCAGCACGAACAGCACCGTGGCGCTGGACATGTTGCCGTAGTGGCGCAGCACTTCGCGAGCGGGGTGCAACTGCTCGTCGGTGAGGTGCAGCCGCTCCTGCACCCGATCGAGGATGCGGCGCCCACCGGGGTGGATCGCCCAGTGCCGCACCTTCTCGCCGATCGTCTCACTGTCGAACGCCTCGACCAGTGCCTCTTCCGGCTCGTAGAGCGGGCGGAGGGCGGCGTGGATGTTCTCGCCGATGAGCTGCGGCACGGCCGTCGAGAGGACCATCTCGAAGCCGGCATCGCCGATCGTCCAGGACATATCCTTCTTGCCCTCCGGGATGATGCCGGTGTGGAAGCCGTCCAGGGCGAAGCCGGGGACGTCGGAGTCGAACGTGCGCGCGGTCACGAGGCCGGCTGCGGCGCCATCAGCGAACAGGGAGGTGGCGACGATCATGTCGGGGTCTTCCGAGGAGCGCAGGTGCAGCGTGCACAGCTCCACGCTGACGATCAGCACCACGGCATCAGGATTCCCCGCGCAGATCTCGCTCGCGGCCCGCAGCGCCGGCATCGACGCGTAGCACCCCATGAATCCGAAGTGATAGCGGCGCACGCTGTCGGAGAGGCCGAGCGAGCGGACGATCTCGTAGTCGGGCCCCGGCGCATAGAACCCGGTGCAGGAGACGGTGATGACGTGCGTCACATCGGCAGCGGCGATGTCGGGGTCGGCCTCCACCGAACGACGCGCGGCTTCGACGTAGAGCTTCCACGCCTCGCGGACGTAGACCTCGTTGCGCGCCTTCGTCCCCGGGGAGAGCAGCAGCCCCTTCTCCCGATCGAAGAACAACGGCGTCTCGACCTCTGCCGAGAACGAGAGCTCCTCGAGGACCGTGTAGCGGGTGTCGATGCCCGACCCGTTGAACGACGCCGACACGATCCGCTTCGCGAGGCGTCCGAGTTCGGGCTGCGCGGCGAACACGTCCCGCACCTCGTCCTGCCTCAGCATCGTGTCGGGGACGATCGTCTGCAGGGATCGGAGGATGGCGGGGTGGCTCATGACGTCACTCAAGCACGCCGGGGCGTCGCAGACCAAGGGGTTGTGCCCGCGTGTCCTCCGCTGCAGGGAGAACGAGGGCACGATCAGAACCCGAGAGCTCGGGCGAGCTTGGAACCGGATGCCGAATCGCGTCCGCCCGCAGCCTTCACCGCGTTCTCGACCGCGGCGAAGAAGACCGCGCGTCCGGCGTCGTCGGCGGGAGCGGCCGGGCCGAGCTCCATCTCCCATTCCCGCCACTCGCGCTGCTCGTCGTGGCGCAGGTCGGTGGCCCGCACCCGATCGTCGACGAACTCGGCCACGACTCCTCCCTGCCCGATGAGCAGGTAGGCGGTGCGGTCGTTCTCGATTCGCGCGAGAGGCGACAGCGGTTCGGTCGTCCACTCGGCGACGGTCGAGGCGACAGCTTCCGGGAAGTCGTCTCCCTCGCCGAGCGGCCAGCCGAGCTCGAGACGCCCGTCCCCCTGACGTGGTCCCTTGATGTGCCAGCCCTCGTCCGGGCCACCGGTGCGGCGGCGCAGCGCCACGCCGGCGCGCGCGAGAGAGCCGTCAGCGGTGTCGAAGTACCGGGCGTCGAGAGCCCGGGCCTCCCCTGCTGAGACGTCATCGACACCGGGGATCGCACCCCAGTTCGGCAGGGGCGTCTCGATATCGACGTCGTACTTGCGCTCGACCTCGACGGTGCGGGACGGCTCAGTCGTCATCGTTGAGGGCGAGATCCTCGAGTGCTTCGTCGAACCAGTAGTCGATCTCGGTCGGTCCGTCTTCGGCCCCGGTGTTCTGCGGCTCGCCGCGGCGGTTGTACACCACCTGCGTCTCGCTGTAGGGGACGATCAGCTTGTCGTCCGCGTCGCCGAGAGGGATGATCTGCCCGTCGAGCGGGCCGCCGTGAAGTCGTGCGAGTGCCATGCGTTCAGAGTAGCCCGTCCCTTCGACATCGGCGCGATTCGGGGCGCATCGAGGGTCTGTCACCCGAGTATCACCCCGACGAGCGCCCCTGCGATCATCCAGGGACCGAAGGCGATGCGTGTGGCGCCGTCGGCTCGGCGCAGGAGGATGAGCACGAGGGCATAGAGCGCGCCCAGCACGAAGGCGGACGCCGCCCCGACGGCCAGCTCCTGCCACCCGTGCCACCCCAGGACGAGGCCGATGACCCCGGCGAGCTTCACGTCGCCCCCACCCATCCCCGAGCGGCTGATCAGCCGCAGCACCGCATAGAACGCGCCGAGGATGAGCATGCCGAGCACAGCGCGGATCAGCTGCCCGCTCCGCCCGGTGGCGACGGCGTCGATCAGGACGAGCGCGATCAGGCTCACCAGGGTCGGCAGCACGATACGGTTCGGAAGGCGGTGCGTGCGCGCATCGATCACGGTCAGCCACCCTCCGATGCCGAGCAGCACCACGTGCACGAGCGCGACGAGCGCCATCCGGAGATCCATCCCGGCAGGTTAGAAGATCTTGGATCGGCACGTGACCGGGTGTGGATAACCTCCGATATGCCGAGATCACGAATGTCCGATGTACGAATTAGCGTCATCAGCATCACTTGCTTTATTCGTACATATCTTCGAGGATGGATGCATGGGGATCGGGCTCGATGCGGTGACCGCGCTCTCTCCGACCAGCGATTCTCGCGCCGGAGAGGTGCTGCGGCTGCGCCGCGAGATCAGCAGGATGCAGCGGCGGCGCAGCGAGCACACGCTGCTCCCCCTCGACCCCACCTTCGCCTCGCTGCTGCCCGAAGAAGGACTGCAGACCGGCACCTCCTACACCGTCTCCCCCTCGCCGAGCCTCGTGCTCGCCCTGCTCAGCGCAGCGTCGCAGAAGGGGCACTGGTGCGCAGTGGTCGGCATGCCGACGCTCGGCGTCGAGGCGGCCGCCGCATTCGGGATCGACCTGACCCGGCTGATCCTCGTCCCCGACCCGGGAGACCGCTGGCTCGCGGCGACCTCCGCCCTCGCGGAGGTCGTTCCGTTGATCGTCGTGCACCCCGGCTCGCGGGCGCGGGATGCCGATGTCTCACGGCTGAGTGCGCGTCTGCGCGACCGGGGGTGCACGCTCCTGGTCGCCGAGTCGGCCGGTGCCGAGCGATGGCCGCAGAGCGAGGGAACGATCCGCCTCCACGATCCGCGCTGGCACGGCCTCGGCTCGGGGTGGGGCCTGCTCTCCGACTGCACCGTCACGGTCACGGCGCAGACCAGGCACAGCCCTCGACCATCGAGCGTCCGCGTGCAACTGCCAGGAGGCCATGGTGCGGTCGAGGCCGCTGCGGCAGAGCTCACCGCACTGCCCGCACTCCCGGTCGAGATCGTCCCTTCCGGCAGCGCTTCCGCTGACAGGTCGGCTCCTCCCGAACTCCTGCAATGGGCGGAGGCCGGATGAACGCCCCGCTGCGCGTCCTCGTGCTGTGGTTCCCGGACTGGCCGCTGCGGGCAGCCCTCGGCGGCCCACCTCCGCATCCGCCCACCGCACTGGTGCAGGCGAACACGATCGTGGCCTGCACGGCCTCGGCCAGAGAGCATGGCGTGCGCTCCGGCCAACGTCGCCGGGTCGCACAGGGGCATCTCTCCTCGCTGCGGGTGCTCCCCCACGACCCGGCACGGGACGAGCGGGCCTTCCTCCCCGTGCTCCAGCTCATCGAGAAGCACGCCCCCGGCGTCACTCTGCTGCGACCGGGACTCGCCATCCTCCGCGCCAGAGGCATCTCCCGCTATCACGGCGGAGAGACCGAGGCAGCAAGAGCTCTCGTCGCCGTGCTCGCGGAAGCAGGGTTGCCCGAGGTGCGCGTCGGAGTCGCCGACGGGCCCTTCACCGCCGAGATCGCCGCACGGGGCCCTGAGGCGTGCACCGTCGTCCCGCCCGGCCGATCGCAGGAGTTCCTCGCCCCCTTCCCCGTGCAGGTGCTGCGAGACGAGCAGATCGCCGGTCTCCTCGTCCGGCTCGGCGTGCGCACCCTCGGCGAGTTCACCGCGCTCACTCCCCTCGATGTGCGCGACCGCTTCGGCGAGCACGGCGCTCGTCTGCACGCGCTGGCCGCAGGCGCGGATTCACGTCCGCTGACACCCCGCCCACCCGATCCCGAGCTGGTGCGGAGCATCGAGTTCGAAACCCCGCTGGGCGGAACCGACCAGGTGGCGTTCGCCGTGCGACAGACAGCGGATGCCGTGCTGCTCGCGCTCGCAGACGCATCGGTCGTCTGCACGGAGGTGCGGATCGACATGACCGACGACAACGGGATGGTCTTCTCCCGCACGTGGCTGCATCCGACCTGCTTCGACGCCTCCGACCTCGTCGACCGCGCGCGCTGGCAGCTGGAGGCGCTGGCAGCGGAGTCATCCAAGGAACCCGTCGACGAGGCACGGGCGTTCGGCGGAATCGTGGCGGTGCGCATCGTCCCGACCGCCGTCGACGATGCGGCCCACCATCAGCCCGGCCTCTTCGGCTCCGGCACCGACGAACGCCTGCACCATGCGGTCTCCCGCGTGCAGACCATGCTGGGGCACCAGGGAGTGGTCACCGCCGCCCTCGCGGGAGGTCGCTGGCTCGCCGACCGTCAGGTGCTCACCCCGTGGGGAGAACGCGCTGTGCCTCCACGCGACCCCGGCTCCCCGTGGCCGGGCAGCCTGCCCGATCCTCTTCCCGCCGAGGTGTTCCAGCCGCCGCGTCCCATCGGCGTGGTCGCTGCCGACGGCGCCCTGATCAGCATCGACGAACGGGGGTCGCTCTCCCAGGAACCCGCCCGGATCGAGGGCATCGCTGTGCAGGCCTGGGCCGGCCCCTGGCCCGTCCACGAACGCCGCTGGGCAGCCGATGGCGGGAAGAAGGGCCACCGGCTCCAGATCGTCGACGACCAGGATCGCGCCTGGCTGGTGTTCCGCACCGGCGACCGCTGGTGGGCCGAGGGGAGGTATCGCTGATGGGCTGGCACAATCCCCCTCAGACCTGGAGCGAGCTGGAGCGCACCCTCAACCTGGAGGAGCCGCTCCCGAAGCCGACCGTCTCCGAGCCACGCGGCACCCGGCCCGACCCTGGCCCGGTGAGCCGACGCCGGCAGCGCACCCCGCTCACCGGCGTCCCCCGCCCTGTCGATGCCGTGCCCTATGCCGAGTTGCACGCGCACTCCTCGTACTCGTTCCTCGATGGTGCCTCCTCCCCGGAAGAACTCCTCGCCGAAGCGGAGCGCCTCGGTCTCTCGGCTCTCGCTCTGACCGATCACGACGGCTTCTACGGCGCCGCACGGTTCGCCGACCTGGCCGAGCTCATGGACGTCAAGCTGCAGACGGTCTTCGGTGCCGAACTCTCGCTCGAACTGCCCGGCCCGCAGCGCGGTGCCGCCGACCCCGCCGGCGAGCATCTGCTGGTCATCGCGCGAGGCATGGAGGGCTATCACCGGCTGTCGGCCGCGATCACCTCCGCCCAGCTGCGCGGCGGAGAGAAGGGGCGGCCGGTATACGACCTCGACGAACTCGCCGCACGAGCAGATGGGCACTGGACGATCCTGACCGGGTGCCGAAAGGGCGCCGTACGCCGAGGGCTCGAAGCCGGCGACGCCGCCACCCCGCTCCGTCATCTCGTCGACCTGTTCGGGGCCGACCACGTCTCCGTCGAGCTCTTCGACCACGGAGATCCGCTCGACACCCGACGCAACGACACCCTCGCCGAACTCGCCCGACGCCTGCGGCTGCCGGTGCTGGCGACCAACAACGTGCACTACGCCAGCCCCGCCCAGGCGTCACTCGCCGAGGCCATCGCCGCGGTGCGAGCGGTCCGCAGCATGGACGAGCTCGACGGCTGGCTGCCTGCGCACGACGGCGCGCATCTGCGCAGCGGCGCAGAGATGTCGGCGCGCTTCCAGCGCTACCCCGGCGCCATCTCGCACGGACTCGATCTGGCCGCGGCATCCGCCTTCCCGCTGCGACTCGCCCGCCCCGCACTGCCGCAGCAGAAGGTGCCGGAGGGGCACACGCCGATGAGCTGGCTGCGTCACCTGGTGTGGGAAGCCGTGCCGTCGAAGTACCCCCGCCTGGATGACGCTGGGCATCGCCGGATCGGGCGAGAGCTCGACGTCATCGAGGAGAAGGACTTCCCCGGATACTTCCTCATCGTGCACGGCATCGTCGCCGAGGCGCGACGGCGCGGCATCCTCTGCCAGGGCCGCGGGTCCGCTGCGGCGAGCGCCGTGTGCTACCTGCTGGGGATCACCGCCGTCGACCCGATCCTCTACGGCCTGCCCTTCGAGAGGTTCCTCGCCACCACCCGGACGGAGGAGCCGGACATCGACGTGGACTTCGATTCCCGCCGCCGGGAGGAGATCATCCAGTGGGTGTACGGCGAGTACGGCCGGGAGCGGGCTGCACAGGTGGCGAACGTCATCCAGTACCGGCCGAAGAACGCGGTGCGCGACATGGCGAGGGCCCTCGGCCATTCCCCCGGCCAGCAGGATGCCTGGTCTCGGCAGGTCGACGGGTGGAGCACTGGCCTGGAGGCCGCCGAGGGGCACGACATCCCCCCGAACGTGCTCGCCTACGCCGACGAGCTGCTGAAGGCTCCGCGACATCTCGGCATCCACTCCGGCGGCATGGTACTCACCGCCCGGCCCGTCGGCGAGGTCGTGCCGGTGGAGCACGCCCGCATGGAGAACCGCACCGTCATCCAGTGGGACAAGGACGACTCCGCGTTCATGGGACTGGTGAAGTTCGATCTGCTGGGGCTCGGGATGCTCGCCGCCCTCCAGCACTGCTTCGACCTGATCCGGGAGGCCACCGGCGAGGAGTGGACGCTGGAGACCCTCCCCAAGGAAGAACCCGGGGTCTACGACATGCTCTGCCGCGCCGATTCGATCGGGGTGTTCCAGGTCGAGTCGCGTGCGCAGATCGGCCTTCTCCCACGCCTGCAGCCGCGGAGCTTCTACGACCTCGCCATCCAGATCGCCCTCATCCGCCCCGGCCCCATCCAGGGAGGAGCCGTGCATCCGTTCGTCAAGCGGAAGATGGCCAAGGACCGCCTCGACGAGGAGAACAGGGAGAGGGCGACCCGGGGCGAGCCGCCAGAGGCCTTCACCATCCCCTACCCCCACAGCGACCTGGAAGACATCCTGAAGCGCACGCTGGGCATCCCGATCTTCCAGGAGCAGCTCATCCAGATGGCCATGGCGATCGGCGACTGCACGGCCGACGAGGGCGACCTGCTGCGGCGTGCCATGGGGTCCAAGCGCGGCCTGGAGAAGATCGAGAAGGTGAAGGACAAGCTGTATGCGGGGATGAACAAGCGCGGCCTCGACACCGACACCGCCGATCGCATCTACGCGCAGATCCAGGCGTTCGCGAACTTCGGATTCGCCGAATCGCATTCACTGTCGTTCGCGCTGCTCGTCTATGCCAGCTCCTGGTTGAAGCTGCACTATCCGGCAGCCTTCCTCGCCGGCCTCCTCCGCTCGCAACCGATGGGCTTCTACTCCGGAGCGACCCTGACCGCCGATGCGCGGCGACATGGCGTGGAGGTACGTCGCCCCGATCTGCACGTCTCCGGAGCGACGGAGACCCTGGAACCGCTCGCCGAGCCTGCCGAACGGACGCCCACCGGGATGGACGACTGTCTCGCCACCCCGCAGCCGCCGACCCTCCGCTTCGACCGGGACGCCCCTGACATGTCGGAGGCGCACCGCCGCGACGGTGGCTACGCGGTACGACTGGGGCTCAGCGGCGTCCGCGGAATCGGCGTCCCCCTGGCGGAGAAGATCGTCGCCGAGCGTGAGGCGAACGGCCTCTACCGCGACCTGCACGATCTGGTGCGGCGCACGGATGCCACCGCCGCACAGCTGGAGGCCCTCGCGACCGCCGGTGCGTTCACCTGTCTGGGCTTGGAGCGGCGGGAGGCGATCTGGCTCGCGGGAGCCGCCGCAGACGACCGGTCCCGCTTCCTCCCCGGTACCACGGTCGCGGTGCAGCCGCCGCTGTTCGCCGACCAGACCAGCTACGAGAAGCTCTCCGCCGACCTCTGGGCGACCGGCGTGTCCACCGACGACCACCCGATGGCGCACTTCCGCAGCGCACTGCAGGAGCGCGGGGTCCTGACCGCCACCGACCTCCGGTCACACGAATCCGGCCGACGCATCGAGGTCGCAGGTCTCGTCACTCATCGGCAACGCCCCGCAACGGCCTCCGGCATCACGTTCATGAACCTCGAGGACGAGAGCGGGCTGGTGAACGTCGTCTGCTCGACGGGAGTCTGGAACCGCTATCGCCGCGTGGCACGGGATTCTCCGGCGCTCATCATCCGCGGCATCCTGGAACGATCGGAGGAGGGTGTGGTCAATGTACTCGCCGACGCCTTCGAAGATCTCCGCACCGGCGTGACGCATCGATCACGGGACTTCCGATGAATCCCGGGCACCGACCACTCACCAGAAGCGCTCGGGCTCCACCACCGGAGGACGATCGGTCCCACCCCAACGGTCGGCTTCCGCCTTGGCGGCATCCGCCGCGGCATCCGCGTCGCGGAGAGCCACCTTCGCTCCGGTCGCCCCCGGGGAGATCGGATCGACGCGCAACACCGTGCGAGCCGCACCGCTCCCGATCGTGATGGTGCACTCGAGAACCCGACCGATCCAGCGCGAGACGCCGCCGCGCGGATCCTCGGAGCGTCGATACCGGATCCCCGTGTCCAGATCGGCCAACGCGACGAGGATGGGCTCCTCCGTGAGCGGATCGAGCTGCTCCGTCACCTCGACTCGATGGCCGTGGGCGATGGCGACCTGAGCGGTGAGTACGAGCATTCTGTCCATGACTCCACCCTATGAAACGTCCCGGGAAAGACAACAGGCACCCTGTACCGATAAGTTTCGTAAGTTTCTTTGTCCCCCAAATGGCGGACAAGACAAAAGCGCGCTACTCTGCTATGTGTAGCGGGGGCTACGGGCTGAGGACTGGGGAATCAGCCATTGAGCGCAGCGATATCTTCGCCGCCTCCCCGCCGTCCGGGATGGACGGTGGCCCTCTCGACACCACCGCTGGGGCGGGGGCGGTCGGGAGGGCATATCCCCTGCCGAGAACCGTGCTCGTGCGTTCGGAGCACCTCGGCGATGGCCCCTATCGGATCCAGGCTCTCACGGCTCCGCCCGATAGCGCGAGCGCCCGGCGACCACCGTCTCGACCACGCGCGCCTCGAGGAGCGACGACGGCTCCTCGCGGAACAGATCGGTGTCGATCACCGCGAAGTCGGCGGCGAAGCCCGGGGCGATGCGTCCGCGCCAGTCCCCATCGCCGACGGATGCCGCGGCATCCCGTGTCGCATGACCGATGGCCGCGGCGAGGGGAAGAGCGAACTGCGGATGGATCGCCTCCACCGATCGGTCGAGCGCGGAGGCGCGGGTCGTGGCGACGTACATGTTGGCCAGCGCCTCGTGCGGTGCCGTCGGCGCATCCGTCGAGAAGGCCAGCAGGGTTCCGGCATCCTCGTACTCGGGCCACGGGAAGGCGCGGTCGACACGATCGTCGCCGAGCATCTCAGCCCAGTTCGCGAAGATCGCCGGATCACTGTGCACGGGTTGCATCGACGCGGTCACGCCGAGTCGTGCCATCCGCTCGGCTGTTCCTGGCGCCGCGTACTCGAGGTGCTCAATGCGGTGACGGCGCGGGCGGTCGCCGTTGACAGCGATGGCCTGCTCGATCGCGTCCAGCGCGATCTCGCTCGCGTAGTCGCCGATCGCATGCTGAGCGACCTGAAGGCCCGCAGCATCCGCCGCCGCCACGACCGGGTTCAGATGCACCACGGGCCAGATCGGCTCCGCGTTGGTGCCGTCGGCGTAGGGATGCCGCATCGCCGCTGTGCAGGCATCGATCACACCGTCGAGGACGAGCTTGATGCCGACAACGCGGAGCCAGTGCGACGAGTCGTCGCGGGCGAGTTCGGCGGCACGGGAGACCTGCGCGAGGTTGGCGTCTTCGTCGCCCGTGTTGACGATGATCCAGTGCGCCGCGACACGGATCGGCAGCTCTCCCCCACGACGCTCCTGCGCGCGCCGCAGGGCGGCGAGCCCGTACTCGTCGAAGGCCATGTCGATCGCCCCGGTGACCCCGGTGGCGAGGTAGGCATCGAGCACGCGCTCGACGTCGGCATCGCGGTCCGAATCGGTGGTCGTCGCATCGTTGTGGGCCCAGGCGTACTGGGTCGCCGCGGTCTCGAAGAGGAGTCCGGTGGGCTCGCCCTCGGCATCCCGCGCGATGCGTCCGCCGATCGGATCGGCGGTGTCCCGGGTGATGCCGAGCTCGGCGAGCGCCGCGGTGTTGACCCAGCACGAGTGGTAGTCGTTCGCGTCGAGGTACACCGGGATGTCGGCGACGGCCTGATCGATCATCGCCGCGGTCGGCGCTCCGCCTGGCACGGAGTCGAAAAGCCATCCGCGGCCGCGCAACGCCACGGCATCCGGATTCGCTTCCCTGGCCTCCCGCAGCAGTGCCTGGATCTCGTCGAGCGAGCGGGCGGCGGTGAGCGGCACCTGGCCGAGGGCCGAGCCGGCCATCAACAGGTGCGTGTGCGCGTCGGTGAACCCGGGGAGCACGAGCCGGCCGTCCAGGTCGACGGTCTCGTCCGCCTCCGGGGCATCAGCGGTGGAGCCGACGAAGGCGATCGTCTCGCCGTCGACCACGAAGGCCTCCGCCCAGGCGCCGTCCGGATCGATGTCGGCGGTGAAGACGCGTCCGTTGATGTAGCGGGTGGTCATGGTCGACCGTCCTTTCCGAGAGGCGTGCGCAAGAGGCCGAGGTACAGCGAGGCGGCGACGAGCATACCCACCGGCACGGAGAGATCGATGAACCCGGTCGCCTCTGCGATGGGACCGGACCAGACGCTCGTCGAGAGGCAGAGCGCGGTGGCGACCCCGCCGACCAGCAGAGCCGTGACGCCGGGGATGCTCCAGCCCGCCGAATACCAGAATCGTCCGCCGGGGCGATCGTGGAAGAGGTCGACGCCGTCGTAGTCGTAGCGACGCAGGATGACGTCGACCACGAAGATCGACATGGCCGGGCCCGACACGATGACGAGGAACTGCAGCATGAGGTTGGCAGCTTCGAGCAGGCTCGACGAGAGAACCAAGTAGATGGTCAAGGCGGTGCCGACGAGTCCGACGATGATCGCGGCGGGAATGCGGCGCAGACGGAACCCGATCGCCTGCAGGGCCATGCTCGAGGTGTAGGTGGTCATCGCATTCAGGGCGATCGTGTTGATGACGACCCCGACCACGAGCACCGGCCCCAGCCACGCGGGCAGCAGGTCGAGCAGAGCGACATCGATGCCGGAGTCGAACGCCGCGGCGCTCAATCCGGTCGCCAGCAGCACGCCGACGCTCGTGAAGACGATGAACGGGATGGCACCGCCGAGAGCCGTCGCTGCCGTGATGTGCGAGGGCCTCGTGTCGCGCGGAAGGTAGCGCGCGATGTCGGGGCTGTTCATGAACGACAGCGGCGTCGAGGCGAGGATCGTGAATCCGATCGAGACCGCCGACCACAGAGCGGGGCCGCTCAGAGGCTCAGGAGCGGCATACTGCCAGTCGACGGTCGGCAGGATGAACCCGGCGACCGCGAGGAAGATCACGAACAGTGCGGCGGCCATGAAGGGGTAGGCGCGCAGGATCAGCCCGTGGCCGAAGATCGCGACGAGGATCGTGACCGCCGCGACGACGATCGTGACGCCGATCGGAACCCAGATCGGGTCGTCGATGCCTGCCCGCCGCAGCAGGTCGGCACCCAGGAACGACGACGCCAGCCAGGTCAGCGACAGGAACACCGCGCCGATGAACCAGCCGACGACCGCGACGAACAGTCGGTTGCCGAGGATGCCGTACATCGCCCTGGTCACGACGGAGCCGGAGGTGCCGGCCGCCGGACCGCTCCCCGCGATGATGCCGGGGAGGATCCAGAGCAGCGACGCCGCGACGATGGTCACGATGGCCTGCCAGATCTCGAGTCCGAGCAGGATCAACGAAGCGCCGATGGTGAGATTCAGGATGCTGACGCTCGGGGCCGCCCAGATGAGGAAGAGGTCGCGCGCCCTGCCGTGGCGCTCGGAGTCATCGATCAGCTCGATGCCGCGCGTCTCGGGGCGGGTCGCTGCGTCGAGCGACTCCGGGTCGACGGTGGGGTTCTGGGTCATGGAGTTCCTTTCGGGAGGAGCGTCACTGCTATCGGTCACCGCGTTATTGGTCACATGCCCAATGGACTATTGGTCACTCATTCAATAGCATGGGTGGGGTGACGTCAAGCACTTCTTCGAACTCTGCTCCCCCGCGCACCCGCAAGCTCCCCGAGGAGAGGCGGGAGGAGATCCTCGCCTGCGCCGCCGCGATCGCGATCGAAGAGGGCCTCGAGCGCATCACCCTGCGCGCCGTCGCGGCGCGGCTCGGCGTGCGGCCGGGGCTGATCACGCACTACTTCCCCGTCGCGGAAGACCTCGTCGTCGCCGCGTTCGCCCGGGCTGCGGTGATCGAACGCGAGCAGTTCTTCACGACCGGCGGCACCCCCCTGCAGCGACTCGCCCGATTCGTCGATCACATCGAACGCGGACGCTCGTTGGCGCTGGCGCGCCTCTGGCTGAATGCCCGACACCTGTCGCGGTTCAGTCCGACACTCGACGCCGAACTCCAGATGCAGGACACCCTCGACCGCGAGCGACTCACGGCGATGCTCGAAGACGGCATCGCCTCGGGCGACTTCCCCGGAGCGGATGCCGAGGCCGCCTGCATCCGCATCTTCATCGCCCTGGATGGCGGCGGGTCGTACGTGAACTCGTCCGCACCGATCGAGCATCCGGCGCACACGCGGGTGGTCGCAGACGTGGCCGAATGGACACTCGGCCTCGAGACGGGAGCGTTGAGGGCTGCGCTCCGCGATGTTAAGTCGTACACTGATGTTCAGGATAACGACGACTGACGAGTGAACGGCTGCATCCCAGAGGAAGGCACAGACCATGTCGACACTGACCGTGGACTTCATCATCTCGCTCGACGGCTACGGAGCCGCCGAGGGATGGCCTGCGTATTGGGGCCTGGAGGGACCGGAGTACCTTGCGTGGCTCGCCGAGGACAACCAGCAAGAGCTCGTGCACGTCATGGGCGCGAACACCTACAACCTCATGTCCGCCTTCGCCGGCCAGTCGGATGCCGCGGAATCCGTGGCGCTGGACGAGTCACGCAAGATCGTGTTCTCCTCGACGCTCTCCGAACCCCTGCAGTGGTCTCACTCCGAGCTGGTGAGCAGTGACGCGGCGGAGTTCGTACGAGAGTTGAAACGGAGTGAGACGCGCGAGCTGCGCACCCTCGGCAGCGTGAGCCTGTGCCGTTCTCTGATCGCCGCAGGACTCGTGGATCGCTTCCGCGTCGTGGTCTTCCCCGTGATCACCGGAGAGACGGGGCGGCAGCGCATCTTCGACGACTACCCGGATGTCGCGCTCGAACTTGTGGAGGCTCGCACGTTCGACGGAGGAACTCAGCTCCTCCACTACGTCCCCACGGTGCTCGAGAGTCCGCCCGTCGCAGTCTGACGGCTCAGGCCTCAGGCCTCAGGCCTCAGGCATTCTGCGACGTCGAGACCGCCGAGAGGACCGTGGCCCGCACGAGCACGGGCGCTGCGTGCGCCGCGATCTCCCCCCGATGCACCGAACTCGAAGCCCCGTGCAGAATCGCCTGGATCACGCTGATCTGCCAGTCGATCGGCATGTCGGTTCTGAAATCACCGGCATCCCTTCCGCGCTCGAGGAGGCGACGGACGCGCGCAGCGGGCTCGACGTGGGCACGGCGCAGCTGTTCGGGCGAAAGGGTCTGGGATGCGGCGACGACGAGCGCACCGTAGCGATGCGTGAGATGCCAGGTCGCCTCCAGCAGCCGACCGAGAGCCTCGCGCGGGTCGCCATCCACATCGACCTGCACGAGAGCAGCCTCGGTGTCGTCGATCGCCCGCTCCGCAACCGCACGGAGGAGGGTCGCGCGCGAATCGAAGTGCCCGTATAGGGTCACGCGCCCGACGTGAGCGGCCCGAGCGATCGCGTTGATGCTCGCGTCAGGGTCGACGGCCAAGACCTGGGTCGCGGCATCCAGGATCGCTTCGATGTTCCGACGGGCGTCCGCCCGCTTGGCGCGGTCCGGTTCCGTCTCGGTCACAGCCATCGATCGACCCCTTTTCCGAGGGGCGCTGTTCACGGCGTCTGCGCGCGCGGACGACTCGGGAAAGAGCCCCTTCTCATAACTCGAACACTATCGTACTGTTTTACTAAGTCGAACATGGATGTACGAGTAAAGGAGCACGCTGGTGAATGCCACGCTGACGGACGATGTCGCCCACCCGCCGATCGCGCGCCCGCACCGCAGTGCATGGGGGAAGACGTGGCCTGCGGCACTCGGCGTCCTCGTCGCGATCGCAACCGTGTACGGCATAGCCGATGGCCGGGAAGTGGCTTCCGTGGTCGCAGCATCCGGCCTGGTGTATCTGGCGGCCGCAGCGACGCGACGTCGCTGGGCGGCGTGGGTCGCCTTCGGCATCACGGTTCCGCTGATGGGTCTCGCCAAGTTCACCGGGCTGGACGCCACGATCGGCATGCTCTGCCTGGCCGCGGCACTGCTGATCGCCGGACTCATCATCTCCGGCGTCCGCCCTCGGTGGGCACTCCCCCTGCAGACCGCAGCGATGGTCGTCCTGGGTGGGATCGCACTGCTCGCCGTCCAGCTCGATGCCACGGTCGGCGGCCTGCTCGTGGCGGCGGCGCTGCTCGGTCACGCCGCGTGGGACATCCACCACCACCGCACCGGACGTGTCGTGGACAGATCGCTCGCTGAGTTCTGTGCGGTTCTCGACATCATCGTCGCCGTCGTCGTCGCCGTCATCGCCCTCGCCTCGTGAGCGAGAACGCTGCAGCGGAGATGTTCTCGGCCTCGCGCTCCTGATACTCGCGCGGAGAGACGCCGTGGAAGCGGGAGAACGCCGCGCTGAAGGTCGCGAGGTGGGCGTATCCGACACGGCGGGCGACGGCGCTGGGCTTGGCGCCCCCGACGAGCAGATCGCGGGCGATGCGCATGCGGGCCGCGTAGCGCCAGCGCGCGAAGGTCAAGCCGGTCTCTTCACGGAAGGCCCGATGGATTTCGGCAGGAGCATCGAGCTCTGACCCGCCCGAACTGCCGATACTGCGCAGATAGTCCATGGCGAGTCGCCGCGCCCGGGAGTCGGTCGGCATCGGCACCGAGAGCGCGCGCTGCGCGGCGACCTGGTCGGCGAACAGGTCGAGAACGTGCCGAGGGTCGTAGTCGTCCGAGCGCACAGGAGTGCGAGCGCTGACCGAACAGAACAACAGGTAGTCGTCCCACCCGGGAGAGAACTGCGCCTGTAGCGGAGCGGTCAGTTGCAGGTCGCCCGTGCCGACGTTCCCGAGCGGGAGCGAGATCGAGTTCTCACGAACGCCCGTCGTGTGCTCCGCGCCGGCGGGGATCCAGGTCGCCTCGCCCCGCTCCTGCTCGTACGTCCGCCCACCCAGGTCCAGGTAGGCGCTGCCACGGTACGTCCAGATGAGAACGTGGACGTCGTTCGCGTGCGACGGGGTGTGAGCCGCGGGCAGCATCTCCGGCACAGCGGGCGTATCCGTCGCCCGCAGCATCCGCATCATGTCATCGGCCTGGCGGGCTGCCGCGACCCGAGGCGTCGCGCCACTCGCACCGCGCCGGGCGCCGATGTCCCGACTGAACCGATGCGGGGTGACTCCGAAGAGCTGTCGGAAGGCGCGCGTGAAACCACTCTGAGTCGCGAAGCCCACGCGCACCGCCACCTGGCCGACGTCGTACCCCGCGGCGAGGTATTCGAAGGCCGCGTCGAGGCGGCAGCGCAGCCGCCACTGTTCGAAGGTGAGGCCGGTGTCGGCGCGGAAGTCGCGGAGCAGCGTGCGCGGGCTGGACAGCATCCGTGTCGCCCATTCGACGACAGTGAGGTCGAGCGCAGGGTTGCGGAGCAGCTCCTCGGCCACGCCCCGCGCCCCGCCTGCCCTCGGCAGGGCCGGCGGATCGAACGCGCCGGCGCGGATCCCCGATGTCCCCGGCGCCCCCGGAGGGCGTGCTCCCGGGCGGCGGAGCAGATCGGCCAGCGCATCCTGGGAATACGCATGGCCGGCCAGCGGCGTGATCATGAGGTTGAAGTTGTGGATCAACCAGTCCTGCCAGCCGTCCGGGACCACGAAGACCCGCGGCTCGGACAGAGTCTCGGACGCGATGCTCGAAGGAATCAGCAGCGGGATGACGACGGTGCCGGGGTCGGTGTCGATCGTCCAACGACCGCCGACATCCACGGGAATCCAGGCACCCTCGCCTTCCGCCAGCCGGATCTCCGGATGGCCGTCGATTCCGACGCGGGCCGAACCCGCGCGGACCCAGAGCAGAAGATGCTCGGACTGGTCCCAGACGCCGCTCGCCCGCATTCGAGGAATCGGCGGCCGGTGACCCGCACCTCGGAGTGGTCCATCCGCGTCCATCGTGTCCTAACTATATGGCGAGCTACGCACACCATGATAGGCGAGGATTGCCTAACCTTATCGAGGGCCCTTTCCCGATGCGGCCGACTTCTTCCCCTCCCCCTCAGCCTCAAGGACTGCCCTCAGCATGCCGAAGACCTCACGCCGGATCTCCGTGCGCCCCCTGACCCTGAGAGAGGTCGAAGTCGTCCGCGTGGTCGATCTGACGACCGGGATGCGGCGCATCACATTGTCCGGGAGCCAGTTGGGCTCATTCACGTCGGAGAGCGGCTTCGCACAGCCGGCATTCGACTCGACCGGGTTCGACGACGACATCCGCCTGATCTTCCCCTACCCCGGCCAGGCCGAGGCGGTGCTGCCGGTGCAGACCGCGAAGGGCCTCGACCTGCCGAGAGATCCTCGACCGCTGTCGAGGATCTACACCGTTCGCCGCTGGGACCCCGTGACGGGTGAACTCGATGTCGACTTCGTCAAGCACGGAATCGGTGTCGGCACGACCTGGGCCTACCGCGCGCAGCTCGGAGATCGCATCCATTTCTTCGGTCCGAACTCCTCGCGGGCACTCCCGCAGGATGCGGACTGGCTGCTGGTCGCCGGAGACGACACGACGATCCCCGCGATCGCGCGCCTGATCGAGGAGCTGCCCGAGGGCACGAGGGCGCAGGTGTTCATCGAGGTCGCCGAGAAGGAGCACCTGCAGGAGCTCCGCGAAGCGCCGGGAATCGACGTGACCTGGCTCGTGCGTGACGGCGCCGAGGCCGGCACGACCACGCGGCTGGTCGACGCCGTCAAGAACTGCGACTGGTGGGAGGGCAGGCCGTTCGCGTGGGTCGCCGGGGAACAGGCGACAGTGCGTGACATCCGCCGCCACCTCGTCGAGGACCGCGGACTGCCCAAGGAGTCCATCGAGTTCATCGGCTACTGGAGGCGCGGAGAGGTCGTCGCGCTGGAGACCGACGAGGCGATGCCCGACCCCGAGAAGACGAAGACCCCGATGGAGAAGCTCCACGACCTGACCGAACTGATCTCCCCCGTGGCGATCCGCACCGCTGTCGAGTTGGGCATTCCCGAACTGATCTCCCGTGGCGTGAGTGCCGTGCCCGACCTGGCCGTCAGGGCGGATGCCGATGAGCGGGCTCTGGGCAAGCTGCTGCGCTACCTGCATACGCTCGACATCGTCGCCGAGACTGAACCGGGCCACTACCGCCTGACGACGGTCGGCGAAGTCCTGACCCTCGACTTCATGGTCGACTTCCTGCACCCGGCGGGAGTGGCGGGACGCGAGATGCTCGGCATTCACGGGCTCACCGAGTCGATCCGCACCGGCCGGCCGTCGTACGCGTCGGTCACCGGGCAGACCTATGCCGAGGTGCGGACCGAGCAGGACTACGAGGATCGGTACCTGGAGCGGCTCGCGAAGTTCCAGGCCACGCTCGCCGCGCCGATCGCCGCATCCGACCTCCTCGCCGGCGTCAGCCACCTGGTGCTCCACTCCGGCGGCGCCGGCGCCCAGACCCGCGAGTTCGTCGACGCCCACGCGAACCTCCAGGTGACGATCTGCGCGCTGCCGGCGCAGGCGGACTGGCTTCGCCGCGACCTGGTCGACACGATCGACGACGCGCAGCAGCGGGCGCGCGTCGCCGTGGTCGAGCAGTCCGTGTTCGAGCCGAGCCCGCCTGCCGATGTCGTGTTCATCATCCGCGCCCTCAAATCGCTTCCGGATGCCGATGCCGCCCACGCGCTGCGGCGCGCCGCGGAGAACCTGCTCCCCGGGGGCCGCGTACTGCTGGTCGAAGAGCTCTTCGATACCGATGACCTCGACGAACACGACGGCGAAGCCGACCTGCTCGGCCTCACAGTGCACGGCTCCGGCCTCCGCACCCTCGCGGAGCTCCACGATGTGATCTCGCGAGCAGGACTCGCCCACGTCGCGACCCACACGGTCGGCTGGGGCACCGACGTCCACGAACTCGCACCTGCAGCCCGCCCTTGACGTTGACCCGACGAAACGAAGAGAGACTCCCACAGCCATGACCATGAGAATCCTGACGCCACGCAGCGCGACCCTCGCCGCGGTCGTGCTCAGCACAGCACTCGTCTTGACCGCCTGCGCCGGTGGCAGCGGATCCGGCAGCGGATCTGCCGGCGAGCCCTCGGGCGAGACGCGCAGCGTGAAGGCCGACAACGGCACGATCGAGGTGCCTGTCGACCCGCAGCGGGTCGTCACGATCGGCAACACGACTCTCCCCTTCATCGACCTCGGCGGCACGCCGGTCGGCGTCACGGAAGAGCCGGCAGCCGACGTCGAGCGATTGCCCGAGGACCAGCAGTCGACATACGCGTCGGCCACGGTTCTCGCGGCGAGCGCTGACGAGGTCGACATGGAGGAACTCGCCACCCTGAAGCCGGATCTCATCCTGGTGCAGATCCCCGATGACGAGTTCGGGCTGATCGAGAAGCAGCTGACCACGATCGCACCCACGGTGTTCTTCGGCCTCGACACCGAGTGGAAGGGCCTCGCCGACGGCGTCGCCGAGGCAGGCAACGCGACGGATGCGCTGGGCGATCAGAAGGCGCAGTTCGAGGAACGGCGCACCGAGATCCAGGAGAAGTACAGCGACATCATCAAGAGCACGTCGTTCGTCGATGTCATCCGCTGGACATCGTCCGATCCCGGAACGTTCGCCATCGCCGACATCGGCTGCTCCGAGATCGCCAGGGACGAGATCGGCCTGAACCTGCCTGAGGCGGCGGAAGGCGACGATCCCCTCGCGTGGACCTCGCTGTCGTTCGAGCAGCTGGGCGAGCTGTCCGCCTACGACGTGATCACCTACCCCGTCGACTCCGAGGGGCAGCCGACGGAACCTTTCGTGCCGGTGGTCGAGACCAACACCTGGAAGGCGCTGCCCGCGGTGACCTCCGGTCACGCGCTCGGCGTCTTCTGCCCCGGCAACAACTCCTACGGCTCCGTGCTGCGCTACCTGGACTCACTCGACAGCGCACTGGCGACCCTGCCGACCGCGGAGTGACGACTCTCCCCGTACGGCAACACCGCCCGGGCACCGTGAGGGTGCCCGGGCGTCGTCGCGTGCTCGGGCTGGTGATCGCGCTCGCAGCGCTGGCGGTTCTGCTGGTGCTGAGCGTGATGATCGGGTCGACGACGATCGCTCCTTCCGTGATCTGGGATTCGCTGTTCCATCCCGCGCCCGGGCTCGACCAGTTCGCCGTGCGCGACTTCCGGGTACCGCGCACTGTCGTAGGGCTGACTGTCGGCATCGCGCTCGGCCTGTCCGGCGCGCTGATCCAGGCGCTGACACGCAACCCCCTGGCCGAGCCGGGCATCCTCGGAGTGAACGCCGGGGCATCCTTCGCGGTGACGGTCGCGGTGGGCGTGCTCGGCATCCGCGACATCGAGGGCTACATGTGGTTCGCCTTCGCGGGGGCCTTGATCGTGACGCTCATGGTGCTCGCTCTCGGGTCGACGCGGCAGGGCTCGTCTCCGGTGGTCATGGTGCTCGCCGGAGTCTGCGTCGGGGCGGTGCTCGGCGGCGCCAGGGAGGCACTGCAGCTGACGAACCCGGCGGCCTTCGACGCGATGCGCTCGTGGAATGCCGGATCGATCGCGGGTCGTCCGCTCGAGGTGGTGGGGCCGATCCTGCCGTTCTTCGCGGTGGCACTCGTCCTTGCTCTCGTGGTCGCGGGTCCGCTCAACGCCATGGCTCTGGGTGATGATCTCGCCGTCACCCAGGGGGTGCGGGTGCTGCCGGCCCGCATACTCTCGGTGATCGCGCTCACCCTGCTCGCCGGTGGTGCCACGGCGATCGCCGGCCCCATAGCGTTCGTCGGACTCATGGTGCCGCACGTCGCACGGTGGATCGTGGGTCCGGACCAACGGTGGATCTTCGCGTACAGCGTGCTGCTCGCCCCGAGCCTGCTGCTGGCCTCCGACGTCCTGGGGCGCGTCGTGATCTTGCCCGGCGAGATCCCCGTGGGCATCGTCACGGCCTTCGTCGGCGCCCCCGTGCTCATCGCCCTGGTGCGGCGGAAGAGGGCGAGCGGGCTATGAATGGGCAGGGTGGCGGATTTCGTACCGGGCCCTCGGGGGCCGAGGCGGGTGTCGTGAACCTCGGACGCCGAACGCTGGTGCTGCGGCGCGGGCGCATCGGCGTGCGGCTCGAGCGGCGCTCCGTCATCGTCTGCGCGGTGCTCGCACTGGTGGCCGTGTGCCTCGCAGTGCTCGCGCTGATGACCGGCTCGTACGCACTCGGTCCCGGGCAGGTGATCTCGGCGCTGATGGGCGGCGAGACCGGCCTGGTGCACGAGATCGTCGTCGAATGGCGGCTCCCCCGCGTGACGGCGGCGCTGGTCTTCGGCGCCGCGCTCGGAGTGAGCGGCGCGATCTTCCAGTCCATGCTGCGCAACCCGCTGGCCGACCCCGGACTCATCGGCTTCTCGCAGGGCTCGTACACCGGCGCGCTGATCGTGATCCTTCTCGTCAACGGCACCTACACGCAGCTGATCGGAGGGGCGCTCGTGGGCGGCGTCGCCACCGCCGTCGTCGTGTACCTGCTCGCCTATCGGCGGGGCGTGCAGGGGTTCCGGCTGATCGTCGTGGGCATCGCGGTCTCGGCGATGCTCGGATCGCTCAACACGTGGCTGATCCTCAAGGCCGACCTCGATCAGGCGATGGCCGCCGCGGCGTGGGGCGCAGGCTCTCTCTACGGCGTCTCGTGGACTCAGGTCATGATCGGCGGCGTCTGCATCGTCGTGCTCCTGCTGCTGTCGGCGATGCTGAGCCGGCCGATGCGGCAGCTGGAACTGGGCGACGATGCGGCTGCCGCTCAAGGGGTTCGCGTGTCGCTGACCCGCCTGGGATTGATCGTGGTGGGTGTGGCCTTGACCGCCACGGTCACCGCCGCGGCGGGGCCGATCGCGTTCATCTCTCTCGTCGCGCCGCAGATCGGGCGTCGACTCGCCCGCACCGCCGGAATCACGCTCGCACCCGCCGGATTCATCGGCGCGCTCCTCTGCCTCGCGGCGGATTACATCGCCCAGCACGTCGCCCCGACCCCGTTGCCGGCGGGGATCGTCACCGTCATACTCGGTGGCGGCTACCTCGGCTGGTTGCTCTTCATCGAAGCCAGGAGATCGTTTTGAGCCCTGATTCCCCTCCCGAAGCTCCGCTCATCGGGGGCTCGCGTCTCCAGGTCGAGTCTGCGACGATCGGCTACGACAAGCGCATCATCTCCGAACAGCTGTCGGTGTCCATCCCCGATCAGTCGTTCACGGTGATCGTGGGTCCGAATGCCTGCGGCAAGTCGACCCTGTTGCGCGGATTGTCGCGGCTGCTGAAGCCGTCGTCGGGGCAGGTCCTTCTCGACGGCGCCGACATCAGCTCCTACAAGACCAAAGAGGTGGCGCGGCGGGTCGGGCTGCTGCCCCAGACTTCGATCGCCCCCGACGGCATCACCGTGGCCGACCTGGTGGCGCGCGGTCGGTATCCGCATCAGGGTTTCCTGCGGCAGTGGACGGAGGATGACGAGCACCTCGTGGCCAGAGCGATGCGGCGGACCTCCGTCGACGACCTTGCCGGTCGTCTGGTGGACGAGCTCTCGGGCGGTCAGCGGCAGCGGGTGTGGGTGGCCATGGCGCTCGCGCAGCACACCGACATCCTGCTGTTGGACGAGCCCACCACGTTCCTCGACATCGCCCATCAGATCGAGCTGATGGAGCTGCTCACCGACCTGCACAGCGTCGGCCACACCCTGGTCGCCGTGCTGCACGACCTGAACCACGCCGCCCGCTACGGCACCCACCTGATCGCGATGAAGGATGGAAAGGTCGTCGCCGAAGGCAGCCCCGAGCAGGTGGTGACGGCCGAGCTGGTCGAGGAAGTATTCGGCCTGCCGTGTTTGGTGGTGCCGGATCCGGTCGCTGGTACGCCGCAGGTGGTGCCGTTGGGGAGAATGCGGGGTAGGGAGAAGCCCCATGGTCACGAAGGACATCGCGGGGTATGAAAAAGTCCTAAACGGGGTCTCTGACCTCTACTGTCGCACCCCATCCGTCGTAGTTGCCGTCGTGAATCTCGACCACTGAGATCACTTCACGCAGGAACCGCGCTACCGACTCGTCGCTCAGAGATTCGCGGCGTGACGCTTGCAGTCCGATCTTGAGGCCGCGTCGCGCCGTCGCAACAGTGAAGCCCGACGTGACGAGATCATCAGCAGCTGACGCGGCCTTGCGTCGACGCGTGAAGTACGCGAAATGCTCGACCTCACGCGGTACGAGCAGATCATCGTTCATCCCGGCTCGCTGGTCGCGCTGCACCGGCCACATTGCCAGTTGGCGCTCGTACGACGACATCCGCTCAGTATTGCCGATGGCGTCGCTCGCAGGAAGCGTTGCTATAACCAGAATCTCGGCGAATACGACAGAGGCCCGGAACCTCGCGACTTCCGCGTGATTCCGAGCCTCAATGTGGTCGGGCTGACAGGATTTGAACCTGCGACCCCTTGACCCCCAGTCAAGTGCGCTACCAAGCTGCGCCACAGCCCGTTGTTCCGCACTTACGCGCGGGCAACTCCACTATCTTAGCCTGACCCGGCGGCCCTCCGCGAACCGGTCCGTTGCGAGTGTCGGACGCTCCGCGTAGCGTCGCGTGCATGCCGACGATCACGACCGAGGTAGCGACGACCGCCCGTTGGGACGATGTTCAGCGCGCGCTCACGGGCGGCGGTGACGGCGCGAGCTGCCAGTGCATCTGGCCCCTTCTGCGCAACAAGGACTGGAATGAGACGACCACTCCGCAGCGCACCGAGATGTTGCGCGCCGAGATCGACGAGGGGCCTCCTCCCGGGATCATCGCGTACGTCGACGGCGAGGCGGCCGGCTGGATCCGGCTCGGTCCCCGCACCAAGCAGGGACGGCTCCCCCACACTCGCATCATCGCGGCCGCGACCGAACAGCCCTTCGACGACGAGTCGGTCTGGGCGGTGACGTGTTTCGTCGTGCGCCGGGAGCACCGCGGAAAGGGACTCAACGGCGAGCTGCTGCGCGCCGGAGTCGACTATGCCCGCGAATCCGGCGCCCGCCTGATCGAGGGCTATGCCGTCGACGCCGCCGAGAACCACAGCGTTAACGACCTGTATCACGGCGTGCTCAGCACCTTCCTCTCCGCAGGATTCACGAAGACAGCAGAACTCAAACCAGGACGCACTCTCGTCACGATGGAGCTGCACTCATGACGGCGGAGAGCGAGCTCCCCGCAGCGATGGGCAAGGTCGCCCGCCGTGAACTCGCCCTCCACGGACTCACGCGACTCGAACAGTTCGACGGCCGCTCCGCGAAGGAGCTGCTCGCGATCCACGGCGTCGGGCCGAAGGCGATCCGCATCCTCCGCGAACACCTCGAGCCCGAGGGCCGACACCTCGCGCCCTGAACGGACGCTAGCGTGAAGACATGAGCGACGAGCAACCCACCATCGAAGACCCTGAACTCGGCACCCTCACCCGCGCGACCACCGAGCTGACGGATGGGAGCATCCTCACCCACGACTGGTTCGGCGGTGCGGTCACCGTGGATGGCGACGAACTCGACATCATGGTGGAAGGAACGAATCCGTCCGACATCACGCCGCTCCTCCCCCGGTTGCGCGCGGCGATCGCCGACCTCGCCTCGCTCCGCCGGCTCGCATCGGATGCTGTCGTCACGAACTTCAGCAACGGCGAACCCGAACCGCACGAACTCGACGAGGCAGCATCCGACCTCACTCTCGAGACGATCGAGGCCGCCGCCGACGGCACCGTGATCCTGCACCTCACCGACAGCTGCGGAGATCACTTCCCCGAGGGCTACTGGCCGGCGGTGCACCTCGGCGCGAACGGCGACGTCGAGCAGGTCACCGTCGAGTCCTGATCGAGCGGCGCGAGACAGTCCCGCGCCTACGATGAAGAGATGCAGCGCCGCGCCCTTCCCTCGACGATCATGTGGGCGTTCCTGCCCTACGTCGCGGCATCCGCGCTCCATGTCATCCTGCTCGCGGTGAACAGCCCGCTCGCCGGCCCGACCAAACTGCTGCTGATGCCGCTTCTCGCGATACCGGTGGTGGCGTCGGTTCGACGCCTGGCACCTCCCCTGGCGTCGATTCTGCTGGTCGCCGCTCTGCTGTTCTCCTGGCTCGGAGACGGCGTCGGCGCCTTCTTTCCCTTGGCACCCGAACTCCCACTGATGCTCCTCTTCTTCGGCATCGCGCATCTGGCATACATCGTGCTGTTCGTGCGATTCATCCCTCGACGCCGGATGCCGTGGTGGGCACTCGTGTACGCCGCGTGGTGGGTGGCGATGCTCGTGGCGCTCGGTCCGCACACCGGCGGATTGCTCATCGCGGTCGCCGTCTACGGACTCGTCCTCGGGGGTACCGCAGCGTTCTCCGCGCGGTGCCACCCGGTCGTCGCCGTCGGAGGCGCGTTCTTCCTGGCCAGCGACACACTTCTTGCGTTCCGGCTGTTCCTCCCCGACTCCCTGCCCTCATGGAGCAACCCCGCGATCATGCTCGCCTATACGATCGGGCAGGGCCTGATCGTCGCAGGCGCCCTGATCACCCTGAGAAAGAGGAATGTCTGATGCCGGATGCTGCGCGGGTCGACAGCTGGCTGTGGGCGGTCCGCGCGTTCAAGACTCGCTCGGCCGCGACGACCGCATGCCGTTCGGGGCATGTACGAGTGAACGGCGACAAGGTGAAGGCCGCGCAGACGATCAAGGTCGGCGACGAGATTCGGATTCGGATCGCCGGCTTCGATCGGATTCTGGGGGTCCGGCAGATCCTCGTGAAACGCGTCGGAGCTCCGGTCGCCGCGCTGGCATATGAGGATCGGACGCCGCCGCGCGAGCCCCAGGCGGCGCTCGGCCTCCGCGATCGCGGCGCAGGCAGGCCGACGAAACGAGAGCGCCGAGACATCGACAAGCTCCGCGGACGGGACGACTTCCTCCCCCACTAGAATATTGCTCGTCTCGAACATATGTTCTAAACTCAAGTTATGGAACAGCCGACCGATCTCTCCCTCGATCTCGAGGAGCGTCGCCGCGTTCTTGACGCCTGGGTGGCGAAGAAGCGCCGCATCGCGGTGCTCGAGGCGGAGGCGACGGAGCTGCTGGTCGAGCAGATCGCCATCCATGACTCCGATGTCTCTGACAGTCCGTACCACCGAGATGCGATCTACCGGTCGATGGTCGCGGAGTTCTCCGCGGCAGGTCGAATCCCGAAGGGTTCGATCGAGTACGCGTTCTCCGATGCCCGCACCTTGAGCTCGGAACTGCCCGCTGTGCGGGAGGCGTTCGCGAGCGGCGAGATCAGCGCCGCTCACATGCGTGAGATCGCCCGCGCCAGTGCCATCGTGTCCGAGGCCATCCGCAACCAGAAGGCGGATGCCGAGGTGATGGGTCTCTACGAGACGGCGGTCCTTCTCTTCGCCCAGCGGGAAACGGCCGCCCGAACCAGCGCGCACGCGAAGCAGGTCGCCGCGGCACTCGTCGGTGAGACGGTCACCGATCGGCACCGCAGGGCCGCCGACGAACGCTGCGTCAAGGTGCGCTCCGTGGAAGACGGTCTCGCGGTGCTCACCGCGATACTGCCCGAGTGGATCGCGAACGCCGTCGCCGACCGGCTCGACCAGATGGCCCGCCAGGTCATCGACACCCGAGGCGACCGCGAGCCCGTTCTCGACCCGTGGGCGGCCGATGAGAACGGCGACTCACTGTTCCTCGAGGACTTCGCGCTCGATGATCCTGCCTTCAACGATCCCGCGTTCGATCCCTACGCTGGCGCGATCTTCGGCGACGACACTTTCACGACTGACCCCGATGTGATCCACATCCCGGCCGACACTCGCACGTCGGATCAGGTCAAGGCCGACATCTTCGCCGACCTGCTCCTCGCCGCCGACCCGAGCGCCGCTCACGGCGACGGCCTCGACAACATCCAGGCGCGCATCCAGGTCACAATCGCCGCATCCACACTCGCCGGCGCGGATCAGCGCCCCGCAGAGCTCGACGGCCACGGCCCACTCCACCCCGACATCGCGCGAGACCTCGCCGGGCGCAACACCGGCTGGAGCCGCCTGTTCCTCGACGGCACCGGCATGGTGACCCAGACCGACACCTACACCCCCACGGAGGGGATGCGCCGGTTCCTGCGGGCCCGAGATCAGCACTGCCGCTTCCCCGGATGCCGCATGCCCGTCCACCGATGCGATATCGACCACAACCACGATCACGCGAAGGGCGGCAAGACGAGGCTCGACAACCTCAGCCACCTCTGCCGGTCTCATCACACGCTGAAACATCCCGACATCCCCGAGCCGCACCGATGGACGGCGCAGCAACGACAAGACGGCACGATCACCTGGTTCAGCCCGCTGGGACGCACGTACACCGACCGGCCATCCCGGCGAGTGATGTTCGTCTGAAGTCCGCCAGCCGTCAGCCGTTCGAGCGCTCTGCCAGCGCAAGCAGATCGACGAGCCACCCCGCCGACAGCACCCGCGCCGCACCCGCACCTTCGACACGCTCGCGCAGCGCGCGATCGCTCGTCACAGCCAGCACCGTCCGCCCGTCGGCGACCTGACGTTCGACCTCGGCCACGATCGCGTCGTCGCCCCCGGCATCCGCCTTGATCACAGACACGGAAGACGACTCCCCGCCGGTGTTGAGCCCCCGCGCCTGACCCTCGACCACCATCGATACCTCGGGGAACCAGAGATCCCCGGTGATCCCCAGATCAGACCCCGGCACGGCCAGCCCCTCGAGACGGCCCCGGAGCCGCGACGCGGCACCCGCGCGGTCCTTCCACCACCCATCCGGCACCGAGCCGACCACATTCGCGGCGTCGACCACGACCACCGGGAACACCTCGAGCTCTGCGCGCAGCGCCGGCCACGCCGCCCCGAACCCCGGATGCAGCGGAAGCTCTGCGACCTCATCGACGGGCACCCACTCGAGCGCAACGCTCTCCGGGTCGCTGATCACCGGGTCGAACGGCACCCGCACATCCGCGATGACGGTCGTGTACGACCAGATGCCGAGATCGAGCACGCTGATGAACCGCGCACGCACCGCACCATCCCGCACACCCGCCTCTTCCTGGGCCTCGCGGATCGCGCCGACGATCGCCGTCTCGTCCTCATGCAGCGCACCACCGGGCAGCCCCCAGGTGCCGCCGAAATGACTCCACGACACGCGATGCTGCAGCAGGATCCCGCGCGCGGGGTCGAAGGCGAGAAGTCCCGCGGCGCCGAAGCGACCCCAGTACTTCTCCCCCGACTCCGCGACCACCCAGGCGTCACCCGGATTCCGCGGCCCGTCCGGGCGACGCGGCTCACCGGCAGCAGGAGGTACGACAGTCACCCCTTCAGCCTTTCACAGCATCCGGCTATCGGCACCACGCCGCGACACAGGCGGGAACAGGTCAGCGCTGGCGCTTCTCGCGCACTCGCATGTTCACGACGATCGGGGTGCCCTCGAACGAATACAGCTCCCGCAGACGACGCTGGATGAAGCGACGGTAGCCGGGGTCGAGGAATCCGGTCGTGAACAGCACGAACGTCGGCGGACGAGTCGACGCCTGAGTGCCGAACAGGATGCGCGGCTGCTTTCCACCACGCAGCGGGTGCGGGTGCTCGGCCACGAGTTCGGCGAGGAACGCGTTGAACTTGCCGGTCGGGATGCGGCGATCCCAGTTCTCGAGCGCCGTCTCCAGCGCCGGAACCAGCTTGTCGAGGTGACGCCCGGTCTTCGCCGAGATGTTCACACGCGGTGCCCACGCGACGTGCGCGAGGTCCTGCTCGATCTCACGCTCGAGGTAGCGGCGGCGGTCCTGGTTCTCCAGGTCGTCGTCGTTCAGGCGATCCCACTTGTTGAACGCGAGCACGAGCGAGCGGCCCGACTCGAGCACGAGATCGATGATCCGCACGTCCTGCTCGCTGATCGTCTCCGACACGTCGAGGACGACGACCGCGACCTCCGCCTTCTCCAGCGCGGCAGAAGTGCGGAGCGACGCGTAGAAGTCCGCACCCTGGGCCATGTGCACACGACGGCGGATGCCGGCGGTGTCGACCAGACGCCACATCTTGCCGCCGAGCTCGACGACCTCGTCCACGGGATCGCGGGTCGTTCCGGCGAGCTCGTTCACGACGACGCGCTCTTCGCCCGCGGCCTTGTTCAACAGCGACGACTTGCCGACGTTCGGTCGACCGAGGATCGCGACGCGACGCGGTCCACCGAACTCCTGCTTCGCGACAGCCGAGACCTCCGGCAGCTTCTTCAGCACCGCGTCGAGCAGGTCCGCGACGCCGCGGCCGTGGATGGCCGAGACCGGGTGCGGCTCGCCGAGACCCAGGTTCCACAGCGCCGCCGCTTCCGGCTCCTGACGCGTGTCATCGATCTTGTTCGCGACGAGGAAGACGGGCTTGCCGCTCTTGCGGAGCAGCTTCACGACGTGCTCGTCGGTCGACGTGGCGCCGACCATCGCGTCGACCACGAAGAGCACCATGTCGGCCAGGTCGATCGCGACCTCCGCCTGCATGGCGACCGAACGGTCGATGCCACGGGCGTCGGGCTCCCAGCCGCCGGTGTCGACCAGCGAGAAGCGACGGTCGGCCCACTCGGCCTTGTACGTCACCCGGTCGCGAGTCACACCGGGGGTGTCCTCCACGACGGCCTCGCGGCGACCCAGGATGCGGTTGACGAGCGCGGACTTGCCCACGTTCGGTCGGCCGACGATCGCCACCACCGGCAGCGCCGGGCTGAACAGGATGCCGTCCTCGCCGAGCGTGATGCCCGCCAGGAGCGCAGCATCCTCATCGTCCAGGTCGTAGTCGGCGAGGCCGGCACGCAGCGTCTCAGCGCGCTGTTCGGCGAGCTCCTCGTCGATCAGTTCCATCTTCTCGGCGAGCTGGTCGGGGCCGCCTTCGTATTCGTCGTCAGCCACTGTGTGCTCCTCGGTGTTGCTCGATCACCGAGAGAACGGCGTCGATGGTCTGGGAAAAGTCAAGGTCCGTCGAGTCGACGACCTCGACGCCGTCTGCGGCGTTGAGGAAGTCGACGACGGCGCTGTCGGAAGCGTCGCGCTTGTGCAGGGCTGCGGCGACGGCATCCGCGTTCTCACCGGCGAGTTCGCCGGCACGGCGGGCGGCGCGCACCTCGGGTGCGGCGGTCAACAGGATGCGGACGGGCGCGTCAGGAGCGACAACTGTCGTGATGTCGCGGCCCTCGACGACGACCGCGGGATACGGTGCGTCGGAGACGAGCGCGCGGAACAGCTCGTTCACCTGCGCGCGCACGGCAGGCACTCTGGCGACGCCGCTCACCGCTCCGGAGACCCGCGGGTCGCGGATCGCCTCGGTGACCTCGAGGTCGCCGACCCGCACGGTGCGGTCGTCGGGATCGAGTCCGAGCACGACGGGGAATTCGGATGCCGCGGCGAGCACAGCGTCGGCGTCTGCGGTGTCGGCTCCGCGGTCGAGCACGTGCCACGCGAGCGCACGGTAGGCCGATCCGGTGTCGAGGTAGCCGAGACCGAGCCTGCGGGCGACGGCCTTCGACACGCTGGACTTGCCGGAACCGGCAGGGCCGTCGATCGCGATGAACTTGGTGGCGTCCGTGGACGAGAGGGAGGTGTCAGTCATTCGTGTTCCCTGCAATCCGCCATCCGCGTTCCTGAAGTCCTGTGATCGCCCCGTGCAGCGCAGCCGGCTCGACGCTGATCTCGGCGAGACCGAACTGCGCGCCCGGCGAGTGCTCGAGCCGCAGGTCCTCGACGTTGACGCCGAGTTCGCCGAGTTCGCCGAAGAGGCGCCCGAGCTGGCCCGCGGTGTCGTCGATCATCACGACGAGGGATTCGAAGCGCCGGTTCTGTCCGTGCTTGCCGGGAAGCCGCTCGACGCCGTCGTTGCCCTGACGGATCGTCTCGGCGACCACGCGCCGGGCGCCCGGTGCCCCCGGCTCGCGGAGCGCATCCGAGATGTCGCCGAGGTCTGCGGCGAGGGCATCGAGGATCTCCACGACCGGACCGGCGTTCGCACCGAGGATCTGCACCCAGAGTTCGGGAGCGGATGCCGCGATGCGAGTCGTGTCGCGCACGCCCTGGCCGGCGAGGCGCAGAGCGCCCTCCTCCGCACCGGCGAGCCGCGCAGCGAGCAGGCTGGCCACGACCTGGGGCACGTGGGAGGTGAGCGCGACCGAGCGGTCGTGCTCCTCGGGAGTCATCTCCAACGGCATCGCGCCGACATCCAGCGCGAGCGCCTCGACGAGCGCGAGGTCGGAGGCCTTCGTGTCCTCATCGCGGCACACGACCCAGGGGCGACCGATGAACAGGTCGGCGCGGGCCGAGATCGCTCCCCCGCGCTCACGACCGGCCAGCGGATGCGAGCCGATGTAGCGGGTGAGGTCGACTCCGCGGGACTGCAGGGTGCGGAACGGCTCGAGCTTCACACTGGCGACATCCGTCACGACGGCGTCGGGGTAGCGTGCGAGCTCGGCTTCGATCACGTCGGCGGTGACATCCGGCGGCACGGCCACGACGATCAGTGTGGGCGCGTCGTCCTCGGCGGCGAGGCGACCGGCGCCGTAGTCGACAGCGAGACGCAGTTGAGCCGGCGAGGCGTCGGTGAGGACGACGTCGACGCCCTTCGTGCGGAGGGCGTGACCCACGCTCGCTCCGAGCAGGCCGGCGCCGACGATGCGAACGGTGCCGGAGAGGCGGGGCGCGACAGCACCGGCCTTCCGCACCGTGGGCGCACTCGTCGTATCGGTCACTCGTTCTCCTGCTGCTCGCCTGGCGCCTCGGCGACACCGGAATCCTGGCGCGACAAGGTCAAAAGCGCGCCGAGTTCGATTTTACTCAGTTCCCGCGACTTCCCCGCAGGGAGGGCTCCCAGGTGGAGCGGGCCGAACTGGCGGCGCACGAGTTCCGTCACCGGGTGACCGACCGCGGCGAGCATGCGCCGCACGATGCGATTGCGGCCGGAGTGCAGCGTCAGCTCCACCAGGCTCGCGCCCCGCGACGTGTCGAGAAGGCGCGCCTTGTCGGCGGAGATGGGCCCGTCCTCGAGCTCGATCCCCTTCGTGAGCTTCGAGATCGTCTGCGCGGTGACCTCTCCCTCGACCTTGGCGATGTACACCTTCGTCACTCCGAACGAGGGGTGGGCCAGCACGTGGGCCAGGTCGCCGTCGTTCGTGAGGATCAGGAGGCCGCTCGTCTCGGCATCCAGCCGGCCCACGTTGTACAGACGCTCCTCGTAGTCCTCGGTGAAGCGGCGGAGGTCAGGACGGCCACTCTCATCCTTCATGCTGCTCACCACGCCTGTGGGCTTGTTGAGCATGACGTAGCGCTTGGAGACATCGAGCTGGATGGCCGTGCCGTCGACATCGACCAGGTCGTGCTCGGGGTCGATGCGTCTGCCCTGCTCGGTGACGACCTCACCGTTGACGCGGATGCGGCCCTCGGTGATGTAGTTCTCGACGACGCGGCGCGAGGCCACGCCGGCGGCGGCCAGCACTTTCTGCAGGCGCACGCCGTCGGGAAGCTCCGGGGAGGATGAGCCCTCCCGGGTCGGGAAATCGGTCATCGGATAACTCCTTCGTCGAAATGGATATCCGCAGCCCGGGTCGCCGACCCTGTGGAGGGAGAGATTTCGATCATCGGATGACTCCTTCGTCGAAATGGATATCCGCAGCCCGGGTGGCCGACCCTGTGGAGGGAGAGATTTCGATCATCGGATGACTCCTTCGTCGAAACCGTCTGCACCGTCGTCGAGCAGCGGGGAGATCGGGGGCAGCTCGTCGAGCGAGTTGATGCCCAGGTGCTGCAGCAGCGCGTCGGACGTGCCGTAGTTGATGGCGCCGGTCTCGGAATCGGCGAACAGCTCGGTGATGAGGCCGCGCGCGAGGAGCGTGCGCACCACGGAGTCGACGTTCACGGCACGGATCGAAGCGACTTGGCTGCGCGTCACCGGCTGCTTGTACGCGATGACGGCCAGCGTCTCGAGCGCCGCCTGTGACAGCCGCGCCGGTGCCTGCCCGCCGATGAAGTCGGCGACCAGGGCGTCGTGATCCTCCCGGACGTACAGCCGCCAGCCTCCACCGACCTCGCGCAGCTCGAAGCCGCGGCGCGGACCGCTGCCTCGGCCGTCGTAGTCGTCGACGAGCGTCTCGAGCGACTGCCGCACGGCGGGCACCGGAGAGCCGACGGCAGCGGCCAGCGCCATCAGTCCGATCGGCTCGTCCACGATGAGCAGGATCGCCTCGAGCCGCTCGACGAGCGGGGTCGTGGGCTCGGCGGGTCGCTCCGACGTCGGCTCGGTCAGCTCGGTCGGCTCGGTCAGCTCGGTCTCCGAGCCCGTCTGCGTGTCATCTGTCATAGTCGGCCCCCAGGGTCGCGAGTGTCTCGTCCGACCAGGTGTCGGCTGCCCAGCGGAGCGTCAGCTCGCCGAGCGGTTCCAGTTGTTCGAAGGACAGCGCCGCGTGCCGGTACAGCTCCAGCACGGAGATGAAGCGTGCGACGACGATGCCGGGTTCCGTCACCCCCGCGACCAGTTCGCGGAAGCTCACGGCCTCGGTGCCGCGCAGCAACGTCACGACGATCGCCGCCTGTTCGCGGATGCTGACGAGAGGCGCGTGCAGATGGTCGAGCCCGACGTGCGGGATCTCCTTCGGCGCGAAGGCGAGGAGCGCGAGGGCGGCGAAGTCGTCGACGGTCAGCGACCACACGAGCTCGGGAGTCTGCTTCCGGTGCTTCTCATCGAGGCGGACCGCGCGCACGTGCCGTCGGTCCTCGCGCTGCAGGCAGCGGGAGAACCACGCCGAGACCTCTTTGAACGCCCGGTACTGCAGCAGCCGCGCGAACAGGAGGTCCCGCGCTTCGAGCAGTGCCACGGCCTCGGCATCCACCAGTTCGCCCTGCGGCAGGAGCCCGGCGACCTTCATGTCGAGAAGGGTGGCCGCGACGACCAGGAACTCGGAGGCCTGCTCGAGCTCCTCATCGTCGTCGAGCTGCCCCAGGTAGGCGATGAACTCGTTGGTGACCGCGCTCAGCGAGACCTCGGTGATGTCCATCTCGTGCTTCGAGATGAGGTTCAGCAGCAGGTCGAACGGACCGTCGAAGTTCGACAGGGAGACGCGGAAGCCGGAGTTCTCGTCCGGCCCTTCGTCAGGCTCAGGAACCCCGATGTCGAGGTTCTCGTCAGGCGACGGCGCCACGGGCGACCAGTTCCCGCGCCAGCCGCAGGTAGGCCTGGGCGGCGGCGTGCTCCGGCGCGAACTCGGTGATCGGAACGCCGGAGACCGAGGCGTCGGGGAACTTCACGGTACGACCGATCACGGTCTCCAGCACGTCATCGCCGAACGTCTCGACGACGCGCTCCAGCACCTCGCGCGAGTGCAGCGTGCGCGAGTCGTACATCGTCGCGAGCAGTCCGTCCATCGTGATGGAGGGGTTCAGCCGGTCGCGGACCTTGTCGATCGTCTCGATCAGCAAGGCCACACCGCGCAGCGCGAAGAACTCGCATTCGAGCGGGATGATCACGCCGTGCGCGGCCGTCAGCGCGTTCACGGTGAGCAGTCCGAGAGAAGGCTGGCAGTCGATCAGGATGACGTCGTACTCCCCCGCCACCTGACGCAGCACCCGGGCGAGGATCGTCTCGCGGGCGACCTCGTTGACCAGATGCACCTCGGCAGCCGAGAGGTCGATGTTCGCCGGCATCACGTCGAGGCCCTCGACGCCGGAGGACACGATCGCGTCGTGCGCGTCGCGCTTCGTGTCGAGCAGCAGGTCGTAGATCGTCGGCACGTCGTGCGTCTGGATGCCGAGACCGGCGGAGAGCGCGCCCTGCGGGTCGAAGTCGACCGCGAGCACCCGGCGACCGTATTCGGCGAGGGCTGCGGCGAGGTTGATGGTCGTCGTCGTCTTGCCGACGCCGCCCTTCTGGTTGCAGAGCGCGATGATGCGTGCCGGGCCGTGGGACTTCAGCGGCTCGGGGATGGCGAACCCGTGATACGGGCGGCCGGTGGGTCCCATGGGGGTCTCGTCGGCCTTCTCTGCCTTCGCCCTGGACTTCGCCGTTTTCTCAGCCACCGGTTCTCCTGCTCCTTCGTGCTCGGTCGATTCTAGCCGCCCGGCTCCCGGTCGTTCAGCGGGCGCGCGGATGCGAGGTCGCGTAGATGTCGCGCAGGGTGTCCACGGACACGTGCGTGTAGATCTGCGTCGTCGCTACCGATGCGTGTCCGAGCAGCTCCTGCACCACCCGTACGTCGGCGCCACCCTGGAGGAGGTGCGTCGCGAACGAGTGCCGCAGGGTGTGCGGCGACACCTCGGCGGTGATCTGTGCGCTCTCGGCAGCGGCGCGGATGACGAGCCATGCGCTCTGCCGGGAGAGCGGCGCTCCCCTGGCTCCGAGGAACAGACGAGCGGACGCACGCCCCTTGGCCGCGAGCCCCGGGCGCACCCTGGTCAGGTAGGCGTCGACCGCTTCTCGCGCGAACGAGCCGATCGGCACGATGCGCTCCTTGGACCCCTTGCCGCGCAGGCGCAGTACGTCGCCGTGCGCAAGGTCGTCGACGTCGAGTCCGATCGCCTCCGAGACGCGGGCGCCCGTCGCGTACAGCAGTTCCAGCAGCGCGCGGTCGCGGATGCCGACCGGCTCGTCTGCCGACGGCGCGGCGAGAAGGCGTTCCACCTGGTCGATCGTCAACGCCTTCGGGAGTCTGCGGGCTGCCTTGGGCGGGCGCAGCCGTCCGCTCGGGTCGTCGATCTCGATCCCCTCACGGGCGAGGAACCGATGCCAGCCGCGCACCGAGGACTGCAGCCGCGCGAGGCTCGACGACGCCGGAGGCGGCTCCGCCGTCGACCGCTCCGCGAAGAACTGTCCGATCACGGCCGGTGTCACCTCGCCGGTCTCGACGATTCCCTGCGCGGTCAACCAGTCCAGATATCCGCCGAGATCCCGCTGGTACGCGCCGATGGTGTGCGCGCTGAGGCCGCGCTCGACCGTGACGTGACGCAGGTAGGCGTCGAGCGCGCGCCGCAGCAGCATCGTCAGCTCCGGTCGCGCAGCCTCTGCGACGCTGCCAGCACTCCGATCGTGAGGATGCCGTTGCGCATCCGTCCGGCGAGCACGGCGTCGACCGCGTCCGAGAGCGGAACCCACTCGACGCGGATGTCGGCTTCTTCATCCTCGCGGTCGTGTGCGGACCCGGTTTGGGAGATGCCGGTGGCCAGGAACACGTGAATGAGCTCGTCGTTCCCACCGGGAGTGGTCCACGACGACACCAGGGGCTCCCAGTGCGCGGCGACCAGATCGGCCTCTTCCGCGAGCTCGCGCTTCGCCGCCTCGAGCGGCTCCTCGCCCGCGACGTCGAGAAGGCCAGCAGGCAGCTCCCAGTCGCGGTGACGGATCGGATGCCGATACTGCTGGATCAGCAGAACCCGGTCCTGCTCGTCGAGCGCGAGGATCGCGACAGCGCCGGTGTGCTCGACGAACTGTCGCCGGATCTCGCCGGTGCCGTAGCGCACCCGCTCATCGCGGACGTTCCAGACGGCGCCCTCGAATGCCAGGTCAGTCTGCAGGATCTCCGGCTCGAAGGGCTCGTCGCGGAGCTCCGCGAACGCGTCAGTCATCGGCGCGTCAGTCATCGGCGCTGACGTCGAACAGCTCGCTGGCGCGGTGACGCTCGATCGCGGCGCCGACGAGTCCGCGGAACAGCGGGTGCGGGGCGGTGGGACGCGAGCGCAGCTCCGGGTGGGCCTGCGTGGCGATGTAGTACGGGTGCACGTCGCGCGGCAGCTCGACGTACTCGACGAGATCGAGTTCGGGGTTGAGGCCGGAGAACACCAGGCCCGCCTCGGACAGACGATCGCGGTAGGCGTTGTTCACCTCGTAGCGGTGGCGGTGACGCTCCGACGCTTCCGGCGCACCGTACAGCTCGCGGGCGAGGGACCCCTCGGCCAGTGCAGCCTGGTACAGACCGAGCCGCATGGTGCCACCCAGGTCGCCGCCGTCGAGGATCTCGATCTGCTCCGCCATCGTCGCGATCACGGGCTCCGAAGTCTCCGGGTCGAACTCGCTCGAGGAAGCACCGGCGATGCCGGCGACGTCGCGCGCGTACTCGATCACCATGCACTGCAGGCCGAGGCAGAGACCGAGCGTGGGGATGCCCTGCTCGCGTGCGAACTTCAGAGCGCCGAGCTTGCCCTCGATGCCGCGGATGCCGAAGCCGCCGGGCACGCAGATGCCGTCGAGTTCGGCGAGCTGCTCCTGCGCGCCCTCCGGGGTCTCGCAGAGGTCTGAGGGGATCCAGCGGATGTTGACCTTGGTCTCCTGCGCGAAACCACCGGCTTTGAGGGCCTCGGTCACTGACAGGTAGGCGTCCGGCAGATCGATGTACTTGCCGACCAGACCGATGGTCACCTCGTGCTTGGGGTTGTGCACGGCGTGCAGCACCTTGCTCCAGCGCGACCAGTCGACCTCTTCGGCGGCCTTCTGATCGAGGCCGAGGCGGCGCACGATGTACGAGTCCAGTCCCTGGTCGTTGAGCGTGGACGGGATGTCGTAGATGCTGGGCAGGTCGACCGTGTTGATGACGCCTTCGACGTCGACGTCGCACATCAGGGCGATCTTGTTGCGGTTGCTCGCGCTCACAGGGCGGTCGCTGCGGAGCACCAGCGCGTCCGGCTGGATGCCCACCTGACGGAGCGCGGCGACGGAGTGCTGAGTCGGCTTGGTCTTCTGCTCGCCGGAAGCGCCCATGAAGGGCACGAGCGAGACGTGCACGAAGAACACGCTGTCGCGACCGAGCTCGTGGCGGAGCTGACGGGCGGCCTCCAGGAAGGGCTGCGACTCGATGTCGCCCACGGTGCCGCCGACCTCGGTGATGATCACGTCGGGGCGCGGCTCCTCGTGTGCCTGCAGGCGCATGCGCCGCTTGATCTCGTCGGTGATGTGCGGGATGACCTGCACGGTGTCGCCGAGGTACTCGCCGCGCCGTTCGCGTGCGATGACCTGCGAGTAGATCTGGCCAGTCGTGACGTTGGCGGCCTGCGACAGGTTGATGTCGAGGAAGCGCTCGTAGTGGCCGATGTCGAGGTCGGTCTCGGCGCCGTCGTCCGTGACGAAGACCTCGCCGTGCTGGAAGGGGTTCATCGTGCCGGGATCGACGTTCAGGTACGGGTCGAGCTTCTGCATGACGACGCGCAGTCCCCGAGCCGTCAGGAGGTTCCCGAGGCTGGCGGCGGTGAGTCCCTTACCCAAAGACGAAACGACACCACCTGTCACAAAAATGTGCTTGGTCGTGTCGTTCTTGGGCCCCGCGGAAGAAGAGTTCATCACGGGCTTCGATCCTATCAGGCGTCTGAGGTGCCGAGGCTGAGAAGTTCTCGGGCGTGGGTGAGTGCAGCATCCGAATCGGCGAGTCCCGACAGCAGTCGAGCCATCTCGGCTTCCCGGTCGGATCCCTCCAGACGCCGCACGCTGGAGGCTGTGACCGCGCCATCGTTGGACTTGACGACCGACAGATGGTTGCTCGCGAAAGCCGCGACCTGGGCGAGATGCGTGACGGCGATGACCTGAGATTTCTCGGCGAGCCGGGCGAGTCGCCGGCCCACCTCGATCGCCGCCGCGCCGCCGATGCCCGCATCGACCTCGTCGAAGACGAACGTCGGCACGGGGTCGGTCCCTGCGATGACGACCTCGATCGCCAGCATCACCCGGGAGAGCTCTCCCCCGGACGCGCCCTTGCCGACAGAGCGCGGGTCCGCGCCCGGATGCGGGGCGAGCAGGATGGCCACGTCATCACGGCCGTTGCTGCTCTCGGCGCCCTCCGTCACGGCCACTTCGAGGCGGGCGTCGGGCATCGCGAGAGCATGCAGTTCTTCACTGACGGCGGCGCCGAGGCGAGATGCGGCTGACGTGCGCTCTGCGGTCAGTGCCGCGGCGTGCTCGTCGAGCTCAGCACGGACGGCATCGCGTTCCGCCACCAGGCGTTCGATGCGCTCTCCGTCGTCGTCGAGTTCGGCCAGACGCGCGGAGCCCGTCTGCCACACCGTGAGTGCTTCGTCGAGCGAACCGTGCGCACGGATCAGGGTTCCGAGAGCGGCGCGGCGCTCCTCGACGGCGGCGAGTTCGTGCGGGCCCGACTCGTCGAGGTCGGCGAGGTAGGCCGAGAGGAGCCCGGCGACGTCGGCGATGCGATAGCCGATGTCGGCGAGAGTCTCCGAGATCTCGGCGAGCTTCGAATCCGTGACGCGCTCGAGCAGACGACGAGCCTCGGCGACCAGGGCCGAGGCATCAGGCTCGCCCTCTTCGCTCGACAGTGCTCCGTGCGCGAGGGATGCCGCCAATCGCAGCTCCTCGGAGTTGGCGAGGCGCTCGGCGCGCTCGCTGAGCTCCTGGTCCTCCCCCGGTTCCGGCGCTGTCGCCTCGATGAGCGCGAGGGCTTCGCGCAGACGAGCTGCCTCTTCGGCGCGGCGGTCGCGGTTCTCGGATATCTCGGTGATCTCGGCGTCGAGCGTCCGCCAGCGGGCGAAGGAGGCCGTGTAACCCTCGAGAGCATTCGCGACCGGTGCACCGCCGAAACGATCGAGAGCGTCACGCTGCGCGGCCGCGGAGCGCAGGCGCAGCTGCTCCGACTGGCCGTGCACCACCACGAGCTCCTCGGCGAGGGCCGACAGGACGCCCGCGGGAGCGGCTCGACCGCCGACGCTGGCCCTGCTGCGCCCCTCGGCGCTCAGGGTGCGCGACACGTAGAGCTCGGCGCGGTCGTTGCCCGCGGGCTCGAGCTCGCCGCCGGCATCCGTGACGATGTCGGCGACATCACCCGTCTCCGGGACGATCCAGACTCCGGCGACCGAGGCCTGAGCGGCGCCCGCGCGCACGGCCCCCGAGTCGGCACGCTGACCCAGCAGGAGGCCGAGACCGGTGACGACCATGGTCTTTCCCGCACCGGTCTCACCGGTGATCGCGGTGAAGCCCGGTCCGAGCGGCAGAACAGCGTCGGCGATGACGCCGAGGTCCTGCATCCGCATCTCTTCGATCATCGCTGCTTCCCCGGCTCCTGACCGCGCCATCCTTCGACAGGCAGGCGGAACTTGCGCACGAGACGATCGGTGAAAGCGGCGTGGTGCAAGCGGGCCAGCCGCACCGGGCGGGAGGACCGCCGGACGACCACGCGGGCACCGGGAGGCAGGTCGTGCGAGCGCCGGCCGTCGCACCACAGGATTCCGGAGCCGTCGGTGCGCTCGAGCATCTCGATGGCCACGGCGGCGTCAGGGCTGACCACCAGCGGCTTGGCGAACAGCGCGTGCGCCGACAGCGGGATCACGGCGATGGCCTCGACGCTGGGCCAGATCACCGGACCGCCCGCGGAGAAGTTGTACGCGGTCGAGCCGGTGGGCGTCGAGACGACCATGCCGTCGCAGGCGAAGCTCGACAGCGGTCGGCCGTCGATCTCGAGCACGACCTCGATCATCCGCTCGCGGCTGGCCTTCTCGACGGTGGCCTCGTTGAGCGCCCAGGTGTCGTAGACCACGGCGCCGGCAGCATCCTTCACCCGCACTGACAGGGCCAGACGCTCCTCGACCTCGTAGTCGCGGTCGATCACCCGTCGGACGGCGTCATCCATGTCGTCGCGGTCGATCTCCGCGAGGAACCCGACGTGGCCCATGTTGATGCCGAGCACGGGTGCACCGCTGTCGCGCACGAGTTCGGCCGCGCGCAGGATGGTCCCGTCACCGCCCAGCACGATCGCGAGCTCGAGCTCGGCGGGATCTGCGGACGTTCCGAGCACGCCGACATCTTGGAAGAAGTCATCGACGGCGGCGAGGGCGGAGTGGTCGTCGGCCGCGAGGACGGGATGGGCGCCGGCTCCCCGCAGCGCGTCGATCACGCGACGGGCGGCCTGCACGGTCTCGACCCGGCCGGCGTGGGCGACGACCAGGATCTTGCGCTCGTTCATCGTCCCCCTGCCAGTCGATTGATGCTGTCCAACCATTCTGTCGGATTGCTGCCCCGTCCCGGCGCGAGGTGCACAAGGTATTCGGCATTGCCGTGTGTTCCGAGGATCGGGGAGGGAAGGATGCCGAGCATCCCGAGTCCGGCATCCCACGCACTCCAGACGGTGCGTGCTACCGCATCCGCTCGTGTGGCGGGATCGGTGACGAGGCCTCCGCGCACGGCGGTCCGCCCGACCTCGAACTGCGGCTTCACGAGCAGCAGGATGTCGGATGCCGGGGCGGCGACCGCCGCGACGGCGGGCAGCACGAGTTCGAGCGAGATGAAGGAGAGGTCTCCGACGATCAGGTCGGGCGGCTCCTGTTCGCCGGTCACCTCTGCGAGGTTCTCCGGAGTCATGTGCCGGACGTTGTAGCCCTCGACGGCGACGACCGCAGAGTCAGCAGCGATTGTCGGTGCGAGTTGACCGTGCCCGACATCGACCGCGAGCACCCGCCGCGCGCCGCGTTCGCGCAGCACCTGCGTGAATCCTCCGGTGGAGGCGCCCATGTCGAGAGCGAGTCTTCCCGCCACGGCGATGCCGAAGCCGTCGAGGCCGGCGATGAGCTTGTGCGCGGCGCGTCCGACGTAATGATCGGCGCCCGCGATGGTGATCTCGGCAGAATCGTCGACCGAAGTCGACGGCTTCACCACCGGGCGTCCGTTGACGCTCACGAGACCCTCGGAGATGAGAGTGGCTGCGTGGCTGCGCGAACGGGCGAGTCCTCGGGCGGCGAGGGCGGCGTCGAGTCGCGTCATCGGGATGCCGGAGTCTCCCGCTGATCGAGCTTCGCACCGCTGTCGAGGCGGCGGGACAGCTCGTCGTGCAACGCGGAATAGGCATTGGCCCGTGCCGGGAGCGGCTGACCTTCGATCAATCGCAGACGGCTCCACAAGCCGTCGGTCGGCCCATTCGTCGTCTCATCAGTCACGGGTTCCACTGTACGCGGCCGTCTCGACGGACGAGGGAGGCACGGCGGCCTCCGTCAGGGACGGTGGAACGGATCGTCGTAGAGACGTTCAGGGACGCGGAGCACGAACACCGGAGTGCCGGAGGCCCAGATCGCCGCGGCCCCCGCACGGAGCAGATCGATCTGTACGCCGGACTCCGCGACGATCTCCACGTCGGCGCCGGAGACGCGGACGGCGGCGCCGTTCACGTGGAACACGCCGTCTTTCTCGACGACCTCTGGATACGGCTGATGCAGCTCGCGCAGGTCGCCGAGGATGTAGGTGGGGCGGGACCCCTCCGGGGCAGCGAGCACGTGCTTCGGACGATCGATGCCCGTCAGCACGAGGACCGAGTCGATGCCGACGCGGCACGCGCCCATGATGTCCGTGTCGAGCCGATCGCCGATGAACAACGCCTTGTGCGCTCCGAACCGGGCGAGTGCCTCCTCGAAGATCGGCGCCTCGGGCTTTCCGGCGACAGTGGCCAGCCGGCCGATGGCCGTGTGAACCGCTGACACCAGGGTGCCGTTGCCCGGAGCCACGCCGCGCTCGCGCGGGATCGTCCAGTCGGTGTTCGTGGCGATCCAGGGAATGCCGCCCTCGTCCTCGGGGAGCTTGAGGGCGAACGCCGCCTCCGCGAGATCCGTCCATGCCACTTCGGGCGCGAAGCCCTGCACGACGGCGTCGGGCGAGTCCTCGGCGCTGCGCGTGACGGTGTAGCCCGCCTTCGTGACCTCGTCGACCAGACCATCACCGCCCACCACGAGGATCGTGGCCGGAGCCGGGAGGATCCCCGCGAGCAGGCGCATCGCGGCCTGCGGGCTCGTCACGACGTCTGCGGCGGCGACATCGAGCCCGAGACTGCTCAGATGTGCGGCGACAGATGCGTCGGTGCGGGCGGCATTGTTGGTGATGTACCCCAGCCGGGCGGACTCGCCGGCACGATTGAGGCTCTCCACCGCGTAGGGCAGCGCCCCCGGACCCGCGTAGACGACCCCATCCAGATCGGCGAGAACTGTGTCGACGCCCTCAAGCGGTGTGGACGCGGCGGGGCGCTTCCGGGAGAACAGCGCCACTTACGCCTCCAGCTCCGGCTCTCCGGACACGTCTTCGTCTTCGTCTACGTCTTCACCCAGGAGCTCGCGCACCTCGTCCTCGACCGTCGGCTCGGCGTCGGTGGCCGGCTCGGCGTCGGGAACATCGGCGTCAGGAGCAGACTGCTCGATCGGCGCAGACTCGTCGGCGGGGAGGTCGTCGGCGGGGAGGTCGTCGGCGGGGAGGTCGTCGGACTCAGCGGCATCCGACTCATCGTCCGCTACGGTCTCGTCATCCTCGTCGTCGAACTCACCCTCGATCATGCCGTCCTCGATGATGATCTCCTCGTCGCCGGCTTCGTCGACGCCCAGAGCCTCGGCTGCGACCTCGGCACGGTGCGCCCAGAAGGCTGCCTCGTCGTCGCGTCCGAGATCCTCGAGCACGGCTGCGCGAGCGGCGAACAGCGAAGGACTCCATTCGAAAGCGCGATCGGGATCCAGTTCCGGGATCTCCAGTTCACCGAGAGCCAGCTCGAGATCGCCCTGATCGAGACGAGCGCCTGACATCGCGATCGCGAGTGCGACGCGGACGGGGGTCGCGAGAGCCGTGCGGTCGACGGCTCGTCCGGTCTCGAGCGCGCGGTCCGGTCGTCCGATCCCCCGCTCGCTGTCCACCATGAGGGCGATCTGGTCGTCCTTGCCGGAGATCCGTCGATAGGTGCGCAGCTCGCGCAGCGCCAGAGCGAAGTCCTCGGTCGCATAGGCGGTGATGCCGAGAGTCTCGCGGACGATCGCAATACGCCCCGCACGACGCGAAGCCGCGAGAGCGTGCTCATGAGCGAGCGCCGGGTCTTCGTCGATCAGGCGAGAGGCCATGGCCAGATGCCGCGCCACAAGCTCCGCGTTCTCCTTGCTCAGAGTCTTGAGCTCGTTACGGGCGGAGGTGTGCAGGTCGCGCGCGGTGACCTCGTCCGGAATGTGCGGGTCGTTGAAGCGCGGGCGCTCATCCGATGCCTGCACCGGACGTTCGCGGCCGGCCCCTCCGCGCTGCGGGTAGGAGCGAGAGCGGTCGCGATCGTTTCCGGCATCGCGGCGCGGTGCGGAGTCGCGGTTGTACCCGCCACCCTCTCGACGCGGGGCAGAATCACGGTTGTACCCGCCCCCCTCCCGGCGCGGAGCACCACCGGAGCGGTTGTCGCCATCACGACGCGGTGCGGAGTCGCGGTTGTAGCCGCTGCCTTCGCGGCGGGGCGCAGAGTCACGGTTGTACCCACCCTCACGACGAGGAGCGCCGCCGGAGCGGTTGTCGCCATCACGACGGGGAGCAGAATCGCGATTGTAACCGCCGCCCTCGCGACGCGGAGCGGAATCACGGTTGTAACCGCCACCCTCGCGACGCGGAGCGCCACCGGAGCGGTTGTCGCCATCACGGCGCGGTGCGGAATCGCGGTTGTAGCCGCCACCCTCACGACGCGGGGCAGAATCACGGTTGTAGCCGCCACTCTCACGGCGGGGCGCAGAGTCACGGTTGTACCCACCCTCACGACGAGGAGCGCCGCCGGAGCGGTTGTCGCCATCACGACGCGGAGCGGAATCACGGTTGTAACCGCCACCCTCGCGACGCGGAGCGGAATCACGGTTGTAACCGCCACCCTCGCGACGGGGCGCAGAGTCGCGGTTGTAACCACCTTCACGGCGGGGCGCGGAGTCGCGGTTGTAACCACCCTCACGACGCGGGGCGCCACCGGAGCGGTTGTCGCCCTCGCGACGCGGAGCAGAATCGCGGTTGTAACCGCCCTCGCGACGCGGAGCGGAATCACGGTTGTAACCGCCACCCTCGCGGCGCGGAGCGCCGCTGCCGGAGCGGTTGTCGCCGTCGCGACGAGGAGCCCCGTCGCGGTTGTAGGGGGGTCGACCACCGGAAGGACGCTGACCGCGCGTTCCACCATCGTCATTGCGACGCGGACGGCGCTCTTCTTCTTCCGGCATGATGCTCCCTATTTTCGTGTAAACGAAAAATGGCCACCCAGCGTTGGGTGGCCATTTTGTCTAAATTAAGTCCGGCGGTGTCCTACTCTCCCACAGGGTCCCCCCTGCAGTACCATCGGCGCTGTGAGGCTTAGCTTCCGGGTTCGGAATGTAACCGGGCGTTTCCCTCACGCTATGGCCGCCGAAACACTATTGATGTTTCAATCAAACACATAACAAAGTCAATGTTGTTATGCGGTTCTCGACCGTACATCGAGAACCACTCAGTGGACGCGTAGCACCAACAAACGGTGTGTTATCAAGTCATCGGCTTATTAGTACCAGTCAGCTGCATGCATTACTGCACTTCCACATCTGGCCTATCAACCCAGTAGTCTGGCTGGGAGCCTCTCACCCGAAGGTATGGAAGTCTCATCTTGAGGCCGGCTTCCCGCTTAGATGCTTTCAGCGGTTATCCATCCCGAACGTAGCTAATCAGCGGTGCTCCTGGCGGAACAACTGACACACCAGAGGTTCGTCCAACCCGGTCCTCTCGTACTAGGGTCAGATCCTCTCAAACTTCCTACGCGCGCAGCGGATAGGGACCGAACTGTCTCACGACGTTCTAAACCCAGCTCGCGTACCGCTTTAATGGGCGAACAGCCCAACCCTTGGGACCTACTCCAGCCCCAGGATGCGACGAGCCGACATCGAGGTGCCAAACCATGCCGTCGATATGGACTCTTGGGCAAGATCAGCCTGTTATCCCCGAGGTACCTTTTATCCGTTGAGCGACAGCGCTTCCACAAGCCACTGCCGGATCACTAGTCCCGACTTTCGTCCCTGCTCGACCTGTCAGTCTCACAGTCAAGCTCCCTTGTGCACTTACACTCGACACCTGATTGCCAACCAGGTTGAGGGAACCTTTGGGCGCCTCCGTTACTTTTTGGGAGGCAACCGCCCCAGTTAAACTACCCACCAGGCACTGTCCCTGAACCGGATTACGGTTCGAAGTTAGATATCCAGAGTGACCAGAGTGGTATTTCAACAATGACTCCACACGAACTAGCGTCCATGCTTCAAAGTCTCCCACCTATCCTACACAAGCCACACCGAACACCAATACCAAGCTGTAGTAAAGGTCACGGGGTCTTTCCGTCCTGCTGCGCGTAACGAGCATCTTTACTCGTAATGCAATTTCGCCGAGTTCGCGGTTGAGACAGTTGGGAAGTCGTTACGCCATTCGTGCAGGTCGGAACTTACCCGACAAGGAATTTCGCTACCTTAGGATGGTTATAGTTACCACCGCCGTTTACTGGGGCTTAAATTCTCAGCTTCGCCTTACGGCTAACCGGTCCTCTTAACCTTCCAGCACCGGGCAGGCGTCAGTCCGTATACATCGTCTTGCGACTTGGCACGGACCTGTGTTTTTAGTAAACAGTCGCTACCCACTAGTCTCTGCGGCCTCCAAACGCTTTTGGGAGCAAGTCCCTATACGCCGAAGGCCCCCCTTCTCCCGAAGTTACGGGGGCATTTTGCCGAGTTCCTTAACCACGATTCTCTCGATCTCCTTGGTATTCTCTACCTGACCACCTGAGTCGGTTTGGGGTACGGGCGGCTAGAACCTCGCGTCGATGCTTTTCTTGGCAGCATAGGATCACCCACTTATTATCCGCATCGTGTCTCAGCCTGTATGAGTCGCGGATTTGCCTACGACTCGGCCTACGCACTTGCACCCGGACAACCATCGCCGGGCTGGGCTACCTTCCTGCGTCACACCTGTTAATACGCTAACCGCACCAGAATGGGGTCGTGCGCTAGGCCCAGAGCGTCACCCCGAAGGGATCAGTCACTAGGATTCAGACACTTAGCACTACTGGATTAGCTTGGGCGGTTCTTCGCCGGTACGGGAATATCAACCCGTTGTCCATCGACTACGCCTGTCGGCCTCGCCTTAGGTCCCGACTTACCCAGGGAAGATTAGCTTGACCCTGGAACCCTTGGTCTTTCGGAGGACGTGTTTCTCACACGTCATTCGCTACTCATGCCTGCATTCTCACTCGTGTAGCCTCCACGGCTGGTTCACACCGCCGCTTCGCTGGCCACACGACGCTCTCCTACCCATCAACACGGCTGGACCACGAAGGCCTACCAATAATGTCAATGCCACAACTTCGGTGGCGTGCTTGAGCCCCGTTACATTGTCGGCGCGGAATCACTTGACCAGTGAGCTATTACGCACTCTTTCAAGGGTGGCTGCTTCTAAGCCAACCTCCTGGTTGTCAAGGCAACTCCACATCCTTTCCCACTTAGCACGCGCTTTGGGACCTTAGTTGGTGGTCTGGGTTGTTTCCCTCTCGACTATGAAGCTTATCCCCCACAGTCTCACTGCTGCGCTCTCACTTACCGGCATTCGGAGTTTGGCTGACGTCAGTAACCTTGTAGGGCCCATCGGCCATCCAGTAGCTCTACCTCCGGCAAGAAACACGCAACGCTGCACCTAAATGCATTTCGGAGAGAACCAGCTATCACGAAGTTTGATTGGCCTTTCACCCCTATCCACAGCTCATCCCCTCAGTTTTCAACCTAAGTGGGTTCGGTCCTCCACGACGTCTTACCGTCGCTTCAACCTGGCCATGGATAGATCACTTCGCTTCGGGTCTAGGACATGCGACTGAATCGCCCTATTCAGACTCGCTTTCGCTACGGCTACCCCACACGGGTTAACCTCGCCACATATCGCTAACTCGCAGGCTCATTCTTCAAAAGGCACGCTGTCACCCCTACTAAGGAGGCTCCAACGGTTTGTAAGCAAACGGTTTCAGGTACTATTTCACTCCCCTCCCGGGGTACTTTTCACCTTTCCCTCACGGTACTTGTCCGCTATCGGTCATCTGGGAGTATTTAGGCTTATCAGGTGGTCCTGACAGATTCACACGGGATTTCACGGGCCCCGTGCTACTTGGGATACTCTTCGCGCCAAGCAAGGCATTTCGACTACGGGGTTGGCACCCTCTATGACCGGCCTTTCAAGACCGTTCGTCTATACCTTCTTGTAACGCCGCCACCTCGGCAGAGATGACTGAAAAGTCCCACAACCCCCAACGTGCAACACCTGCCGGCTATCACACACGCTAGGTTTAGCCTGTTCCGGTTTCGCTCGCCACTACTAACGGAATCGCGGTTGCTTTCTCTTCCTGTGGGTACTGAGATGTTTCACTTCCCCACGTTCCCTCTACCCGCCCTATATATTCAGGCGGGAGTCACTAGGTCGGCACGCCGCCCAGCGGGGTTTCCCCATTCGGACACCCTCGGATCAAAACTTGCTTATCAGTTCCCCGAGGCTTATCGCAGATTGCTACGTCCTTCTTCGGCTCCAGATGCCAAGGCATCCACCGTTTGCTCTTAAAGACTTGAAATCACATGAGTTTGAATCAAAAACTCGACCCCACCCGAAGATGGAATCTGAAATTGACTAATGATCTTTAAGATCATCTTGTGCAACAACCCGAAAGTTGTTGCAAGATGCTCGCGTCCACTGTGTAGTTCTCAAAGTACGGGCGGTACCCCTTGCCGCCACCCCAACCGGGGAAACAACAAAAGGTCCAGAGTAACCGACTGTGCACCCAACCCGAAGGCCAGTGCGCATCCGGTCCCTCAGGACCCAACAGCGTGCAGACACCCGCCCCCTCACCCAGAACCTTCCAACCGCTCCGAAGAACGACGTACTAGCTCCAAGATCAGATCTTGATGTCATGTCAAATGTTCCACCCATGAGCTCCCAGCGAAGAACGAACGCCTTCGATCTGGGTTCTGGACACCTACAAGAGGTGTCAGATGCTCCTTAGAAAGGAGGTGATCCAGCCGCACCTTCCGGTACGGCTACCTTGTTACGACTTAGTCCTAATTACCGATCCCACCTTCGACGGCTCCCTCCAAAAAGGTTAGGCCACCGGCTTCAGGTGTTACCGACTTTCATGACTTGACGGGCGGTGTGTACAAGACCCGGGAACGTATTCACCGCAGCGTTGCTGATCTGCGATTACTAGCGACTCCGACTTCATGAGGTCGAGTTGCAGACCTCAATCCGAACTGGGACCGGCTTTTTGGGATTCGCTCCACCTCGCGGTATTGCAGCCCTTTGTACCGGCCATTGTAGCATGCGTGAAGCCCAAGACATAAGGGGCATGATGATTTGACGTCATCCCCACCTTCCTCCGAGTTGACCCCGGCAGTATCCCATGAGTTCCCACCATTACGTGCTGGCAACATAGAACGAGGGTTGCGCTCGTTGCGGGACTTAACCCAACATCTCACGACACGAGCTGACGACAACCATGCACCACCTGTTTACGAGTGTCCAAAGAGTTGACCATTTCTGGCCCGTTCTCGTATATGTCAAGCCTTGGTAAGGTTCTTCGCGTTGCATCGAATTAATCCGCATGCTCCGCCGCTTGTGCGGGTCCCCGTCAATTCCTTTGAGTTTTAGCCTTGCGGCCGTACTCCCCAGGCGGGGAACTTAATGCGTTAGCTGCGTCACGGAATCCGTGGAATGGACCCCACAACTAGTTCCCAACGTTTACGGGGTGGACTACCAGGGTATCTAAGCCTGTTTGCTCCCCACCCTTTCGCTCCTCAGCGTCAGTTACGGCCCAGAGATCTGCCTTCGCCATCGGTGTTCCTCCTGATATCTGCGCATTCCACCGCTACACCAGGAATTCCAATCTCCCCTACCGCACTCTAGTCTGCCCGTACCCACTGCAGGCCGGAGGTTGAGCCTCCGGATTTCACAGCAGACGCGACAAACCGCCTACGAGCTCTTTACGCCCAATAATTCCGGATAACGCTTGCGCCCTACGTATTACCGCGGCTGCTGGCACGTAGTTAGCCGGCGCTTTTTCTGCAGGTACCGTCACTTTCGCTTCTTCCCTGCTAAAAGAGGTTTACAACCCGAAGGCCGTCATCCCTCACGCGGCGTTGCTGCATCAGGCTTGCGCCCATTGTGCAATATTCCCCACTGCTGCCTCCCGTAGGAGTCTGGGCCGTGTCTCAGTCCCAGTGTGGCCGGTCACCCTCTCAGGCCGGCTACCCGTCGACGCCTTGGTGAGCCATTACCTCACCAACAAGCTGATAGGCCGCGAGCCCATCCCCAACCGAAAAATCTTTCCAACCACAGACCATGCGATCGTGGTACATATCCAGTATTAGACGCCGTTTCCAGCGCTTATCCCAGAGTCAGGGGCAGGTTGCTCACGTGTTACTCACCCGTTCGCCACTGATCCACCCAGCAAGCTGGGCTTCACCGTTCGACTTGCATGTGTTAAGCACGCCGCCAGCGTTCATCCTGAGCCAGGATCAAACTCTCCGTAAAAAAGAAATGCATACCCCACCGGGAAAACGGTGACGCAGCGAGTTTGATGCTGACCAAAGAGATGACATCATTGCTGACTTCATCCGAATGCCAACCCCACAAGGAGGTTGGTCTTTGATCCAAAGGAATTCTCACCCCCACCGAAATGGAGACGAGGATAATTTGGCATTTGACAAGTGCACGCTGTTGAGTTCTCAAGGATCGGATGCTCCCACGACCCAGCCATCACAGCCAGGCCCGAAGGGCAACTTCTCTATCTTAGCCATCCCGACTCGCTTGTCAAACCGGCGCGCCAGGCGGATCTGAGATCCGCTGCGCAGCCTGTTCCAGCTGCAGAAGGGGTGGATCTCCCATCCTAGACGCAAGCGCCTGATCTCTCAAGAGAGTGGATCGGGAGGTGGTTCTCCGCTTGAGGGGGGTGAAGCTCTGGGCTTCTCCGCTTCCCTGTGGGGCGAACAAGTAATAAGTTACGGGGATTCCGGGGTTCTGGCAAATCGAGGCACCACCCCCGGGCGTGTCGCCGGGCCTCCCCCGAGGACTTCGCCCGGATCAGCCCCGCTTTTTCCTGCCGGGGGTGCGCGGAGTACGATCGCGCCATGCCTGCACCCACCCATCGACGCCTCACGCCGCATGAGGGGCGAGCCACGTGAACGCGGGCTCCCTGTTGTCCCGCATCTGGGGCGAGTTGGGCGGGGACCCGCGCGCGCTCGACGACGTGACCGCATCGGGGAACGCCGTCCCTCTCCGCTCGCGACTCGCCATCGGCGAGCTCGCGTGGACGAGCGTCGCCGCTGCGACGCTCGTCGCTGGCGGCGACCCTTCGGTCATAGATCCGGAGCGAGTCTCGGTCGCCTATCGGAGCGATCGCGCGCTCACCATCGACGGCACGGCGCCACCGGTGTGGTCGCCGTTCTCGGGCTTCTGGGAAACGGCCGACGGATGGATCCGCACCCACGGGAACTACCCACATCATGCGGCCGCCCTGCGCGCCGCGCTGGGACTGACGGAAGCGGTCGACGCCGATCGTCTCCGCGACGTGATCCTCGGCCTGTCGGCAGTCGACGCCGTCTCCGCGATCACGTCGACGGGAGGTCTCGCCGTGCCCGTCATCGCCGAGGATCCCGACGCGGATGCCCGACTCCGTCAGCAACCACTGCTCGATATCCGCCGCCTCAACTCCGCCTCGACGCTTCGAATGCCGCGGAACGTATCGGGACCTCTCCCCCTGTCCGGCATGCGTGTGCTCGACCTCACCCGCGTGATCGCCGGTCCCGTGTGCACGCGCACTCTCGCGCTGCTCGGAGCGGATGTGCTGCGGATCGATCCCCCGGATCTGCCGGAGCCGGAGTGGCAGCACGTCGACACCGGCCACGGCAAGCGCACTGCGCTCCTCGACGCTCGTTCCCCACGGATGCAGGAGCTGCTGGCCGGGGCGGATGCCGTGGTGCTCGGCTATCGGCCGGCCGCACTGGATCGACTCGGTCTCACGCCCGAGGCCTTGGCGCAGCGGCATCCGGGGCTCGTCATCGCGCAGCTCAGCGCCTGGGGTACCGACCGGCCGGAACACGCCGGCTTCGACAGCCTCGTGCAGGCCGAGTCGGGAATCGCGCTCGTCGAATCCGCCGACGGCACGACTCCGGGCGCGCTCCCGGCGCAAGCGCTGGACCACAGCGCCGGCTACCTGCTCGCCGCAGCGATCACGACTCTCCTGCGTCGGCGCGAGGTCGAGGGCGGCACATGGTTCGTCCACACATCGCTCCGCCGCATCGCCGGCGAGCTTCTCGGCATGCCACGGCGCGCCCGACTCGATCCGGCTGTCCCGATCGACGAGGCCGCACACATTGCGCGATTCGTCGTCGCAGGACACGAGCTCACCACGTCCCGTCCGGCATTGCCCGGCCGGGAATTCGCGGCACCGCGCCCCTGGGGTGGGGATCAGCCGCGCTGGTGACCTCGGCGGCTCAGCGAAAGCACGATGGACAGCAGCACCGTGATCGCTCCCCACACGGCACACGCGGGTGGGAGCACGCGGTACGCGAGATGCTGCACCGTGAACTCGGCGTCCAGTGGTCCGAGCACGACGAGCCCGAGGACCCACGCGCCGATCAGGATCACCGGAAGGGACACCCACCACGCCAGCCGCACTCCGGCCGGAAGCCACTGCTCCCCCGTCGAACGGGGCGTCTGGCGGCGGACCCAGAGCAGAGCCCACACCCCGATGATCACGAGCCCGATCACACTCGACCCATGCTGGAGCCACTTGAAACCGGCGAGCGGCCCCCACATCTCGTCGAGGGCAGGGAACAGCTCCACGCCCCATCGCCCCTCGTGAGTGAACAGGTCCCACAGGATGTGCGAGATCACGCCGAGCAGCAACGAGATCGCGAGGAGCAGCGGATATCCGCGCCGTTCCCCCACGCCGACCGCGCGGCTCGCCGCCGACAGCCCACCCGTCGACCACTCCGTCGGCAGTCTGCGGGCGAGCCATCGAGGAGCGAGTTCCGGCACCGCGGGCCGCAGCACCACGCGCCAGACCAGGAACAGCACGAAGGCGAGCAGTGCCGTCCACACGACGTTTCCGTTGTCATGCGTGAACGAGTAGTTCAACCCCACGCCACGCAGGAACAGCGGCAGATCCGGCGTCATCGCACCGATCGCGATGGCCGCCGGTATCAGCGGCGTGCGGATGAACGGCAGCGCGACGAGGGCGTGGCTCGGGGTGAACGGCATCGAATCTCCTGACGAGCTGGCTGACTCCGAGGAGCCTAGCCGCGCGTTCCTGGAAGGCGCCCGCGCGCGTGGATGAGGGCTGCTCAGCCGATGAAGACGCCGGCGAGGGTCTTCTTCCCGCGGCGGAGCACGGAGACTCCCCCGGGAAGTGCGCCCTGGATCAGCGCCGTCTCGTCGACCCGGAAGCCGTCGAGCGACACACCGCCCTGACTGATCGCCCGTCGCGCCTCGGAGAGACTCGACACCAGTCCGGTCGTGACCAGCGCGTCGAGCACGGGCGTGCCCGCAGCGACGGTCGCGTTCGGCAGTTCCTCGAGCGCGGTGCGCAACGTGTCGGCATCCAGCGCAGACAGGTCGCCCTGACCGAAGAGAGCTTCGGATGCCGCGATCACCGCCGCCGCCGCATCGACACCGTGCACGGTCGCGACCACTTCGAGCGCGAGACGCTTCTGCGCCGCACGGCGGAAGGGCTCGGACTCGACCAGCGCCGCGTACTCCTCGATCTCCGCACGGCTGAGGAACGTGAAGACCTTCAACCGATCGATGACGTCGGCATCGGAGCTGCTCAGCCAGAACTGGTACATCCGGTAGGGGCTGCACATCTCGGGGTCGAGCCAGATGGCGTTGCCCTCGCTCTTGCCGAACTTCGTGCCGTCGCTGTTGGTGATCAGGGGCGTTCCGATGGCGTGGGCCGAGACACCCTCGGCCCGACGGATCAGGTCGGTGCCGCTGGTCAGGTTGCCCCACTGATCCGAACCGCCGGTCTGCAGCACGCAGTCGTACTGGCGGTACAGCTCGAGGTAGTCCATGCCCTGCAGAATCTGGTAGCTGAACTCGGTGTAGCTGATGCCCTCATCCGAGTTGAGGCGGGCAGCGACAGCATCCTTCTTCAGCATCGTGCCGACGCGGTAGTGCTTGCCGATCTCGCGCAGGAAGTCGATCGCCGACATCGGCGCCGTCCAGTCCAGGTTGTTCACCATGCGCGCGGCGTTGTCGCCTTCGAAGCTGAGGTACCGCTCGACCTGAGTCCGCAGGCGCTCGACCCACTCGGCAACGGTCTCGCGAGTGTTCAAGGTGCGCTCGGCCGTCGGCCGGGGGTCGCCGATGAGGCCCGTCGAACCGCCGACCAGTCCAAGGGGCTTGTGCCCCGCGAGCTGGATGCGACGCATCGTCAGCAACTGCACGAGGTTGCCCAGATGCAGGCTCGGCGCGGTCGGGTCGAACCCGCAGTAATACGTGATCGGGTCTCCTCCGAGAAGGGCGCGCAGCGCCTCCTGGTCGGTGGACACATGGACGAGGCCGCGCCACACGAGTTCGTCCCACACGTTCTCGAACGTGGGGTCGATCGCCGGAATCGCGGTCGTCAGATCGGAAGTTGACACGCGCTCCAGGCTATCAGCGCCCGTCGGCTCAGCTGTGCGCCGCCCACCACACGAGGAACGCGGCACTCAGCGCCATGACCCAGCTGACGAGACTGCCGACGAGGAAGTACTCGGCCCGCGCGCCGGTCTCTCCGTCGCGGGAGATCTCCGGGAAGCGCACGATGCCCTTGGCGGCGAGCATCGCGGCGAGCACGGGGTACGCGGCGGCGAGAGTGAGGATCATCACGATCGTGCGCTCCAGTGGGCCGATCAGACGCCCGCCTTTGAAGCCGCCGCGCGGGTCGACGGGTTTCGCCGGCGTCGGGTCGGTCGCGGTCTCGTCGCCGGCATCCGCGAGCAACGGGACGGGGCTGGTCAGCTCGGGGACGACGGGAACGGTCGGTTCCGGATCGGCTGGTCGCCACGTGTGCTCCCCGTCGAGGGCCGCCCGCACCACGAGGTTCGAGGATTCGAGAAGAAAGACTCCGGCCCCCAGTACGAGCATCGCCAGATCGAAGGAGACCTCGCCGAAGGGCGACCGCAGCGCCCAGACCTGGCCGATGAGGCCGGCGTCTGCCCGCGCACCGAGCGACACGACCGCGCCGACGCTCACGATCCCGAGGAGGACGGCGGGCCAGAAGCCCAGCGGCGCCCGGCGTTCGTCTGGCATGCTCCAGACCCAGAGTGCGCCGACGACGAGGGCGGCGATCATCGGGAGGAGGGCGTCGCTGACGCTCCCCAACACCAGCAGCAGCACGGCTACGGTGAGGAATCCGATCCAACGACGCGGAGCGAACTGGCGGACGAGATCGACAGCGCCGACAGCCAGGAGGATGAAGCCGGCGATGATCATGCGATACTCCCTCGCAGCGCGGAGACGCCTTCCAGGAGTGCCGCTGCTCCCGCGCTCTTCAGGGATTTGGAGACGCTCGGCTGGGAGATGCCCTCGTCCGTCGCCAGCTCGTGCTGCGACCGGCCGATCAGACGGCCATACGTGAGCCTGCGCTCGCGCTCGCTCATCGCGCCGACCAGCTCGTCGCGGACGAGGAGGTAGGCGTTCGATGCAGCGATCGTGCTCTCCATGACTTCATCCTGCCCGGGGGCACCGACAATCCAGGTGCGCGCGCGCGGGATGGCGCGTCCTTCGCGGGCGTGAACCGTCTCGATCGCTGCTCTGGCGGCGTACCAGCCGGGGCCGTCGGCGAGTTCGCCGTGCACCGATTCGACCGCCGACACCTCTCCGACTCCGATGCCGAAGCGGAATGCGATCCCGTCGGGCAGCCGCAGCTGGAGCATCAGCAGGGCGGTCATGGCCTCCCCGAGATCTCGGTAGACGCCCTGCTGCTCGTCGCCGACCGTGGGCGTGAGCGGTCGCACGGCGAGCGGGAGGTCGTCTTCGATGCGCGCGATCGTCTCGTCCAGCACGTGCTGCGCGGCGGTGCGGTCGTCGAGCTTGCGAGAGCCCACGATGTCAGCGAGTACGGCGATGACCATGGCATAACCATATCACGCATAACTTCTCTTTATGCCTTGATTGGTTATATATTGGGAACATGCCCGAATCGCACATCATCCCCTGGGATGCCGGAACCTGGACCAACGCCCCGCAGTCGGTGCTCGACACCGACCAGCTCGAGGTCACCGCCGTCGAGGGCAGCGACGCATGGCGGCATACCGCGTACGGCTTCGTGCACGACACCGAGCACGCGCTGCTCGCTCCCCTCGCTGTCGGCGAAGCCGTCGACGTGTCCTTCCGCGCACCGTGGGAAGGACAGTTCGACCAGGCCGGCGTCTTCGTGCGCATCGACGACGAGCACTGGATGAAGGCCGGCGTCGAGTACGCCGACGGACACCTCGGACTCGGCGCGGTCGTCACCGCCGGCGGCTCCGACTGGTCGGTCGGTCACGTCGACGAGTGGCTCGAGAGTGAGATCACCGTGCGGGTGAGCCGATGGGCGGATGCCGTGATCGTGCGGGCCCGCGCCGACGACGGACCCTGGCGACTGGTACGCGTCGCGCCCTTCGACGGCGCAGCCGCAGCATCCGCCGGTCCGTTCCTCGCCTCCCCCACCCGGACAGGCTTCACGGTGCGGTTCACCCGCTGGGCAGCATCCGCGGCCGACACCGACCTGCACTGAGGCGCGGGAGCCGACGATCCGCGGAGCCGATGACGGTTCCCGGATGAATCCCCGCGGACATTCCGGGATTCGTCGGACGCTCCGCGAATCGTCGGCCGACATGTGTCCTCCACAACCACGGAACTCGCCGCACTTGTTACGCCTCGGCACAAACGACGCCGGCCGTGACGACCCGGGAGCCATCGTGGGGTCATGCTTTCAGCCAAGGACACGATCGAACGACTCGGGGGCATGGCGCGAGGACGTCAACTCCGCCCCCTCGGATTCACGCGACAGCATCTCGCCGACCAGGTCAGACATGGAAACATCCAGCGCGTACGCAACGGCGTCTTCACAACTCATCCCCTCGACGAGAATGTGAGAGCCGCGACCGCCCACGGCGGGGCTCTGACGTGCGCGAGCGCGCTGCGCGACCAGGGCATCTGGGTGCTCCCTGCCGAAAACGGTCCGCACGTCTGGCTCGGACCGAAGCAGCATCCGCTCTCGCACCCGCGCTGCGCCTGCGTGTCGCACTACTACGACGGTCGCCCTCCGCTGGGGTCGGCCAGCGTCGAGGTCGCGCTCCGGCATCTCCGTCGTTGTGCCGGGGATGAAGCGTTCTTCGCGGCATACGAGTCCGCCTGGCGACTCCGAAAGCTGTCACCGTCGGCGCGGGCACGACTTCGCGCGTCACTGCCGACAACCGCGCGGTGGCTTCTCGATCTCGCGCGCGCCGATGCCGACAGCGGTCTGGAATCACTTCTCCGCCTGAGACTCCATCTCCTCGGCCTTCGGCTCGACTGCCAGATCGACATCACCGGGGTCGGCAGAGTCGATTTCGTCATCGCCGGCAAGCTCATCCTGGAAGCCGATGGCGATGAGAACCATGGTTCCGACACCCTCCGACACCACGATCGGGTTCGGGATGCCGCGGCGTCGCGCCTCGGATACGAGACGTTGCGGTTCGACTACGCCCAGATCGTGCACGACTGGCCGACCGTGCAGGCGGCGATCATCGGCGCGCTCCGTCGGATGCCGCTGGCCCGGTGACGTTTCGCGGAGCCGATGACGTTTCGCGGAGGAATCCCCGGAGGTTCATCCGCGAAACGTCATATCTTCCGCGAAACGTCGGCCGACAGCCCTGCCAGTCCGCCAGCGACCCGCCCTACAACCCGAGGGCGTGCGCCGCAGCCTGCGCCCGGGCGACGAGCTCGGCCCGCTGCTCGGTCACCCGTACCGGGGCGGTCCCCCCGACGCCGGTGCGCGACGCGACGGAGCCCTCGATCGTGAGCACCTCGCGCACGGCGGGCACCAGGTGCGCCGAGACCGACAGCAACAGTTCGTCGGAGGCATCCTCCAGGCCGATCCCCTGCTCCTCGCAAGCACGCACGAGCGCACCCGAGATCTCGTGGGCATCGCGGAAGGGCACCCGCTGCTTCACGAGCCACTCCGCGACGTCGGTCGCGAGCGAGAAGCCCTGGGGTGCGAGCGCCGCCATCCGATCGGTGTCGAAGCGCAGGGTCGCGATCATGCCCGCGAACGCCGGGAGCACCACCTCGAGGGTCTGCACCGAGTCGAAGACCGGCTCCTTGTCCTCCTGCAGGTCGCGGTTGTACGCGAGCGGGAGTCCCTTGAGCGTCGCCAGCAGACCGGAGAGATTGCCGATGAGTCGACCCGACTTTCCGCGCGCGAGCTCGGCGATGTCGGGGTTCTTCTTCTGCGGCATGATGCTCGAGCCGGTCGAGTATCCGTCGTCGAGCGTGACGAAGCCGAACTCGCGGGTGTTCCAGAGGATGATCTCCTCGGCGAGGCGCGAGATGTCGACACCGGTCATCGCGGTGATGAAGGCGAACTCCGCCACGACGTCGCGCGCCGCGGTGCCGTCGAGCGAGTTCTCCGCCGGACGATCGAGGCCGAGCTCGGTCGCCACGAGCGCCGGGTCGAGTCCCAGCGTCGATCCGGCCAGGGCTCCCCCGCCGTACGGCGAGACCCCGGCGCGGCGACGCCAGTCGACGAGACGTTCGAGTTCCCGCACCAGCGGCCAACCGTGCGCCTGCAGATGGTGGGCGAGCAGCACCGGCTGCGCGTGCTGGAGATGCGTGCGTCCGGGGAGGATCGCCTCGGGGTGCGCCTCGGCCTGTGCGACGAGAGCATCGATGACTCGGAGGATGTCGCGGGCGATCACCCGCGCGTGGTCGATCAGGTACATCCGCACGAGCGTGGCGATCTGGTCGTTGCGGCTGCGACCGGCGCGAAGGCGCCCGCCGAGCTCCGGTCCGAGTTCGGCGATCAGCGCCTGCTCGAGCGCGCCGTGCACGTCCTCATCGCTGGGCTGCGGCCGCAGCGTGCCGTCGGCGACCTTGCGCGCCACGGCGTCGAGTCCCGCATGCATCTGCTCGGCCTCATCGGGCTCGAGGTACCCGGCCGCGGCGAGCGCCTTCGCGTGCGCGTGGGAGCCGGCGATGTCGTACGGGGCGAGGATCCAGTCGAAGTGCGTGGACCGGCTGAGCTCCACGAGTTCCGGCGACGGGCCCGTGGCGAACCGTGCACCCCAGAGCGCGCCCTCGTTCGTGCCTTCGTGCTTGTCGGAGGTCATCACGCGTCCTTCTTGCCGAGCAGCCAGACCAGCAGGGCCTTCTGAGCGTGCAGACGGTTCTCCGCCTCGTCCCAGACGACGCTCTGCGGGCCGTCGATCACGGTCGAGTCGACCTCGTAGCCGCGATCTGCCGGGAGGCAGTGGATGAAGATGGCCTCGGGGTCGGCGAGGGTCATGGTCTCCGGCGTCACCTTGTAGCCGCCGAGATCGCGGATGCGCGCGATCTTCTCCTCTTCCTTCCCCATGGATACCCAGGTGTCCGTGACGACGACATCGGCGCCGGCCGCGGCCTCGACCGGGTCGGTGTAGAGCGCGATGGAGCCACCGGTCTCGGCGGCGCGACGATCGGCCGCCTCGATCACGTCGGCGCGCGGTGCATAGTCGGCCGGTGAGGCGATGCGCACGTGCATGCCCGCGGTCACGCAGGCCAGCGCGTAGGAGTGCGCCATGTTGCTCTGCCCATCGCCGTAGAAAGTGAGCGTGAGGCCCTTGAGGTCGCCCTTGTGCTCGCGGATCGTGAGCAGGTCGGCCAGCAGCTGGCACGGGTGGAAGTCGTCGGAGAGCGCGTTGATCACCGGCACCCGCGTGCCCTCGGCCATCTCCTCGAGCCCTGCCTGCGCGTAGGTGCGCCAGACGATCGCCGCGACCTGACGCTCGAGCACGCGCGCGGTGTCGGCGGGCGTCTCCTTGCCGCCCAGCTGGCTGTTCGCCGTGGAGATGATGAGCGGCGAACCGCCGAGGTCTGCGATGCCGACAGCGAACGACACCCGGGTGCGGGTGGAGGACTTGTCGAAGATGACCGCGACGGTCTGCGGGCCGGCAAGGCTCTTGTCCGCCCAGCGGTCCTTCTTCAGTTCGATGGCGAGATCGAGGATCTCCGCCTGCTCGGCGGGCGTGAGGTCGTCGTCACGCAGCAGGTGGCGGGTCATGCGGATACCTTTCCAGAGACGGATGCTGAGACGTCGGCGAGCGCGGCGGTGAACAGTTCACGGAACTCGGCGAGCTGTTCGTCGCCGATGATGAGCGCCGGCGCGATGCGCACGGTCTCGGGGTTGGCGGCGTTCACGATCAGGCCACGCTCCTGCGCCGCGGCGACCACGGCACCGGCCACGGGCTCGGAGAGTGCCACCCCGATCAGCAGACCACGACCGCGTACCCCGGAGATCAGGGGCGAATCGATGCCGAGGATCAGCTCGCGCAGTTCTTCACCTCGACGAGCGGCGTTGTCGACGAGTCCGGCGCGTTCGATCTCGGCCAGCACTGCATCTGCGACGGCCGTCGCCAGCGGGTTGCCGCCGAACGTGGAGCCGTGCGATCCGGGCGTGAACAGCGCACTGGCGGATCCGTAGGTGACCAGTGCCCCGATCGGGAAGCCGCCGCCGATGCCCTTGGCGAGCGTGATGGCGTCGGGCGTGATGCCCTCGTGGCTGAAGCCGAACCATTCGCCGGTGCGTCCGGCGCCGGTCTGGATCTCGTCGATGATCAGCAGGGCGCCGTGCGCGAGAGTGAGCGAGCGCGCGGCCGCGAGGTATCCCTCAGGCAGTTCGACCACGCCGGCTTCGCCCTGGATCGGCTCGACGATGATCGCGGCCACCCGGTCGTCGATCGCCGCGTGGAGAGCCTCGATCGTCGCGGGGATGTGCTCCACCCCACCCGGCATCGGCTCGAACGGTGCACGCATCGACGCCTTCGCCGTCATGGCGAGCGACCCCATGGTGCGGCCGTGGAAGCCGTTCTCGAGGGCGAGGATGCGCGGGCGCTCCGTGCCACCGTGCAGACGGGCGAGTTTGAACGCCGCCTCGTTCGCCTCGGCGCCGGAGTTCGAGAAGAACACCCGACCGTCGATGCCGGCACCGGCGAGGCGCTTGATCCGCGCGGCGAGCGCCAGCTGCGGCGGCGTCGCGAAGTAGTTCGAGACGTGCGAGAGCGTCGCCGCCTGCTTCGAGATCGCCTCGACGAACACGGGGTGCGAGTGGCCGAGAGACGTCACGGCGATGCCGGCGAGGAAGTCGAGGTAGCGTCGGCCGTCGGCATCCCACAGGTAAGAGCCCTCGCCGCGCGTGAGCAGTGCCAGCCGATCGCCCGCGTTCTGTACGAGGTCGCGCTCCACATCGTCCTGCCAGACGGTCATGCCGTCACCTCCGTCTTTCCGAGGACCACTTCGGTCCCGATTCCCTTGCTGGTGAAAAGTTCGACGAGCACCGAATGCGGCAGACGTCCGTCGATGATCGCCGCCGCCTCCACGCCACCCTCGACCGCGTCCAGGCAGGCGCGCATCTTGGGGATCATTCCGGACTCGAGCGTCGGCAGCATCTCGATGAGCTCCGCCGCCGTGAGGTGCGACACGAGCGAGTCGCGGTTCGGCCAGTCGGCATAGAGCCCCGGCACGTCGGTGAGGACGACCAGCTTGCGCGCCTTGAGCGCGACGGCGAGAGCCGCGGCAGCGGCATCCGCGTTCACGTTGAGCGAATGGCCGGGATTGTCGAGATCGGGGGCGATGCTCGACACCACGGGCACGCGGCCGGCCGCGAGGTGGTCGAACACCGGCGTCGGATCGACCTCGACGACATCGCCCACGCGACCGAGATCGACTTCGAGGCCGTCGACCACGACTCCGCGACGACGGCCGCCGAAGAGCCCGGCATCCTCTCCGCTGAGTCCGGTCGCGATGGGGCCGTGCGAGTTGATCTTCGACACGAGCTGCGGGTTCACCTGTCCGGTGAGCACCATGCGCACGACGCTGATCGCCTCGGTGTTCGTGACGCGGTAGCCGCCCTTGAACTCGCTCGGGATCTCGAGCCGCTGCAGCATGTCGGAGATCTGCGGGCCGCCGCCGTGCACGACGACCGGCAGCACGCCGACGTAGCGGAGGTAGGCGATGTCTTGCGCGAACGCCTCCTGCAGCTCGTCGGAGACCATCGCGTTGCCGCCGTACTTGACGACGACGATCTGGTCACGGAACTTCTTCAGCCACGGCAGCGATTCGATCAGCGCCGCCGCCTTCTGCGCAGCGATGTCGGGCGTGGTGTCCTGGATGTCGGTCATGAGGCGTAGGCGCTGTTCTCGTGCACGTAGTCGTGGGTGAGGTCGTTGGTGAGGATCGTCGCCGTTGCGTCGCCCGACTTCAGGTCGATCACGAGGTGCGTGGCCCGCGGGGTCAGGTCGACCTCCTCGCGCGGACGGTCAGGGCCGCCCTCGGAGCACACACGCACGCCGTTCATCCAGACGTCGACGTCGTACGGGTCGAACTGCGCGGCGGTGGTGCCGATCGCGGCGAGCACCCGCCCCCAGTTGGGGTCGTTGCCGAAGATCGCCGCCTTGAAGAGGTTGTTGCGGGCGACGGAGCGGCCGACTTCGACCGCGTCCTTCTCGGATGCCGCGTGCTGCACCTCGATGGTGATGTCGTGGCTTGCGCCCTCGGCGTCGCCCTGCAGCTTCTCGGCGAGTTCCTGCGACAGCGCGGTGAGCGCCGCGACGAAGTCGTCGAGGTCGGGAGTCACGCCCGAGGCGCCGTTCGCGAGCAGCGTGACCTGGTCGTTGGTCGACATGCAGCCGTCGGAGTCGAGCCGGTCGAAGGTCTGCCCGGTCGCGCGGCGCAGCGCCTCGTCGGCCTGGAGCGGCTCGAGGACGGCGTCGGTCGTGATCACCACGAGCATCGTGGCGAGTCCGGGCGCCAGCATCCCGGCCCCCTTCGCCATTCCGCCGATCGTCCAGCCGTCGCGGCCGATCACCGCGGTCTTCGCGACCGTGTCGGTGGTCATGATCGCCTGTGCTGCCGCGTCTCCCCCGTCGGCGGTGAGGGCGGCGATCGCCTGCGCAGTGCCGTCGAGCACCTTCGCACGAAACACCTCGTCGCCCACCCCGATCAATCCGGTCGAACAGATCAGCACGTCACCGGCGCTGACCCCGAGGAGCTCGGCCGCCTTCTCGGCGGTCTGGTGCGTGGTCTGGAACCCGAAGCTGCCGGTGAAGCAGTTCGCTCCGCCGGAGTTGAGCACGACGGCCTCGACCACGCGATCGGCCACGACCTGCTGCGACCAGATGATCGGGTTGGCCTTGGCGCGGTTGCTGGTGAACACGGCGGCGCCCACCTTGCGGGGCCCGCGGTTGACGACGACGGCCACGTCGAGCTTGCCGGTGGACTTCAGGCCGGCGGCGACTCCCGCCGCCTCGAATCCTGCGGGGGCGGTGACACTCATGGTGCGACTCCGTTGACTGAGAGGGCGCGACCTTCGGGGAGGCCGAGCGCGAGGTTCATGGATTGGACGGCCGCTCCCGCGGTGCCCTTGACGAGGTTGTCGACCGCGGTGACGACCGTCACGCGGTTCGCAGCGCGGTCGATCGCGAGGCCGATCAGCGCGGTGTTGGCGCCGAGAACGTCGGCGGTGCGGGGGAAACGACCCTCCGGGAGCAGCTGCACGAAGGTCTCGTCGCCGTACGCGCTCTCCCATGCCGCTCGGATCTGCGTATCGCTGACGCCCTCGACGATCGGAGCCGTCGAGGTGGCGAGGATGCCGCGCGACATCGGCACGAGCACCGGGGTGAAGGAGATGCGGACGTCCTGGTTTCCCGCACCTGCCGCGCCCAGCGCCTGCTGGATCTCCGGGATGTGGCGGTGCGTGCCGCCGACCGCGTAGGGGTTCGCGCTGCCCAGGATCTCGCTGGCGAGCAGGTTGGTCTTGAGGCTCTTGCCCGCGCCGGACGGCCCGACGGCGAGCACCGAGACGATGTCGGTCGGATCGATCACACCCGCGGCGATACCGGGTGCGAGGCTGAGGCTCACCGTGGAGGCATTGCACCCGGGCGCGGCGATGCGCGTGGCTCCGCGCAGGTGCTCGCGCTGCTTACCTCCGGCGACCAACAGTTCCGGGACTCCGTACGTCCAGGCGTCGTGGAACTCACCGCCGTAGAAGGCGTCCCAGGCCGCACGCGAGGTGAGTCGGTGGTCGGCTCCCGCGTCGATCACGAGCGGGGTGTCGCCGAGGGCGTCGGTGTACTGCCCCGACTGCCCGTGCGGGAGTGCCAGCACCACGATGTCGTGCCCGGAGAGGATCTCGGGAGTGGTGTCCTGCAGCGTGAGATGCGCGAGCGAGCGCAGGTGCGGCTGGTGGTCGACGAGGGGCTGTCCGGCATTCGAATGTGCCGTGACGGTGCGGATCTCGATGTCGGGATGATCGGCGAGGAGGCGCAGGATCTCGCCGCCCGCATAGCCGGATGCGCCGGAGACGGCGACGGAATACGTCATGCTTCTACCTTAACGGTCGGACCCCCGGCGAAATCGGGGGCCATGGGCGGGGCCGGAGGCGGCGACCTCGGCACTCGACCGCTGCAGGAACGCAGGCAGGAGTACGGGGTCGCCTACAGTCGGCGGCCGCCGCGGCGTCGGCGAACGACGACGCTCGAAGCACCCTGCGTCTCGCTGCGCTCGCTCAGGAACCGCGTAGCGGGAGCGAAGACGGGCGAAGGCATGACGCGACAGTAGCGTGGGCGCGTCGGCATCCGCAAATCCACCCCGTCATCGAGTCGTCATCCGAGCGGCTCCTCCATCGGCGCGGCGAAGAAGGCGAGCTCGTGCGCACTCGAGGCATCGAACGCCCGGAGCATGCGCGCCCTCGTCTCGGCATCCGCCTTCGAGGCAGCGGCGGAGACGAGGGCGATCGCCCGGGCGGTGGCCTCTTCGAAGGCCGGATCGGCGTAGGTCGCGAGCCAGGAGGCGTACGGATGACCCGGGTCCTGCGCGAACTCCCCGAACTCTCCCGCGTGCAGGCGCCTGCCGAGGTCGGTGTACAGCCAGAAGCACGGGAGGATCGCCGCGATGAGCTCGGCATAGTCGCCCCCGAACGCGACCGAGCGCAGGTGATCGAGATAAGCGGTCGTAGCGGGAGAGGGACGAGCCGAGAACGTCTCGGCTCCGACGCCGTGCTCAGGGGTCAACCAGGATGCGTGCAGCTCGAGTTCGCCGACGATGGAGCCGTGTGCCGAGTTCGCCCAGAATGCCTGCTCGTCGGAAGTCGGTGCGAGCCGCGCCGCCTCGGCCAGCACCCGCGCGTAGTCACGCAGATACAGCGCATCCTGGGCGAGGTACGACAGGAAGGGCTCACGGTCGAGCGTGCCGTCGGCCAGCGCTCGGATGAACGGCAGGTCGTCGATCCCACGGCGGATGCCGGAGATGTGCTGCCACCAGTCGGTGGCGACCTCGGCTGCGGTCGGTCGGGTATCCACGCCGCCGCGGCCCCACAGCCCCGCGAAGTGACTGATCGGACCGTGCCCGGTGCCGACGCGCAGTGCGTCGCCGTGTCGGAGGGACTCCCGCAACCACGAGCGCGCCGTGGCCACGGCGCGCCGAGGTTCCTCGCCGAGTGCGAGCCGGGTCGCCAGCGCGGAGGAGAGTGAGCAGCCGGTGCCGTGGGTGTTCGCGGTGGCGATCCGGGCGCCGGTGAACTCCTCGCGGAAGGCACTCCGCGCATCGATCAACGCGTCGGGCGCGTCCTCCCCGGAGAGGTGTCCGCCCTTGACGAGCACCGCCGCCCCGATCTCGGCAGAGAGTTCGTCCGCGGCGGCGAGCGCGTCGGACCACCCGGTCAGCTCCCGCCCGACCAGCACGGCGAGTTCGGCGAGATTCGGGGTGACGACGTCGGCGCGGACGAGCAGCGCACGCAGCTCCTGCTCGGCTTCCGGTTCGAGCAGCCGATCGCCGGAGGTCGCGACCATGACCGGGTCGAGCACGACGATCGGCGGGCGCACGGCATCGATCCAGGCCGCCACCGTCCGGATGACGTCGGCGTTCGCCAGCATCCCGATCTTCACGGCGTCGATGACGATGTCGTCCGAGACGGCCGTCAGCTGTGCGCCAAGGAACTCCGCCGGTGGCACATGCACCCCACGGACACCGTGCGTGTTCTGCGCGGTGAGGGCGGTGATCACCGCCATCCCGTATCCGCCGTTCGCAGCGATCGACTTGAGGTCGGCCTGAATGCCCGCGCCGCCCGACGGATCGCTGCCCGCGATGCTGAGGACACGCGGGGCGGCGCCAGCCTGCCAGCGTCGGCGGAACGCCCGGGCGACAGCCCGGGGATCTTCGGCAGCGCACAGCGCGGAGACGACGGCCAGTCCGGCGGCCCCTGCACCCCGCAGCGCCTCGGTGTCGTCGATGCCGACTCCGCCGATCGCGACGCACGGGAGCGGACTCGCCTCGGCGAAGGCGCGGAAGCCCTCGATCCCCAGAGCCGGCGGGTGGTCGGGCTTGGTGCTGGTGGGGCGGATGACGCCGACGCCGAGGTAGTCGACGGTCCCGGCGGGGAGCGCGAGCGCCGCTGCCAGGTGCTCGGGGCTGTTCGCGGTGAGCCCGACGAGCGCCTCCGGGCCGAGAGCCTCGCGGGCACGGAGCACGGACGCGTCCCCTTGCCCGAGGTGCACACCGTCGACACGCGCGCCGCGCGCCCTGGCGGCCAGAGCGGCGTCCAGCCGGTCGTTCACGAGGAGCAGCGCTCGGCCGTCGATCACCCGCGAGAGTTCGACGAGCTGATCGACGGTCTCGGCATCCGATGCGGACTTGTCGCGCAGCTGCACGATGCGCACGCCTCCGTCGACGGCCCGACGGACGGTCTCGACGACGCCGCGATCGCCGCAGAGCCCGGGGTCGGTGACGAGGTAGAGCGAGTAGTCGGCGTTCACAGGGCGCTGCTCTCGACACGGGCTGCCGCGATCAGGTCGCCGGGCGTCACGGAGGCGAGCGCGTCGAGCAGGGCGACGGCGAAGCTGCCAGGACCCGCTGCTCTCTCCGCCGCCTGCTCGGCCGCGACCGTGTAGACGAGACTCGCCGAGGCGACGGCGGTGAGCGCGTCGGTGTCGGTGGATCTGGCCGCGCCGAGGAAGGCGGCCATCACCGCGCCGAGTGCGCAGCCCCCGCCGGTGACCCGGGTGAGGAGTTCGTGACCGTTCGCGAGGCGCACGATCCGATGCCCGTCCGTGACCAGGTCGATCGGCCCGGAGACAGCGACGACGCTGCCGAATCCGCGGGCCAGGGAGACGGCCGCGTCTGCCGCCGCATCCGTGCTGTCGGTGGCGTCCACTCCACGCCCGCCGGTGCTGAGTCCGGCGAGTGCGAGGATCTCGGAGGCGTTGCCGCGGATCGCCGTCGGACGCTGTTCCACGAGTCCCCGCGCGAGCGGCGTGCGGACGGGCAGCGCACCGACGGCCACCGGGTCGAGCACCCAGGGAGTGCCGGATGCCGCGGCCCCGGCGACCGCTTCGAGACTCGCTGCCCGCTGCTCGGGCGTCGGGGTGCCGAGGTTCACGAGCAGCCCGGACGCGATGCCCGCGAACATCTCGGACTCGCCGACGATGTCGACCATCGCAGGTGCCGCCCCGACGGCGAGAAGCACGTTCGCGGTGAAGCCGGTGACGACCGCGTTGGTGATGCAGTGCGTGAGAGGCGGAGAAGCGCGTAGTCCCTCCAGCAGTGTTCCGGCGGAGACCGCCAGGTCGGAGGCGGATTCTGGACGCAGACGATCGCTCATGGGCGACATCCCTTCGCTAGTACGAACTAGATCAGGTTCGACGGGTCTGTTCTCAGCCGCGGATGCGGCACCCCGTGTCACTGCTCGAAGTCTAGCGACCGAGCTCAATCAGCAGCGCGCGCTCCTCCGCTCTGGTGAGTCCTGCCCGCCGGGCCCGATCGACGCCGCGCTGACGCTCGTCGGCGACGACCCGGGCGATGGTGTCGGCGAGCGGACGGAGTGTGCCGCCGCTGCCATGGAACGCGGCATTCGAGCGGGTCATGAACCCGGTCATCTCGGGTGGGAGCCACAGCGGCAGCGAGCGCTCCCCCATCCAGTGGTCGACGCCGTGCGCGACGAGCCAGTCATCCGCGGCGATGACCGTGTCACCGGTGTGCGCGGAAGCGGTGCGCATCGAGTCCAGCACGTCGACGAGCGGATGGACGTCGCCGACGGCGTTGACGGCCCCGTGAATCCCGGCGCTCGCGGCTCTGAGGACGTAGGCGGCGAGGTCGTCGACGTCGATCACCTGCGCCATGCGTCCGTCGAGGGGAGGGAGCATCACCGTGTCGTCGCCCGCCCGGAGGAAGGCCGCTGCCCAGTACCCGAATCGATCGCTCGGATCCCCGTCGCCCACGATGAGTCCGGGCCGCACGATCAGCGCCCGCTCCCCCAGGGCCGCCACCGCATCCTCGGCGGCGACCTTCTGGGCGCCGTACTCGTACTCGTCTCCAGGGCGGGAGGCGGGATGCCGAGGCGCCGACTCATCCGCGCCGACCGTCTCGTCGTCGGAATAGGCCGAGACCGACGACACGTAGGTCCACTGCGCCGCTCGACCGCCGAGGGCGGAAACCGCCGCCTCGACATGCGCGGCGCGGGATGAGATGTCAACGACGTGATCCCAGTCGCGTGCGGCCAGCGGGACATAGGCCAGAGGATCCTCCCGGTCTCCGCGCACGAGTTGCGCGCGCTCCGGAGCGGGACGCTCACCTCGGGCGAAGCAGGTCACCTCCGCCCCGGTATCCCGCCATCGCCGCGCGATCCGCCCGGAGAGCCACCCCGTCCCGCCGAGGACCAATACGTCTGTCATGGATCCATGTCACCAGCATCCGCGGCTGGACGGAAGTGCTTCTGCTCGGAGCAGAAGAGGTCACGTCACACTGTCGGGTGAGCGACGTCAAGATCGAAGGCGAGCCCGGTTCAGTCGCGCAGGGCCGCCCCGAAGCGCTCCGCCGCCACCGCGACACCGGCGAGCTTGGCCTCGGTGGCCTCTGCCGCCGTGAGTGTGCGGTCGCCGGCACGGAAGCGCAGGGCGAAAGTCAGGCTCTTCGAGCCCTCGGGAACGCCCTCGCCGCGGTAGTCGTCGACCAGACGAACCGACTCGAGCAGTGCACCGGCCCCCGCGGCCAGGGCGACGCGCACATCTCCGGCAGGAACATCCGCCGGGAGGGTGAGCGAGACATCCTGGGTGGCCGCGGTGAACGTCGACAGCGACTCGGCGACGATGCGTCCTCCGGCGAGCGTGAGGATCCGATCGAGGTCGAGCTCGAGCACGGTCGCCCGTCCTGGCAGGTCAGCGCCCTCCGAGACGGCAGGGTGCAGCTCGCCGACGTAGCCGACCTCCTCGCCGCCGACACGGAGCGCACCGGTGCGGCCCGGGTGGAGCGCCGCGCGCTCGGCCTGGACGACATCGATCTCGACGCCTGCCGCCGCCGCGATGACGCGGACGGCATCCAGTGCCTCGCTCAAGCCGGCAGCCTCAGCGGCACGACCGGGCTGGCGCGGCGACACGTTCCCTGTCAGGAGGGCGGCCACGTGGCGGTGCTGCGGCGGGATCGAGGCGTTCAGCTCGGAGAGCTTCTCGTCGGACGGACGCTCACCCAGCGGCGGGACGTCCTCGGTGCCGTACTCGACTCCGGGCTCGGGGAGGAAGACCACCCCGGTCTCGAAGATCGCGAGATCGGTGAGACCGCGCGCGATGTTGCGGTGGGCGGTCTGCAGCAGGCCGGGAATGAGCGACCGGCGCAGGAACGGTGCCTGACCGTCGAGGGGGTTCGCCAGACGGATGCTGGGCAGGTGCTCCCCCGATGCCGACCCGTGCAGGTCGTTCTGTGCCTCGGTCGTGAAGGGGAACGCCGGAGTCTCGACGAGCCCGGCGGCAGCCAGCGCATCGGCCACGCGGCGGCGGCCCTGCTGGTGCGCGGTCAGTCCACGACCCGAAGGCGGCGTCGGCAGCACCGAGGGGATGCGGTCGAGCCCGTGGATGCGGGCGACCTCCTCGGCCAGCGTCCACTTGTCGGTGAGGTCGGGGCGCCAGGTCGGCGGGATGACCGTCCAGCCGCCCTGATTCTCTGAGCCGGTCGAAGGGGACACCTCCGCACCGATCGTGGTCAGGGCGCCGGTGATCTCGGCATCCGTGTAGTCGACGCCGATGAGCCCCTCCACGAAACCGGCGGGGAGCTCGATGTCCGAGACGAAGACCTCGGCGAACAGCGCACCGCCCTCTTCCGTGAGCGTGCCACCGGCGAGCTCGACCATGAGGTCGGCGGCGCGGCGCGCGGCCACGAACGGCACGAGCGGATCGACGCCGCGCTCGAAGCGCTTGGACGCCTCACTGGGCAGCTTGTGCCGGCGGGCCGTGCGGGCGATGGTCGTCGGGTCGAAGATCGCAGCCTCGATGAGCACATTGCTCGTCGTGCCGGTCATCTCGGTCGTTCCGCCGCCCATGACGCCGGCGAGCCCGATAGGGCCCGAGTCGTCGGTGATGAGCAGGTCTTCGGTGTGCAGAGCGCGCTCGACCCCGTCGAGAGTCTTCATCTTCTCGCCGGGCGTCGCGCGGCGCACCGTGATGCCGCCGGTGAGCTTGTCGAGGTCGTACCCGTGCAGCGGCTGGCCGAGTTCGAGCATCACGTAGTTGGTGATGTCGATCAGGACGCCCAGCGAACGCATGCCCGCGAGCGACAGTCGGGCGATCATCCACGGCGGCGTCGGGCGCGACGGGTCGACACCCCGCACGACGCGGGTGACGAATTCGCTGGCGCCGACGTTGCCCCGCACGGGAGCCTGGTCGTCGACGATCGTGGTGTGGCCGGAGCCGGGCTGCAGTTCGGCGAAGTCGCGCTCGGCCGGGTCGCGGAACTCGGCGCCGGTGGCGTGCGAGTATTCGCGGGCCACGCCGCGGAGCGAGAACGCGTAGCCGCGGTCGGGCGTCACGTTGATCTCGACCGCGACGTCGTCGAGGCCGAGCAGCGCGATCGCGTCGGTGCCGACGGGTGCGTCGATGCCGAGGTCGGACAGCACCAGGATGCCGTTGTGCTCGTCGCCGAGACCCAGCTCGCGCGCCGAGGCGATCATGCCGTCGGACACGTGGCCGTAGGTCTTGCGGGCAGCGATCGGGAACGGGCCGGGCAGCACAGCGCCGGGCAGCGTCACGATGACCTTGTCGCCGGCGACGAAGTTGTGCGCGCCGCAGACGATGCCGCGGATGTCACGTTCGGTTCCTGAGCCCGACGAAGGGCCGACGTCGACCTGGCACCAGTTGATGGTCTTGCCGTTCGACTGCGGCTCGGCCTCGAGCGAGACGACCTGCCCGACGACTACAGGACCCGTGATGTCGAAGCGGTGCACGTCCTCCTCTTCGAAGCCGACGGTCACCAGCGCCGCGAGGACATCCTCGGGCGTGGCATCCGCTGCCAGATCGACGTACTCACGCAACCACGAAAGCGGGACGCGCATCACACCACCATCCCGTACTGCTCGCTGAAACGGACATCGCCCTCGGCCATGTCGCGCATGTCCTGGACGTCGCTGCGGAACATCAGGCCCCGCTCGATACCCATTCCGAAGGCGAAGCCGCTGTACACCTCCGGATCGATCCCGGCCGCGCGCAGCACGTTCGGGTTGACCATGCCGCAGCCGCCCCACTCGATCCAGCGCGCGCCGCCCTTGAAGGTCGGGTGCCACAGGTCGAGTTCAGCGGACGGTTCGGTGAAGGGGAAGTAGTTCGTGCGGAAGCGCATCTTGGCCTCCGGGCCGAAGAGCTGCTTCGCGAAGTGGTCGAGCGTGCCCTTCAGGTGCGCCATCGTGATGCCCTTGTCGATCACGAGGCCTTCGAACTGCGTGAACACCGGAAGGTGCGTGGCGTCGAACTCGTCGGTGCGATACACGCGGCCGGGGCACAGCACGTAGATCGGCAGCTCACGGTCGAGCATGGAGCGCACCTGCACGGGGCTCGTGTGCGTGCGCATCACGAGGTGGCGCGACGTCGGGTCGACGTAGAAGGTGTCCTGCTCCTGGCGGGCAGGGTGGTCGACGTCGAAGTTCAGCGCGTCGAAGTTGAACCACTCGTGCTCGAGCTCCGGCCCCTCCGCGATCTCCCAGCCCATGCCGACGAAGATGTCGGACACCTGGTCCTGGAGGAGCGTGAGCGGATGCCGCGCCCCGACCCGTGTGCGCGAGGGAACAGCCGTGATGTCGAGCCGCTCCGCGTCGAGACGAGCGGCGACCTCGGCCGCAGCCAGCTCGGTCTCCTTCGCGGCGAGCGCCTGCGTCACCTGACCGCGCCCCTGGCCGACGAGCTTGCCGAAGGCGGCCTTGTTCTCGGGGGCGACCTGACGCATCGAGGCGTTCAGGACCGCGAGGGGCGAACCGTCGGCGACATGGGCGGCGCGGGCCGCCTTCAGCTCGGCGGTATCGGTCGCTGCGGTGATCGCTGCCAGTGCGGCGGCGACGGCCGCTTCGACCGCTTCCGGGGTGATTTCGGGAGACTCAGACACGAGATGTGAGTCTACCGGGGACGTACGAGTGCTCTTACGCGCCGAGTCCGACGCCCTCGCAAGCAGTCCTCGCCGCGGTTGCGGCATCCGTCTTCACGGCGGCGCCAGCGATGGCTGCCGATCCGGGGTGCACGGTGTCGATTCAGTCCGCGAGCTTCGTCACGAATTCAGACGGCCGATTCCTGTCGGTGCAGGCGAAGGTCTACTGCAAGAACGTCGCGAACTACTCGTACAACTCGACCCAGGCAGGCATCTCGGTCATGAGGGGCGGCACGAATGTCGCGCTGCAGAGCAACGGTGCCAACACCCTGCCTGCCCCGCTCGGTCAGGCACGGAACTGCACGGGAACCAACACTTGTGTGATCTACGTCTCTGCGCGGGATACGTCAGGAACCTCGCAGTACAAGATTCACGCGTGGGGTACAGCCGCAGGCCCTTCTTACGATGACTTCCGCGTCGGCGCGACTGCCGACAGGACAGTGTCTGGATAGTCGCGACAGACGAAAGAGCGTGGCCGGAGAGGAATCTTCGGCCACGCTCTTCTCATACAGCTACAACCTCTGCTGAGCGATCAGCTCCGTATCCGTGCCACCATCGTGCGTGCGCGGATTGACGTCGAGGTGCCGTGCGGCTCCCTGAACCTTCGGAGACCGGCTCATCCGCTTCTCCGCCATCCTCGCGACCAGCGAGAGCAAGAGGCACATGCCGATGTAGATCACGGCGACGACCATCGTCATCTGCACGATGGGGCGTCCGATCGTGGTCGCTGCTCCGAGTTGCTTGGCGAGCAGCAGCAGCTCTTCGTACGTGATGATGAAACCGAGCGCGGTGTCCTTGAGCGTGACGACGAGCTGCGAGATGATAACCGGCATCATCGCCCGGATCGCCTGTGGGAGCAGTACCAGCTGCATCACGCCGGCTTTGCGCAGACCGATCGAGTAGCCCGCCTCGCTCTGTCCTCGAGGCAGTGACTCGACACCCGCGCGAATGACCTCGGCGAGAACCGAACCGTTGTAGGCGACGAGGGCGATGACCACGGCCCAGTAGCTCGGGATCTCCACGCCCATCACGGGAAGACCGTAGTAGAGCAGGAACATCATCACGAGGACCGGGACGGCCCGCAAGAACTCCGTCACGACCGTGACCGGCCAACGCACCCAGGCGTGATCCGACAGCCGACCGATTGCGAGGATGAATCCGAGCGCCAGAGCACCGACGGCGGCTGCGGCGAATGCGGCCACCGTGCGCACCGTGGCCATCGCGATCTGTTCCCAGATGCGTGTGTAAGTGAATCCGATCCACTTCTGTGCGGAGAACTGTCCCGTGGCGATGAGCCGCCAGATGAAGAACGCGATAACGGCCACCACGACGAGGATCGTGATCACGCCGATGATCCGGTTGCGAGCGATCGCCCGGGGACCCGGGACGTCGTAAAGGACACTGCCGCTCATCGCGCCACCCTCCATCGGTTCTCGAGTGATCGCTGTGCCCAGGAGAGCAGCAGCACGAGCGCCACGAACGCGATCATGACCCACACGATCACCAGCAGCTGATTCTCACCGCGCTCACTGAGCCAGTCGCGCATGGACCCGAGGTTCATGACCGAGAAGCCGGCGGCAACCGTCGTGTTCTTTAGCAGAGCGATGAAGACGCTCATCATCGGCGGAATCACGGAGCGGAAGGCCTGCGGGAGCACGACCAGCGTCATCACCTGGCCGAAACCGAGGCCGATTGCTCGGGCTGCTTCGGCCTGCCCCACCGGCACGGTGTTGATACCCGATCGGATCGTCTCTGCGACATAGGTCGCGGTGTAGATGCCCAGCGCGCACGTCGCGAGAAGAAACGAGTCGATTCGCAGCCCGAGGAGCGGCGGAAGGGCGAAGGAGAACCCGAAGAAGACGAGGGTCAACGGAGTATTGCGAATCGTGTTCACGTACAGCGTGCCGACCGCGCGGGCGATGGGCACCGGAGAGACGCGCATCGCTCCCACGATGATTCCCAGCACGAGGGCGAGTGCAGCCCCGCCCAGGAAGAGCTTCAGCGTTCCGAGCAGCGCCTCGACCCACAGATCGAGGTTGTTCGTGATGACGCCCATTCGGTTCCTCTCGTGCGCTCTTCAGAAGGAGGGTCTGACCGGGGCGCCCGTGCAGGCGCCCCGGTCAAGGGTGATCAGTCGACGGCAGGCTGTTCAGCGACGACACCGGCCGGCTCGAGGTACTCCTCGTACAGGGCGGTCCAGACGTCACCACCGTCGGTGAAGAGGGTGTTGATGTGGTCCTGCAGCGCCGTGTCTCCATCGGCGATGCCGACGCCATACCGCTCCTCGCTGAACGGGTCGCCTGCGAGCTTCAGGTTGTCCGGGTCCTGCGCCTGGTAACCGGCGAGGATCGCCTCGTCGGTCGTGATCGCGTCGACCTGGCCCGACAGGAGCTGCTCGACGCACTCGGAGTACGTCTGACGCTCGGTGACCTCACCGCTGTACTCCTCGCGGATGCGCTGGAGAGGCGTCGAGCCCGTCACCGAGCACGTCACCTTGCCTGCGAGGTCGTCCGGGCCCTTGATCGAGTCGTCATCGGCCGCAACCAGCAGGCCCTGACCGGTGATCAGGTACGGGCCCGCGAAGTCGATGACCTCGTCGCGCGCGTCGGTCATCGAGTACGTGCCGACGTAGAAGTCGACGCCCCCGTTGATGAGCTCCTGCTCGCGGTTCGCCGACGGGATCGTCTTCCACTCGATGTCCGCGTCGTCGAATCCCAGCGAAGCGGCGATCCAGCGAGCGGTGTCGACGTCGAAGCCGGTGCGGTCTCCGGTCGCGGGGTCTTCATAGCCCAGCCCGGGCTGGTCGCTCTTTACACCGATCACTACCTTGCCGCGTTCGGTCATGGCGTCGAACGTGGGGCTCCCGTCGAGGGAGACATCGGTCGCCACCTCCCAGAGCGGGCCTTCCTCGCTCGTGCCGGGGTCTTCGCCCTCGCCCGTCGTGTCGCCGGGCGTGCCGCTGTTGCAGGCCGTCAGCGCGAGCAGCGCTACCGCCGCGATTCCGATGCCTGCCAGTGTCCGTGTGCGTCGCATGTGCGTCTCCTTCAGTTGCTGTGTGTGCAGGGTCTGTGGTGGCTTCTGGTGCAGAAGCTCAGTGGGTGAGGAGCTTCGAGAGGAAGTCCTTGGCACGGTCGCTCTTCGGATTCGTGAAGAACTCCTCAGGAGTCGCCTCCTCCACGATCCGGCCGTCGGCCATGAAGACGACCCGATCGGCCGCCTTGCGTGCGAAGCCCATCTCGTGGGTCACGACGATCATCGTCATGCCCTCCTGGGCGAGCCCGACCATCACGTCGAGCACCTCGTTGATCATCTCCGGGTCGAGCGCACTGGTCGGCTCGTCGAAGAGCATGACCTTGGGGCGCATCGCGAGAGCGCGTGCGATCGCGACGCGCTGCTGCTGCCCACCGGAGAGTTGAGCGGGAAGCTTCGAGGCCTGCTGCGCGACGCCGACGCGCTCGAGCAGTGCCATCGCCTCCTTGTCGGCATCCGCCTTCTTCAGGCCGCGAACCTTGATCGGCCCGAGAGTGACGTTCTCGAGGATCGTGAGGTGGGCGAACAGGTTGAACGACTGGAACACCATGCCGACGTCGGCGCGGAGCGTGGCGAGCCCCTTGCCCTCGGCGGGGAGCGCCTTGCCGTCGATGCTGATGCTGCCGCTCGTGATCGTCTCGAGGCGGTTGATGGTGCGGCAGAGCGTCGACTTGCCGGAACCGGACGGGCCGATCACCACGACGACCTCACCCGTGTTGACCGTGAGGTCGATGTCGGTCAGAGCCTGGAAGTCGCCGTAGTGCTTCTGGACGTTCTCGACCACGACGAGGGGTGTATCAGAGGTCATCATTTCTCCAAACTAGCCAGGTCGAACCCTGGGTACTACGCACCAGCGCAGGATTTACACGTTCGTGACACGCGATCACACTCACCCGTGCTGCTCTGCACGGGTGATCCACGGCCCGCCCCCGCAGGGCCGTGGATCCACGCCTGCCGCTGCGCTTTCCCCTGATTACTGCGAGCAGCAGGCCCGTCGATCGTGTGCGATCGCACTCACACTGGCAGAGCGCCGACCCGCTGTCAGAGTTCTTGAGGATTTCTTGAGCAGTCGCCCGCGGGCTCAGCCGCGCAGGTCGCGGTAGTACTCGACAGCGCCGGGATGAAGGGCCACAGGACCCGTGAAGATCGCCTGACGACGGTCGAGGAGTGCGGCGGCCGGCACCTCGTGCGCGATGCGCGAGCGGGCGTCGAACAGGCCGGCGAGGATGTCCCGCACCACGGCAGGCGGAGTCGATTCGGCCGTGACCAGGTAATTGGGAACGGCCATGGTGGATGCCGACGCCTCCAGGCCGTACATGCCCGCCGGCACGTCGGCGGGGCGGTAGGCGTGGGAGTACCGGTCGTTCACCTCGTTGACCCATTCCTGCTCGATCGGCAGCAGGCGCACCGGCATCCGTTCGGCGAGCGCGGCGATCCCGGGGGTCGGGAGTCCGCCGACCCAGAAGAAGCCGTCGATCTCTCCCCGTTCCATGGCCTGGATCGAGGCGCTGAGGTCCAGCTGAGGATTGCGGACGGACGCGACGTCGACCCCGGCCGCATCCAGCACCCTGCCAGCGATGACGTTGACGCCCGAGTTCTCGGCGCCGAGGGACGCGGACCTTCCCGCGAGGTCGGCGATGCCGTCGATCTCGGAGTCGCCGCGCACCACGACGTGCACGTACTCGTCGTAGAGCCGCGCGACGGCCTGCACCTTCAATGGCTCGTCGAATGCTCCGGTCCCCGCGACCGCATCCGCGGCGGCGTCCCCCTGCGCGAACCCGATCACCGCCTCTCCCGAGCCGACGCGCAGCAGGTTGTCGACCGAGCCCGCCGTCTCGTCGGCGACCATCCGGATGTCGAGCGTCCCGGACAGGTCAGCGGCCAGATGGGTGCCGTAGTCGAAGTAGACGCCCGTCGATCCGCCGCCCGCGATCACGTACTCCTCGTCGCTCCACTCGCTTGCGCGGGTGCTGCAGGCGGCGAGGGCGCACAGCACCAGAAGAGACACGAGACCCGCGGCGATCCTCCGCCGCACCGGCCTCATGCGGATGCTCCGTCGCGCAGCAGCAGCGAGACGGCGAGGCCGCCGCCCTCGATGGACTCCACGGCGAGGTCTCCCCCGACCGATGCGAGCAGGTCAGTGGCGATCGCGAGTCCCAGCCCGGAACCGGGCGTGTCGCGGCTCTCGTCGCTGCGCCAGAACCGGTCGGCGGCCGACGCGGCCTGCTCGACCGTCATTCCGGGACCGTGGTCGCGGACGGTGATCCGGCAGATCTCTCCCTCGCGCCAGGCCCCGACCTCGATCTCTGCCTCGACGGGCGAGAACTTCACGGCGTTGTCGATGACGGCGTCCAAGGCGCTCTCCACGATCGTCCGGTCGGTCACGCTCATGACCGACCGGTCTCCGCCGAGGCGGAAGGCGACCCCGCGCTGACCCGCGACATCGCGCCAGGCATCGACGCGGCGGGTGGCCAAAGTCGCCAGGTCTACGGCGGAGATCGTCGAATCGCCGCGGCCGCCGCGGGCGAGCCCCAGGAGAGTCTCGAGGATCCGAGCCATCCGCCGCCCCTCCTCCCTCGTCTCCTCGACGTCGTCCTGCCAGTCCTTGCCGAGCCCGGTGGCGAGGTGCTCGACCCTCAGCAGCAGCGCGTTGAGCGGGTTGCGCAGCTCGTGAGACGCATTGAGCGCAAACTCCTGCTGCCGCGTCATCACACGTTCGATCTCGTCGGCCATGCCGTTGAACACGCGAGTCATACGCCGAAGTTCCGGTGGACCGGTGTCTTCCGCGACCCGCGTATCCATCTCGCCGCGCTCGATCGCGACCATCGCCTCGTCGAGTCGGCGCACCGGCGACAGCACCCAGCGCGCGAGACGGAAGACCAGCAGCACGCCGAGAGCGATCAGCGCGACCGCGATTGCCGACAGGACGAGCATCTGCTGCAGGATCGCCGCGCGTGGCGCCTCGACATCGGCGGAGACCAGCACCGCACCGATGACGTCGCCGTCGTCGAAGACCGGCTCGACGACGGCCGAGTCGGTGATCGTCCAGGGGAAGACCTGACCCGGCGGCTCGGCGCGACGCCCGGACAACGCGAGTCGCACCCTCTCGGCGTCGTCGTCCGAGAGCACGGCCGTCTCGTCGTCGCCTGCGGCCCAGACGCTGCCGGCGAGGTCGAACACCATGACGTCGATCCCGTAGACCTCGCGGAACCTCAGGACCTCGGCGTCGACGACGGCGGCACTCCCCGAGCGCAGGGACTGCCGGGCGCTGGTGACGAAGTAGCCGAGGTCACCCAGCTGCTCGGCGTAGAACGTCTGTTGGATGCTGCGGGCGGCACCCCAGCCCGCAGCCCCTCCCAGGGAGAGCAGGATCGCCACGAGCGGCACGAGGAAGACGATGATCAGGCGACGTCGCATCGGTCACGACCCGGCCAGGCGGTAACCGACGCCGCGCACGGTCTCGATGAGTCGGCGGTCTCCCGTCTTCCGGCGGATCGCGCCGACGTGCACCTCGAGCGAGTGCCCGAAGCCGCGCCAGTCGGTGTTCCACACCTCGCGGATCAGCCGCTCCTTCGGCACGGCGACGCCCGGGTAGCGCGCAAGCACAGCGACGATGTCGAACTCTTTGCGCGTGAGGTCGACGGGACCGCCCTCGACGAACACCTGACGCGCGACGAGGTCGATCTGCACCTCTCCCCCGTCGAGCACCACTCGCGCCTCGGTCTCCGCCCGCATCGGACGCGTGCGCCGGGTGACCGCCTCGATCCGGGCCAGCAGCTCGTGCACGTCGTAGGGCTTCACGACGAAGTCGTCTGCCCCGGCGCGGAGGCCCTTGATGCGCTCGGTGACCTGGTTGCGGGCGGTGACGATCACGATGGGGACATCGGAGCGCCCACGGATGCGGCGACACAGGTCGATCCCATCGACGTCCGGCAGGCCGAGATCGAGCAGGACGACCTCGGTATCGGCGCCGAGCAGGTCGAGCGCGGCGGCACCGTCGGCGGCGCGCACCGTCGCGTACCCCGAACGGGCGAGGAAAGCGTCGAGGGCAGCGGCGACGCGGTCGTCGTCTTCCACGATCAGAATCCTCATCGATTCTGCTTCCGGTCTCTGCGCATCAGACCGCCGGGTCAGCCTGTCGCAGACGCCCGCTGGGCGAACGCGCTCTCGTAGAGGCACACGCTGGCTGCGGTGGCGAGGTTGAGGGATTCCGCGCGCCCGAAGATGGGCAGTTTGAGCACCTGGTCGGCAAGCGCGAGAGCGTCGTCTTCGAGACCGCGCGCTTCATTGCCGAACAGCCAGCCGGTGGGCTCAGCGAGGACACCCGCTGCGCGGGCCTCGAGCAGGTCGTCTCCCTTGACGTCGGCCGCGAGGATTCGGAGTCCTGCCGCATGGGCGCGCTTCACGACATCGGCGAGATCTCCCGCCACCGAGACGGGCAGGTGGAAGAGCGAGCCGGTCGTCGCGCGGACGACCTTCGGGTTGTACGGGTCGACCGTGCGGCCGGTGAGGACGACGGCATCCGCGCCGGCGGCATCCGCTGCCCGGATGATGGTGCCGAGATTGCCCGGATCACGCACCTCTTCGCAGATCGCGACGAGCCGGGGAGATGCCGCGAAGATGTCGCGCACCGACGTCGGCGTCTGCTGGACAACCGCGACGAGTCCCTGCGGAGTGACAGTGTCGGCCATCGCATTGAGCACGTACTCCGTGACGAACTCGACGTCGATCTCAGCCTCGCCGGACTTCGCCCGGATGTCCGGATGCTTCTCCCACCCGTTCGGCGTCGCGAAGAGCTCGACGATCGCCTCGGGGCGGTAGGTCAGCGCTTCGCGGACGGCCTGCGGACCTTCGAGAAGGAACAGACCCGTCTCGGTGCGCGCACTGCGTTTGGTCAGTTTCGCGACGGCACGGACTCGGGGGGAGCGGGGGTTCTCCAGCACATTCACAGTCTAGGCAACACGCGGCTGGTTCCCGCACCATCGGGGATATGGTGCGTCCATGACGAACGACGCCCCGGCGCCCCTCACCCGCCGACGGGTCACCCTGGCCGTTCTCGCTGCCGGGACGGTCGGCATCGGGCTGCTCGTCCATCGCGGAGTCGGCGGAACGGTCGGCGACATCGCCGGCGACGCCCTGTACGCCGTGCTCATCTACCTTCTCGCAGCGCTCGTCGCGCCGCGGGCGCATCGCGCGGCGGCTGCCCTGATCGCATTCGCGGTGTGCGCGGGTGTCGAGCTGCTGCAGCTCACCGCGCTTCCCCGCGCCTGGGCTGACGTGTTCCCGCCGATCGAGCTCGTCCTCGGCTCAGGCTTCGACGCACGCGACCTCGGCGTCTACGCGCTGGCTGTGGCGGCAGCATCCCTCATCGACGTCGCTGTCACTCGGCTCTCCGCCGACGCCGCGTCCGGAAACGCCACAGGGCGCCCTCCCGAAGGAGAGCGCCCTGTGTGAAGAGATGCTTACGCAGCCGACTTCGGCGCGTTGACGTCGGAGGGCAGAGCCTTCTTCGCCGTCTCGATCAGCGTCGTGAACGTCGCTGCGTCGTTGATCGCGAGGTCAGCGAGCATACGACGGTCGACCGTGACACCCGCGAGGCCGAGGCCCTGGATGAAGCGGTTGTACGTCATGCCGTTCTGGCGAGCCGCAGCGTTGATGCGCTGGATCCAGAGACGACGGAAGTCGCCCTTGCGCTTGCGACGGTCCCGGTACGAGTAGACCAGGGAGTGGATGACCTGCTCTTTGGCCTTGCGGTAGAGGCGCGAACGCTGACCGCGGTAACCCTTTGCGCGCTCGAGGATGACCCGGCGCTTCTTGTGGGCGTTTACTGCCCGCTTGACTCTTGCCATTTTCCTGTGTTCCTATTCGTGCGTTCGGGCGCGATCAGCGGCCGAGAAGCTTCTTCGCGACCTTGGTGTCAGCCTTCGAGAGCACCTGGTCCTGGTTCAGACGACGGGTACGACGGCTCGACTTGTGCTCGAGGTTGTGGCGCATGCCGGCCTGCTGCTTCTTCAGCTTGCCGCTGCCGGTGATCTTGAAGCGCTTCTTAGCACCCGAGTGGGTCTTCTGCTTCGGCATCTTCTCTTCCTTCGTATGGCGCCTTCTCAGGCGACGGTGTCAACCCGCGGTGCGGGAGTTCTGGGGGCGGAATTACTCCGCGGCGACCTCGGCGGGAGCATCCGACTCGGCCTTCGACTCACGAGCGGCCTGCTTGTTCGCGGCGCGCTGTGCGTCGCGGACGGCGTTCTGCTCCTGCTTGGCTTCGGACTTGCTCTTGAGCGGAGCAACGATCATGACCATGTTGCGACCATCGATGGTCGGGTTGGACTCGACCGTGCCCAGCTCGGCGACGTCTTCCGCGAACTTGCGGAGGAGACGCACACCCTGCTCGGGGCGCGACTGCTCGCGACCGCGGAACAGGATCATGGCCTTGACCTTGTCGCCGGCCTTGAGGAAGCCCTCGGCGCGCTTCAGCTTGGTCGTGTAGTCGTGCGCCTCGATCTTCAGACGGAAGCGGACTTCCTTCAGGATCGTGTTCGCCTGGTTGCGGCGAGCTTCCTTTTCCTTCTGGGCGGCCTCGTACTTGAACTTGCCGTAGTCCATGATCTTGACCACGGGCGGCTTCGAGTTGGGGGCGACCTCGACGAGGTCGAGATCGGCTTCCTGCGCAAGGCGCAACGCGGCCTCGATGCGGACGACGCCGATCTGCTCACCCGCGGGACCGACGAGGCGAACCTCGGGGACGCGGATGCGCTCATTGGTGCGGGGATCGCTGATAGGTGCTCCTTAGACGATGTGATTCAGCCACCGCGACACTCTCTGCATCACGGGCGAATTCGGAATCGTCCCCCACCCACCGGCATTCAGACGCCGGCTCGGCACCCTGCTGCCCGCTCGATCTCACGATCGGAGCTGACGGAGTGCTGGACCCGGTAGCCTGGAACGGCAAGCGCGGGTGGGAAGTGAATCCTCTTTCGTTCCGGAGCATACTGCTCCAGAGCCCGATGAAGTCTAACAGAAGGCAAGGCGAAGTGACGAACCAGGCATCGGACGAGACTGCACACGAGCGCGAAGAGCGCTGGGCACGACAGGAAGAAGCGGCATCCTCCGCCACCCGCGACATCGCCGATGTCCCCGCCGTCGAGGTCATCACCACCGCCGCCGTGCACCTGATGAGCGCGGGGGCCGTGAAGCTCGGACTCGCCGACGACCCGGATGCTGCGGCTCAGCTCGACCTCGACGAGGCACGCAAGCTCATCAACGCCCTCGCCGGGCTCATCACCGCCGGTGCTCCCGAGATCAGCGACATGCACGCCCGCTCGCTGCGCGACGGCCTCCGCTCACTCCAGCTCGCGTTCCGCGAAGCCTCCAGCATCCCCGACCCGATCGGCAAGGGACCGGGCGAGAAGTGGACGGGGCCGGTCAACTAACGGTCTTGGTCTTGTGAGGTTCTGCGGGGGCGGGCGCAGCGCTCCCGCCTTCGCTCGCAGAGCGGGGACCCTCCCGCTTCGCGGGCCCCTCCCGATGCTCGCTCCCGGCGGGAGCGCTGCGCCCTCAGGTTTCCGGAACCGTGTCGCGCCGTTGAATGTGGGCGGGAAGTACGAGGTTGTGCGTCGGGGTCAGGGGTTCAGGATCAGGGGCGGGGCGGTCGAGGGGCCGCCACACTGCTCGGTGGAGTGAGTCCAGCTGATGTCGTGGTCGTCCTCGACGAGGAGGGTGCCGTCAGGGGCGAAGACGCGCGCGGTGACCTCGTCGGGAACGGACATGAAGAGGAACTCGTCCGGCTCCTCCCCCACATTCGGGACGGTCGGGTCCGATGAGGGCGTCTCCTGGCCGTCCGGGCCGGCGGAGCATCCGCCGGGGACGCACAACTGCACGAAGACATCGTCGCCGTAGGCGCTGGCATCCACCGTCAGGACGCTGATGTAGCCGATCGCGGGGCACGCGGTCGCGCAGCCGGCGAGCGACAGGCCCAGCAGCGCGGTCAGGGTCGCCATCGCTGTTCTGCGCATGCGGCCACCCTAGCGAAGCGGGTCAGGCGCTGCGGCGGAGCTTCACCGTGAGGGAGTCGGCGAGCACGGCGATGCGGTCGTCGGCGGCCCAGCGCTGAGCCAGACGCGCGAGGACGGCGTCGAGCACCTCGCGCTCCAGGCCGTCGATCAGCTCGAGGATGACGACCAGCTCCGGGCCCCGCAGGCGCGCATCCGGATCTCCGGCGGCGACCGCGACGTCGATCACAGCGAGTTCGTGCGCCACGCTCTCCTGCAGCGCGCCGAACACCTCGGGCGACAGGAAACTCGGTTCCCACGGGTGCTCCTGGGCGATCGCCCACACCGCAGGGCGACGGATCACGAACTCCGTGTCGGACGTCGGATCGAGGACGATGAGGTCGGTGTCATCGGCGGATGCTGCGAGTGCAGCTCGCACGGCTTCGACGGGGATCGGTCGAGCCGTGGCATCCCACCGCTGCATGGATTCGACCGAGGAGAAGACGGGCTGCACGCGTCGGCCGTCAGGCGCGGCGACCGTGACGATCGAGAGCTCCTGCGTCTTGTCGACAGCGAGTCCGCTCGGTCCGAGGTCCGGTTCCTGAGCGCCCTTCTCGGCGACGAGCGGGATCAGGACACGGGCAGAACGGAACGCGTCGACCACCTCGACCTGCGAACCGTCACCGGCCCGGAAGCGCCGCAATGCATCGAGCAGGGCGGGGTCGGCGGAGCCGTCGTCGGAAGTATGCGGATTGGGCTCGAAGCTCCGCCCCTCCCAGGGGACGCCGGCCGAATCGCCGGAGTTCACCGAAGAACGACCGTGGTCGTCGTGACCGTGGTCGCTGTGCCCGCAGGAGTCGTCAGTCCCCTGCGACATCCAGCGCCTCAGCCAGCGTGAATGCTCCTGCGTAGAGCGCCTTGCCGACGATCGCGCCCTCGACACCCAGCGGCACGAGCTCACGGAGAGCGGCGATGTCGTCGAGGTTGGAGATGCCGCCCGAAGCGACGACCGGCTTCGGCGTGCGGGAGGCCACCTCGCGCAGCAGCTCGAGGTTCGGGCCGCGGAGCGTGCCGTCCTTGGTCACATCGGTGACGACGTAGCGGCTGCATCCGGCATCTTCGAGGCGCTCGAGCACCTCCCAGAGGTCCCCGCCCTCCTTGGTCCAGCCGCGAGCCGCGAGCGTGGTACCGCGCACGTCGAGACCCACGGCGATCGCTTCGCCGTAGCGTCCGATCACGTCGGCCGCCCACTCCGGGTTCTCCAGCGCCGCCGTGCCGAGGTTGATGCGCGCAGCGCCGCTCTCCAGAGCCGCCTCGAGGGTCGCGTCGTCGCGGATGCCGCCGGACAGCTCGACATTGACGTGCCTGAACTGCTTGATGACCTTGCGGAGGATCGGCGCGTTGCTCCCGCGACCGAACGCGGCGTCGAGGTCGACGAGGTGGATCCACTTCGCGCCCTGCGCGACCCACTCCCCTGCGGCGTCGAGCGGGTCGCCGTAGTTCGTCTCGGTTCCCGCCTCGCCCTGAGTCAGACGGACTGCCTTGCCTCCGGCGACATCGACCGCGGGAAGAAGCGTGAGCGAGGGAGACTGCGCGAAGTCGTTCATGGGTTCCTAAGGTGAGGATTCAGATCCGTGGTCCGGGGTACACCCGTCGCGGACGCACGAGAACCGAGGGTACCGCGCGCAGGGGCGGCCTCCAAATGCGGGAGAAATGCAAATGAAATGCCGGTGAAATGCACGGGTAGGCTGAAGGATCATGTCGGGTCCGCACGAAGAAGCCACGCCGAGGTCGGCATCGCCCATCCCCCGCGACCAGCCGGAGCTCGTCGAGTCCGTTCCGCTGTTCCCGGCTGCGGTCCCACCGGTTCCACCGCTACCGTCGACAGGCCCGTCTGCGTTGCCGCAGCCGCCGTATCGCCGGACACGGGCTTCTGTACGTGAGGAACGCGAGCAGGACCCCGCGATGCCTGCGGTCAGCGCGCCCGCCGCACCCCCGCAACCGGGAGCGCCCGCTCCGCCTGCGCCTCAGTCGGCCGCCCCTGCTCCCGCTGCGCCGCCGACCACTCCTCCCCCGCCCGCCAGTGCCGCGCCTCGCGTCACCGCGCCCGCCCCGACGGCGTCCCTGAACACGGCGCCCCAGCGCGTCGTCTCCGCACCGCCCTCCGCCGCACCCTCCGCCGCGCCTTCGAGCGCGCCGCGGAGCGCGCCGGCACCAGGACCCGCGCTGTCCTCGCCGCCCTCGCCCGCTACGCCGGCCGCGCCCGCATCCGCACCTTCCGCGTTCGCGCCCGCCGCCCCGCCGGTCATCGAGCCGGCATCGCGTCGAGAGCAGCGGGACCTCCGCGACCGTCACTCCTTCCTGCAGACCGAGCGCCCGGAAGAACCCGCCCGCGACGGCGCCCGAGGCGCGTTCAACAAGCTCGGTTTCCGCATCCGCCCGTCAGCCGAGGAGCAGTCCGGCCGCGACGACGAACTCGCCGTGAGCCAGCACTGGCCAGGCCCTCGCACGATCGCCGTCGTCAACGGCAAGGGCGGTGCGGGCAAGACGCCAACGACGATCCTGCTCTCCGCCGTGTTCGCACGCTACGGCGGCGCGGGCGTGCTGGCCTGGGACAACAACCAGACGCGCGGCACCCTGGGCTGGCGCACCGACACCGGCGCGCACGACCGCACGCTGCTGGAGATGCTGCCCGAGGTCGGGCGCCTGCTCGGAACCGGCGCCCAGTCCGCCGACCTCGCCCACTTCATGCATCACCAGCCCCGCGAGAAATACGACGTCCTGCGCTCGAAGCCCATCAAGCTCGCGCACGAGAACCGTCTCAGCCCCGCCGACGTCGACGCGATCCACGCGGTGGCTGCGAAGTTCTACCGACTCATCATCATCGACTCCGGCAACGACGAATCCGACCCGATGTGGCTGCGCATGATCGACCACGCCGACCAGCTGGTGGTCGCGACGACCACGCGTGCCGACCACGCGGAGGCCGGTGCCCTTCTGATCGAGGCGCTCGAAGAACGCGACGAGCGGTCGGCGCGGCTCGCTCAGGAGTCGGTCGTCGTGGTCTCGCAGGCCGATCCCAAGGCCACCCCGTCTGATGTCGAGCATGTCGTGAACGGGTACCGCGCCCTGGCGCGCGACGTCGTCAGCATCCCGTTCGATCACGAGATGGTCGACGGGCACCTGCGGTACGGCGCGCTCGGGAAGCGCACTCAGCGTGCGTGGCTGTCGGCCGCGGCATCCGTCGCCCGGGGCTTCTGACCCGCGACATCACGAGGCCGGGCGGCTGCGCCTCAGCGGAGGCTGTCGACCCAGTTGCGCAGCAGCTGGATGCCGGCTTCTCCGGACTTCTCCGGGTGGAACTGCGTCGCCGAGAGCGGGCCGTTCTCGACGGCGGCCAGGAACGGGTCGCCATAGGTCGCCCAGGTCAGCACGGGCTGCGGGAACGGCGGGATGACGTCGAGCTCCCACGACTGCGCGGCGTAGGAATGCACGAAGTAGAAGCGCTCCTGCTCGATCCCGCGGAAGAGGATGCTGTCCGCACCGGGCTCGACCGTGTTCCACCCCATGTGCGGCAGCACCGGGGCGTTGAGCTCGGTGACGGCCCCCGGCCACTCGCCGAGGCCCTCGGTGTCGTGGCCCCGTTCCACACCGTGCGAGAAGAGGACCTGCATCCCGACGCAGATGCCGAGCACAGGCCGTCCGCCGGCAAGGCGCCGGTCGATGATCTCGTCGCCGCCATGCGCGTGCAGCGCGTCACGCACCGCCTGGAACGCGCCGACGCCGGGCACCAGCAGCCCATCGGCCTCCTGGGCCTCCTTGCGATCGCGCGTGAGGACGGCATCCGCACCGGCGGCGACGAGCGCCTTGACCGCTGAGTGCACATTCCCGGATTCGTAGTCGAAGACCGCGACCTTGGGCGTTCGACTCACAGCGCGCCCTTGGTGGAGGGGATGCCGTCGACGAGCGGGTCCAGAGCCTTGGCCTGACGGAACGCGCGGGCGAAGGCCTTGTACTCCGCTTCGGCGATGTGGTGGGGGTCGCGACCGCCGAGCACCCGCACGTGCACGGTGAGCGACGCGTTGAAGGCGATCGCCTCGAACGAGTGACGTACCAGCGACCCGGTGAAGTGCCCGCCGATGAGGTGGTGCTCGAAACCCGCAGGTTCGCCGTCGTGGACGAGGTACGGACGACCGGAGATGTCGACCACGGCCTGCGCGAGGGCTTCATCGAGCGGCACGAGCGCGTCACCGTAGCGGGAGATGCCGGACTTGTCGCCGAGAGCCTGCAGGATCGCCTGACCGAGCACGATCGACACGTCTTCGACGGTGTGGTGGGCGTCGATGTTCGTGTCGCCGGATGCGCGGACGGTCAGGTCGGTCAGCGAGTGCTTTGCGAACGCGGTGAGCATGTGATCGAAGAACGGCACGGAGGTGTCGATACGGGCAGCACCGGTGCCGTCGAGGTTCAGTTCGAGCTCGACGGTGGATTCCGAGGTGGTGCGCACGCGGCTCGCCGTGCGGGGGTTCTGTGCGAGGGTGCTCATGAAGCCGATCCTATCGAGGCGAGAGCGTCGAGGAACGCGGTGGTCTCCGCCTCGGTTCCCGCAGTGACGCGAAGGTGACCGGGGATGCCGACATCGCGGATGAGCACGCCACGCTCGTAGAGCTGCTGCCAGGTGGCTCGCGGATCGGCCACCCCACCGAAGAGCACGAAGTTCGACCATGACTCGTGCGGCGTGTAGCCGAGTGCTTCGAGCGTTGCAGACAGTCGATCGCGCTGTTCGACGATCTCCTCCACCATCCCGAGCATCACGTCGGCGTTGCGCAGGGCAGCGACCGCGGCCGCCTGCGTGAGAGCGCTCAGGTGATACGGAAGCCGAACGAGACGGAGAGCATCGATGAAAGCCGGATCCGCAGCGAGGTAGCCGACACGGGCGCCGGCGAAGGCGAACGCCTTGCTCATCGTGCGCGAGACGGCCAACCGCGGGCGACCTTCGAGCAGTGTCAGGGCGGATGCCGCGTCGCGCGGCGCGAACTCCTGGTACGCCTCGTCCACGACCACGACGCCGCGAGCGACGTCGTACACGGCCTCGATCACATCGAGGCCGAGCGGGGTGCCGGTCGGGTTGTTCGGTGAGCAGAGGAGGATCACGTCGGGGTCGGCAGCGCGCACCTGCGCCGCAGCCTCTTCCGGAGTGATCGTGTAGTCGGGCTGCCGGGCGCCCGCGATCCAGCGGGCGCCCGTTCCCTGGGCGATCAGCGGGTACATCGAATAGGTCGGCGCGAAACCGAAAGCGGTGCGTCCCGGTCCGCCGAAGGCCTGGAGGATGTGCTGCAGAACCTCATTGGACCCGTTGCCGGCCCAGATCTGATCGGCGGACAGTCCGTGGCCGAGGTAATCGGCGAAGCCCTCGCGCAGAGTCGTGAACTCCCGGTCGGGATAGCGGTTCACGTCGCGGAGCGCCACCGCGATGTCGTCGAGGATGTCGCTCGCCACCGCATCCGGAACAGGATGGGTGTTCTCGTTCACGTTGAGAGCGATCGGCAACGGCGCCTGCGGGGCCCCATACGGGGTGAGCCCGCGCAGATCGTCGCGGAGCGGGAGGTCATCGAGTGAAGAAGTCACCGTTCAATGCTAGGCCGCGCGCCGCCCGCGTGACGTCAGTCGGTGTACTGCGCCGGAATGGCCAGCTCCTGGCCGATCTGGAGTTCGCCCGCGCGGAGCATGTTGAGGCGGCTGATCTCGCCGATCACGTCACGGGGGTCGGCGGTGGGCGCGATCGACGTGGCGATGGACCAGAGAGTGTCGCCGGGAAGGACCGTCACGGTCTCGAAGCTGGCCACCGCGACATCGTCGCCCGACGCGATCGCGTTGCCACCGCCGATCGCGGCGAATGCGATGCCGACGGCGAGGGGGATGGCGGCGAGAGCCAGGAGCACAGACCGACCACGAGCCGTCAGACGCAACCGTGAGCGCGTCGCCGGGCGTGCCGGGATGACCACTGCAGTGCTGAAGCTGATGCTGCTCATGTCGGGCTCCTTACCCTGTTCCGACGGCGGGAGCCGGCGGAGAAGTTGGCGTAGCGTTCGCATTCACGTCTCGGCCGGGAGCCGTGGATGCGAAGCTACGTTCCGAAGATATCTTCGAGTTCGAACATCTGTCAACTGTTCTTCGAAATCGGACCAGCGAATCTGCCGACACGCTCGAACAGATCTTCCAGATCGGCCCGATTCTCGGATACGGTTTCGATAGGAACACCCCACCACGGACCTCCGACATTCGAAGAGGAACGTCGGATCGCGTACTGAAGGAGCATCATGAGCGAGAACTCAGCCCCGGAGCAGGAGGCCCCTCGGACGCGCCGTCGGAAGAGCCTGAGCCCGAAGCAGATGGCGATCCTCGAGGTCATCCAGACCTCCATCGCGCATCACGGCTACCCGCCGAGCATGCGGGAGATCGGCGACGCCGTCGGACTCAAGTCGCTCTCGAGCGTCACCCACCAGCTCGGGCAGCTCGAACTCAGCGGCTACCTGCGCCGTGATCCGGGCAAGACCCGCGCCATGGAGGTGCTGATCGACCTGCCCGGCACCAGCGGGGAGAACCCGGCTGACGTCGCCACGCCCGTCGGCGACGCCGCGCTCGTGCCGCTGGTCGGTCGGATCGCCGCGGGTGTGCCGATCACCGCCGAGCAGCAGGTCGAGGAGATCTTCCCCCTTCCGCGCCAGCTCGTCGGCAAGGGCGACCTGTTCATGCTCAAGGTCTCCGGTGAGTCGATGATCGACGCCGCCATCTGCGACGGCGACTGGGTGGTCATCCGTTCGCAGAACAGCGCCGAGAACGGCGAGATCGTCGCGGCGATGCTCGATGACGAGGCGACCGTGAAGACGTTCCGTCGTCGCGACGGCCACACCTGGCTGCTCCCCCGCAACTCTGCCTTCGAGCCGATCCTCGGCGATGAGGCCACGGTGCTCGGCAAGGTCGTGGCGGTGCTCCGCGCCGTCTGAGCGCACTCTCCGGCATCCGCCGTTCGCAGACGCGAGAGCCGCCCTCCCGAGCATCAGGAGGGCGGCTCTCGCGTTTCCGTCCGTGCGCAGCATCCGCCTCCCACCGAGTGCCGCTCACTTCTGCGGGGAATCCGAACTTCTGCGGCCAGAGCGCGCGATACGGGCCGCAGAAGTTCGGGATGGCCGCAGAACGCCGCATAGGCTCGGAGCATGTCGATGCCGTTCGGTTCCTGGCCCTCGCCCTTCTCCGCTGCCTCGGTGGCGGCATCCGCTCCTCGGATCGACGGCGCACGCTTCGTCGGTTCGGAGATCTGGTGGGGCGAGTCCGTCCCCGCGGAGGGCGGACGCGTGACCGTGCGCAGCTCCACCGGGGCGGAGATCCTCCCCGCGCCATGGAGCGCGCGATCGCGCGTGCACGAGTACGGCGGCGGGGCATGGACGGCGGATGCCGACGGGACGCTGTTCTTCGTCGACGGCGGCGATCAGCGGGTGTACCGCCTGGAGCGCGGTGGGGCGCCCGTGGCGCTCACTCCCCCGGGCCCCTCCCATGGCGGACTCCGCCTGCAGCAGGGACGCCTCTTCGCGGTCCGCGAGGATCTGGGTAGCGAGCCGCATCGCCGGGCGATCGTCGAGATCCCGGTCGACGGTTCGGGCGCCGACGATCCCGCCGCTGTCCGCGTGTTCGTGCAGGGCACCGCCTTCTTCGCACACCCCGCACTCTCCCCCGACGCGACCCGCATCGCCTGGGTCGAATGGAGCGGTGTGCGGATGCCGTGGGAGAGCGCGATCCTGTCCATCGCTTCCGTCAACGGACAGACCTTCGCCCCGGTCACGACCACGGCGGCCCTGCAGCCGGAGTGGGTGAGCGACACCGCCATCCTCTACGGCGACGACCCGTCCGGTCGCTGGCAGCTGCACTGCCTGACGCTCGATGCCCTGACGCCTCGGGGCGCACCGGTATCGCTCACCTCCTCCGATGCGGACACCGGCTACGGCCTGTGGGTGCTCGGCAACCGCTGGTATCAACCGCTCGCCGACGGCAGGATCGTCGCCGTCCGCACGAACGGACGCGACGAGGTCGTCGAGATCACGACCGACGGCAGTGAGCGCCGTCTCGATGTGCCCTGCGACGGTCACGTCAGCGTCGACGACGTGTCCGGTTCGCGCGTGCTGCTGTCCGGCAACAGCTCGACGACGACCCCTGGCGTGTGGTGCGTCGACCTCGATTCGGGCGGCGTCGCCACGGTCGCCGGAGGCGAACCGGCGGATGCTGACTGGATGCCGCCCGCGACCCCGATCGTGGTCGACGGCGCACACGGCGCGGTGCACGCCTTCGCCTATGCGCCCGCCAATCCCGAGGCTTCCGCCCCAACTGGCGAACTCCCGCCGTATGTCGTCTTCGTGCACGGCGGCCCCACCGCCCATGTCACGGGTGCCGCGTCGTCGGCGATCGCGTTCTACACGAGCCGGGGCATCGGCGTGCTCGACGTGAACTACGGCGGCTCCACCGGGTACGGGCGCGACTACCGCGAGCGACTGGCCGGGCAGTGGGGCGTGGTCGACGTCGACGACGTCATCGCCGCCGCGCGCGGCCTCGCCGAGGCCGGGCTCGCCGATCCCGCACGCATCGCGATCCGGGGCGGCTCTGCCGGCGGCTGGACCGTCCTGTCCGCACTCGTGCGGGGTGGGACCTTCGCCGCCGGCATCAGCCGTTACGGCGTCGCCGATCTCCGGATGCTGACGCAGCACTCGCACGATTTCGAAGAGCACTACATCACAGGTCTCGTCGGGCCGCTCCCGGCATCCGAAGAGCTCTACATCGAGCGATCGCCGCTCACGCACGCCGACCGGATCGACGTGCCGGTCCTGCTGATGCAGGGCGCCGACGATCGGGTCGTGCCACCGTCGCAGTCCGAGGCAATCCGCGATGCCCTGGCGAAGAACGGCGTCGACCACGAGTACGTGCTCTACCCCGGCGAGGGGCATGGCTTCCGCAGCGGGACGACGATCGTGAACGCGCTGGAACGCGAGCTGGCGTTCCTCGGGCGGGTGCTCGGCTTCGAGCCGAGCCTCTGAGGCCGAAGCTAGGCGCCTGCTGAGTCGCGCACGTCGACGGCGCGCGTGTGCCACCAGAAGACCAGAGGGACGATCACCAGCTCGAGGAACATGCTGGCGATGAATACCGGATGCGGCCACCCCGCGACGAGGACCGAGAGAAGCCGGGCGAAACCACCGAGGAACGCAAGCGCGAGCATCATCCGCAGCACCGTCGCTCGTTCACGGAGACGGAAGAGCGACCACCACACCGCAGCTCCGGCCGCGAGCCAGAACACGTTGACGAAACGATACTCGCTATCCACGCTGGACGATGTCGGCGAGCCACCGGGCGCGAACATCGGGCCGAGAACGATGCCATACAGGCCCGAGCCGACCGCTACGGCGCCGAGCACCGACAAGACGATGATGAGCGCACGCCGTTGCATGGCACTCCTTCCTTGACCGGGGTAATGAGAGTGAATACTCTCTCACTTTATGGGAACGAGACGAGACGTACTAGTCACCACCGCCATGAACCTCTTCGCCGAGCACGGTTTCGATGGAACCTCGGTGGCGGACATCCAGGTCGCTGCTGGACTGACCGGCGGATCGGGGGCGCTCTACAAGCACTTCCCGAGCAAAGCAGCCGTGCTGGAAGCGGGTGTGGATGCCTACCTCGATGCGTTGGCTCGGAGCAGCAGCGCGACCGTCCCCCAGCTGCCGGCCGACCCTCGGGATGCCCTGCGGGTCATCGCATCCGGCGTGATCGATTCGATGACCGCCGACCACACGGTGCTTCGGGTACTCCTTCGCGACCTGGATCGTCACCCGGAGCTCCGAGACCGACTCTGGACCGGCGTCGTGGCACATGTCTACACGGAGTTCGCCGATTGGATCCGGGAGCGGGCAGCCGACGGAGTGATCAGCGCGCCAGATCCCGACGGTGTCGCCGCGATCCTGATGGGCGCGTTGACTCAATGGCCGATCCTTCAGGCGCTCCTCGAGAAGTCTCCAGGTGATCTCTCGCGCTCGGCGTTCATCTCAGCCTGGGTGGACACGGCGGGCAGCGCCCTCAGCGTGCCATCCGATCGATGACCGCCTTCTCGCCGCCGAGGCGGCTCTACTCGCCGACCCGGTTGCGCAGGCGCATCGCCCGATCCGCCTCGCGGGTGTCCTGGCGCTCGCGAAGGGTCTGACGCTTGTCGTACTCGCGCTTTCCCTTGGCGAGAGCGATCTCGACCTTGGCCTTGCCGTCTGCGAAGTAGAGCTTGAGCGGGATCAGGGTGTATCCGCCCGCCGAGACGGCGTGCGCGATCTTGTCGATCTCGGCGCGGTGCAGCAGCAGCTTGCGGATGCGCTTGGCCGCGTGGTTCGTCCAGTGACCCTGGGAGTACTCCGGGATGTGCACGGAGTCGAGGAACACCTCGTTGCCCTTGACGAAGGCGTAGCCGTCGCTGAGATTGGCGCGCCCCTCGCGCAGCGACTTCACCTCGGTGCCCGTGAGCACCATCCCCGCCTCGTACGACTTCTCGATGTTGTAGTCGTGACGTGCGCGACGATTGGTCGCGACGACCTTCTCCCCGCGTTCCCTGGGCATGATGCTCCTGCTCTCTGTTGTGGCCAGCCCACCAGCCTACATCAGGTGCGGCTCTACCTCAGGTGCGCAGCCACCTTCGGATCGCGAACCCGGCAGACAGCGCAGCGAGCACGACGCCGATCCCGATCAGCACAGGCACGACGAGCGCAGCATCCCCCATCGTCACCCAGGTCGTGATGAAGGGCACGCGACCGCGCAGATAGCCGTTCACCCCGAAGTGCACTCCCGCCACCACCGCGGCGCTGGCAAGAGCCGAGCCGAGGAACGCGGCGAACACGCCCTCGAGGACGAACGGCGTCTGGATGAAGCGGTTCGAGGCGCCGACCAGCCTCATGATGCCGATCTCCTTGCGGCGCGCATACGCCGACAATCGGATGGTCGTGGCGATCAGCAGCGTCGCCGCGATCAGCATCAGAGCGGCGATACCGACCGCGATGTAGGTGGCGACGGTCAAAGCGGAGAACAGCGGTTCGAGGTATTGGAGCTGATCCTGCACCTGCTCGACGCCGGCCTGTCCGCTGAAGGCCTCGGTCAGCACCTGGGATTGACCGGGGTCCTTCATCGTGACGAAGAACACTTCGAAGGCCTGGTCGGGCGTGAGAACGCTCGCCTGGTCCTCCCCGAGCTGCTCGACGAGCTTGGCGTAGGTGTCTTCCTTGGTGTCGAAGGTCATCGAGCTGATGAGAGGTGCGAGCGCCTCCCCTTCGAGTTGCCCTCGTACGGCTGCCACCTGCTCTTCGCTCGCGGCACCGTCGACGCAGGTGTCGGCTTCGGACACCTCCGAGCACATGTAGACGGCAACCTGGGCGCGCTCGGCCCAGTAGCCGCGCATGACGCCGATCTGCCCCTGCATCAGGATCGCCGCACCGACGAACGTCAGCGAGACGAACGTCACGAGCACGACGGAGATCACCATCGAGATGTTGCGCCGCAGGCCACCGAGGGCCTCGGTCAGGATCAGGCCGATTCTCATGAGGTCGGGCCCACTTCCTCGGCATCGTCATCGGAGAGCCCGAGTCTGTCGGCGACTCCCAGCTCTGCCACGTCGACCTGCGGCAGCACGATCGGGTGCGTGCGCGGCGCGACCGACGCCGGAGCCTCCTCCGCGGGTTCGCTCGGAGGTTCCGGGGCGGGTGCTGGGCGATCGGCATCTGCCGGCTGCGGCTCACCCGCGGTGGATGGGCGCACCACGGAGGGCTCTGGCGTCGGCTCCTGCTCCTCCGGCTCGCGGGAAACGACAGGAGCGGATGCCGCGGCCTTGCGCTGCGCGCTGAGCTCCTCGGCCAGCGCGGCACGCACGACGGAGAGGTCGGCGGTCTGCCGCTGCACCTCCTGCACGGCGGTGAGCGCGGCTGCCGCTGCGGCACCGCGCACCTCCTCGGGCACGAGGCGTGGAATGTTCGAGGTGTCGCCGTAGCCGCCGTGCACCTCGTCGCGGACCATCTCGCCGTCGCTGAGCTCGATCACGCGGCGCTGCATCGCGTCGACGAAGCCCGCCTCGTGCGTGGCCATCAGCACCGTGGTGCCGCCGGCGTTGATACGGGCGAGCAGCTGCATGATGTCGACCGAGGTGGCGGGGTCGAGGTTTCCGGTGGGCTCATCCGCGAGCAGCACCTGTGGCCGGTTCACGAGAGCGCGGGCGATAGCGACACGCTGCTGCTCACCGCCGGAGAGCTCGTGCGGCATCCGCTTCTGCTTGCCGTCGAGTCCGACGAGCGCCAGCGCCTCAGGGACAGCCTGCTGGATGAAGCCGCGCGAGGACCCGGTGACCTGCAGCGTGAAGGCGACGTTCTGATACACCGTCTTCGACGGGAGCAGGCGGAAGTCCTGGAAGACCGAGCCGATGTGGCGCCGGAAGTAGGGCACCTTGCGGTTGGCGAGCGAGCGCAGGTCACGCCCGAGCACGGCGACCCGACCCGATGTGGGCACATCCTCTCGCAGGATCAGTCGCAGACAGGACGACTTGCCGGACCCGGAGGCACCGACGAGGAAGACGAACTCCCCGCGCTGCACTTCGAAGTCGACTCCGGACAGGGCGGGCTTCGACGTTCCGCGGTAGCGTTTCGTGACGTTCTCGAACCGAATCATGGCGCTACGAGCCTAAGCGCGCCCTCTCGCCTGGCTGCGAGCGACACCCCGCGCGGCGAACGGCGTCATGGGTATCGGTCCCCACACATGGGCCTGAACGACGTCGCCCGCCACTGCTATACATGGAGGTGGCGTTCTCGCGCGGTTCCGCGCGCGCCAGGGACTTCGAGGGGGACACCATGACGACACCCGCCGGTTGGTACGACGACGGCTCCGGACGACAGCGCTGGTGGGACGGTCAGCAGTGGACCGAGCACTTCGCGCCCGAGGTCGCGGCGGCAGCTGAGCCGGAACCCGCGGTCGAGGCCGAGGCCTCCGCGGAGGCTGAAGCTCCGGTTCAGGAGGAGGCACCCGTTCACGAAGCGGCGCCCGTTCACGAAGCGGCGCCCGTTCACGAAGCGGCGCCGGTCATCGAGCAGATCCCGACGGTGGACGAGACTCCCGCGGCCACAGAGGCTCCTGCCGCCGCTGTTCCCGAGATCCCGACGACCCCCGAGATCCCGACGACTCCCGACTACTCCGCCCAGACGGCTGCGCCGGATGCCGCGGAAGACACGGTCGTGGCGCCCGAGGCTGCCCGCGACTGGGCCGTCCCCTCGGAGCAGCCGACGCACGACGCGTCGCAGACCGCGGCGTTCACGGCTCCCGGAGCCGCGGCCCCTGCCGCTCCTCTCGGAACATCGGGTTACCCGGGCACCGCTCCGGTCGCCCCACCGGTTCCCCCCGTCCCGCAGAGTGGCGCTCCTGTCTACCCCGGCGCTCCGGGCCAGGCCTACGCCACCGCGCCGGGCGCCTATGCGTCTGCTCCCGGCGGGTACGGCGCACCGGGCGCGTATGCTCCCGGTGGGTACCCGGCTGCTGCGCCGTACGCCGCATCCGCTCCGACCGGTCCGCAGAAGGTCTCCGTCCTGGGACTGGTCGGTCTCGGTCTCGCCGCACTCGGTGTGATCCTCGCCTTCATCCCGTTCACTCTGCCGTTCGCGTGGATCCTGCTGGGCGCCGGTTTCGTCGTGTCCCTCATCTCGGTCTTCCTCAAGGGCAAGAAGTGGCCAGGAATCACCGGCATGGGCGTCTCCGTGCTCGGCGCGATCATCGCCTTCATCATGGGGTTCGTCTTCCTCTTCGCCCTGGCCAGCCAGTTCGACACCCCCGACCCGTTCCCCACCTCGGAGAGCGACGGCGGCACGGACGGGGGAACCGATGGCGGCACCGACGAAGGAACCGCACCGGGTGACGTCGCCGAGGGAAGCATGGGCGAGCCCGTCACCGTGAAGCAGCTGTCCGGCACAGGCGAGGTCACGGTCAACTCGGCGACGTGGAGCGCGACGAACGACTCCGGCTTCGACCCCACCAACGGCGGCTACCTGCTCGTCGACCTCACGTGGGAGACGCTCGACGGCACGACCTACGTCAACCCGCTCTACTTCTCGGTCGAGACGGCAGAGGGCACCACGGGCGACTACGACATCTTCGGCGACGCGACTCTCGAAGCCAGCGAACAGCCCGCCGGGGAGTCCACGCAGGGCAGCATCTCCTTCGACGTGGCTCAGAGCGGCTCGTACCAGGTCATCATCACCAACGAGCTCATGCAGGAAGTGGCACGCGTGACGGTCGAAGCCTCCGCAGGCTGATCGCTCCAGACGAAAGGCCCGGATGCTGTCAGCATCCGGGCCTTTCGTCATGGAGAGGTGATCTCCGAGATCAGTCCTCGTCTTTGCGCTTGCGCCAGCGGATGCCGGCCGAGATGAAGCCGTCGAGATCGCCGTCGAAGACGTTCGCCGGGTTGCCCGACTCGTGGCCGGTGCGGAGGTCCTTGACCAGCTGCTGGCCGTAGAGGAAGTAGGAGCGCATCTGGTCGCCCCAGCTCGCGGTGATGGTGCCCGCGAGTTCCTTCTTCTTCGCCGCTTCCTGCTCCTTCTGCTGCAGCAGGAGGCGGGTCTGCAGCACGCGCATCGCGGCCGCACGGTTCTGGATCTGTGACTTCTCGTTCTGCATCGACACGACGATGCCGGTCGGAAGGTGCGTCAGGCGCACGGCGGAGTCGGTCGTGTTGACGGACTGGCCACCGGGGCCGGACGAGCGGAAGACGTCGACCCGGATGTCGTTCTCGGGGATGTCGACCTCGGTCGCCTCCTCCATCAGCGGGATGACCTCGACGGCGGCGAACGATGTCTGGCGCTTGTCGGCAGAGCCGAACGGGCTGATGCGGGCGAGACGGTGGGTACCGGCCTCCACCGAGATGGTTCCGAACGCGTAGGGGGCGTCGATCTCGAACGTCGCCGACTTGATGCCGGCGCCTTCGGCGTACGACGTGTCCATGACCTTGACGGGGTACTTGTGCCGCTCCGCCCAACGCAGGTACATGCGCATGAGCATCTCGGCGAAGTCGGTGGCGTCGTCGCCGCCGGCACCGGAGCGGATCGTGATGATCGCGGAGCGCTCGTCGTACTCGCCGTCGAGGAGTGTCTGCACCTCGAGCTGGTTGATGACGTCGGTGAGCGCTGCGAGCTCGGTGCGGGCCTCCTGCACGGACTCCTCGTCACCCATCTCGTTGGCGAGACCGATCAGCACCTCGAGGTCGTCGAGGCGCGAGCCGATACCGGTGATGCGCGCGAGCTCCGACTGGCGGTGGCTGAGTGCGCTCGTGATCTTCTGAGCGTTCTCGGTGTCGTCCCACAGGTCGGGGGCGCCGGCCTCTTCGCTGAGCCTCGCGATCTCGTCGCGGAGGTAGGAGACATCGACGACCTCGCTGATGTCGCCGAAGGTGTGCCTGAGCGCCTGGATTTCGGCGGAGAGATCTAGTTCGAGCATGACACCCCAGCCTAACGTGCCACGTGCCCGCGCGGGGACGGCTCGTCCGCAGTGCCGCCGGGACGGGAGTAGCGTGAAAGCGTGAGCAGTGCTTCGACGGTCCTTCGACAGTTCGGACCGATGGTGTACCTGCCGACGATCCTCTTCTCGCTCGGCGAGGGCGCGGTGATCCCCCTCATCCCGATCCTGGCCGCATCGATGGGCGCGGACGTCGCCTTCGCCGCCCTCGTCGCCTCGGCGCTGGTCGTCGGGCAGCTGTGCGGCAACCTGCCGGCAGGCTGGGCCGTCGGCCGCATCGGTGAGCGCTTCACGATGGTGATCGCCGGCGTGATCGCGATCGGCGCCGCCGTGGGCATGGTGTTCGCCCCGTCGCTCGGTGTGCTCGCGGCATCCGTCTTCCTGTTGGGCATGTGCGCGGCGGCCTTCGGTCTCGCACGGCACTCCTTCATGACGACGCGGGTGCCGGTCGCGTTCCGCGCGCGCTCGCTGTCGTTGCTCGGCGGCAGCTTCCGGCTCGGCATCTTCATCGGTCCCTTCATCGCCGCAGGCCTCCTGCAGCTCTTCGGGAACGAGCAGGCGGCGATCTGGTTCTTCCTCGGGTGCCTGATCGTGATGGTGCTGCTGGTGCTGCTGGGCCCCGACCCGGAGAAGACGATCCCGGCGATCACGCAGGTGCGCTACACGGAGGACTCCGGCGAGGCGGTCAGCGGCTCGATCCCCACGATCGAGCGCGCGGGCATCTTCCAGACGATGTGGCGGCAGCGGGCGGTGCTCGGTCGTCTCGGGCTGGCTGCGGCATCGCTCTCCGCCGTGCGGTCGGCACGCCAGGTGGTGCTCCCGTTGTGGGGTCTGTCCCTGGGCCTCGATGCCTCGACGATCGCGCTCGTCGTCGGCATCTCGGGCGCGATCGACTTCGCCCTCTTCTACGCGAGCGGCCAGGTGATGGACCGGTTCGGACGCCTGTGGGCGGCGATGCCCGCCATGGTGCTGATGGGTGCCGCGTTCCTCGCGCTGTCGTTCACGCACGACGTCGACGCGTCGGTGCTGTGGTTCGGCATGTTCGCCGCGGTGCTGGGTGTGGGGAACGGCCTGTCGAGCGGCATCCTGCTCACCCTCGGGGCCGACGTCGCACCGAAGCGCGAGCCGGCCGCGTTCCTCGGGTCGTGGCGGACGCTGACGGATGCCGGAGGCGCGATCGCCCCGCTGCTGGTCTCCGCGATCACCGCGGTGGCGTCGCTGTCGATCGCGGCGGCCGCGATGGGAGTCATCGGTCTGGTCGGTGCTGCCGGGTTCCTCCGCTGGATCCCGAAGTTCGTGCCGCGGACGCGGGCGGAACCCGAGGAGGAAGAGTGAGCGGGATGCTGGCGGCCGACGTTCATCGACTCGTCGCCGACTTCGCGCCGAGGTCGGCGCGCGACCGCGCGGCGCAGGAGGACTTCGCCTCGTTCTTCCCGGACGAATCCGGGCCGGTGTGGCGGGAATCCGGCCCGGATCACGCCACCGCCTCGTGCGTCGTGCTCGATGAGACGCTCACGCAGACGCTCCTCGTCTTCCACGGCAAGGGCCGGTTCTGGGTGCAGCCCGGCGGGCATGCAGAAGAGGGCGACGAGTCCGTCGTCGCTGCGGCGTTGCGCGAACTGCGCGAGGAGACGGGCATCGAGGCCTCTCCCCCGGCCGGCCCTCTCGCCTACGACCTCGACCACCACGGGCTCTCATCGAACTTCGGCCGCTGCGCCTCGCACTACGACATCGGGATCGCCGTGATCGTCGACCCCGAGCTCGCCCTGACGGTGAGCGACGAGTCGGAGGACGTTCGGTGGTGGCCGGTGAATGCGCTGCCGGCCGAGGTTCCGGCACAGCTGGAGCCGCGGCTGCGGGGCCTACTGGACAGGATCCGCTTCCTTCGCGATGCGTCCCCAGATCGTGCGGTCGGGAGCGAGCCAGCCCCGTGGTGAGCGGTCGCTCGCCAGGAAGACGTTGAGGCCAGGCGGGACTCTCATCGGCTCGCTGCCGAAGTTCGTGATCGAGACCACCTCACGGCGCCGGAACGCCACCACGTCGTCGCCCAGATCGAACCACTCGAAGTCGCCGCCGCGCAGATCCGGCAGCTCGCGCCGCGCTCGCAGTGACGCGCGATACAACGAGAGCGTCGAATCGCTGTCCGGCTCCTGCCGTTCGACGGCGTAGGTGTACCAGTCTTCTGGCTGCGTGAGCCAGGTGGACGTCCCCGGCTCCGGCGAGAATCCGAACGGCCGGCGCATCCCTGCCCAGGGCAGCGGCACGCGGCATCCGTCCCGGCCCGGGCTCACGCCGTCGGTGCGGAAGTACATCGGATCCTGCAACTCGCCGGTGGCGAGATCCTCCACCTCCGGGAGGCCGAGTTCGTCACCCTGGTAGACGTAGAGCGAGCCGGGGAGCGCGGCGATGAGCAGCGCAGCGGCATGAGCTCGACGGCGGCCGAGGGCGAGATCCGTGCGGATGCCCCAGCGTTTCGTCTCGAATGAGAATGCGGTGTCGGCGCGACCGAAGCGCGTCACGGGCCTCGTGACGTCGTGATTCGAGAGCACCCAGGTGCACGGCGCTCCGACCTTCCGATGCAGCTCCATCATCTGGCCGATGGACTCGCGGTACTCGTCCGCCCGCCAGGCTCTCGTCATCAGGTCGAAGTTGAACGCCGTGTGGAGTTCGTCCGGTGCGAGGTAGCGTGCGAATCGCTCACCGTCAGGAAGCCACACCTCCCCGATGAGCACGCGTTCATCGTCGTAGCCGTCGGCGATCTCGCGCCAGCGACGGTACACCGGATGGACTTCGTCCCTGTCGAGGTTCGGGTGCCGCCCTGGTTCGTGCGAGCCGTCGTCCTCCGGTAGTTCCGGATCCTTCATGATGTGAGCCGCGGAGTCGATGCGGATGCCGGCGACACCGCGATCGAACCAGAAGCGCAACAGCTCCTCGTGCTCGCGGATCACGTCAGGATGCTCCCAGTTCAGATCCGGCTGCTCCGACGAGAACAGGTGGAGATACCACTCGCCGGGCCGACCGTCGGGATCGATGGTCCTGGTCCAGGTGCCGCCGCCGAAGTTGTTCTTCCACCGGGTCGGTGGCTCCACTCCCCCGTCACCGCGCCCCGGATGGAACCAGAACCGCTTCCGCGCATCCGATCCCGGCGGGGAGGCGAGCGCCTCGACGAACCAGGGATGCCGCTCCGACACGTGATTGGGCACCAGGTCGATGATCGTGCGGATGCCGACCTCGCGGGCCTCCCGGATGAGAGCCTCCGCCTCTTCGAGCGTGCCGAACGTCGGATCGATCTCTCGATAGTCCTCGACGTCGTAGCCGCCGTCCGCGAGCGGCGACCGGTACCAGGGCGTGAACCAGAGCGCGTCGATGCCGAGCGCGACGAAGTACGGCAGCGCGGCACGGACTCCGGCGAGGTCGCCGACCCCGTCGCCGTCTCCGTCCCTGAAACTCCGCGGATACACCTCATACACGGCGGCGCTGCGCCACCATTCCTCCCGGCCGCCCATGCGCCGCTATCCCTTGAGCCCCGAGTGCGCGAGGCCCTCGACGAACTGCTTCTGCGCGATGACGAACACGATGAGCATGGGCACCACGGTCATGCTCGCCGCAGCGAGCTGTGTGTTCCACATCTCGCCGCCGTAGGCATCGGCGTAGCGGGTGAGCGCCTGGGGCAGCGTGAACAGCTCCGGCGAGGTGAGGTAGACGGTTGGCTCGAGGTACAGGTTCCACGAGGCGAGGAACGTGAGGATGGCGACCGCGGACAGCGCGGGCTTGGCCAGCGGCATGCTGATCCGCCACCAGATCCCCACCCGTCCGAGTCCGTCCAGACGTGCCGCCTCCTCGAGCTCGCCGGGGAGGGCGATGAAGAACTGCCGCATGATGAAGGTCGCCAGCACGCACGGCGCGGCGAGAGCGGTCACCAGGATGAGCGGCCAGTGCGTGTTCACCAGGCCGGCCTGCGTGAACATCTGGAACAGCGGGACAATGGTCACCTCGCTCGGCACGAGCAGGCCGACGAGCACGACGAAGAAGAGCACGTTGCGTCCGGGGAACCGGATCCTCGCGAAGGCGTATCCGGCGAGGCTCGACACCAGCATGGCCACGAGCGTGACGACGACAGCGATGTAAACGCTGTTGAAGTACTGACGCGCGAAGGGCTGGAAGGTGAACGCCTCCGCATAGGCGGCGAAGGTCGGCGAATCAGTGAAGATCGTCGGCGGCGACTGGAAGATCTCGTTCAACGGTTTGAGCGACGAGGCGATCATCCAGAGCGTCGGGACGACGAAGGGGATCGCGAGGACCGACAGCGAGACGACGAGGATGATGCGGCGCACGGCGTGCCGTCCGCGTCGCTCCTTCTGCGAAAGGGCGATCTCAGTCTTCATAGAACACCCACTTCTTGCGGAGCTGCCACTGCAGCAGGGTGAGCAGCATCACGAACGTGAGCAGCATGAGCGCGAGGGTGGACCCGTACCCGATGTCGTTGAACTCGAAGGCCTGCTGGAAGACGTAGTAGACCAGCACGGTGGTGGAGAGGCCCGGGCCGCCGCCGGTGAGGACGGCGATCTGGGCGAACGCCTGCAGAGCCCCGACGATCGTGATGATCGCCGTGAGCAGCACGGTCGGTGAGATGAGCGGGAGGGTGATGCGGAAGAAGATCGCGCGGCTTCCTGCCCCGTCGATCCTCGCCGCCTCGTGCAGCTCGCTCGGCACGCCCTGGAGGGCCGAGAGGAACAGCACCATGTTGATGCCGACGCTGCGCACCACCTGCGAGACGATCACCGCGATCATGGCCGTGTCGCCGCTCTGCAGCCAGTTGGGGCCGTCGATGCCGATGACGGAGAGTGCGCCGTTGATGCCGCCGTTGTCCTGCAGGAGGAAACCCCAGACGAGTGTCCACGCGACCACAGACACGACGACCGGCGAGAAGAACAGCGTGCGGAAGAAGGTGACGCCGCGGAAGCGCCTGTTCAGCATCACGGCGAGACCGAGGCCGAGCGCGATGTTCAGGACGACGATGCCGCCGGAGAAGACCAGCGTCGCCAGGAGCACCGACGGCAACTGGGGGTCGGTGAGAAGTGCGGCGTAGTTGTCGCCGCCGACGAAGTCGAGCTGTCCGCTGAAGATGTTCCAGTCGTTGAGGCTGTACCAGACGGCGAGCCCGACGGGCACCAGCACGAACAGCACGACGCCGACGATCTGCGGCGTGATGAACAGGTAGCCCGCGAGCGCATCGCGGCGCGCGGCCGACCAGAACGGTCGTTTGGGAGGAGCAGGGAGGGGCCGGGAGGCGCCGGAGGGCGCCTCCCGGGTTTCAGCAGCGGTCGCGATGCTCATGTCATTTGGCGAGCGCGGGCTGGATCGCGTCGCAGACCTGTCCGAGCACCTTCTCGACGTCGGCATCCGCGACCCACAGCGCGTCGAAGGCCGCCTTGCCCTTCTGGGCGATCTCAGCCGGGTTGGTGTGGTTGGGCAGCGTCACGGCGTCCGGCAGCTGGTCGACGACGACGGTCTGCAGCTGGTCGGCGGTGAGCTTGGTGTTGTTCTCGGCGAGCTTCTCGCCGGTGAGCAGTGAGGTGCGGGGCGGCGGGAAGTACTGAGCGAGCAGTGCCGCGTTCTCGGGGTCGGTCAGGTACGCCAGGAAGTCGGTGGCCTCCTGCGTGTGCGCACTGGAGGAGAGCACGCCGACTCCGGCCTGGCCGATCACGGAGTAGTCGCCTTCCGGGCCCGCCGGCAGCGGGATGACGTCGTAGGCGAAGGAGTCGTCGAGCAGCGAGGCGCGCGACACCTGCGCGACGGTGAACGCCGCATCCCCGGCGAAGAAGTCGGCTGCGGTACCCGGACCCGGCATCGACTTGTCGACGAACGCCGCATCGTGGAGGAACTGGAACGCGTCGACCATCTCCGGACTGTCGAACGTGCAGGTCGCTCCGTCCGCCGACCAGGCCGAGGCACCCCAGCCGGTCCAGACGGTGGCGAGGTTGTTCCACGACGAGTAGTCGAAGTCACGGATGACGAAGCCCGCCTTGCCGGTGGACGCATTGACCGCAGCGCCGATCGTCGAGATGTCGTCCCAGGTCGGGTCTCCCGAGGGAAGAGTCTGCCCTGCCTGCGCCAGCAGGTCGGTGTTGATGTACAGCGCGAACGGCGAGTTGGAGAACGGGTAGGCGTACAGCTCGTCGTCGACGGAGAACTCGGCCGTCACACTCTCCAGCAGATCGTCGTAGTCCCAGCCGTCGGTGGCCTTCAGCTTCTCGGTGAGCGGGACGAGCGCGTCTGCGGCGATGAGGTCCTTCGACAGGTCGCCCATCCATGCGAGGTCGGGCGCATTGCCGCCGGCGATCTGCGTGGTGAGGGTGGTGTTGTAGTCGGCGAAGGGCAGGCTCTCGAACGTGATCGAGCCGATCTCCGGGTGGTCTTCCTTGTACGAGTCGGCGATCGAGTCGAAGAGTGCGAGCTGATCTTCGTTCGATGTCCAGACGCTCATCCGCAGATCGACGCTGCCTGGTGCTGCCGAGGTCTCGACCGGTTCCGGCGCGGCTGCTGCGCAGCCCGTGGCGATGAGGCCGATCGATGCCGTCAACGCCGCGGCGCTGAACAGCTTCTTTGCTGTGTTCATGACTTTCCTTCTCTAGTAGCCGAGGATCTCGGGCCAGTGGATCTCCACGCCGACCTCGCCGAGGCGGGACTGGAGTCGTTCGGTGAGCGCAGGCTGGGCTGCGACGTCGTGGGGGCGGTGTCCCTGCTCGAGGCAGAAGCTCGCGAGTTCGCCGGCCGATTCGCCGATGTTCCACTCGACGGGGTGCAGGCGGTACGCGCCGTTCGTGATGTGCGTCGTGCCGATGTTCTTCGCCGACGGGATCAGGTTCTTCGTGCGCACCGGGATGAGGGCGCCGAGCGGGATCTCGAACGGTGCGCACTCGACATCGATGTAGTTGTCGCCGCCCGTCGAAGGGTGCAGGTCGATGCGGTACATGCCCACCCCGACCGTGTCGTCGAAGGTCGCCGGTCCGCCGTGCCCGCGAAGGGCCACCGAGATGTCCTGCTCGACCACGGTGCGGAGCGCACGGATGCGACGGGACTCGCGGATGTACGGAGCCTGGGCGAAGCCGTCGTCGCTGCCGATGACGTCGCCGCGCAGCCGGAGACCGGGCCAGCCGAACCCTCCGTCCGGGCGCGGTGCCTCGGTCTGCAGCCAGTGGAAGTAGGCCAACGACTGCGCTTTGGCCGCTGCCAGGTGTGCGTCTTTGTCAACCGTGTCGATGATCGATCCGCCGACGTAGTCGAGCTGCGGCCAGTTCGCCAGCACGATGTCGCTCGGGGCGAAGCCGTCACGGAAGGTCTGCCGAGCGGCGATGCGGCGGAACTGCCACAGATCGGTGTCGCCGGGGTCGACGCGGGGATCACCGGAGCGATCGAGATCGGGGTTGACGTCGAGCGTGCGCTCCTCCGGCTCGAGCGTGCGCGGATTCGGGGCGATGAACGACAGCATCGGCGCACCCCAGAACGGGAGTTCGAGCTGCTTCCACTCCTCGTAGTCGGCGGGACGAGGGATCGTGTGATCTCCGTCGACGTGGTCGAAGATGAAGCACCAGGCGATCGATTGCACGTTCCCGGCATCCGCCGTCTCGGCCGCGCTCGGCTCGCCCGTCTCTGCGCGGGCCTCTGCACCGACGACGTACTCCGTGCCGGTCAGGGGCAGCAGGTCTCCGGTCTCTGTGGCGTCGAGAACGAACGAGGCTTCGATGACGGTGCGGATGCCGGAGCGCAGGTTCTCGACGGTGACCGATCGCACCACGTCGTCGATGACGTCTGCTGCGACAGCCACGGTGGGTTGCAGCACGACCAGCTGCCCGTTCGAGCGGTACGGCGCCAGCATCTGGTCGATCACCGACACCGCGACGCGCGGCTCGTGACACAGGCGGCTCACTCGCCCGCGACCCGGATTCAGCTCGCGGTCGGCGCGGGCTTCCTCGGACAGCGGGTAGTGGTCACGGTAGTAGCGGCGGATGCCGTCGCGGAGGGAGCGGTAGCGCGCGGTGACACCGAACTGCTCCACCCAGATGTGCTCGTCGGGCGGCACGGCCTGCGAGGTGAGCTGCCCGCCGAGCCAGGCGTACTCCTCGGCGAGCACGACGCGATGACCGCGCTCGAGGACGGCGAGGGCGGCAGCGACACCACCGAGCCCGCCGCCGATGATGGCGACGTCGGTGCGGAGGGTCACTGCTGAGGCCGTTCGATGAGCGTGGCGCCGAACTCGACCTCGGCGCTCAGGAGACGCTGGGTGTCGAGCTGCGGCCAGTCCTCTTCGGCCGAGCTGGAGACGAGCTGCTGCAGCAGGGCGAGTGCCTCGACCGCGACCTGCTCGCGGGGCACGTGGAAGCCGGTGAGGGCACGATCGCCGACCCGGTGGCCGCGCACCTCGGCGAGGGAAGCCACCGAGATGTCGGCCGGAACGCGCGTGCCCGACTTCGACAGCGCGTGGATCACGTCTTCGGCGAGGAACGAGTCCTCTGCGAACACCACGGTCGCCGGGCCGACCGCGTCGACCAGGGATGCGACCTCCGCCTCGCGGACGAAGTCGAACCGCAGCAGGCCGGCCGCGTCTGCGGCACGCACGGCCCTCATGCGATCGTCGGCGGCAGGGCTCGTCAGGTCGTGGTGCACGTAGACTGCGCGCTCGTGTCCGAGCCGGACTGCGCGCTCGATGAGTGCAGTGGTCGCGGTGACGTAGTCGAGACCGACGTAGGGCACCTTGGCATCCGTCTCGTCTCGACGCCCCACCGCCACGAAGGGGAACTGCTCGTCGACGAGGCGTGCCAGGTCGTCGCCGTCCATCCGCTGTCCGAGCAGGATGCAACCGTCGGCCAGACGGAGGCGGGTGTTCTTGTGGAAGAGGCGGCGGGAGCCCTCCTCGACCGGAGAGCTCGTGAAGAACAGCAGATCGCAGCCGGCGCGCTCGGCGGCGCGCTCGATGCCGTTGAGGAGGGGACCGTAGAAGTCCATGCTCTCCGGCGAGAGCGCTGCCTCGTAGGTGAAGACGCCGATGATCTGATTGTCGAGACCGGCGAGCCGGCGAGCGGCGGGGTCGGCGACGTAGGTGGACTGCTCGATCGCCTGCTTGACGCGGGCACGAGTCGCGGCGGGGATACGCACGCTCGCTCCGTCGCGGTCGTTGAGCACCATCGACACGGTGCTCTGGCTCACCCCGGCGATCTCCGCGATCTCGCGTTGCGTCACCTTGCGTGGCTTCGATGCCATCCTGACTCCTGACCCAGTGATAATTCGTATTTTCAGGACGATAATACGTATCTGCAATCTTTGCAACTTCTCTTGACAACCGCGGGAGACGCTCCCCAGGATGGGAAAACCCGAATCTGCTGATACGTATCATCAGGTTCCCTCCCCCACACACCGCAGGAGTGACGATGACGTCAACACCAGTGCCCCATACGCCCGGAATCAGCCGCCGGGGATTCCTCAAGGCCACGATCGCCGCCGGCGTCGTCCTCGTCGCGCAGGCGAGTCCGGTCACCGCGCACGCGGCCGCAGGCGATGTCACCCTGTCGGCGACCGGCATCAGCGTGCTCGCGAGCGTCGGCGGTCGGATCGCGATCCGCGACGCGTCAGGCGTGATCCGCACCCAGGGTTCGCGGTTCCAGGTCAAGGATCGCCTCACCGGCATCCATGTCTCCACCGGGGGCACACCGACCCTCGTCACGGACGCCACCGGCGCCCCCGCGATCCGGATGGATTACACGTTCGACACCGCCGCGGGATCGACGACCGTCGTCGGCATGATCACCGTGTCGACCTCCCACGCTCATCTCGAGTGGGAGGTGCAGGGCGCAGCGACGCTCGTCCCGGACGGATTCCTCTTCAGCCGCGCGATCCTGAACCCGACGACCCCCGACGACTTCGTCGCTGTCACCGAGTGGGTGCGCGACGATCGCGGCGGCATCCCGTTCGAGCAGACGGCGGGCATCGCCCACGTCTCCTCCTGGGGCGCGCTGCACGGCATGTTCCTCCTCGAGCGCTCTCGTCAGGCGTGGACCAACACCACCTGGGTGCACGCGCCCGGCACCGCGCTGCCCGGCGGTGGATACCTCAGCGAGACCGACTTCTTCTTCAGCGAGACCCGCCCGTCGGCGACGGCGACGATCGGTCGGGGCGACGAGCTCGGGATCGAACTGCGCACCGGTCAGGCCTTCAACATCTGGCAGGGAGGGCAGACCGCGTCTCTGACGGCCCTCGTCGCCAATGGCGGCGACGCGGCGAAGAACGTGGAGCTGTCGTGGTGGGTGCGCGACTTCAACGGCGCGCAACTCGCCGCCAGCACGGTGATCGTGCCCGTCGCCGCCGGCGGAACGGCCGAGCACACGTTCAGCCTCGTCATCCCGGCGCAGGGAATCGCACTGGCGGAGGTGACGGCGAGCGCCGGTACCGACGCCGCTTTCGCCCGCACGACTCTCGCCGCACTCCCCCCGCGTACTCTCGATCCGAGCGCTGCGAGCATGTTCGGCATGGCGAACTACCCCTGGCTCCTCCGGCCGTCCGCGACCGCCGTCCTCGATCTGTGGCAGCGGGTCGGTGTGAGTCGGGTGCGCATCTCCTACGCCGGGGGTCCCGGACTTCCGCCGGCGGATTTCGATGCCAGGGGCATGCTCCACAACATCGAGCTGCAGCCTGCGCTGGAGGTCACCGACACGGTCGCGGCCGAGTGGGCGACCGCCAATGTCGCGACGGCCATCGCCGCCGGAGCGGACTACTTCGAGGTCGGCAACGAGCTCAACCGACCGTTCAACACAGGACTCGCCGCGCAGTCCTACATCGACAAGGCGCTGCGTCCTGTGGTCGACAGGGTGGCGGCGACGGGGTCGACGATCAAGATCATGAACAACGGCCTCGCGGGGATGGACAAGCCGTGGGTCGAGAACTTCATCGCCGGCGGCGGATGGGATCTCATCGATGCTTTCGCGTACCACCCGGGGCGCGGCAACTTCACGCCCGACTACGTCCCGGACGGGGACGACTGGGAGGAGTCGAGCAACGGCACGTACTGGAATTTCTACGGCGGCCTGAAGCAGTTGAAGGCCCTGATGGACGTGCACGGCGAGAAGGAGATCTGGCTCACCGAGGCGTATGCGTGCACCCGGCCGAACGGCTGGTGGAACGACACGTACCGGCATGCGGCCGAGAACGTGTTCCTCACGCTCGCGCTCGCGAAGGCCGAGGGCATCCGCAACGTCTGCTGGTACCAGTTCCACGACAGCGTGCTGGGGAACCCCCAGGTGGCGGACCCGATGAACGGCGAGTACCACTACGGGCTGATGAACCGCGACCTGAGCGCGAAGCCGTCGCTCCTCGCTTACGCGAACGCCGCCACCACTCTCGACGGAGCGACGTTCCTCGGCTGGCTCGACTTCGGCGACGCGCACTCGAAGGGCATGCTCTTCGACACGCCTCACGGCCAGGCCGCGGTGCTGTGGAGCCGCGCCGACGGCTACCTCCTCAACACCGACCACGATCCTGCCGACTGGCACTTCGCCGCGCCCGAGGTCTGGGTCGATCCGTGGCCCACGAAGACGCACCTCTCGCTGCCGGCATCCGGTGGCACGGTGTTCCAGCGCGACTCGATCGGGCAGCAGTCCACCCTCACCATCTCGGGAGGGATGGTCGATGTCGTGATCGACGGGGCGCCGCGGGTGTTCTACGGCCTCGATGTCTCTGCCTGCATCAGCGGCACAGCGGCAGGCTCCTGACGCCGACCAGCTGAAGTGAGCGCGGCGCAATCCGTGATGTCAGTCGAAGGCCGCGCGACTGTTCGCAGTCGATTTCGGTTCCGCACCTTCGGGAATCAAGGGCGATAACAACGGCGGTCGATGAGTGGCTGCGAACGTTCAGCGCTGGCCCCACGCGCGCAGGCAACGTCACCGCACGAGTGACAACGGTGAGAGGTTCGTTATGTGCGACGCGACTGGCGAACCTCCTCAAGTCGTCCGGGGATGGGATGATCGCGCCTGATTTCGGCTGAACCTCGGACTTCGCCCCAACCGGGCGTCGGCAGGTTGTGACTGTTCTGTCGTTGATGTCGGGGGGCGGATGAGGCGAGCGAGAACGACACAACGATCGCTCACTTTGCCTTGACTTTCGTCCGGGGCACTGCGACAAAAGTCCTACAGACGGCCCCCTCGATCCGTCAGTATGTTGTGGGTTCGTCCACTCGGGCGATGTAAGCATCACGAAGCTATCGGGGGATCATGAAAGTTCAGTACCACCGGACACAACGAGTGATTGCAGGGGCGGTGACGCTTGCACTCGCGTCAACACTTGCTATCTCGACGTCTGCTGCATCAGCGGATGCGCTCTCGGAATCGGAAGGGACGACGGTCGCGGAGGTACCATCCCAGGACGCTGCGGAGTTCATCTCCGAAATCGTTCTGGCTGACGCTGCAACGCTTCCGATCGAGCCAGGCTCGGAGTCGAATCTCGGTGTGACGGTGCCCATCTCGCTCGAGGAGCCGATCTCGGTCTCGACTGATCGCGGAACACTCAATATGGCGATCCCGGCAGCGGACGGTGCTGCTGCGTCCGTCTCCGCAACTGGCGATGTCATAGTCGCGTCGGAGAACGATGGAGCGGACCTCATCGTCCAAGAGCTTGACACGTCATCGCTGAGCTTCGAGGCCGCGGCCACCCGAACGCTGATTACGATCGACTCGTGGGACGTCGACCCGCTGTTCACCTTCTCACCCGAAGTGCCTCCTGGGGGTTCGATCACACTCGACGAGGAGACCGGTGGGGTCATTGTCCTGGACGCAGATGGCAATGCCAGTAGCGTTCTCTCCTCCCCCTGGGCATTCGATGCCGAGGGGACTGAGGTCCCCACCTGGTACGAGGTCGAGGGCGGTAACGTGTACCAGTACGTGGACCACATCGGCCGCCAGTACACCTACCCCGTGGTCGCCGACCCGGTCTGGGTCATCCCTGTCCTACTCTTCGTGGGGCGCATCGTCCTCAAAGAGGTCGTCGCTTCAACAATGGCTGCGGCAGCTGCTAAAGCCATCTCGGGGATCGGCACCGTGGCGAAGTACCGTTCGTGGACCGATGCGAACAAGCGCCACAACATGATCATCTATACGAAGAAGAACCCCGGGACGAGGTGTGATGTCCACCACACCCTCCCCCAGAAGTTCAGTACGTACTTCGCCGGTCGAGGATTCACAGGCTCCGATTCGATTCACCACCCCAAGTACCTCGTATGGTGGGAAGTGAGCGACCACCGAAGCAAAGCCCTCGCCGTCAACACCATGTGGGGCGCCTGGATCAAAGACCATCCGACCGCGTCGAAGTCGGCGATTCTGATCGAACGAGCGGCCGTGATGAGAAAGTACCCGCCAAGATGTTGAAATCTGAAGAGGCGATCATGCGGAGCCTCAACTATGAGGGTCGGTCCGTCATTCGGGGCCGATGGGGATCTAAGCAGGCCTGGGGCCTCCTCTCCTGGGCGGGACAACAGGAAGCCTGGAACATCCTCCCTGATGGCCGTGACGTCGGCGACGTCCTGCGCTCGGGAGATCTCACCTCGCTCCCACCGACCTGGATCAAGATCACCAACACGGGGACCTACGGCGACATGCTGTGGGACGGTGCTGGAGGGTTCAGCTTCGTGTCAGAGCGATTCGTGAGCGCGATCCAAGAAGCCGGCTTCGGTGGGTTCCAGCTTCTCCCGTTGGAGGTGCAGCCCAAACGTGGCGAGCGGTTCCCCGGATACTCGCTCCTACTTCCCGACAACAAGGACGAGGACGCGCCGATTCGGTCCTCCCCGTTCGTGTACAGGTCAACGTCCTGGCTCGATGTGTCCGCAGAAGCTCTAGCTGCACTTGAACGAGCGGGCGTGACGGCTTTCGATGTCACGGACGCCGCCAAAGACGCCGCGCGATACTTCGAGGACCGGTTGTAATGTCCAGGGACGTTGGTGAGTGAATCGGGTGCGAGCTGTTGACGGGTGAAAGCCCCGTCGCGAGAGTGGAGCTGTCTAGGAACCACGTCACGCACAGGAGGCCCTCGTGTCCCCCGGTAACGCTGCTCTCAGCCCGCGTTGTCGTCTGCGTTTAGCCAAGCTCATCGTTGATGACTTCGCTTCGATTGTCATCTACTTCCGGGTGATGGATCGAGTCGAAAATGCTGCGCCTGGCGCTCCGTCGATCGCGGCGCTGTCCCCCATTCGCCCTACAGACATTCGCCGCCATCGTCTTTCACCTCACCTGGGCTGACAAACACGGCGATCGACAGCCTGAGACTTCGGGTGGATCCCTCCCCGCGTCGGTGACGCTGCCACCAGAAGTCATACAGACCGGCGTCAAGCCGACGAGGCGGGTAGGGCGTGCCACGGTTCAAGACCGTCGCATGCACTTGCTGGTGGACCGTTCACACGAACCAAAGCGGCACTGCAGCCGCAACTTCACCATCTCCTGGGTTCGAGCCTCTAGTCTGCGGTCGGAAGCAGGGCCAAGGGTGCCGAGATCTGAATCGTAGATACGCTCGCCACAGTACGTCGACGCAGAAGGAGGTAGCTGGCACATGCGAATACCCGAAGACATGCTTGGCTTTCGTGGAGACCCCAAGTGGCGAGACATGTCCGACTATCTGGTCCACTTCACCAAGCGCCCCGCGCTGCTGAGCATCCTCGAAGCGGGGCATGTCGATGCGCGCAACCAGTTCGGCTGGGGTCGCAATGACACGTCGACTGCTCACCTGCGGATGTCGGCGTGTCTGAGCGAGGTCCCCGTGGACCAGATCGAACGCATCGCCTCGCGGCGTGGGCACTACGGCATCGGTTTTCGCCGAGACTTCATCCAAGGGCTTGGCGGGGCGCGTGTCTGGTACGCCGAAGAGCCTCAGCGGACGATCCTGTTCGACACCTTCCGGCCGCTTTACAGGAACGATAGGGACCGGACGAACGGGTTGTGGAAGCTGACACCGTTCATCGACGATGTTAGACCGGAGTACGACTTCACGTGGGAGCGCGAGTGGCGGGTGCCAGGCGGAGTGCGCTTCGCCCTCGCCGACGTTCAATTCCTGATCCTTCCACGTGGCGAAGACAAGGAACTCTTCCGCAACCCTGCTCCCGACGTGCCGCTCCTAAGCCCCCAGGGGACGGAGTTTTGGCGCGACGCCTGGGTTGCCCTCGGCAACGATCAAGATCGCGATGTCGACCGTTTCCTGCGCGAGTACGCCAACCCGGCCGACTACCTCACATGGGATCACGAGGAGTACGACTACACGTGGCCCGTGGAGGGGCAAACCTCGGCCGAAGCCGTCGAGGACGTATTCGACGCTGAGCTCGACTATGAGGCTCAGGCGGAACTTGTATCCCGCCTGGACGGGATCTCCGGGGGCTTGTGGCTCAAGATAAGCGCGTTCGAGGAGTGGGCCGCGGACGCCGACCTAGGCGTGTAGACGTTCTAACATGAGCCGGCAGCCCGAAGGGGCCCTTCAGGCGCACTCATGCAGGCGCTCATCCCGGGCGGCGGGCGGCGGCCCCGTCGAAGGCGCGCCGTCGAAGTGACTTCGGTGACGGCCTATAGCATGGCTGCCGGGAGGCAAGGATGCTGCGGTCAGATTTCGACAGTCACGCACTGTGGGGTGTACTCGACAGGATCGACGATCAGCTCACCGCGATCGTCGACGAGCATCAGCCTGCTGAAATGCCGTTCATCGAACGCATCAAGGCGCAGATGGCGTATGTGCGTAGCTTCGACGTCGTCGCCTCGACACGGGCAGCCTTCTTCCATCCACAGATGCTCGCGCCAGTGCAGACGGTTTGGGAATCTGTCGAGAACTCGTTGTCAACTCGTGTCGGCAGCGGGATTGACTACGCGAACTATCTTCAGCAGGCTGCGGATCAAGCGGAAGCCGGCCTGCTGCAAATGGCCGCGTGGCCACGTCCCTATGGCAGGGGCGGCGAGGTCAACCAGATGAACACTCTCTTCGAGCAGTTGCTCGAAGCCCAGCGCATCAGTATCGACGCACTCAACACTGAGCACGAGAAGCTGCGGAACGAGATGACTGATTACGACGCGCGAGTTGAGTCGAAGCGCGACGCAGTTAGCGCGGAACTGCTGGAGGCCCAGGCCAAGCTCGAATCATTGCAAGCAACCATCGAAGAGCAGAAGAGCGAGCTCACGGTCGCAGTGGCTGAAGCTGAGTCGGCAGTCGAGGCCCTCGACGAGAAGAACTCCGCGGCCTATAAAGAGTGGCGCAGCGCTCGCGAAGCCGCCTTCAACGAGGACTTCCAACCGCTGAGGGATAGCGCCGCCAAGCGTCTAGATGCCGCTGAGGCAGAGTACGCGGAGTTGATCGGCGCCAAAGAGAAGTACACGAAACTAGTTAGCGCGATCGCTGCTGACGAAGTTGCGTCGCAGTTCGAGTCGGAAGCGGACTGGGGGCGTCGTGTCGGAAACCGCTTCTACCTTCTCGGCTTTGCCCTCCTGCTCGTCGCGACAGTGCCGCTCATCTTGTTGATCTTCGATGGCACCAAGTCCGACGACGGCACCGTGGACTGGACCGCGATCATTACCCGGGCAGCTATAGGCATCTTGGCCGGCTCCGCGGCAACCGTGGCGATCAGACTTGGAAGCCGCTTGATCAACAACGCCAACGCCATCAAGCGGATGGAACTAGAGCTACGCGCGATCGGTCCGTTCCTTGCGAACGTTTCCGAGAAGCCCAAGGTGGACGATGCCTTTATCGAATTGGTGGGTAAGGCTTTCGGCAACACTTACGCTGAAACGACGTCTACGGGTGGCAAGGATTCGACGGACGACAAGACGTCAGTCACGACGTTGGCGCAGCTTCTCGAACTCATCGATAAGGCGCGGAAGGTTCTGCCGCCGGGGTAGACGTCTTCTTGACTGGTGCCGCTCCAAGATGAAGCAGCGCCGCCAGGACACTAGTCCAAGGGCTTAAGGCGGGGGTTCGAGGCAGGCGGCAGTTCCCACCCGTGACGTTCATGGATCTGCCTGATGAGGTCTCTTGCGTGCGATTCCAACTTGGAGAGCGCCGTCTTGTCATACCCCACAGCGCGGAAGCGTCGAACGTTCTGGCTGAGCCCCTTGAGTCCAGGTCATGAGCGGTTCAGAGTCTCGAGTCGCTGCTCGACGCTGTCGCCGGGCTGCGCGGCCCCCATGGCCTGACGAGCAAGCGACGCCCCCAGGGCACGCTCCGCCTCCAGCGATGTGTCGAGGCCATCCCAGTCGGTGTACTCGTCAGCCAGGTCGATCATGGCGATGCGCAGGTTCGCAAGCCGCAGCCAGCGCCTCACGATCCGGCAGATGACGACCTGATTGCCCTAGGCGACTCAGACGCGTGCCTCTGGCACTGCAGCCAATACTGCGGCCTCGATCTGCGCTGCCAAACCGTCGTCGATAAGGGCCTGGCGCACTGCTAGTCGTTTCCGCTGGAATGTCACTCCTTCCGGAAGCTCCAACTCTGCGGCGAGAGCTTCCGCGCTGCGACCGCATCCGGCAAGCTCGGCGTGCGTAGCGTTGCCCGCGTCGTACGGAGCGATGAGAGCCCGAAACACGTTCTTGTCGAAGTCTCGTGGGCCGAACAGCCCAACTGCCTGAAACGGTCGAACGCGGTCAAGAACTGCCTTTGAGTTCAGGATCGCCATCAAGTAGAACGCCTCGTCCTCGTTCGCGGCAGGCGCCCAGTAAAGCTTGTGGTCGATGATGACGCTAGATTCGATCCGGCTGGCGTTGAGGGTCGATCCCGCTTTCGTGTACACAACCCGTTGCGTCGGTGCAGGAAGCTGCGCCGAGAGCTGGCCATGGAAATCGATTCGATCTAGCAGGGACTCGTCAGCTGCCCCGGTTCTGTTCTGAGCGAACGATGCCTCTGCAGCTGTCCACCACTGCGCGAGGGCCGGATGGTTCAAGATGTCCGCTTCGCTGAACAGTCGGCGCCCCGACGGCTCAATCGGGAGGACAGCCTTTAGCGGCTCAAGCTGGCGGAAAGGCAACGTCGTTTCGCCGAGGGCAATGCGCCGAATGAACGAACGCTCCACCACTCCGGCCAGCCCGGGGACATCGCGCCAAAGTCGATCCTCCTGATTGGTCCGACGTGATTCGACAAAAGCCCGTCCCGCGCCCGGTCCCAACGGTCCACTGTTCGCTTCGTTCACCATCATGAGCACCCGAGGCGCGAGAATCGCGCCCTGTCTGAATCTCGATCGATAGGGTGACCACTGAGTTGGCGTGTTCTGGCTGGTCACGCCAACCGTTCCGGCAGAGCGCGACAGGCGGCTCTGCATAGTCTCCCAGTCGACATTCGACTCGCGGCCCGTCGTCCGCCAGAGTTCGACCTCAGCGGTCAGCGGTGAAACTGATTGAGTCTTCTCGGCGAAGACCACGCACGACGTCATCGGGAAGCCCGTTCGCGCTGCGGCAAGATCCCATGGTGTTTCAAACTTCGCCGAGAGTTCGGACGTGCGCCCGTTCCATACGCCCGCACGGAAGCGCGAGTGGGGCTGACGCGTAAGAACGCCATGTGGCATGACGAACGCCATACGTCCTTCAGGCCGCAGGTACATGTCGGCCGCACGCACAACGAACAGGGTCGCTAGATCCCTGCCCGAGGCGCCGAGAGCGCCCGAGACGAGGCCATAATCGCGCAACATAGCTGTATATCGCCGCTGCATGGCGGGACTCATCTTTGAGTAAGCAAGCCAAGGCGGGTTCCCGATCAAGACATCGACCTGATTGGCGGCATCCGACAACCACACTGGGCGCACGAGGTTGCGCACGTAGTACGCCCAAATGTGGTCGCGGCCTCGGGCGTGAAGCGACCTCAACGCGTGGAACGTCGCCATGAGAGTCTCATGCGCGACCTCGGGGATGGCAAACTGCCGTAGCAACGGCGCCATGAGCGCTCGATCCGACCGATCACTCATGTCCTTCGCGCGGTTCGCCATCTCCCCTAGGAGAATGTCGAAGTTGCTCGCGTCGCTCACTATAGAACGCGGGAACACCAGGTCATCCTCGAACAGAGTTACCTCGGGCCCCGTCGGCAGGTCACTGCCCGCCGTGCTCACTGAGATGTTGTCCTCGTGGGCGAAGATATCCAGCCGCTGCTCCCATTGAAGCGCGTCGCCGAGATACACAGGAATTGCGATTGGGCCCCGGGAATCATCGTTGAGGCGGTCAGCGCCTATCGCGAGCAGATACGTGACACGCCCGAGCGACACCGCCACGGGATGGATATCGAGTCCAAATACGTGACTGACGAGCCCCTGCACAGATTCACCGATCGGAGTGCCCGCTGCTTCCGCTGCGGCCAGATAGGAGCGAACGGCGTGGAAGAGAAACGTCCCCGACCCGCACGACGGATCGAGCACTTTTTGAGCGAGCGGGTCCGTGATGACGTGCTCCACCATGGCGGCAGCAAGCCAGTCCGGCGTGTAGTACTCCCCGAGGCGCTGCCGCTCGGAAGACTCGATGACCGACTCATAGAGCACCTTCAGAACATCGTGCCGAACGTCAATCCAACGGAATTGCGCTATACGTTTCGCCAGCGTCCGGACGAAAGCCTCGCCCCCCTCGACCTCAAGCACCCAGTCGAAAAAGTCTGCCTCGACCACGCCAAAGAGTTGCCTGTTGGCGAACTCAGTGCCCGTCACGAGCGAATTTGGTGTCAGTCCGCCCGACTCGCTGACGTCGAATCCGATCGCCGCGTGAGCGATTATCTCCGCAGAAAGGACAAGCAAGGTGTGATTGAGGAAGAGGCGCTCACTGTCCTCGAAGTTGCTACCCAGCGCAGTGCGGAGCAACTTGCCCCAGAGCTCACGCTTCAGCGCGACCTCCGAGCTCGCGCCCGCTGTGGCGTAGAGCGCGCGCAATGTTGAGTAGTCGTAGAGATGGGCGGGCGAGTCCGCTCCGAGGCGGCGGACTATTTCCTCGGGAGTTGGGTCGACTTGCGATTGAGTCGCGAGAATCGCCTCAAGCCATGCGACCAGTCGGTCAGTGTCTGCTGCCGTTCCGGTCAGCGTGAGAATTGCAGTGCGCTCAAGTACATCGCCCTGCAAACGGTAGAGGTTCCATTCAGTGCCGTCCGTGATGATTCCCGCACAGTCCGCGCCAGTGACCTCGATTCGGTTCCGGACGTACCCGGCGAGCTGAGTTTCCGCGTCAGCCAGGATTCCCGCGGTTCGCAAATCGCGCTTGACCTCGATGGTGACGTGACCGATCGCGACATCGATGCGTCGGCGGGTACCGTCTCCCGTCCCGACCTCAGTGCGGGCAACTTGCTCGGTCGTTAGGTCGAGGCCTCCCACCGTCAACAGCCCGTATACGTCGGCTTGAATCTCGTTCTCCGCCCGGACTTCGCGAGATGCCAACCTGTTGACAAAGACGTCGCGCGGCTGGTCCGTCATTGAGCCTCCTAGTAAGCGTAGTTTCGACGCTACCGCACCGCCGGAGAGTAGCGGGGGACGTCCGATAGCTTCTGTCGTGGCGGACGCTCGGCCCGCGCAAGCGCCGCCGTCGCTTCCCAGGGGTGGATACCTCAAGCGCTTCGGGCCGATGCGCGGTCAACTTCTGTAGGCAATGTGAATGTATCTTTTGCGATGACGGGCACGCCCGTGTTCAAGGCGAGCACGAGGTCAAGCGCCTCGGCGTCGCGCACCTCGCCGACGACGAGTCGATCGGGCCGCATCCGCAGCGCCTCTTTCACCAGACGACGCAACGTGATCTCGCCCGTTCCCTCCAGCCCGGCCTGCCGCCCCTGCAGAGCGACCAGATCCGGCCCCTCGACGGCGAGCTCGAATGTCTCCTCGACCGTGATGATGCGCTGCGACTCGGCGCAGGCGGCGAGCAGCGCACCCAGCAGGGTCGTCTTGCCGGCGTGAGTCGCCCCCGACACGATCACGCTCCGCCCATCTCTCATCGCTTCACGGAGCATCTCCCCCACGTGCGACGGCATCGCGCCCTGTGCAGTCAACGCCTCGAGGGTGCGATAGCGCGGAAGGAACTTGCGGATGTTGACTGCCCACGACCCGCGCACGACATCGGCGATCGCCACGTGCAGCCGGGAGCCATCCGGGAGCGACGCATCGACGAACGGCTGACTGATGTCGACCCGGCGGCCGGTGGCCTGCAGCATCCGTTCCACCAGATCGCGCACCGTCGCGTCCGAGAGGCGCAGAGAGGTGCGCTCCGACGCACCGGCTCGTGCGACATGCACGCGACCGTCGCCGTTCACCCAGATCTCCTCGATCTCCCGATCATCGAGGAATGGCTGGAGGACGCCGAGGCCGCTGACCGCGGCGAGCACATCGCGCACGCACGCCACCTCGTCGTCGATGAGCGCCTCGCCGCGCGCCAGCGCGTAGTCGTCGTGACGCCGGACCTCGGCATGGGCGATGCGCCGCGCAGCATCCGGATCGACCGACGGATCGATCCCCTCCGCCCGCAGACGCGACCGCACGCGTTCGGCGACGAGGGCAGACGGATGACTCACCCCGGCATCCTCGCAAGAATCACGCAGGCGCCTCGAAAGTTATCCACAGGGTGGACACCGCACATCGCTCCACGAAGCGCAAGGGTGCTGACGGCGCCGACCTGCGGTGATGGACTGCCCGGAACTGACCACCACATCAGCGAAAGGAACAGTCATGACCTTCCCCGTACCCACGCCTCCCAACGAGCCGCTGACGCCGACTCCGCAGGAACCGCCGGCCCCGAACCCCCAGGAGCCGCTGGCCCCGAACCCGGCAGAGCCGGTCATCCCCGGTTCCCTCTCCTGACACGACACCCGAGGTCGTCTTCCGCATCTGCGCGGGAGGCGGCCTCTTCGCATGCGCGGAGGACCTCCGACCGTGTCACCGGAACTGCGGGCTGATCCCCAGAATCTCGGTTTGTGCCATCGGTAGACTGATTCCACCGCGCGGGAGTGGTGAAATTGGCAGACACGCAGGATTTAGGTTCCTGTGCCCTAGGGCGTGTGGGTTCAAGTCCCACCTTCCGCACGAGAGCTGCTGTCCGGCATCCTCACCGCTACACCGCCGACCAATAACGACCGACGGGAATCCCTGTGCTCGAATCCATGCTGCACGCCCCCACCGCCCTCATCCCCTGGCTCGACCCGCAGGCCATCATCGGCGCGGCAGGGCCCTGGGCGCTCCTCGTGGTGTGCTTCATCGTCTTCGCCGAGACGGGACTGCTCGTCGGGTTCCTGCTCCCGGGCGACACGCTGCTGATCATCGCGGGACTGCTCACGCACACCAGCAACGTGTTCGGCGTGAACATCTGGGTGGTGTCCCTGCTCATCGCGCTCTCGGCCTTCGTGGGTGGTGAGGTCGGCTACGTCATCGGCCACAAGGGCGGACCTGCGATCTTCGAGCGCAAGGAGTCCGGCCTCTTCAGCAAGAAGAACGTCGAACGGACGAACGCGTTCTTCGAGCGTTTCGGCGGCATCACGGTGATCCTCGCCCGCTTCGTTCCGATCGTGCGCACCTTCGCGCCGGTCGCCGCCGGTGTCGGCCACATGCCGTGGCGCAAGTATTCGCTGTACAACCTGATCGGCGCGATGCTGTGGGGCTTCGGGCTCACCATGGTCGGCTACCTCATCGCGTTCATCCCGTGGGTGCGCGACCTCGTCGTCGACTACATCGACGTCATCCTGCTGATCGCCGTCGGCGGCACCGCGCTCGTCACCCTCTGGCACTACTTCGCCGAGCGCCACAAGGCCAAGAAGGCACGTCTCGCCGGCGAAGACATCGTCACGGATGCCGTCGAAGCCGAGGAGCTCGCCCTCGACCCCGAGGTGTTCGAGCGCGCTCCTGACCTGGACGGCGACGGCAAGCACTGAGGCTCGCCCGCAAGGACACCGGCGGAACGCTCAGCCGGTCTTCTTGGCCGGCTTCTTCGCCGTGGTCGGCTTCTCGCTCGCGCGCTTCTCCTTCGACCGGGCGACGCTCTCGCGCAGCGCCTCCATGAGGTCGATGACCTCGCCGCCCTTGGCGTCGGCATCCGCTTCGCCGAAGGCATCGGTGATCTCGAAGCCCTCACCGGCCTCGATCTTCGCGTCGATGAGCGTGCGCAGTTCTTTCTGGTACTCGTCGACGAAGCCTTCGGGATCGAAGTCGGTCGAGTAACTGTCCACGAGGGATGCCGACATCTCGAGTTCCTTCTTCGAGATCCGCACATCCTCGTCGAGGGCGGGGAATTCGGCCTCGCGCACCTCGTCGGCCCAGAGCAGCGTCTGCAGCACGAGCACCTTGCCGCGCACACGGAGCGCCGCGAGACGCGTCTTCTGGCGCAGCGTGAACCGGACGATCGCGGTGCGCTCCGTCTGCTCGAGCGTCTTGCGCAGCAGCACGTACGCCTTCGGCGACTTCGAGTCCGGCTCGAGGTAGTACGGCTTGTCGAGGGTGAGGAGATCGACCTGATCCGACGGCACGAACTCGACGACGTCGATCTCGCGACTCTTCTCGGAGGGCAGGGCGGCGAGATCGTCCTTCGTCAGGACGACCGTCTGACCCTCCTCGACGTAGGCGCGGTCGATGTCGGCGTAGGCGACCGTCTCTCCGCACACCTCGCACGTGCGCTGGTAGCGGATGCGACCACCGTCCTTCTCGTGCACCTGATGCAGCGGCACGTCGTGGTCTTCTGTCGCCGAATACACCTTCACCGGCACGTTCACGAGCCCGAACGTCAGCGCGCCCTTCCAGATCGTCCTCATGTGACCAGTGAACACCAGCCACACCCGTCACTGCCAGCCCCTTGACGCGTCCCTCCCTCGACGGCCCGCGCCCTTGGCTACGCTGACTCCATGGTCGGAGAAGCGCAGGTCGTGCAGGTCGACGGCCGCCGCCTGCGCGTGACGAACCTCGACAAGGTCGTCTACCCCGACACGGGCACCACAAAGGGCGAGGTCATCGCCTACTATTCCGCGATCGCCCCGCTGCTGCTCCCCCTCCTCGACGGCCGCCCTGTCACCCGAAAGCGGTGGGTCGAAGGCGTCGGAACGGCGGATGCTCCGGCCGACGCGTTCTTCACCAAGCAGCTCGAACCCGGCGCGCCGGAGTGGATCCCCCGCCAGGAGATCCAGCACTCCGACGGCGCGAAGGCATATCCCCTCGTCGAAGACGTGCCGACGCTGGTGTGGCTCGCCCAGGTCGCAGCCATTGAACTGCACGTGCCGCAGTGGCGGTTCAGTTCCGAGGGACTCCCGGGGCATCCCGATCGGCTGGTGCTCGACCTCGACCCCGGGCCGGGAGTCGGGCTCGCCCAGTGCGCCGAGGTCGCGCGCATCGCCCGCCGCATCCTCTCGGACATGGGTCTCGATCCTCTTCCCGTCACGAGCGGCAGCAAGGGCATCCACCTCTACGCACCGCTTCCCGGCGAGCAGACCAGCAGCGAGATCTCCGCCGTCGTGAAGGAACTGGCGCGGCTCATCGAGAACGACCATCCCGATCTCGCCACCAGCGTCATGTCGAAGGCCGTGCGCGGCGGCAAGGTGTTCCTCGACTGGAGTCAGAACAACGGCAAGAAGACGACCATCTCGCCGTACTCGTTGCGCGGTCGAGCGCAGCCCTGGGTGGCCGCCCCTCGCACATGGGACGAGCTCGACGACCCCGATCTCGCCCAGCTCGACCTCGACGAGGTGCTCGCGCGCGCCGCGGCCGGCATCGATCCGCTGGCTCAACTCCGGCCCGGATCGATGGCGTCGGTGGCGGCCGCGCCCGCCGCCGCTCCTGCGGCTCCCCCACGCCAGAGCTCCCGCCATCCCCGGAGTGCTCCCGCACCGGCATCCGGTGCCACCATCGCGACTCTTGCCCCGATGCTCGCGGAGAACGGCGTGCCCGCCCTCGCCCGCACCCTCAGCGATCCGTCGTGGGTGGAGGTCAAATGGGACGGCATCCGCGCCATGGGCACGTGGGCGGACGGACGGATGCGGCTACATGCGCGCCGCGGAACCGACATCACGGCGCGGTACCCCGAGCTCACCGCCGACGGTGCACCGTTCCTCCCCGTATCGGATGCCGTGGTCGACGGGGAGATCGTCGCGTTCGACGCGACAGGACGGCCGAGCTTCTCGCTGCTGCAGAACCGCATGCACCTCACGCGACCGCGCGAGATCGAGCGCGAGGTCGTGCGCACCCCGATCGTGTACATGCTGTTCGATCTGCTCCGCCTCGACGGGCACGACCTGACCGCGATGCCGCTGCGCGACCGCCGCACGCTCCTCGAAGACCTCATCGCCGACCTCGACGCGCCCGTGCAGATCCCGCCCGTGTTCGACGATGTCGACGCCGCCCTCGCCGCGAGCGAGCAGTTCGGGCTCGAGGGCGTCGTCGTGAAAGACCCGGGGTCGCGCTACCGCCCTGGTCTCCGCTCCCCGTCGTGGCTCAAGCTCAAGCACACGCGCATGCAGGAAGCCGTGATCGTCGGCATCCGTCCGGGCAAGGGCGACCGGGAGAGCACCCTCGGCTCGCTGCTGCTCGCGGTGCCCGACCCGGCGACCGGCAGCGACGAGGGCCTGCGTTACGTCGGCCGCGTGGGCACCGGTTTCACCGACCGCATCCTGCGCGACCTGCTCGCGCGGCTCGAACCGCTGCGGGTGAAGTCCGCGCCGCTCAGCGGGGTTCCCGCACTCGACGCATCCGACGCGCTCTGGGTGCGACCCGAACTGGTCGGCGAGGTCGAGTTCGCGAACTGGACACCCGACGGGGTGCTGCGCCACGCGCGCTGGCGAGGATTGCGGCCCGACAAGACCCCGGACGAGATCGTCGTCGAGCCCTGACCCTCAGCGGGTGGCTGCGTCAGGCGTGATGCGGTTCGCAGTCCGACTGTTCCGCCGGCTCCAGCTGGAACGTCGAGTGCTCGACGTCGAAGTGGTCGGCGAGGCAGGACTGCATCTCGGAGAGCAGCTTCGCGGCACCGCCGTCGGCGAGCAGCACGGGATCGACGCTGACGTGCGCGGTGAACACCGGCGCTCCGCGGGTGAGCTGCCAGACGTGCACGTCGTGCACCCCGGTCACTCCGTCGTAGCCGAGCAGGTGCGTGCGGATCTCGCTGACCGCGGTGCCCTTCGGCGCCGACTCGGCGAGCACGGAGAAGACCTCGCGCAGCAGCGCGATCGCCCGCGGGATGATCATCGCCGCGATGAACAGGGAGGCGATCGCGTCAGCGGGCATCCATCCGGTCACGAGGATGATGATCGCGGCGACGATGACGGCGGCCGATCCGATCAGATCGCCCATCACCTCGAGATAGGCACCGCGTACGTTGATGCTGGTGCGCTGCGCGCGGCTCAGCAGCCACATCGAGATCGCATTGGCGATCAGGCCGACGACCGCGACGACGAGCATGAGACCGCCCGCGACCTCCACGTCACCGGGGTTGATGAGCCGTCCGATTCCCTCGAACGCGACCCAGCCCGCCAGCAGGATGAGGATCACCGCATTGATGAGTGCCCCGAAGACCTCGGCCCGCTGATACCCGAACGTGCGGCGGTCGTCGGCAGGTCGCGCGGCAACGGAGGCGGCGATGAGAGCGATGACCAGCGCCGAGGCATCCGTGAACATGTGCGCCGCATCGGCGAGAAGCGCCAGCGAACCGGTGAAGATCGCTCCGATGACCTGCACGATCATCACTGTCGCGGTCAGCGAGAGGGAGATCGTCAGGAGGCGTCTGCTGCTTGCCGAGCGGATGCCGCCGGCGGCGGGTGCGTGATCGTGCATGCCCCCTACGCTAGACCGGCCGATGCCCCGGAGAGGGCGATTCGGCCTAGTCGGGAAGGGTAACGAGAACCAGTCTCACGAGTAGCGGTCAGCGTCGCCAGAAGTCCACGGGATCCGCGCCTTCGCGGAACCCGAAGTGCTCCGCCATCGCCATGGCCTCCGGGAAGTTCGCCGCCAGACTCTCGGCCGTATGGGCGTCGCTGCCGAACGAGATCGCCCGCCCGCCTTCCTCGGCCCACCACTGCGGAATCCACGGTCGCAGCTGACGGGTGTTCATCTCCAGCGCGCGCCCTGAACCCGCGATCGCGCGCATCGCCGACCGGAAGCCCTCTTCGAAGGCGCCGGGATCGAACGGTCCAGCGGTCGCGGACGGCCAGGAACGGACGGCGTAGTCGATGTGCGTGAACACGGCGAACGAGTCCGACCCCGCCACCATCCGCGGTATCTCCTCCAGATACGCCCACATCACCTCGGATGCCGGGCGGTGACGGTAGAGGGTCGTCGGCTCCGTCCGGTCCTCGCCCTCCCACGGAAGCATGTGCAGCGATCCATTGACCCGGTCGATGCCACGCGCGAGCACGGGTGCCGCCACGGCATCCCACAGATGGGGCTGACCGAATTCGACGCCGGTGAGGATGCGCAGACCGCGGTATGCCCGTCGCATGCGGTCGATCGCCTCGAGGTATCCGTCCACATCGAAAGCCGGAAGCCGCACCAGTCCGTCTGTGCCCACGTACTTCTGGGCGTGCTCCCCGATGTCCCCGTCATCCACCCGCCAGGCGGTTTCGAGGTCGAGGTGCTCGGTGAAGACGACGGCCGGCAGACCGATCTGCACCGCTCGGGCGCAGATCCGGTCCATCGCGCCGAGCGCCCCGGGGAGGAGCCGGCGTCCCACGACCACTCGCTGTGCACATGGGTGTCGGCCGTCAGTCGGGTCACGTCGGCGACGATACTCCGGTCTGCCGGGACCTCGCATAGGTGAGCACGACGCACCCGTTGTCGAAGGTGCGTGCCTCTTCGAGATCGAACAGCGTCGGCGAGAACGGATGCCGAGCCATCGGGATCCCGTCGCCGGCGATCACCGGGTACTTCTTGACGATGAGCCGATCGATCTCGTCGAAGAGGGCGCCGGCAAGGCCGGCCCCTCCGGCGAGGTAGATGCCGAGTCCGTCCTCCGCCTTGAGCTCTCGCACGCGCGCCACCGGATCCGTGCGCACGATCTCGACGTTCGGCTCCCGCGGATCGTCGAGCGTGGTGGTGAAGACGAGGGTCCGGAGGTGAGCGTACGGATCGGTGATACCGACCTGCAGCGCCGGCTCGTACGTACGGCGGCCCATCACGACCGTGTCGAACTGCGTGACCGGCTCATCACGACCGGCGCGGTCGACACGGACGTGGTAGGGCTGCAGGTCGGCGAGTTCGGTGCCGAGCGTTTCGGCGAAGGCCTCGCTCACGGGGTAGAAATCGACCTCGTCCGCGGGGCCGGCGATGAAGCCGTCGAGGGTCACGGCGATGTAATAGGTCAGTTCTCGCATGCCCTCGACACTAATCACTACAGATGAAGTACGTCAAGTGTAGTGATACTCCGATCTCGGTCAGAGATCGGAGAGGAGGGGAACGAGTTCTGCGAACGCGCGGGCCCGGTGCGATTGCGCCTGCTTCTCATCCGCCGTGTACTCCCCCACGCTGCGCTCGACCCCCGCAGGCTGGCCGTCTGGCACGAAGATCGGGTCGTACCCGAACCCGCCGAGGCCGGATGCCGCGTGCGCGAGCCTCCCTGGCCAGCGCCCCTCGACGACATGCTCGACTCCGTCGGCTGTCACCAGCGCGATCGTCGAGGCGAAGTGCGCCCCACGGTGCGGATCGGCGACGTCGCGCAACTGATCCAGGAGCAGTTCGAGGTTCGCCGCGGCATCCTTCTTCTGGCCGGCCCAGTAAGCCGAGAAGACACCCGGGGAACCGCCGAGCACGTCGACGCAGATACCCGAGTCATCGGCCAGGGCAGAGAGCCCCGTGTGCGCGGCAGCAGCCCGCGCTTTGATGAGCGCATTCTCCGCGAATGTGACGCCGTCCTCGACCGGCTCGGGACCGTCGTAGCCGACGATCTCTAGGTCGGGTCTGGTCTGCGCGACGATCTGCTGGAACTCCGCGACCTTGTGCGGGTTGTGCGTTGCGAGGACGACCTTCATCGTCACTCGCCCGTCTTGGCAGCCAGTGCAGCGAGCTGGTGATCCTTCAGATCGGAACACCCGGCGACACCGAGATCGAGCAGGGCATCCAGCTCGCGCTTGTCGAACGGGGCGCCTTCCGCTGTGCCCTGCACCTCCACGAACAACCCGCGACCGGTGACGACGATGTTCATGTCGGTCTCGGCCCTGACGTCTTCGACATATGCCAGATCGAGCATGGGCTCGCCGTCGATGATCCCGACAGAGATGGCGGCGACCGAGTCGAGCAGCGGCGTGGAGTTCTTGCCGATGAACTTCTTGTCCCGGCCCCACTCGATCGCGTCCGCGAGCGCGACGTAGGCGCCGGTGATCGCCGCAGTGCGGGTGCCGCCGTCGGCCTGCAGCACGTCGCAGTCGATGACGATGGTGTTCTCTCCGAGCGCCTTGGTGTCGACGACCGCGCGCAGAGCGCGACCGATCAGGCGCGAGATCTCGTGGGTGCGCCCGCCGATGCGGCCCTTGACGCTCTCCCGGTCGTTGCGGCTGTTGGTCGCACGCGGGAGCATCGAGTACTCCGCCGTGACCCACCCCTTGCCCTTGCCGGTCAGCCAGCGCGGGACGCCGTTGGTGAAGGATGCCGTGCACAGCACCTTGGTGCCGCCGAAGCTGATCAGTGCGGACCCCTCGGCGTGCGCACTCCAACCGCGCTCGATGGTGATCTCGCGGAGCTGGTCGGTGGAGCGGCCGTCGGCGCGGACGATGTCGGTCATGTGCTTCTTTCGGTGGGGGTGGTCGAATCGACTCAGCGCGATTCGGAGACGGAAGCGGGAAGGTCGATCACGCCGGTCTGCACGAGCTGGACGTCGCGGACCTCGCGACCCATCAACCGGTTGGCCAGAGCGGTGAAGTCGTCGGCGGATGCGCCGGTCGCCTCGTACACGTACGTCGCGGTCGCGTCCGGCGGGGCCAGCAGGTCACCCCGGACGAGCTGGCGGTAGACGTCGCCGGCCGTCTCGTCGTCGCTGGAGACGAGGGTGACGCCCTCCCCCATGACGTAGCTGATCGCGCCCCGGAGGAAGGGATAGTGGGTGCACCCGAGCACGAGGGTGTCGACGTCGGCCTCTCGCAGGGGCGCCAGATACTCCTCGGCGACCGCGAGCACCTCGGGGGTGCCGGTGATGCCGGCCTCGACGAACTCGACGAACCGCGGCGCCGCAGCCGTGAACACCTGCAGGCGCTCATTCACCTCGAGCATGTCCTGATACGCCCGCGATCCGATAGTCCCGACCGTGCCGATGACTCCGACGCGGCCGTTGCGCGTCGACGACACGGCGCGGCGCACCGCAGGGCCGATGACCTCGACGACCGGGACGTCGTAGCGCTCCCGGGCATCGCGGAGCATGGCAGCGGATGCCGTGTTGCAGGCGATCACGAGCATCTTCACGCCCTGGTCCACCAGGGCGTCGAGCACCTCGAGCGAGTAGCGGCGGACGTCGGCGATGGGCTTGGGGCCGTACGGAGAGTGCGCCGTGTCGCCGATGTACACGAACGATTCGCGTGGCAGCTGGGCGCGGATGGCCCTGGCCACCGTGAGCCCGCCGACACCGGAGTCGAAGATTCCGATCGGCGCGTCGTTCATGACTCCCCAGCCTACCGGCGCACGCCCTCGAGCGGGCTCAGTCAATTGCGCAGATGTCGTCACTATGCTGACGGGATGACCACGTCGACGGCGCTGCTCACCGATCGTTACGAGCTCACGATGCTCGCCGCCTCTCTCCGCGATGGCACGGCCTTCCGGCCGAGCGTCTTCGAGCTGTTCTCGCGGCGACTGTCCGGCGGCCGTCGCTTCGGGGTCGTGGCGGGGACAGGGCGGCTGCTCGAGCTGCTGCGCGAGTTCCGCTTCGGCGACGAGGAGCTGCGCTTCCTGCACGATCAGAAGGTCGTCGACGCCGAGACTCTGAAATACCTCGAGGACTACCGCTTCACCGGCTCGATCAGCGGTTACCGCGAGGGCGAGCTGTACTTCCCCGGCTCGCCCATCCTGACGGTCGAGGGCACGTTCGCCGACGCCGTGGTGCTGGAGACTCTCGCGCTGAGCGTGCTCAACCACGATTCGGCCGTGGCGACCGCGGCCTCACGGATGAGCATCGCCGCCGGCGAGCGGCCGCTTGCCGAGATGGGTTCGCGTCGCGCCGCCGAGCGCTCAGCCGTCGCCGCTGCGCGCGCCGCCTACATCGCCGGCTTCGGAGCGACCAGCAACCTGGAGGCCGGTCGCAGCTGGGGCATCCCCACGATGGGCACAGCCGCCCACTCCTGGACGCTGTTGCACGACTCGGAGGAAGACGCGTTCCGCGCGCAGGTCGAGAGCATGGGCACATCGACGACGCTTCTCGTCGACACCTACGACATCCGCACGGGGGTCGAGACCGCGATCCGGGTGGCCGGGACCGGGTTGGGCGGCGTGCGCCTCGACTCCGGCGACCTGCCGATCGTGGCCGGCGAGGTACGCGCGCAGCTCGACGAGCTCGGAGCGACCGAGACGCGCATCACTGTCACGAGCGACCTCGACGAGTACGCGATCGCCGCACTCGCGGCATCTCCCGTCGATGCGTACGGCGTCGGCACCTCGGTCGTGACCGGCTCCGGATATCCGACCGCCAGCATGGTCTACAAGCTCGTCGCCCGCCAGGATTCCTCCGGCGCCTGGATCGGTGTCGCGAAGGCCTCGGCCGACAAGGCGTCATACGGCGGACGCAAGGCTGCGTTCCGCACCCTCACAGAGGGGGTCGCGTCTGCTGAGACGGTCGTGGTCTCCGATGGGTTCGAGGAGCTGGACACCGCTGGCGAGCACCCGGACGGCCGCCCCCTGCAGGTGACGTTCGTCGAGGCGGGCGAGATCGACACCGCACACGAGGGCGCAGCGGGAACGGCATCCGCACGCGCGCATCACCTTCGCGTGCGCGAGGAACTGCCGGTGCGGGCGCTTGCCCTCAGCAAGTCGGACCCGGCGATCCCGACGGTCTACGTCGAGGCGAGCTGACCCGGTCCCTGAGCGAGCGCAGCGCCCCCACGCGGTCCTGAGCGAGCGCAGCGCCCCCACGCGGTCCCTGAGCGAGCGCAGCGAGACGAAGGGTCAGCCGACCATCGATTCGTAGATCTCCTTGCACGTGGGGCAGATGGGGAACTTCTCCGGGTCGCGGCCCGGGGTCCACTTCTTGCCGCACAGTGCGCGCACCGGCTTGCCGGTGATCGCGGACTCGAGGATCTTGTCCTTCTTCACGTAATGCGAGAAACGCTCATGGTCGCCCGGTTCGAGATTCTCCTCGCGGAGGAGCTCTTCCAGTTCGCGATCAAGCGTTGCCACGCCGCCCTGATCGGGGCTGTCCAGCGGAGTACTCATTCCGTGAGTCTAGCCGCGTCGGTGCGCCTGCGGGCGGTCGTCAGGCGGTCTCGACGAACTCCATCAGGCGCTCTCCGCTGCGCTCGAAGATGCGGCCTCCGATGACCGCACCGAGCACCAGGACGACGAGTCCCGTGCTGAGTCCTGCCCAGAACGCGGCGGGCGCGTAGGAGGAGCCCTCGATCATCGACGCCCCGAACAGCCAGATGGTGGGGATGCTCAGCACGATGGCTCCGAGGAACGCGGCGGCGGGCCCGTACGTTCCGCGCGATGCCGGACGCTGCGGCTGCTGGAACGGACTGTCCCCGGGACGGGACACCGCATAGGGCGCCACCACCGACACGATGCTGGAGATGCCCAGCGCCGAGAACAGCAGGCTCGCGGCGACGCCGGTCAGCGGCATCAGCAGACGCCAGTCCCCGATCACGAACATCGTGAGGGGAACGGCGATCGCCAGCACCGGGATCGACACGAGCATGACCGGCACGAGTCGTCCGAGCCGGTCGGGAAGCCCACGGATGCCGCTCGCGACGTGTGTCCACAACGCTGTCGAGTCGTAGGCCACGTCGTTGTGCGGCAGCCAGCCGAAGAACAGCGCCATCACCGGCACGGGAACCAGCGCGGCGATCTCGAGCGGCACCCCGGCGACGATGAGCGGCAGCACCGTGAGCACACCGGCGACCGGCACCACGATGATGTTCATGATGTATCGGCGGTCACGCAGCCAGTACACGAGACTCCGCGCCGCGATCGCGCCGAACGCGTTCGAGGGCAGCAACCCGAACCAGCCCAGCCCGGTGCGCTCGCGCGCCGCGACGGGACGCTCGGTGGTCGTCAGCAGACGCCGTACGAGCCAGGCCCACAGCAGCCACAGCAGAGCGACGGTCAGCACGGCGACGATCCCACTGGTCCACGCGCTGGCGGTGGCATCGGCCGCCACGATGAAGAGGAAGCCCGGTGCAGCCGCGAGGGGCGTGAAGCCGACGGTCGTGGTGAGCGCAGCCAGCGACTCCGGCACCTGACCGTCCCAACGCAGCGAGGCGAAGAAGACGGCGACCGGGAAGGCGATCACGATGAGGGCGAGAGCGAAGAGCGCGGTGAGCTCCCGCGAGCGGCGCTCGGGAAGCAGCAGCGCGTTGATGGCCAACCCGATGCGGGCGGTGAGCAGGGTGGTCGTGACACCGACGATCGTCATCAGCACGGCGAGCGGCCACGGTGCTCCCAGCCGGATGGCGACCACGCAGACGCTGATGTACACAGCGAGAAGAGCCAGGCTCGGCACGCTGACGAACGCGGCGAGGGTGAGCACCCAGGGCATCCGACGCTCATCGACCCCGAACACCGCGAAGCGCCGTGGGTCGAGCTGATCGACCGCGCCCACGAGGATCGGTCCCACCAGGAAGCCGACGAGCAGTGCAGCACCGCCGAGCACGATGACGGCTCGCGCGACGGCGACCGGCGCCTCCGCGAGGCTCAGCACCGCCAGACACACGACGACCGTGACGGCGATGACCGCAGCGAACGTGACGAGTGTGCGCACTCGACGTTCGCCGCGCAGCGATCCGACCAGCAGGGCGAACCTCAGTCGGAGAACGTGTGCAGCCACTCGAGCCCCTCCACCTCACCGCTGGAACCTGCGAGCTCGACGAAACGCGCCTCGAGCGTCTGCCCCGCGCGCACCTCTTCGATGGTGCCTTCGGCCAGCACCTCACCGCCGACGATGATCGCGACGCGCGAGCAGACCCGCTCGACGAGATCCATCCCGTGGCTGGAGAGGATGACGGTTCCACCGTGCGAGACGTACGCGCGCAGGATGTCGAGGATGACGGCCGATGAGACCGGGTCCACGGACTCGAACGGCTCGTCGAGCACCAGGACGCGCGGCGAATGAATCATCGCACCCGCGAGCATGATCTTCTTCGTCATGCCCGCCGAGTAGTCGGAGACGACACGACTGAGCGCGTCGCCGAGATCGAACGCACGGGCAAGGTCTGCTGCGCGCTTCTCGATCACGTCGGCGGCGAGACCGCGCAGCAATCCGTAGTAGTACAGCAGTTGTCGGCCGGTGAGCCGATCGAACGTCCGCAGGCGATCAGGAAGCACGCCCATCACCCGCTTGGCCGCGAGTGGCTTCTCGGCCTGATCGACCCCGCAGATCACGACCGTGCCCTCGTCGGGGCGCAGAAGCCCGGCGACGATCGAGAGCGTCGTGGTCTTGCCTGCGCCGTTCGGGCCGACGATCCCGTAGAACGAGCCGGCGGGGACAGTCAGGTCGATCCCGTCGACAGCTCGGTTGTCACCGAACTGCTTGACCAGACCCCGGATGCGGATCGCCTCGGTGGACGGGGTGGCCTCGATCTCGCCGACGGCGTCGGATGCCGCGTCGTCGCCATCCGCCACGGCATCGGAATCTTCATCGGGCGTGCGGGAATCGTCGGTGGGCTCTTCGACGGCCGGGTCGTCGAGAACCTGGTCGTCGGCGACAGGTTCGGCGACGTCGGGCTCGTCCTTGACCGGCTCATCGACGGCCGGCTGAGAAGCTGCCGGCTCTGGTTCCACCGTGTCGACAGGGTCGGGCGACGAAGTATCCGCCGCCTCGGCGTTCTCCGCCGTGTCCGGCTCGACGACAGGGGCGGATGGCGCGGAAGTCTCATCCGTCACAGTGAGCGCCTCTTCGCGGACGAGCGTCGGCTCGACCGACGCGGGCGCTTCGGTGGCGCGCTCAGCGGCCGCGTTCTCCCCCGCAGCCTTCTCTTCAGCAGCCTTCGCCGCCGCTTCCTTCGCCGCCGCTGCCTTCGCTGCGGCCGTCTTCGCCGCGGCCGTCTTCGCCGCCGTCGAGCGCGCGGTCGCGGTGCGGGCCGTCGATTTCGCGGCCGCGGACTTCGCCGCCGCCGACTTCGCTGCGGCCGTCTTCGCCGCCGTGTTCCTCGCCGCGGGCGTCTTCGCCGTTCCGGCGGCGGCCGTCGGGGCTCCGCCACGCGCGGATGCGGCCCGAGCAGCTGCGGTCGTCGCGGGCTTGGTGGCTCGTGCGGCCGACGACCGAGCGGCGGTGTTCTTCGCCGCCGCCGTGCGCGCCGAGGTCGCGGTACGTGCGGAAACCCCCGCAGCCTGCGGGTCGATCACCATCTTCGCTGCCGGCTCGATCACGACCTCGCCGGTCGGAGCGGCCTTCTCGGCCGCCGCCCGCGGCGGTTTCTTCGTGGCCGTCTTCTTCGCCGCAGGAGCGCTCTTGACGGGAGCCTTTTTGGTAGTGGTACGCGGCTTCGAGGTCTGCTTCACTGGGGGCGTGCGCTTCGCCGACGTCGTGTCGGGAGGGGTCTCGGAATCGTCCACCTGGTCGGTGCGGTCGTCAGGGGAAGGAGTCACCGTCCTACGGTATCAATGGGATGCTGCAAGCCAAGGGCGTGGCGAAACAATCCACGCTCGAATTCCGCAGAATCCGCGCAGGACCCATGCGAGGACCGAGCCTGAGTATTCGGTGTGTACTCGGTCACGAAATGACAACGGGGTCGCTCAGCGCCGGGGCTTCCCAGGCTGAATCGATAGCATGAACGCGGCACGACGAGGTGTCTGGTCGGTTAACCGACCGTGAACACAACTTCCTTTAGGAGCACTCGTGACTCTTCAAACCGTCATTCTCGCAGCAGGCATGGGCTCACGCCTCGGCCGCGCGCTGCCCAAGCCGCTCACCGAGCTGGCCGATGGGCGCACCATCATGCGCCAGCAGCACGACAACATCCGGGCCGCCTTCGGATCCGACGCGCGCATCACCACGGTGGTGGGCTATCGCGCCGAGACGATCATCGAGGCCTTCCCGACCGTCAACTACGTCCACAACGAGCGCTACGACGAGACCAACACGTCGAAGAGCCTGCTGCGCGCACTGAGCGCCACGGGCCGTAGCGGAGTCCTCTGGATGAACGGCGACGTCGTCTTCGACCCGATGATCCTCGGCCGCGCCCTCGAGTACATCGAGCGCGACCAGTCGTTCGTCACCGTCAACACCTCCAAGGTCAGCGACGAAGAGGTGAAGTACACCGTCACGGCGGAGGGCTTCATCGACCAGCTGTCCAAGACGGTGAAGGGCGGCCTCGGCGAGGCCGTAGGGATCAACTACATCTCCTCCGCGAACAAGAAGGCGTTCATGCGTCAACTGCAGCGCGTGGAGGATCAGGACTACTTCGAGCGCGGCCTCGAGCTCGCGATCGCCGAAGACGGCCTCCTCCTCGAGCCGATGGACGTCTCCGACCTGTACGCGGTCGAGATCGACTTCGCAGAAGACCTCGAGCGGGCGAACCTCTTCGTCTGAGCGCACGCTTCGAAAGCCCGGTTCCCTGACAGGAACCGGGCTTTCGGCGTTTTCGCGGGCTGACTTCGTAGGATCGGGGCATGGAGCCCAAGGTGCACAAGATCCACTCGATGCCCGACGATTCTCCCTGGGACAAGGGGGTGCCGCCGGCAGGATCTGCCGAGCACCCGATGATGGTGCGCGGACTCGACCGCGTGCTCTCGATCCAGCGCCCGTTGGTGCTCGCGCATATCCGCAGCATCCGTCTCCGCCACCCGCAGGCCTCCCCTGCCGAGATCATCAAGATCCTGGAGCGGCGCTATCTGGCGGCCGTGACCACCGGCGGCGCGGCCGTCGGAGCGACGGCCGTCGTCCCCGGCATCGGCACGGGCGTCACCCTGGCGCTGTCGGGCGTGGAGACCGTCGGCTTCGTCGAGTCGACGGCCCTCTTCGCGCAGTCAGTCGCGGAAGTGCACGGGATCGCGATCGCGAACCCCGACCGAGCTCGGGCGCTGGTGATGACGCTGATGCTCGGCAAGGAGGGCGTCGATCTGGTCGGGCAGCTCGCAGGCCAGGCGGCGGGGCGTGGTGGCAGCCGCTCGTCGTACTGGGGCGAGCTGGTGACGAAGTCGCTTCCCCGCGCGGCCGTCGGGCCCCTCGTCGACCGTCTCAAGACCATGTTCGTCAAGCAGTTCGCGGCGAAGGGCGGAGCGTCGGTCATCGGCAAGGCGCTGCCGTTCGGCGTCGGCGCTGTGGTCGGCGGGGCCGGCAACCATATTCTCGGACGACGCGTCCTGACGACGTCGCACAGGGCCTTCGGTGTGGCTCCCATCGACTTGCCGCTCGAACTCGAACCGGTCGCGGGTGCGGAGAAGCTGGAACTTCGGATGCTGCGCGGCGCGCGCTTCGCGGGCAGCGCCGTCGCGGGCGCGGCGGGCACGGCAGCGCGCGGCGTGGGATGGGCGGGCCGGAAGGTGGGCGACCTCACCGTCCGCCGCGGCAGCCACCACGATGCGCTGGAGACAGGCGAACCGGGCGACGCTTCAGCACAGTCCGGCGGCCACGATCTCTCCGGCCTCGGCGCGGCGCCAGAGGATTCGACCCGGTAGACGCCGCGGAAGCCGGGGCGGCGCGTCAGCGCCACCGCCCCGGCGAGCCGTCGTTTCAGCGAACGATCTGGATGCTGGAGACCCCCGATGCGGTGGTGCTGCCGAGATCGATCTGCGACCCGGCGCGGACCAGATCCGATCCCGCCTTGCCCTCGATGTACCCCTCGAACATGTTGCTCTCACCCCAGCCGTACCAGTTGACCCGCACGTCGGACGACGAGTTGTTGATGATCTGATCGAACTGCACGCCCGGGTTCACCCGCGGAGCGACCTCTGCTCGGATCGTGCCGTCCAGCACGTAGCAGACGGCCCCGGCGTCACAGCCGTCGGCGGCCTGAGCGGGCACGGCGCCGAGCAGGGCGGCACCTGCCGCCAGCGAGAGGGTGGAAAGGGTGACGGCGATCTGTCGTTTCATGGTTCTGCTCCTGTCTCTGATCGCCGGGCTCGGAGAGTCCGGTCATGAAATGAGACGAGACAACGTCGGAAAAGGTTCAAAGGATCCGACGACCCGTTGTGCCGAGCATCCAACGGTCACCGCCGAGCCGACGCTAGGGTGGAATCCGTGACGGACAAGCCCGACCTCTATACCACCGCCGGCAAGATCGCGGATCTGCGCGCTCGCTACACCGAGGCCGTCGTCGACGCCGAGGAGAAGGCGAAGCAGAAGCAGCACGCCAAGGGCAAGATGACCGCCCGCGAGCGCATCGAGCTCCTCGTCGACCCCGGCAGCTTCGTCGAGTTCGATGAGTATGTCCGCCACCGCACCACCGCGTTCGGCATGGATCGCTCCCGCCCCTACGGCGACTCGGTCGTCACCGGCGTCGGCACCATCCACGGCCGCACGGTCGCCGTCTACTCGCAGGACTTCTCGACCTTCGGCGGCTCGCTCGGCGAAGTGGCCGGCGAGAAGATCATCAAGATCATGGAGTTCGCACTGGCCGGCGGGATGCCGTGCATCGGTATCCTCGACTCGGGCGGCGCGCGCATCCAGGAGGGCGTCGTCGCGCTCGGCAAGTACGGCGAGATCTTCCGCCTCAACACACGAGCCTCCGGGGTCATCCCGCAGATCTCGATCATCATGGGCCCGGCAGCGGGTGGGGCCGTGTACTCCCCCGCCCTGACGGACTTCGTCATCATGGTCGACAAGACGAGCCAGATGTTCGTGACCGGCCCCGACGTCATCAAGACCGTCACCGGCGAGGACGTCGGCATGGAAGAGCTCGGCGGCGCGTACACCCACAACACGCGGTCCGGCGTCGCGCACTACCTCGCGGAGGACGAGGACGACGCGATCGACTATGCGCGCACGCTCCTCGGGTTCCTCCCCGACAACAACATGGCGGAGCTGCCGACGTACGAGACCACGTTCGAGTTCGAGACGACGGATGCCGATCGCAGCCTGAACACGATCGTCCCGGACTCCGCCAACCAGCCGTACGACATCAAGACGGTGATCGAGCATGTCGTCGATCAGGGCGACTTCCTCGAGGTCCAGCCGCTGTTCGCCCCGAACATCGTGATCGGCTTCGGTCGTGTCGAGGGCCGCACCGTCGGCATCATCGCGAACCAGCCGTCGCAGATGGCGGGCACGCTGAACATCCAGGCCGGCGAGAAGGCCAGCCGGTTCGTGCGCTTCTGCGACGCCTTCTCGATCCCGATCGTCACCCTCGTCGATGTGCCCGGCTACCTGCCCGGCACCGACCAGGAGTGGGAGGGCGTCATCCGTCGCGGTGCCAAGCTGCTCTACGCCTACGCCGAGGCCACCGTGCCTCTGGTGACGGTCATCCTCCGCAAGGCCTACGGCGGCGCGTACATCGTGATGGGCTCCAAGCAGCTCGGCGCTGACGTCAACCTCGCGTGGCCGACCGCCGAGATCGCCGTGATGGGTGGTCAGGGCGCGGTCAACATCCTCTACCGCGGCGAGATCAAGAAGGCCGAGGAGGCCGGGGAAGACGTCGCCGCCGTGCGTACCCGCCTCGCCAACGAGTACACGTACGACGTGGCATCGCCTTTCCTCGCCGCCGAGCGCGGCGAGCTCGACGGCATCATCGAACCGGCCAACACCCGCGTCTCGATCGCCAAGGCACTGCGCGCCCTTCGCGGCAAGCGGGCAGAGCTGCCCCCGAAGAAGCACGGGAACATCCCGCTGTGACCGAGCAGAACACGTCTTCCGAGCGTCCCGAAGAGTTGCCGGTGACGCTGGAGATCGCGCGCGGAACGGCGACCGAGGAAGAACTCGCCGCTCTGATCGCCGTGATCAGCGACGCGTACGCCTCGGAGGCGGCGGAAGCCGTCGCTGACGAGCCCACCGTGTCGGCCTGGTCTCGGACGCAGCGTCCGCTTCGCAGGCCGCTGCGACGCGACATCCCCTGGGGACGCTTCTCCGGCTGAGGCTGACCGCAGCCGCGATCAGCCTTCCAGCAACAGGTCGGCCGTCCGCGGGCTCAGCACCGAGTCCAGCACCACGCACGCCGCACCGACCGCCCCGACGTCGTCGCCGACCACGGTGCCGTCGACCGGGAGCGCACGGACCGCGCGCGTCGCGCTGAGGCGATCGAGCCGATCCGGGATCTCCTTCAGATACACCTCGGCGAGACGGGACCAGAAGGGTCCGCCGAACACCACGCGATCCACGTCGAGCATGTTCGTCAGCACGGCGGTGAGCACGGCCATGTGCTCGGCTGCCTGCCGCAGCACCCGGATCGCCGGCTCGTCACCGGCGGCAGCACGCTCGCACAGCTGGGTGAAGCGCACCTCGACCGCCTCGACGTCGCTCACCTCGCGGTCATCCGGGAACACACCGGCGCGCTCCGCCTGCTCGACGATCGCCTGCGGCGTGCAGACGACCTCGACGCACCCGCGGGAGCCGCACACGCAGGAAGGGCCGTCGGGATCGACCACGATGTGCCCGACCTCGCCGAGGTTCCGCGTGCTGCCGTGCACGGCTTCGCCGTCCCTCGCGAGGGCCGCGCCGATTCCCGTGCCGAGATAGATGAACACGAAGGAGTCATCCGACGGCCCGAGACGCGTCCAGAGTTCACCGACAGCCGCAGCCGTCGTGTCCTTCTCGAGCGTCACAGCGAACCCCGTCGCCTCCGCGAGAACCGCGCGAAGGGGCACCCGGTGCCACCCGAGCAGCTTCGGAGGGTCGATCACCGTGCCCTTCTCCGGATCGAGCGGGCCCGGAGCGGCCACACCGATTCCTGCGATCCGCGAGCGATCCACGCCGGCGGAGCCGATCAGCGCATCGATCGTCTTCACCATCGCCTCGACGATGCGGCGCGGGTCCTTCGTCGGAGTGCGCACGGTCATCCGGCGGACGACCGCCCCCGCGAGATCGAGCAGCACGAACGTCATGACGGCGGGGTCGAGGTGGACACCGATCGAGAAGCGGCTCTCCGAGATCAGACGCAGTGTGACGCGGGGCTTTCCCGGACCGTTGATCGTGCGACCGGCCTCGCGGATGAGGGAGTCGTCGAGGAGCCGTCGTGTGATGTTGGTGACCGTCTGCGCAGACAGGCCCGTCGCGTCGACGAGTTCGATCCTGCTGAGGCCCTCCCCCGAGCGCCGGATGGCCTCGAGGATCACAGACTGATTGAAGTCGCCCATACGCGGGAGATTGGTACCGCGGCGCATTCCCATGGTCCAATACTCCCTCATCGCGTCCGGATCCGTGTCCCCCAAAATACCTACAGACAAGACTTGATCGATCGATCAGACTAAGGGAGACGCTTCGCGTTCGGCTGGTCTCTCTGTCCAGGGTAGACAGACGCTGATCGGCCACCAGCGGACGGTTTTCGGGTAACTGTCCGCATGGCGAGGGGTAGGCGGCTCAGCCGCCACCCCTCGCCCACTCTCACTTTCAGGCGCTGGGTCCCTCGCGCGGGATCTCGTGCCATAGCTCGACGGAATCGTCGTCGCCGGATGAGCGCGATCCTGCTCGCCCGACCACGGTCACCGCGACCTGGGGATCCTTCGCCGAGCGGATGATGAGCCGCCCCGTCTCGGCGCTGGTCAACGTGACAGCGAGCTCATCACGGATCTCCACCCGACGTTCCTCGTCCACACCGTCGAGTCCGCCTTCGTCGAACACGGTGACGATCACTCCGCGTCGCCGTGCGGCCTCGATCGCATCGCGCACCGCGTCGTTGAGCAGGTCGGCCCCGCGAAGCTCGTCGCGGAGGCGTCCTTCCGCGAGCCGAGCCTCCAGTCGTTCCTGCTCGTCGAGCACACCGCGCGACGCGACGACGCGACTCAGCACGGGACCGGCCACCGCCAACGCGAACTGGGTACGCAGCCGCCGCTCGCGCTGGCGCACCAGCTGGGTGGCGTGCCAGGCGGAGACCGCCTGCTGGATCTCCGCCAACCGCTCGGTGTCGCGCACCGCCCGATCCCAGAACATCACCAGCAGCTGCGCGATGACGACCCACATGATCGACCCGACGAGTCCGAGGTTCAGCGCCACCCCGATGCCGAGGTAGGCCGCCGCCGTCACGACGAGCAGCGCCAGGGTCAGCCAGCCGATCAACGACCGCCGCCGGACGACGCAGACGACCGCGAGCAGTCCGAGTCCGCCGATGTACCAGGTGGCGAACGGCTCGGTGCGGTCTGCCGCGTCGAGGGAGAGGGTGACCAGCACGGGGATCAGCGCGCTCGTCACGAGTGCGAGCAGGGCCGTCCACATCGGCATCCGCAGCGAAGCGGAGTCCCCCAGGATCGCCACGTTGATGACGACGAGGTACAGCCCGATCGCCAGGACCATCAGCAGCGGGGCGGTCGGCTGCTCGATCCACCACACGCCGCGCGCGGCGAAGTACATGGCGAAACCCACCGCGAGGGACGTGGCGACACTGCGTACGGTGCGATTCATCAGCGCGCCCACCCCAGCGTGACCGTCGTGCCGTTCTCGTCGGAATCGATCTGGGCGGTGCCGGCCACGCCCGCCATCCGAGCGAAGATCGACGCCCGAATACCCAGACGATCTTCGCCGATCGTCGCGACGTCGAATCCCGGCCCGGCGTCGGAGACGGTCACGCGGATGCCTTCGTCGCCGTGACCCTCGACCACGATGTGCATTCCTCGCCCGTGCGCATGGGTCACCGCGTTGCCGATCGCCTGCCTGGCTGCCAGAACGAGCGCACGCGCCGCCCTGCCCGGGATGAGGCCGAGCCCGCCGCGCTCCTCGACGATCGCGTCGGCGCCGACCTCGGACAGCGAGCGACGCAGTTCCGCGACGATCTGCGTGGTGCCGACCGGCTCGTCGCTGCCCTCCTGGACGGCGGGCGCCTCGGTGTTCGCGAGACGGGTGAGCGCCTCGCGGGCCATGGTGACGGCGAGCTCGCGGGCGCGATCGCCGTCGGCACGCTCTCCGGCGATCAGCGCCGCCAGCACGCTGTCGTGCATCAGGGCGGACATCGCCACGCGCTCCTCCTCGGCCGCTGCGGCGGCGGCAGCAGAGGCATACGACGAGACCGCCTGCCCTCTCGCCTCATCCACGCCGGCGGCGACGGAGCGGAACATCCAGCCGAGCGAGACGATGACGACACCGAGGATGAGGGTGAACGACACGTCGAACGCGGTCGTCACCCAGAACTCGCGAGAGAAACCGCCCTGCACCAGCCGCACGTAGCCGTAGACGAAAGGCATCCCGAAAGCCCAGGCGAACTGGATCCGCACAGGGAAGGCGAGCATGGCGGCGACGACCCCGACGTTCACGAGGAAGAAGATCCATGGTTGGGCGTCGGCGCCCTTGTCAGTCGGATCGACGACGATCGGCCAGGCGGCGAGCGCGATCACATAGGTGACGGCGAAGATCCCGCAGGCCACCCGGACGCCTCGTCCGATGAGACAGGCCAGCAGCATGGCGGCGAGCGGTGCGAACACCACGACGACGGTCCCGATGTGCGCGACGTCGTCCCACGAGGTGGCGCCGACGGCCGCGATCAGAGCTTGTGCGCCGAGCGCGGCGGAGCCGATCGCCACGACGATCGCGAGGATCCGCTCCATGCGCTTTCCGGTGAAGCGCTCGAACTCCGTCTCCGCCGTGCCGGGAGAGGGGATCTTGCTCCACGCATCGCGGATGCTGAGCGGGTCAACCGGCACTCGCCGCCCCGTCTGTCGCGACGATCCCGTCCTCCATGGCCCTGCGGAGGAGGTCGACCTTGGTCGGCGCGGGACGGCCGACCTCGACGTATTTGACCCGGATGCGGGTGATGTTCTCCTTCGCGGTGGAATACGCCACCCCGAGTCGCTCGGCGACCGCCTTCAGCGGCAGACCGGCCGCGTAGAGCCGCAGCACCTCGCGCTCTCGCGACGAGAGCTGCGCGTCGGCGAAAGCGCGGTCTCCGTCGACGGCGCTGGCCCACTCGACGTTGTTCAACGCATCGCCCTGCGCCACAGTGCGGATCGCGTCGAGGACGTCATCGAGGGCGGAGGACTTGCTGACCACTCCGGCCGCGCCTGCGGAGAGAGCTTCTCGCACCGCCGCCGGACGGTCGGCGACGCTGTGGATCACCACGCACGCGCCATCTCCGACGAGCGATCTGACGTTCTCGGTCACGGTGGTTCCGTCGCCCAAGGTGAGGTCGAGAACGACGACATCGGCGGGTGCAGCGCTGGTCGCGGACCGCCATTCGAGGTACGAACCGACGGTGCTGCCGGAGAAGACGACGGACTGCGAGTCGCGCGCGCAGGCGGCCTCGAGGCCCAGGCGAACGGACTCGTGATCGTCGATGAGTGCGACCGTGCTCATCCGTCCAGCCTAGTGAGTCCGTCGCAGCCGCCGACCCCTGGCCTACCGGGTGAGCAGCGCCACGACCTCGAAGTGGTGCGAATGCGGGAACAGATCGAAGCCTCGGAGCGTCCCGACGTTCCAGCCCAGACTGCGGAATGTTCCGAGGTCTCGGGCCAGCGCGACCGGGTCGCAGGCGACGTAGGCGATCGCCTCGGGGGAAAGCGCATGCACGGCTTCCACGACGGCCCTGCCGGCACCCGCACGCGGCGGGTCCAACACGATCGCCCCGGTGCCGGTGCGACCGGAGGCGCCCTGCAGGAAGCGGTCGACGCGCGCCGTGACGGCCGTCACATCGAGGGGCGAGAGGTTCGCGGCGGCATGCTGAGTCGCCCGCTTGTTCGACTCGACGGTGACGATGTCGGTGCCGCCGAGGTCTGCCAGCGTCGCCGCGAACAGCCCCACGCCACCGTAGAGGTCGTAGTGGGTGGAGTCGGGCTCGACATGACCGTCGAGCACGCCGTACACCGCGGCATCCAGCACGGATGCCGCGCGCGGATGCACCTGCCAGAAGCCGCCGACGTCGACCTGGAATCGGCGGTCTCCGACCTGCTCGTAGACGACCTCGGGCTCCTCACGCCGCCCGCCGCGCTGCGCCGGACGCACGCCGTCCTCGTGGCGGATCACCCGGACCTCGCCGTCGGCGGGTTCGATGAGTTCGATCCGTCCCGCCCCGCCGCCGCGCAACCCGAGGGCGGCATCGGCGACGGCGTGGCGCGCAAGCGGATGCGATGCCACCGGGACGACCCGGTGGCTGCGCGCCGCGTAGGGTCCGATGCGGCCCTGGTCATCGACATGCAGCGTCACTCGCGTGCGCCAGCCGGTGCCGTCCCCCGACTCGACGGCCTCGATCTCGGGAGCCTCGAGTCCGGGGCCGGCGAAACGGTCGAGCGCTTCGGTGAGGACCTGTCGCTTCAGGGTGCGCTGGTGCGTCAGCTCGATGTGACCGAGGTCAGCGCCGCCGGGGCGATCGGCCGGATCGCGCGACACGTCCGCCTCGGACCAGATGTGCGGACTCCGATGCGGCGACGCCTCGAGCACCTCCACGGTCTCGGCTCGCCAGAAGCTGCGGGTGTCGGCGGGTCCGGGCGCCGGCTGCTTTCCTGAACCGGTCGAAGGGTCGATCAGGCGTGCGCGGACGCGTTCGCCGGGGATGGCATCCGACACGAACACCACCCGGCCTTCGTGGCGGGCGATGAACGTGCCCCCGTGTGCGATGCCGGTGATGTCGAGCTCGAGCACGTCGGCTGGGGAAGAAGTCATCCTTCGAGGATACGGTGGTGCACATGCGCGTCTGCCTCGCCTCCACCTCTCCCGCCCGACTGATGCTGCTGCGGCAGGCCGGCATCGAGCCGCTCACGATGTCGCCCGACGTCGATGAAGACGCGGTCGCCGCCGCGGCCGCCGCGGAACGGGGGGCGGAACTCCTGCCGGGAGAGCTGGTCCTGCTGCTGGCGCGGGCCAAGGCGGCCGATGTCGCGCGGAGGCTGGCCGAAGACGGCGAGTTCGACGGCCTGGTCATCGGCGGAGACTCGATGTTCGCGCTCGGAGGCCGCGTCTACGGCAAGCCGTACACGCCCGAGGAGGCGACTCGCCGCTGGCACGAGATGCGCGGCGCGACCGGCATCCTGCACTCCGGGCACTCGGTGTTCCGGGTCTCGCCGGGCGTCGCCCCGGTCGAGGCGACGGCGGTCGCCGCGGCATCCGTATCGTTCGCCGACGACATCGACGATGCGGAGATCGCCGCGTACGTCGCATCCGGGGAGCCGCTGCACGTGGCCGGCGCCTTCACCGTCGACAGCCTCGGCGGGGCGTTCATCACCCGCGTGGATGGCGATCCCTCCACCGTCGTCGGCATGTCCCTGTCGACCGTTCGCCGACTTGCCGGCGAGCTCGGCGTGCGATGGACCGATCTCTGGTCGTAGAGTCCCGTCGACGTTTCCGCCTCTTTCTTGTGGAGGGTCGTCAAAGAGAACGGGGGCGTTCTCGCTAGGCTGGCAACCATGCCTGCTATCGCCAAGGTGCTCATCGCCAACCGCGGCGAGATCGCCGTCCGCATCATCCGTGCCGCCCGGGACTCCGGGATCGCCTCCGTCGCCGTCTACGCCGACCAGGACCGCGATGCGCTGCACACGCGGCTCGCCGACGAGGCGTTCGCGCTCGGCGGGTCGACCAGCGCCGAGACCTACCTGCAGATCGAGAAGATCCTCTCCATCGCCCGCCGCGCCGGCGCCGATGCCGTACACCCCGGCTACGGCTTCCTGGCGGAGAACGCCGAGTTCGCGCGCGCCATCATCGGCGCAGGGATGACCTGGATCGGTCCGTCACCCGAGGCGATCGAAGCCCTCGGTGACAAGGTGACCGCGCGTCACGTGGCGGAGAAGGTCGGCGCACCGCTGGCACCGGGCACGCCCGGCCCGGTCGAGACGGCCGACGAGGTCGTCGCGTTCGCGCAGGAGTTCGGGCTCCCGATCGCCATCAAGGCCGCGTACGGCGGTGGCGGCCGCGGCCTCAAGGTCGCTCGCGAACTCGACGAGGTCGCCGAGATGTTCGAGTCGGCCACCCGCGAGGCGGTCGCCGCCTTCGGTCGCGGCGAGTGCTTCGTCGAGAAGTACCTCGACAAGCCGCGGCACGTCGAGACCCAGTGCCTGGCGGATGCCGCCGGAAACGTCGTCGTGATCTCCACGCGCGACTGCTCGCTGCAGCGCCGCCACCAGAAGCTCGTCGAAGAGGCGCCTGCGCCATTCCTCACCACCGAGCAGAACGATCTTCTCTACTCGGCATCCAAGGCCATCCTCAAGGAGGTCGGCTATGTCGGTGCCGGAACGTGCGAGTTCCTGATCGGCGCCGACGGCACCGTCTCCTTCCTCGAGGTGAACACCCGCCTGCAGGTCGAGCACCCGGTGTCCGAAGAAGTCACCGGCATCGACCTGGTGCGCGAGCAGTTCCGCATCGCCGCCGGCGGCACCATCGACTACGACGACCCGACGCCGCAGGGACACTCGATCGAGTTCCGCATCAACGGCGAGGACCCGGGCCGTGGGTTCCTCCCCCAGCCCGGCCCCATCCACGTGTTCAAGACCTTCGGCGGTCCCGGCATCCGTCTCGACTCGGGCGTGACCGCCGGAGATTCGGTCTCCGGCGCGTTCGATTCGCTGCTGGCCAAGATCATCGTCACCGGCAAGGACCGTGCAGAGGCGCTGGAGCGCTCGCGTCGCGCCCTCGACGAGTTCGAGGTGGCGGGGCTGCCCACCGTCCTCCCCTTCCATCGCAAGGTGGTGCGCGATCCCGCGTTCACGGCCGAGAACGGCGAGTTCGGCATCTTCACGCGCTGGATCGAGACCGAGTTCGAGAACGACATCCCCGCCTGGGACGGCGAGCTCGAGTCGCCGTCCGAGGGCGGCTCGCGCCACACCGTGGTCGTCGAGGTCTCCGGCAAGCGCCTCGAGGTGAGCCTCCCCGATCGGGTGGCGGTCGCGGCCGGTACCGCCGGTCGTCCTGCCGCTGTTCCGCCGTCGCGCCGCAGTCACGCCACCGTCGCCAACGCCGGTGCATCCGGTGATGCGGTGAAGTCGCCCATGCAGGCGACGGTCGTCAAGATCGCTGTCGAGGAAGGCCAGCAGGTCGTCAAGGGCGATCTCGTCGTCGTGCTCGAGGCGATGAAGATGGAGCAGCCGCTGCAGGCGCACAAGGACGGCGTCGTCGGCAACATCAACGCGTCCGCCGGCACGACGGTGTCCGCAGGCCACCAGCTGCTCACGATCAGCTGACCAACGGATACGAGAAAGGGCGCCCCACCATGGTGGGGCGCCCTTTCTCGTCGGCGTCAGGAGATGTAGCCCAGGTGCATCGCGCGGCTGGCATCGGTGATGCTGCTCGACAGCGACGGGTACGCCGCGAAGACGCGCGAGACCTGATCCACCGTGAGCCGCCGCTCGACGGCGACCGCGATCGGGTAGATGAGCTCGGAGGCCTTCGGTGCCACGATCACGCCGCCGATCACCGTTCCCGAGCCCTTGCGCGCGATGATCTTCACGAAGCCGTCCTTGATGCCCATCATCTTCGCGCGCGGGTTGGCGGCGAGGGGCAGCTTGTAGACCAGGCCGTCCGCGATGCCGTCCTCGACATCCTTCTCGGAGTAGCCGACCGTGGCGATCTCGGGCGCGGTGAAGATGTTGGAGGTGATCTTGATCAGTTCGAGCGGGATCACGATGTCGCCCAGGGCATGGAACACCGCGGTGCGTCCCTGCATGGAGGCGACGGACGCGAGGGGGAAGAAGTTCGTGCAGTCGCCGACCGCGTAGATGTTCGGCACGGAGGTGCGCGCGACCTTGTTCACCCGCACATGGCCCGACTCGTTGAGCTCGACGCCGGCCTCCTCGAGTCCGATCCCCGCGGTGTTGGGGATGGAGCCGACGGCCATCAGGCAGTGACTGCCCTCGACGGTGCGACCGTCGGACAGGGTGACCGTGACGCCCTCCTTCGTGGCCTGCACCTTGTCGGCACGCGACTTGGAGAGCACGGTCATGCCGCCGCGCTTGAAGACCTTCTCCAGGACGTGAGCGGCATCCTTGTCCTCGCCGGGGAGCACCTGGTCGCGGCTGGAGATGAGCGTGACCTTCGCGCCCAGGTTCATGTAGGCGGAGGCGAACTCGGCGCCGGTGACGCCCGATCCGACCACGATGAGGTGCTCGGGGAGCGCCTTCATGTCGTACAGCTGCGTCCAGGTGAGGATGCGCTTGCCGTCCGGCTTCGCGGAATCGAGCTCGCGCGGTGAGGCCCCGACGGCCACGATGATCGTGTCGGCCTCCACCCGGTCGAAGTCGGTGCCGTCCTGCCCGGTGGAGACGATGATCGCCGTGGCGCCCTCCAGGCGGCCGTGGCCGGACAGGATGCGCACCCCCGCGTCGAGCAGCGTGGCGCGCATGTCCTCGGACTGCTGACCGGCGAGCGCGACGAGGCGCTTGTTCACCGCGGCGAGGTTGATCGCGATCTCCGGCTTGAGAGGCTTGCCGTTGTCGCCCTTGGCGTAGAAGTTCACTCCGAGGTCACTCGCCTCCGAGATCGCGACAGCGGCATCGGCCGTCGCGATCAGGCTCTTCGAGGGCACGACGTCTGTCAGAACGGCGGCTCCTCCGACCCCGACCCGCTCGATCAGCGTCACCTCGGCTCCGAGCTGGGCGGCCGCAAGGGCCGCCTCGTATCCGCCGGGTCCGCCGCCGAGGACGGCGACGCGCTGAGTGCGCTCGAAAGGGGTGGAAGTCATGGAACCCATTCTTCCGCAATCCTGGCACCGCGGCCTGCACCTTCCTAGAGTGGATCCATGCCCGAAATCCACAGCAACCCTCTCGACGACCCGACAGCGAACCCATTCGAGGTCGCAGAACAGGCCGCCGCCGACATCGCGCGCCTGACCGGCGTCGAGCACCACGACATCGCCCTCACCCTCGGCAGCGGCTGGGGCAAGGCCGCCGACATCATCGGTGAGACCGTCGCGACCATCCCCGCCACCGAGGTGACCGGATTCTCGAAGCCCGCCCTGGAGGGGCACGTCGGCACCCTCCGCAGCATCCGCACGCCCGGCGGGAAGAACGTGCTCGTGATCGGTGCGCGCACGCACTACTACGAGGATCACGGCGTGCGCCGCGTCGTGCACAGCGTCCGCACCGCTGCTGCCACCGGAGCCAAGATCATGGTGCTCACGAACGGCGCCGGCGGCATCCGCGAGACCTGGAAGCCCGGGCAGCCGGTCTTGATCAGCGACCACATCAACCTGACCGCGGACTCGCCGCTCGAGGGAGCGACCTTCATCGACCTGACCGATCTGTACGCGAAGCGTCTGCGCGACGTCGCCCGTTCGATCGACCCGACCCTCGACGAGGGCGTGTACACGCAGTTCCGCGGCCCGCACTACGAGACCCCGGCGGAGGTGCAGATGGCGAAGCACATCGGCGGCCACATCGTCGGCATGTCCACCGCCCTCGAGGCCATCGCGGCGCGCGAGGCGGGCATGGAGATCCTCGGCTTCTCGCTCATCACGAACCTCGCCGCCGGCATCCAGACGACGCCGCTCAGCCACGCCGAGGTGATCGAGGCCGGCCGCGAGGCGGAGCCTGTGATCTCCGCGCTCCTGGCCAAGGTGGTCGAGGCCCTGTGAGCGACGAGCGTGCGACGGGAGAACTGCTCGCGACGGCCCGCGCCTGGCTTCGGCAGGACCCCGATCACGAGACCCGCGACGAGCTCGCCGGGCTCATCACTCGCGCCGCCGGGGGCGACGAGGCGGCGAGCGCCGACCTCGACGACCGGTTCCGGACGCGCCTCGCCTTCGGCACGGCCGGCCTGCGCGGCGAACTCGGCGCCGGAAGCAACCGGATGAACCGCGTGCTGGTCTCCCAGGCGGCCGCCGGGTTCGCGGCGTACCTCCGGGAGAAGTCGCAGGGCGGCGTGCCCACGGTCGTGATCGGCTACGACGGTCGCCGTAACTCCCGCGTGTTCGCGACCGACTCGGCCGAGCTGTTCGCCGGCGCCGGGCTGCGGGCCATCCTGCTCCCCCGTCTGCTGCCGACGCCCGTCCTCGCCTTCGCCGTGCGGCAGCTGGGTGCGGATGCCGGGGTGATGGTGACCGCGAGCCACAACCCGCCCAACGACAACGGCTACAAGGTGTACCTCGGCGGGGCCGACCACGGATCGCAGATCGTCGCGCCGGCGGATGCCGAGATCGCCGCGCACATCCAGCGCATCGCCGACACCGCCGATGTGTCTGCGCTCCCCCGTTCGACCGACTACGAGACCGCCGGCGAGGACATCGTCACGGCCTACGTGACGGCGACCGCTGCCGTGGCGCCGGCCCCGGCAGGCGCCTCCGCGCTGCGCTGGGTCTACACGGCGATGCACGGGGTGGGCTGGGAGACGCTCTCGAGCATCCTCACGACGGCCGGTTACCCGCAGCCCGTCGTCGTCGACGAGCAGCTGAAGCCCGACGCCACATTCCGCACGGTCTCGTTCCCGAATCCCGAGGAGCCGGGAGCGATGGACCTGTCCTTCGCCACCGCGCGTCGCGCGAAAGCCGACTTCATCCTGGCCAACGACCCCGACGCCGACCGCCTGGCTCTCGCGATCCCCGACGAGTCCGCTGAAGACGGATGGCGTCGCCTGACCGGCAACGAGGTCGGGCTCCTGCTGGGTGCGAGGGCGGCGAGAGCAGCCGCTGGAACGCCCGGCGCATCGCTCGCGTGCTCACTGGTGTCGTCACCGGGGCTCGGTGCCGTCGCCGCGCATCACGGACTGGCCTTCCACGAGACTCTGACGGGGTTCAAATGGATCTCCCGCGCCCCGGGCCTGGTCTTCGGCTTCGAGGAGGCCCTCGGCTACCTGGTCAACCCCGAGACCGTCCGCGACAAGGACGGCATCTCCGCCGCGATCGCCATCCTCGGTCTCGCCGCCGAGGCACATGACCGCGGCGCCACGCTCGCCGATCTGCTGGCGGAACTCGGCGAGACCTACGGCTACTTCGCCAGCGGCCAGGTGTCGGTGCGCGTCGACGACCTCGCCGTCATCGGGAACGTCATGCTGGCGCTCCGCACCCTGCCTCCGACGCAGATCGCCGGACGCGCGATCACCTCCGCCGAGGATCTGCTGCACGGTGCCCCCGGGCAACCGTCGGGCGACGTGCTGCGCTATCGACTGAGCGACGGCTCCCGTGTCATCGTGCGCCCCAGCGGCACCGAGCCGAAGCTCAAGGTCTACATCGATGCCCGCGCCGAATCCGCCGAGGGTGCGCGGACGGCCGTCGCCGAACTCGAAGCCGGTGTCCGGGCGCTGCTGGACGAGCGTTCCTGATCGTGCCGGTCCGACGGGTGGTGGTCAGCGCGCACAACGGCGTGCACGCGCGTCCGGTGGCCGAACTCGTGCGCCTCGCGCAGTCGCACGGGTCGCCCATCACGCTCCGCACGGCCGACGGCACCAGTGTCGACCTGAGCAGCGTCCTCGCGGTGATGGACCTCGCGATCGCCCCGGGAGACGCGGTCGTGATCGAGACGAGAGAATCGGATGCCGCCGACAGGGTGCTCGCGCAGCTCGCCGAGGTGCTCGACCCGCGCGGCTGATCCGATCAGCCGTCGATCACCGCGACGAGCTCGTCGAGGAAGGCTTCGAAGGTGGTGCCGCGCCGCACGATCCGCTGCACGCTCTCGCGTTCGCTGAACACCTCGACCAGCTGCTCGAACACGGTCTGGAACGCTGCTCGATCGCTCTCGCTGAATGCGGCGAGCGCGACGACCTGCACGCGTCCTCCACCCCAGGCCGCAGTTCCCTCTGCCACTCCGATGGCGATCGCCGTGCGGGTCGCGGTCATCTGCAGGGCGTGCGGCACGGCGAGTGCGTCGGTGAAGGCGGTCGACGACATCCGTTCGCGCACGATCGTGTTCTCGACGTAGTCCTCGCCGATCAGCCCCGTCTCGACGAGGAGCCCGCCGAGACGGCGGATGATCGCTTCCTCGCCCTCGTCGGGGAGCGGGTACACATAGGCGTCTGCGTGGAAGTAGCGGGCGAGCTCCGCGCGGAGTCTCGTCAATCGGCGACCGCGGCGCAGACGTGCGGCGGCCTGCTGGATGCGATCGACGTCCGCGTCGGTCAGGAACGGCTGGATGCGCACGAAGCGGTCTCCTGCGGCGCCCGGCTCGATGGTGCTGAGCACGAGGTCCGTGTCGAACGACGCCCAGTCCGGGTCGACGTTCGTGATCACGCTCGTGACCTCGATCGCCGATCCGAGCGAGCGGTCGACGCTGGACCGCAGCAGTTCGTGCAGCTCGTAGTACCCCGGGCAGACGATCGTCGCCGTGAGGATCGACTCCGCTTTCCGGCTGCGCTCGAGGCGTCCGCCGACGTGCATCGCGACGTACGCGATCTCGTCGTCGTGGATGGGCGTGCCGACGCGGTCGTGCAGTCCGCTCGCGATGGATACCGCGACCTCGAAGATCATGGGGTAGGTCGTCTTCAGTGAACGGGTCAGCGGGTTCCGGGTGAGGGCGCTCTCCTCGGCCCGCCTCAGCAGGTTCTGCACGTGCAGTGCGAGGCGGAGCACGAACGTCTCGTCGACGAGGTCGACCTGGTAGTCCTCGGCGGCCCGAGCGATCTCTGCCCGAACGGCTGCCTCGACGTGCGGATCGACGCCGCTCCGCGCCACATCGCGCGTCGCATCCTCACCCGGGGCGACGATGCGCGTGAGCACCAGCGAGGCGAGGTGTCCGCTGTCGCCCTCCCCCAGCATCACGGCGAAGTGTTCCGATGCCAGGCGCGCGATGACCGCGCCGACGCGCGGGATCTCCTCGCGCGCACCGGATGCTGACGATTCGAGCGAGTGACCGGCGGCGACACGCTCGGCCGCGATCGCGATGTGCAGCAGCACGTCGGCGATCGCGAGCTCGTTCACGTAGTAGCCGAGTTCGCCCAGTTCGCGCACCAGCGCGGTCTTGAACGGTCCGACCGCGTCGGTGGCGACAGCGCTGCCGGAGAGAGCGCGGCGGAACGTCTCGGGGTGGAACGAGGCGTCGTCCATCTCGTCGTGCGCGAGCCGGGACAGGAGGCGCCGCTGAGCGGCCTCGTTCCCGTGCAGCCGCACGGTCTCGAGATCCCGTTCCAGGGTGAGCTCGGTGCCGTCGAGGAGACCGCGCACGCGCACGAGATCCGCTTCGAGCGTCGCCTCGCTGACGTGCAGCTCGTCGGCGGTGTCGTAGACGTCGATTCCGGTCGGCACATCGAGCAGGGTGCGCACGAGCGCATGCAGTCGATCGCGGGGCGCCGACTCCCCGGTCTGCCGCAGCCGCTTCGCGCCGCGGGCGCCCGGGCCTGCGCGGTAGCCCGCCGGTCCGGACTCGACGACGCCGGCCCCGGGGTACGGGCGTTCAGCGCGGCGACGTAGGAGCGGATGCTGCGCGGTGTCACGCCCAGCAGATCGGCGAGGCTCCCGGCCGTCGCCCAGCCCTCCTGGCGCAGCAGCGCGGAGAGGAGCTGGTCCTGGCGCTGACGCGACATGATCCCTCCGACTTCTCACGTGCTGACTGCACTGTCCTGGCGTGACCTCCATGATGTCAGCAAGCAGGCACGGGTGCGCGGAAGCCGTTGTTCCGCGGGGGCGGAAAGGAACCTGTTGGCGTGAGAGCACCTCTGGTTCACAGACTGTTCTCAGGAAGGTGGCATCGATGAGGATCCTCGTAGTCTGCGGCGCCGGCGCGTCCAGCACGTTCGTCGCACAGCGGCTCCGGCATGCGGCGACGAATGCCGGGCTGGAATGGGAAGCATCCGCCGGGATGGAGCATTCCGTCTCGGGAAGCGATCACGATCTGATCCTGGTCGGCCCCCACCTCTCCGACCGTCTCGACGCCATCCGCGGCCACGCACATGCGCCCGTCGTCGTCCTCCCGGACGACGTGTTCGCCGACCGCGACGGGTCATCCACGCTCGCGCTGGTGCGCTCCGTCCTCTCCGACCTCAGGAACACCCCGAAGGGAACATCATGACCGCCACCCGCACCGTCCGCATCGGCTCGTCGCACGGGCTGCACGCCCGCCCCGCGAAGCTCTTCGCGCAGGCGGCGAAAGAATCCGGCATCCCGGTCACGATCGCGAAGGACTCGGGCAAGCCGGTGAATGCCGCCAGCATCCTGGGCGTCATCGCCCTCGCCGTCGAGCATGGCGACTACGTCACGCTCACTGCCGACGGGGACAATGCGGAGGACGTGCTGGACACGCTCACCGAACTGCTGACGACCGACCACGATCAGGACGCCGCCGGATGAGCGAGCTCCGCGGAGTGGGCATCGGTCTCGGGGTCGCCCAGGGGCCGGTCGTCCGGATGGCGGAGCCCGTCCCTGCTCCGGAGAACACTCCGAGTGCTCTGGGCGCGGAGGCGGAACGCCAGCGCTCCCGCGACGCCGTCGAGACGGTCGCTCGCGAGCTGAACGAACGCGGCGCGAAGGCGGGAGGGTCGGCGCAGGACGTGCTCGAGGCGCAGGCGATGATCGCCGAGGACCCGACGCTGCAGGACGAGGTCGACTCCCGGATCGATGCCGGAGCCACCGCCGAGTGGGCAGTGCACGACGCCTTCGCGAGCTTCCGCGCGACACTCGAAGCGGTGGGCGGCTACCTCGGCGAGCGCGCCGCCGACCTCGACGACATCGCCCAGCGGGTGCTCGCGCGGCTGCGGGGCGTCGATGCTCCGGGGGTTCCGGATCCCGGTCACCCGTTCGTCCTGGTCGCCCGCGACCTCGCCCCTGCCGACACCGCGCTGCTCGACCTCGACCAGGTGCTCGCGCTGATCACCTCCGACGGCGGGCCCACCTCGCACACCGCCATCCTCGCCCGCGAGAAGGGCATCGTCGCGATCGTCGGCGTCGCCGACGCGGCAGCGCTCTCCACCGGCGAGACGGTGATCGTCGATGCCGCTGCCGGCGTCGTCACCACCGACCCGACGGAGGAGGAGAAGGACCGCGCCGCTCAGCGTGCGGCCGCTCGCGCCGTCTCGGACACGGCCCCACTGACACCCGGCGCCCTCGCCGACGGCACTCTGGTCGCACTGCTGGCGAACCTGGGGAAACCCGCGGACGCAGCCGATGCGGTCGCTCGGGGGGCCGAGGGCGTCGGGCTGTTCCGCACGGAGTTCCTGTTCCTGTCTTCTGCGCAGGCGCCGACCATCGCACAGCAGCGCCAGTCGTACCGGGAACTCCTCGCCGCGTTCCCCGGCAAGAAGGTCGTCGTGCGGATGCTGGATGCCGGAGCCGACAAGCCCCTGGCGTTCCTCAACGATGCACATGAGGAGAACCCGGCACTCGGACTCCGCGGCATCCGGGCGCTGCGCGCCAGCGAAGACATCCTGCGCGAGCAGCTCACCGCCCTCGCTGAAGCGGACGCCGAGACGGATGCCGACCTCTGGGTCATGGCGCCGATGGTGGCGACCGTCGAGGAGACGGTGTACTTCACGACCCTCGCGCGCGACTACGGGCTGAAGACGGCCGGGGTCATGGTCGAGGTGCCGGCGAGCGCGCTGCTCGCCGACCGAGTGCTCGCGCACGCCGACTTCGCCTCGATCGGCACCAACGACCTGACGCAGTACACGATGGCCGCCGACCGGATGCTCGGCTCGGTGGCCGGATTCCAGGACCCGTGGCATCCGGCGGTCCTCCGCCTGGTACGCGAGGTCGGCGATGCCGGTGCCCGCCTGGGCAAGCCGGTCGGCATCTGCGGCGAGGCCGCGGCCGATCCGCTGCTGGCCGTCGTGCTGATCGGACTCGGCGCGACCAGCCTCTCGATGGCGCCGTCGGCTCTCGCCGATGTACGCCACACCATCTCCCGACGCACCCTCGACGAGGCCCGCACCCTCGCCGAGATCGCTCTGGCGGCCGATGACGCCACCAGCGCCCGCAATGCCGTGGTCGAAGCCGCCACGGCTCTCCCCTCCCATCAGAAAGAGACGACATCATGACGACGACGTCACCCGCCGCCCAGAAGTCTGGCGGCCTCCGAACGGGCGTGCAGCGTTTCGGCACGTTCCTGTCCGGAATGATCATGCCCAACATCCCCGCGCTGATCGCCTGGGGCATCATCACCGCGTTCTTCATCCCGGTGGGCTGGACGCCGAATGCGCAGCTCGAGACCCTCGTCGGTCCGATCATCCACTACCTGCTGCCGATCATCATCGCCTACACGGGCGGCACGATCGTCTACAAGACCCGAGGCGGCGTCGTCGCGGCCATCGCCGTCATGGGCGCCATCGCGGGGTCGGACTACCTCATCGCCCAGGTGAACGCCACGCTTCCCGCCGACAACCAGCTCGGCCAGATCCACATGTTCATCGGCGCGATGATCATGGCACCGCTCGCGGCGTACTCGATGAAGTGGCTCGACTCGCTGTGGGACGGCAAGATCAAGGCGGGCTTCGAGATGCTCGTGAACATGTTCTCGGCCGGCATCTGGAGCTTCGTCCTCGTCGTGATCGGCTTCTACCCGGTCGCCTGGCTCGTCAACGGCCTGATGAACGTGCTGTCCACCGCTGTCAACTGGCTCATCGAGACGAATCTCCTCCCGCTGACGAGCATCCTCATCGAGCCCGCCAAGGTGTTCTTCCTCAACAACGCGATCAACCACGGTGTGCTGACCCCGCTCGGAACGCAGCAGGCAGCCGAGAGCGGCAAGTCGATCCTGTTCCTCCTCGAGGCGAACCCCGGCCCCGGCCTGGGTCTGCTGCTCGCGTTCACGATCTTCGGTATCGGCGCCGCACGCGCTTCGGCCCCCGGAGCAGCGGTCATCCAGTTCGTGGGCGGCATCCACGAGGTGTATTTCCCGTTCGCCCTGATGAAGCCCGTGCTCATCGTCGCGCTGATCGCCGGTGGCATGACCGGTGTCACCACGAACATGCTGCTCGGCACCGGCTTGATCGCACCAGCGGCCCCCGGCAGCATCATCGCGGTTCTCGGCCAGACCTTCCGCACCGACTATCTGGGCGTGATCCTCTCCGTCATCCTCTCCGCCGCGGTCACCTTCCTCATCTCCATGCTGATCCTCCGCGCGAGCCGCAAGAAGGACCTGGCCAAGGAAGACGCCTTCGCGGCGGCGGTCGCCCAGACCGAAGCCAACAAGGGCAAGTCCTCCGACGCGCTGAGCGGCCTGGCAGCGAAGGCAGCCGCGGGAGCGGGATCGGGGGTCGCCACCGACCGTCGCATCTCGAACGTCGTGTTCGCCTGCGATGCGGGCATGGGCTCCTCGGCGATGGGCGCGAGCGTGCTGCGCAACAAGTTCAAGAAGGCGGGCGTCGAGGGCATCACAGTCACGAACCAGGCCATCGCGAATCTCGACGGCACGGCCGACCTCGTGATCACGCAGCAGCAGCTGACCGATCGAGCGAAGGCGCAGTCGCCGAACTCGATCCACGTCTCGGTCGACAACTTCATGAACGCACCCCAGTACGAAGAGGTCGTCGAGATGGTGCGTGAGCAGCGAAAGGAAACATCATGAGCGTTCTCAGCCTCGGCCAGGTCCGCATCCACTCCGGCAGCAGCACGCAGGATGCCGCGCTCCAGGAGGCCACCGACATCCTCGTCTCCGCGGGAGCCGTCACCCCGGCCTACGTCGACGCAATGCGCCAGCGGGAGGAGACCGTCTCGACCTTCATGGGCAACGGCCTTGCGATCCCGCACGGCACGAACGAGACCAAGGACGCGATCCTCGGTTCCGCCCTCTCGGTCGTCCGCTACGACGGCGGCGTGGACTGGGCGGGTGAGCAGGCCACCTTCGTGATCGGCATCGCCGGCCGCGGCGACGAGCACCTGGAGATCCTGTCGCAGATCGCGATCCTGTTCTCGGATGACGACGACGTGGCGAAGCTCAACGCCGCGCAGACGCCCGATGAGCTGTTCGCGTTGCTCTCCGCCGTGAACGAGTGATGGGCGGCGAACGAGGCATGAAAGCGGTCCACTTCGGCGCCGGCAACATCGGGCGCGGGTTCGTCGGCCTGCTGCTCCACGAGGGCGGATACGAGGTCGTGTTCTCCGACGTCGCCGACGCCCTCGTGGACGCGATCAACGCCGTCGACGAGTACACCGTGCACGAAGCCGGTCCGGGTGGGGTCGACCACGTCGTCACCGGATTCCGGGCCGTGAACAGCCGCACCGACGCCGAGGCCCTCACCCGGGAGATCGCGACGGCCGATGTCGTCACGACCGCCGTCGGACCGACCGTGCTGCGCTTCGTCGCTCCGGCGATCGTCGCGGGTCTGGCCGCTCGCACGGACGACGCCGCTCCCCTGCAGATCATGGCCTGCGAGAACGCGATCGGGGCGACCGACCTGCTTCGCACCGAGATCGAGAAGGCGGCGGGAGCGGATGCCGGCGAGCTGCTCGCTCGCGCGGTGTTCGCGAACACCGCGGTCGACCGCATCGTGCCCGCCCAGCCCGCAGGTGGCGGCGTGGACGTCACGGTGGAGCCGTACTTCGAGTGGGCGATCGAGTCGGGGCCGTTCGGCGGGAACCTCCCGGTGATCCCGGGCGCGCACTTCGTCGAGGATCTCGCCCCGTTCATCGAACGCAAGCTGTTCACGGTGAATACCGGGCACGCCGCCACGGCGTACTTCGGCGCTCGCGCCGGGGTCGAGCGCATCTCGGACGCCCTGGCAGACCCCGACGTCGCCGCACGGGTCACGGCGGCGCTGGAGGAGACGTCGGCCGTCCTGGTCGCGGAGCACGGGCTCGACCCGGCCGAGCTCGCAACCTACCGTGCAACCATCCTCGACCGGTTCCGCAATCCCGCGCTGATCGACACCGTGCAGCGCGTCGGACGGCAGCCGTTGCGCAAGATCTCGCGGCACGAACGGTTCATCGGGCCGGCCGCCATGGCCGCCGAACGCGGCCTGCCTGCGGATGCCCTGGTCGCCGCCGTGGCGGCGGCCCTGGAGTTCGACGATGCCGACGACGAGCAGTCCGTGGATCTCCAGCGCCTGCTGCGCGCCGAAAGCGCGGAGTCCTTCACGGGGCTGACGACCGGCCTCGACCCCGAGCATCCGCTCTTCGCGGCCGTCCGCGATGCCGTCGCGGCACGCCAGCAGAGCCTCCGGGAGAGCTGAGTCCGCGCCGCTCGATGAACGCCCCCGTCCACCGGTTACGATCGGTGGACGGGGGCATTCGCGCACAGTGACGTGCAGGGAGCAGCATGAACAGATACGCCGTGATCGGCGCGGGCCCGTCGGGGCTGGCCACGGCACGAGCGCTGCAGAAACGCAGCATCGCGGTCGACGGCTACGAGGCCTCGCACGGCGTGGGCGGTCTCTGGGACATCACCAACGCCCGCAGCACCATGTACGAGTCCGCGCACCTGATCTCGTCGCGCACGACGACCGAGTTCACGGAGTTCCCGATGCGGTCGCGGGCCGACTACCCCGGGCACCGCGTGCTGCGCGAGTACTTCCAGGACTACGCCGACCATTTCGGACTCACCGAGCGCTTCCACTTCGACACGAGGGTCACGCGACTCGAGCCCCGCGACGGCGGCTGGGATCTCACCAGCGCTGGCCCGGAGGGCGAGCACACCCGCAGGTACGCCGGCGTGGTGCTCGCGAACGGGACGCTCGCCGAACCGAACATCCCCTCCTTCCCCGGAGAGTTCGCGGGCGAGCTGCTGCACACCAGCGCCTACAAGTCACCGTCCCAGCTCGCCGGCAAGCGGGTGCTGCTGATCGGTGCCGGCAACTCGGGCTGCGACATCGCGGTGGATGCTGTGCATCACGCGGCATCCGTCGACATGAGCGTGCGGCGCGGCTACTACTTCGTCCCCCGCTACCTCTTCGGCAGGCCGAGCGACACGCTCAACCAGGGACGCCCGCTTCCGGCACGGATCAAGCAGGCGGTCGACAGCAGGGTGCTGCGGGCTTTCACCGGTGACCCGGTGCGCTTCGGATTCCCGAAGCCGGACTACCGCATCTACGAGTCGCATCCGATCGTGAACACCATGGTCCTGAACCACCTCGGACAGGGCGACCTGCGGATCAAGGCCGACGTGGAGAGGTTCGACGGCCGCACCGTGCACTTCCGCGACGGCAGCGCCGACGAGTACGACCTCGTGCTGCTCGCGACGGGATACACCCTGGACTACCCGTTCGTCGACCGCGAGCACCTGCATTGGCAAGGCGCCTCTCCGCGCCTGTTCCTGAACCTGTTCCCGGCGTCGTTCAACGGCTTGTACGTCATGGGGATGATCGAGGCATCCGGGATCGGCTGGCAGGGCCGCTACGAGCAGGCCGATCTCCTCGCGACCTATCTGGACGCGGTCGAGCGCGACGCGCCGCGCGCCGCCCGGTTCCGAGACAGGGTCACCGGCTCCCCCTGGCCGGATCTGACCGGCGGATACCACTTCCTCGGACTCGACCGCATGGCGTACTACGTCAACAAGGACGCCTACCGAGGCGCGGTCAAGCGGGAGAAGGGTGCCTTGGAGGTCTCGACGTGAACGTCGACGACGTCGTCCTCTCGTTCACCCCGGGAACCCTCACGATCCTCAACGTGGTGCTCGGCCTCATCATGTTCGGCATCGCGCTCGACACCGCGCCGAGCGACTTCCGCGTGGTGGCGAAGCATCCGAAGCCCTTCGTGATCGCGCTGCTCGCCCAGCTGCTGCTGCTCCCGATCGCCACGTTCCTGCTCACGCTCGTGCTGCCCGTACCTCCGTCGATGGCGCTCGGGATGCTGCTCGTCGCGTGCTGCCCGCCCGGGAACATCTCACAGGTGCTCACCCATCGCTCGGGCGGCAACGTCGCGCTCTCGGTGTCACTGACCGCCGTCGGAAATCTGCTCTACATCGTCGCCATGCCTCTGAGCATCACCTTCTGGGGTTCTCTGCATCCGACCGCTCGCACCCTGCTCCGCGAGGTCGCCCTCGACCCGTGGCGGATGCTGCTGGAGATCGTGCTGATCGTCGGGCTGCCGTTCGCGCTGGGCCTGCTGCTGCGGGCGAAGGCGCCGCGGCTGTCCGCTCGCGTGCAGCCGTTCGTGAAGTGGTTCAGCCTGCTGGCACTGCTCGGCTTCATCGTCGCGGCACTGGTCGGCAACTGGGCCGTGTTCGTGCAGGTGCTGGGAGTGATCCTGCTCGTCGTCGCCGTGCACGACGCCGTCGCGCTCGCGCTCGGATACGGCACAGCCGTCGTCGGCGGACTCGGCACGCGCGAGCGCAAGGCCGTGACCTTCGAGGTCGGCATCCGCAACGCCGGGCTCGGTCTCGGCCTGGTGTTCCTGTTCTTCGACGGCCTCGGCGGCATGGCCATCGTCGCCGGGTGGTGGGGCATCTGGGATATCGTCGCTGGCCTGGTGCTCGCGGGCCTCTGGGCCCGGCATACCCGCAGGCGCACCGGCTCTGCGTCGGGCGATGCCAGCGGGCGCACGGTCAGCGGGTCCGTCCCATGACGCGAATCCTGATAACCGGGGGCTCCGGATTCCTCGGATCGCACGTCGCCCGCGCGCTGGCTGCGAGAGCGGATGTCGAGCTGGTCGTGTCGGCCGACCTGCGCCCGGGTGTGCCGCGCCCCGGCGTCACCGAGGCGGTGCTCGACGTGACGGACGCGACCGCGATCGCGCCGCTGATGCGCGCGCACGGCATCGACACGGTGGTGCATCTCGCAGCGATCGTCAATCCCGGGAGTGACGTCGACCTCGAGTATCGCGTCGACGTCACGGGCTCGGCGAACGTGCTCGCCGCGTGCATCGAGACGGGAGTGCGGCGGATCGTCGTGTCCAGTTCCGGCGCCGCGTACGGGTACCACCCCGACAACCCGGAGTGGATCGACGAAGACCAGCCGCTCAGAGGCAACGACGCATTCGCGTACTCGCGCCACAAGCGGCTCGTCGAGGAGATGCTGGCCGAGCACCGCCGGACGCACCCCGGGCTCGAGCAGGTGGTGTTCCGGATCGGCACGATCCTCGGACCCGAGGTGCGCAACCAGATCACCGCGCTGTGGGATGGTCGCAGGATCCTCCGCATCGCCGGGTCCGACTCCCCCTTCGTCTTCATCTGGGTCGACGACGTCGCGGGCGCCATGGTTCGGGCCGCGACCGACGGCCCCGCCGGCGTCTTCAACATCGCCGGGGATGGACGGATGACGGCGCCGGAGATCGCCTCGCGCCTGCGGAAGGGGCAGCTCGTTCTCCCTGCCGGCGTGCTGGCCGCGGGACTGTGGATCGGACGGATGCTGCGCCTCACCGCGCACGGCCCGGAGAAGGTGCCGTTCCTGCGATACCGCCCGGTGCTGGCGAACCAGCAGCTGAAGGACCAGTTCGGGTACACCCCGGCGCGGACCTCGCGTGAGGCGTTCGAGGAGTACATCGCGACGCATCCCTCCGTCGTGGGCGACGGAGCACGAGGATCGTGAGCCGGAGTAGCGTGGAAGCGTGCAGAGGAGACGTGGGCGACGCGCGCTGAAGATGATTCTCTGGGGACTGGTGATCGTGCTGGTCCTGGGTGCCGGAGGAATCGTCGCCTGGAGCCAGATCGGAGTGATGGCCGCGGAGCCCGAGCCCCTCGCAGGCGTGCGGGCGAATCCGGCGATCACCGTGGAGGACGCGGAACAGGGCATCGTCCTCGCTCCCGCCGACGGAGACTCCGACTTCGGACTCGTGTTCGTGCCCGGCGCCAAAGTCGACCCCTGGGCGTACGCGCCGATTCTGCAGGGCCTGGCCGAGGAGGGTGTCACGGTCGTGATCACTCGCCCCTGGCTCAACCTCGCCTTCTTCGACCCGCGCGGACTCGACGCATTCACCTCCGCGGATCCGGAGATCGACACGTGGACGGTGGGCGGACACTCCCTCGGTGGCGTGCGAGCCTGCCAGCTCGCCGCCGACGCCGACGCGCTCGTCCTGTTCGGGTCCTACTGCGCGACCGACCTTTCCACGAGCGACCTCCCCGTGCTCAGCCTCTCGGGCAGCGAGGACGGTCTCTCGACCCCGGAGAAGATCCAAGATGCGCGCGACCAGCTGCCGGACGATGCGGAGATGATCCAGATCGACGGTGCGTCGCACGCATCCTTCGGCGACTACGGACCGCAGGACGGCGATGGGACCCCGACGATCTCGGCCGATGAGATGCACGCCGACGTCACCCGGGCCGTCGGCGGTTTCCTCGACGCCGTCGAAGATCGCGCGCGCTGAGAGCCCGGGCTACGGGGCTGGCGGCAGAACGTCGTCCAGCAGCGGGTGCAGATGACGGCTGCGCAAGACCGTCGCAGCGGAGCGCGCACCCGCAGCGAGGGCTGCCAGCACGTCCGCACCCAGCGTGCAGACGGCCAGGCTGGCCCCCGCGTCGACGCAGAAGCGCAGGAACGCCACCGGATCGCCGAGTCGATCCGCATTGCAGAAGACGGCGTCGGCGGCCGCCAGGAAGGGCCGGTGGAACTCGGCGGCGCCGTCGTAGTCGTGCACGTCGACCCAGATCGGGATGCCGGTGGCGCGGGCCATCGGCAAGAGCCGGAGAGGTTCCGCGGCGAGATCGAGCACGATGGCGTCTGCGGCATCCATCGCGGCACGCAGCGACCCGTCGTCGGCGCCGTCGGCGGTGCCCGGAGCCGACAGATACAGCGACACCCGCTCGCCGGTACGGGTCTCCCAGGACTCCTCGACAGGACCGGCGATGAAGACGGAGGCCATGGATTCATCCTGCCCGCTAACGGGCCTCACCCGATGCGCGAGATCAGCGCGTCGAGCCCCATACCGTAGTCGATGCGCACGACCGGCAGGGCGAGCTTGTCGGTCCCGATCTCGACGTAGCCGGGTTCGATCGTGCGCGCCATGTCGAATCCCGCCTGCGCGACGCCCTGCTTCGCCGTGTCGTTGCAGTGGCCGAACGGGTAGGCGATCACCTCGCGCACACCGAGGATGTCGCCGGAGGTGTTGAGATCCGCGGCGATCTCGTCCGCGGTCCAGTTCACCATCCTCCCCTCTCCGTTCTCACCCGCCTGGTGCATGTCGTGCGTGTGGGAGCGACGGAGGACGTAGATGGACGGCGGCGGGTCCTGCCGATACGCGGTGACCATGAACGATGTCGCGAGCACCTTGTGCTTCTCCACGACCGCCGCGGCGAGATCGAACCAGGTCTGGTCGGCGTCGTCGTCCGTGACGATCACCGATCGGGCGGGCAGGAAGAGGCGCCCGTCGATGAAGGCGCTCAGCTCGTCCCACGTCGGCAGATAGAAGCCGGTCGTCGCGATGTGGTTCATCTGCGCGTCGAAGTCGCCGATGTACGCGTAGTTGCCTCGCAACCAGCCCTTCTCCCCTTCGGGGGCCGCCGTGAACTGGTGATACATGAGGATCGGCACTCTGGCCGCCTCGGCGACGTTCTCCTCCGGCGTCTTCCACGAGGCGTACAACGTGACCTGCTGGTCCTCGCAGACGACCGGATCGGCACCGTTCACCCGTCCGGCGGCGTCGAATCCCCCGGCTGCGGCCTCGGTCGCATACCAGCCCGCGAAGACGCGACCGTCGACCATGGGGATCGGCAGACCCTGGTACAGGGCTTTCTGCCACTGGAGCACCGGGTCGGCCGGTGCTCCCTCGCCGACGAACGTCACCGCGCACGCGAGCGGATCGTCGGCGTCGGCGACCAGCTGTTGGGCGGGCGTCAACGGGTGCTCGATCGCCGCGGAGCCTGCCCGCGGGGCGGGTTCCTCCACGTCTCGGTTGAGCCAGAGGAATGCTGCGACGGCACCGCCGACGGCCACGAACGCCGCACTGATGCCCAAGACGGCGCCGAGGCGCCGCTTCCCCCCGGAAGCCACGGATCAGGCGTCGAAGCCGTCAGCGATCATCTCGACCAGCTCTTCCCGCTCCTCGACCGGGAGGAATGCCGCGGCAGCGGCGTTGAACTGGAACGACTCGAGGTCGTCGAGGTCGTACTCGAACGCCTCGACCAGCAGCGCAAGCTCACGCGTGAGCGAGGTGGCACTCATGGTGCGATTGTCGACGTTGACCGTCACGGCGAAGCCGAGCTGGTACAGCAGGTCGAACGGGTGATCGGCGAGCGTGGTCCCCCACGCGGCGATCGCCCCTGTCTGCAGGTTGGACGAGGGCGACAGCTCGAGCGGGATCTCGCGGTCGCGCACCCAGCGCGCCAGTTCGCCGAACTGCACCTGCACTTCGTCACCCTCCTGGGTGACGACCTGGAGGCCCTCGGCGATGCGGACGCCGTGTCCGAGCCGCAGGGCACGGCCGTCCAACAGAGCCGAGCGGATCGAGGCGAGTCCGGCTGCCTCACCCGCATGCACCGTGACCGGGAAGAAGTTCTCCGCGAGGTAGTCGAAGGCCGCGCGGTGGTTCGACGGCGGGAATCCGTCTTCGGGGCCGGCGATGTCGAAGCCGACGGCGCCGCGCCCGCGGAAGCCCACAGCCAGTTCCGCGATCTCCCGCGCCCTGTCGGTGTGCCGCATCGCGGTGATCAGCTGACCGACCCGGATGCTGCGGCCCTCGCGGTCGGCGGCATCCTCGCCCTCTTCGATCCCCTGCTGCACCGCCTCGACGGTCTGCTCCAGGGTGAGCCCGCGGGTCAGATGCTGCTCGGGAGCCCAGCGCACCTCACCGTAGATCACGCCGTCGGCGGCGAGGTCCTGGACGAACTCGCGCGCGACCCGCGTGAGCCCCTCGGGCGTCTGCATCACCGCGGTCGTGAGGTCGAACGTCTTCAGGTACTCGACCAGCGAGCCCGAGTCGCTCTGCTTCGCGAACCAGCGGCCGAGAGCAGCGGGGTCAGTCTCCGGAACCTCGATGCCTGCGGCATCCGCGAGTTCGATGATCGTGGCCGGCCGCAGCGCGCCGTCGAGGTGGTCGTGCAGCGACACCTTGGGCAGGCTCCGCAGGGAGATGCCCTGGATGGTGACGTCGCCGTTCGCATCGATCGACATGGTGATCCTCTCGGTCGCGGAAGTGCTCAGTTCAGGCTAGTGGTCGGCAGTGATGCGCTCGCGCACGATCGGACCGCGCTCGAAACCGGTCGCTGAGCCTGACGAAGCGTCGTCTCCGATTTCCCAGGAGCCCTCGAGCGCTTCGAGCGCCCGCGGGAATCGCGCGTCGTCGGCCGCCGAGAGCGTGAACAGCGGCTGTCCGGCCGTGACGCGGTCCCCGGGCTTCGCATGCAGGTCGATTCCCGCTTCGAACACCACAGGGTCCTCGGCGCGGGCACGCCCGGCACCCAGACGCCAGGCGGCGATGCCGAACGGCAGAGCATCCATCCGCGTCACGACACCGTCGGCCGAAGCCGTCACGACGTGCGTCTCGCGCGCGGTCGGCAGCGCCGCATCCGGATCGCCGTCCTGCGCACGGATCATCGCCTTCCAGCTGTCCATCGCACGACCGTCGTCGAGGGCGGCCTCCACGTCGGCATCCGGCTTCCCCGCCAGGGCGAGCATCTCCTTGGCGAGCGCGATGGTCAGCTCACGCACGTCGGCCGGTCCGCCGCCGGCGAGGATCTCGACGGATTCGCGGACCTCGTTCGCATTGCCGATCGCGAGTCCGAGCGGCACGTTCATGTCGGTCAGGAGCGCGGTCGTCGCGACACCCGAGTCGGTGCCGAGAGCGACCATCGTGCGGGCGAGTTCGCGGGCGCGGTCGATGTCCTGCATGAACGCGCCGGAGCCGAACTTCACGTCGAGCACGAGCGCGTCGGTGCCCTCCGCGATCTTCTTCGACATGATGCTCGACGCGATCAGCGGGATCGCCTCGACCGTGCCGGTGACATCGCGGAGCGCGTAGAGCTTCTTGTCGGCGCGAGCGAGCCCGGAGCCGGCGGCGCAGATGACCGCGCCGACGTCGCCCTGCATCTGCGCGAACATCTCCTCATTGCTGAGCGCCGCGCGCCAACCGGGAATCGACTCCAGCTTGTCCAGCGTGCCGCCGGTGTGTCCCAGACCCCGGCCGCTCAGCTGCGGAACAGCGACGCCGAACGAGGCGACGAGCGGCGCGAGCGGAAGGGTGATCTTGTCCCCGACTCCGCCCGTGGAGTGCTTGTCGACTGTCTTCTTGCCGAGGGCGGCGAAGCTCATCCGCTCCCCCGACGCGATCATCGCATCGGTCAGCACACGGATCTCGTCGCGCTCCATGCCGCGCTGGAAGATCGCCATCGCGAAGGAGGCCATCTGCGCGTCGGAGACGTAGCCGCGCGTGTAGGCGTCGACCATCCATCGCAGCGCCTTCTCGGGGACGGCCCCGCCGTCCCGCTTGGCGCGGATGACATCCACCGCGTCGAATGGCTCGATGGTCATGACTTCACCTCTGGTCCCTGAGCCTGCCGAAGGGCGCGCGGCCCGAACGCGTCCGGCAGCACCTCGTCGATCGTGCGGATGCCGGAGACGGTCTCCAGCAGCATTCCGGGCATCGCGTGCTCGAAGAGCAGCTGACGGCAGCGGCCGCACGGCATGATCGTCTGCCCGTCGTTGTTCACGCACACGAAGGCGACCAGCTGGCCGCCGCCCGACATGTGCAGGTCGCCCACCAGTGCGCACTCGGCGCACAGGGTCACGCCGTAGGAGGCGTTCTCCACGTTGCAGCCCGCCACGATACGCCCGTCGCCCACGAGCGCCGCCGCGCCCACGCGATAGCGCGAGTACGGCGCGTAGGCCTTCGTCATGGCATCGGTTGCGACCTGACGCAGCTCGTCCCAGTCGATGTCTGTCATCACTATCCCTTGATATATGGCTTGCCGTCAGCGGCGGGCGCGCGGACCTTGCCGGCGAAGCCGACGACCGCGAGCACCGTCACCACGTACGGCAGCATCTTCATGAACTCGCCGGGGATCGGGGACCCGAGATTGCTCAGCAACGTCTCGAGGTTCATCGAGAAGCCGAAGAGGAACGCGGCGAGCGTCGCTCGCACCGGATCCCAGCCACCGAAGATGACGGCGGCCAGGGCGATGAAGCCGAGCCCGTCGGTCATCTCCTTGTCGAACGCGCCGACCGAACCCAGCGTGAAGTAGGCCCCGCCGATGCCGGCGATGGCGCCCGCGAGGAGCAGGTTCCAGAACCGCGTCGGATTCACCTTGATGCCGACAGTGTCGGCCGCCTGCGGGTGCTCACCGACCGCGCGCAGACGAAGGCCCCACTTGGAGCGGTACAGCGCCCACGCCACCACGGGGATGGCGATGTACATGAGGTACACGATCAGCGTCTGGTTGAACAGCACGGGGCCGATCACCGGAATCTCGTGCAGCAGCGGGATCTGTACACGCGGCAGTCGCGGAGGCGAGTTGAACAGCGTCTCGTTCTGCTTCATGACCGCACCGTGCAGGAAGCTCGTGAGGCCGGTGATGAGCACGTTGAGCACCACACCGACGATGACCTGATCGACGATGTAGCGGATGGCGAAGAGCGCCAGCACCGAGGCGACCAGCGCACCGCCGACCATCGCGGCGATGAGACCGAGGATGTAGTTCCCCGTCATCGAGGCGACCAGCGCGGAGGTGAACGCGGCGAGGAGGAACTGCGCCTCGATCGCGACGTTGACGACACCGGCGCGTTCGCCGATCACGCCGCCGAGAGCGCCGAACACCAGGGGGACGGAGAGCGAGACCGCGCCGAACAGCAGACCGGTCACCGGCACGAGGCCGTCTGCGGCCGACCAGGTCAGGAACGCGAAGACGGCGACGAAGGCGAACACGATCGGCAGCCAGAGACCGACGCGCTGATAGCGCAGCACGCGGAGCGTGGCGTAGGCCGTGAGCAGCGCGAGGAGGATGCCGCAGATCAGCACGGTCGGCCAGGTCGGCACCCCGACGTCCGGCAGTGCAATCGACGACGTGCGGTCGGCGAGGCGGAAGACGCTGGTGCCGCTGCGGCCGGCCGGGAGAGCGAGCAGCAGGATCAGAACGGTCGCGATCCCGAGAGAGATCGGCAGCTTGAGACTGCGCTGGCGCACGGTCTCGCGCAGGATGGTGCCGTCTGCGGCGGTGGTGGCTGCGATGGCGCTCACGCGGCCACCTCCTTCTTCGCGTTCTTCACACGCGGGGTGCGGGTCTTCGAGCCTTCCTTCGGGAGGAAGAAGATCGCACGGATGAGCGGCGGCGCCGCGATGAACAGCACGATCAGCGCCTGGACGACCAGCACGATGTCGACCGGGATGTCCTGCGACGTCTGCATCGTGAAGCTGCCGGCCTTGAGCGCGCCGAACAGCAGCCCGGCCCAGAGGACGCCGAAGGCGCGGCTCCGTCCGAGCAGAGCGACCGTGATCGCGTCGAATCCGATGCCGGCGTCGATGCCGTTCTCGAACCCGCTCGTGATCGTGCCGGACATCTGGTTGATGCCGGCGATGCCGGCGAGTGCACCGGCGATGCCCATGGCGTACACGATGGTGCGTCCGACGTTCACACCGGCCGCGCGAGCCGCATTCGGGTTCTCCCCCACGGCGCGCATGCGGAAGCCGAGGCTGGAACGTTCGATGAGCCACCAGACGAAGAGCACGGCGAGCAGGGAGACGAGGAACCCGGCGTTCACCGATAGCGGGGCGGTGAAGAGCAGCGGGAACCGTGCGGTCTCCGGCGTCGGCGCCGAGATCGGCTGTGAGCCGCCCGGTCGCTGCAGCAGTCCGGGGGTCGCGAGCAGCCAGGAGATGAAGTAGTAGGCGATGAAGTTGAGCATGATCGTGAGGATCACCTCGTGTGCCCCGGTCTTCGCCTTCAGGAACCCGACGAGCCCACCCCAGACCATGCCGCCGATCAGGCCGGCGATGATGGTCAGCGGCAGGTGGATGAAGATCGGTGCCTGCACCGTGAAAGCGACGGTCGCACCCGCGGCGACACCCATGAGCATCTGACCGCGGCCACCGATGTTGAACAGTCCGACCCGGAATGCCAGGGCGACGCCGAGGCCGGCAGCGATCAGCGGTGTGGCGAAGTTGAGCGTGTCGGTGATCGGCTTGATCGCCCGCAGGAAGTTCGGCGCGTTGTAGTTGTAGATCGCGCCGCGGAACAGTGCCGCGTACGCTCCGGAGATCGCCTCCCAGATCGCCGAGAACGTGTCCCCTGGGCGCTGGAAGAAGTAGCCCGCGGCAGTTTGCACGTTCGGGCTGGTCGCCGCGATCAGGAGTCCGCCGATCAGCATGGCCAGCACGATCGCGAGGAATGCGCGCACCGCGCCGCCCGAGAGGATGTCTCTGATCAGGGTGTTCTGCCGGGGTGCCGGCTCCACCTCGGTGTTCTTCGTCGTCACCTCGCTCACGAAGCGACCTCCTTCTCGGTAGCGCTCGGCATCTCGCCGGCCATCATGAGTCCGAGCACCTCGCGGGGTGCATTGCCGGGGACGATGCCGACGATGCCGCCGCGATACATCACGGCGATGCGGTCGGCGAGCGCAGAGACCTCATCGAGTTCGGTGGACACCACGATCACCGGGACACCGGAGTCACGCGTGGCCACGACCCGCTCGTGCACGAACTCGATCGAGCCGACGTCGATGCCGCGAGTGGGCTGCGAGGCAACGAAGAGCTTGAGCTCGCGGCTGAGCTCCCGTGCGAGCACGACCTTCTGCTGGTTTCCGCCGGAGAGGCGGCCGGCGGCGGCATCCGGACCCTGGGTGCGGATGTCGAACTCGTCGATCTGCGCTCGTGCGAAGGTGTCGAGCGCGCCGCGCTGGATCGTGCCGCCACGGAAGAACGGGGCACCATACGTCGAACGGTTGAGGATGAGGTTCTCGGCGACGCTGAATTCGCCGACGAGTCCGTCCTCCTTGCGGTCCTCGGGGACGAAGCCGACTCCTGCGTCGATCACGCCCTGCACCGAGCGACCGAGCAACTCGTCACCGTCAAGGGTGATGCTGCCGGTGACCTTGTGCTGCAGTCCCATGATCGCTTCGGTGAGTTCGGTCTGCCCGTTGCCCTGGACGCCTGCGATGGCCAGGATCTCTCCGGGGCGGACCTCGAAGCTGACGTCGTTCACGACGATCTGCCCTGCGTCGTCGATGACGCGGAGCCCCTGGACGACCAGTCCGCCGCTGCGGAGGTTCGGAGCGTCCTTCTGCACCGTGAGCTCGACGGCGCGGCCGACCATGAGGGCCGCCATCTCGGTGTTGGACGAGCCGGGGTCGGCCTCGCCGACGACCTTCCCGAGCCGGATGACCGTGATCTTGTCCGCGACCTCGCGGACCTCACGGAGTTTGTGGGTGATGAAGACGATCGCGGTGCCCTCGTCCCGGAGCTGGCGCATGATGCCCATCAGCTCGTCGGTCTCCTGAGGGGTGAGCACGGCGGTGGGCTCGTCGAAGACCAGCACCTTCGCGTCGCGGGACAGCGCTTTGATGATCTCGACGCGCTGCTGGACGCCGACAGGAAGGTCGCCGACGACGGCATCCGGATCGATCTCGAAGCCGAAGCGCTCGCTGACCGCGCGGACGTGCGCGCGGGCGGCGGCCAGGTCGAGGCGGCCGGCGAACCCGGTCTGCTCGTGGCCGAGCATGACGTTCTCGGCGACGGTGAAGACCGGGATGAGCATGAAGTGCTGGTGCACCATGCCGATGCCGGCGGCCATCGCATCGCCGGGACCGACGAAGTTCTGCACGACGTCATCGAGGAGGATCTCCCCTTCGTCGGCAGTGTAGAGGCCGTAGAGGACGTTCATCAGCGTCGACTTCCCCGCGCCGTTCTCGCCGAGGAGGCAGTGGATCTGCCCCGGCTCGACGGTCAGGCTGATGTGGTCGTTCGCGACGAGGGAGCCGAATCTTTTCGTGATTCCGCGGAGCTCGAGCTTCATGGTGCCAATCTATCGATCAGTGGAGCGGCCGGACAGATGAGACATCTGTCCGGCCGCGTCCTGCCACTCTGTTTTCGTTACGGCGATGCCGGCGACTCGACCTTGATCGAGCCGTCGATGATGCCTTCCTTGATCGTCTTCAGCTCGTCGGCGAGGGCCGGGTCGACCTTGCTCTCGAAGTCGTGGAAGCCGGACAGCGAGACGCCGTCGTTCTCCAGGACGCCCACGAACGGGGTCGGGTCGAAGTCTCCGGTGGAGGCCTCCATGACGGCGTCGTAGACGGCGACGTCCATGCCCTTCTTGATCGAGACGAGGAGCAGGTCGGCGACGGTCGGGTCGGTCGTGAACACGTCGGCGTCGACACCCATCAGGGCGATGTTGCCGCCGGAGTCACGGATCGCCTGCGCAGCCGACTGGTAGATCGGTCCGCCGACCGGGAGCAGCACGTCGGCGCCCTGGTCGATGATGCCCTGGGCGACCTGCTTGGCCTTGTCGTTCGCGGCGAACTCGTCGGTGAACTGGCCCTCCTGCGAGTCGATGCTCCAGCCGACGACCTTGACGTCCTCGCCCTTCTCCTCGTTGAAGTACTTCACGCCGAGCTCGAAGCCGTCCATGAAGATCGTCACGGGCGGGATCTTGGCGCCGCCGAAGGTGCCGACGATGCCGGACTCGGAGTACGAAGCCGCAGCGTAGCCGCCGAGGAACGCCGCCTGAGCGGTGTCGAACACGAGGGGCTTAATGTTCGGCGCGTCGGTCTTGCCGTCGAAGTCGGCATCGGCCCAGTCGTCGATGATCGCGTACTGGATGTCGGGGTTCGCGGTCGCGGCCTCGATGGTCGGGGCGCTGAGCTTGAAGCCGACCGAGACGATGAACGTGCAGCCCTCTGACGCGAGTGCGTCGAGGTTGGACGCGTAGTCGCTGGCGGACTTGGACTCGGTCTTGCTGACCTCGACGCCGAGCTCGTCAGCCGCCTTGGTGAGGCCCTCGAAACCGAGCTGGTTGAACGACTTGTCGTCGAAGCCGCCCTCGTCCGAGACCATGCAGGGCTTGAAGCCGTCGACCGCGGAGCCGGCGTCGCCGCCGTCGTCTCCCGAATCGGTCGGCGCCTGGCCACAGCCGGCGAGTGCGAAGATGACGCCCGCGGCGACCGTCGCGCCGAGCAGCTTCTTGGTGGTGGAGATGGTCAACTGATGCCTCCCTCAACGAACCGCGTCCATCGCGGATCGCTCAAAGTTACCTACTGTTTCATCGTTTGTGCATACTCCGGCCGCACGTGCTGACGAAAGGTTACAAAGCTGGAATCAACACAGCCGATGAGCATGGAGGTGTGCTCATCAGAGCACGTCGCCCTGCCCGTTCAACTTCAGCGACTCCACGACTCCCTTGACCCGCTGCGCGTGCTGGACCGTCGTGACCAGCAGCGCATCGGGGGTGTCGACCACGACGATGTCCTGCACGCCGACGAGGCTGATCACGCGGGAGGTCTGACTGACGAGGATGCCGCTTGCGGCATCCGACAGCACGCGGGCATTCGGGCCGAGAACGGCGAGGTCGTTCTTCCGACCATTCGTGATGAGCTTCGTGAGCGACGCGAAGTCGCCGACGTCGTCCCAGTCGAAATGACCGGGCACGACGGCGAGGCGCCCGCGCCGGGCGGCCGGCTCCGCCACCGCGTAGTCGATCGCGATCTTCTTCAACCGGGGCCAGATCCGATCGACGGCGGGACCGCGACGCTCGCGGTCGTCCCAGGCCTCCGCCAACTCGAGGAGTCCCGCGTGCAACTCGGGCTCGTTCGCGGCGAGCTCCTCCAGGAGCACGCTCGCCTTGGCGATGAACATGCCGGCATTCCAGAGGTATCCGCGATCCGCGATGTACGCCTCAGCCGTCGCGAGGTCGGGCTTCTCGACGAAGCTCTCCACGAGAGCGGCTTCGCGGGCGCGCTCGACGACGAGTTCCGGCCCCTTCTTGATGTAGCCGAATCCGATGGCGGGCTCCGTCGGGGCGATGCCGATCGTGCAGATGTACCCCTCGCGGGCGACCTCGACGGCGTCGCGGACGGCGAACTCGAACACCCGAGTGCCGCGGATGACATGATCCGCGCTGAAGGAGCCGATGATCACATCGGGATCGCGTCGATGCAGGATCGCGGCCGCCAGACCGATCGCTGCCGCGGACTCTCGAGGCTCCGACTCCAGGAACACATTGGCGTCCGGAATGCCGGGGAGTTCCGCCTCGACCGCGGCGCGATGGGCGCGTCCGGTGACGACGGCGATCCGGTCCGGGCCGGAGAGCGGCTCCAATCGGTCCCAGGTGTCGCGCAGCAGGGAGTGCCCTGAGCCGGTGAGGTCATGCAGGAACTTGGGCGCGTCAGCGCGGGACAACGGCCACAGCCGGCTCCCGATGCCGCCGGCCGGGATCACCGCGTAGAAGTCCTTGATCGGCTCGCTCATCGTGCCAGCGTATCGGGGCGTCACTCGGGAAGGCTGCCTGGGCAACCGGCATACTGCACAACCGACCGGACAGCCGCTATCTTCGATCCCATGCGCCCCTCCCCCAGACGCCGATTCATCCATACCCGCCGCGCGATCGCGACGGCGCTCGCTGTCGTGTTGGGCGCCGCGTTCCTCGCCCCCGCCGCCGCATCCGCCGCCGGGGGCCCCGCAGGCGAGGTCTTCGCACTGACGAACGCGCAGCGCACCAAAGCAGGGATCCCTGCTCTGAAGTCGGACCCGGGGCTCGATGCCGCGGCGGCAGAATGGGCGCGTCACCTCGCCGCGACCTGCACGTTCGACCACAGCTCCTCGGCGTGGCGCAATTCGCGCGTCGCTGCCTTCGGATGGATCGCATCGGGAGAGAACATCGCCGCCGGACAGCCGGACGCCCCGGCCGTCGTCGCGGGTTGGATGAATTCGTCGGGGCATCGAGCCAACATCCTCGACAAGCGCTACACCGGACTCGGCGTCGGCTACGCGACCGGGAAGTGCTACCGGACCTACTGGGTGCAGATCTTCGGCATCGGCTCCCCCGTGAAGAGCCTGCCCGGCGGCACCGGCGACCTCACCGGCGATCGCGCGGCCGATGTCCTCGCGCGGACCTCGACCGGCGATCTCAAGATCTACCCGGGTAACGGAGCCGGCGGGTTCAAGGCGGCGACGACACCGCTTCCTGGGTGGGGCAGCCGACCCTTCACCACACTTGGCGATTTCTCCGGCGACGGCGTCGCCGATGTCGCGCGCACTGAAGCCGACGGCCGGCTCATGCTCTATGCCGGGAACGGAAAGGGCGGATTCCTCGCGCCGGTCCAGATCGGCACCGGATGGTCGAAGTACTCCGACCTGATCGGCGGCATCGACTTCAACGGCGACCGCCTGCCCGATGTGATCGGCCGCACGCCGACGGGAGACATGATCCTCCATCGCGGGAACGGCCGCAGCGGCTGGACCGGCGGCGGCACCACGATCGCGACCCGTTGGGCATCGCTGCAGTGGATCTCGTACGCCGGCGACTTCACTGGTGACTCCCGAGGCGACCTCATCGCCCGGAAGCCGGACGGGACACTCTGGGTCTACCCCACCACGGGGAAGGGCACGTGGGGCACACCGAAGAAGATCAGCAGCGGCTGGCAGACGGCGACGGCGATCTTCGGCGCCGGAGACTTCGACGGGAACGGCACGCAGGACATCGTCGCTCGCGCCAGCACCGGCGCGCTCTACCTCTACGGCGGCACGGGTCGCGGAGGCCTCCTTCCGAGACGGACGATCGGTTCCGGCTGGGCGCCGTTCAGCCAGATCGGCTGATCGTGACATGTTCCTTCTCTCGACGTCGAGATAGTTAGGCTCCCCTTCGTCGCTCCCCCGCTGCAGACGGGAATAGGATGGACAGCGATCGGGCGTGCCTGACACTTGCGCAGCACGCGACCGAGTCACATCGATCCAGGGAGGACGACCGTGTCCACAAGCGCTCGCTTGACACCGTCGATTTCGGAAACCACTTCCAAGACTCCTCGCGGCACCCTCTACCGGGGTCGCGAAGGCATGTGGTCGTGGGTGCTTCATCGCATCACCGGAGTCGCCATCTTCTTCTTCCTGTTGGTGCACGTGCTCGACACGGCGCTGATCAGGGTGTCACCGGAGGCGTACAACGCCGTCATCGGCACATATAAGAACCCGGTCATGGCGCTCGGGGAGGTCGTGCTCGTCGCCGGCATCGTCTTCCACGCGATGAACGGCCTGCGCATCATCGCGATCGACTTCTGGTCGAAGGGTGCCAAGTACCAGCGCCAGCTGTTCTGGGGCGTCCTGGCCGTATGGGTCGTCATCATGGCCGGCTTCGTGCCGCGCCACCTGATGCTCGCGTTCGCCGGCTTCGGAGGAGGACACTGATGTCTGCGCAGACCATCGCCGCTCCTGCCCGTCGTCGGCGCGGATTCAACCTCGAGAAGTGGGGCTGGATCTTCATGCGCCTGTCGGGCATCCTGCTCGTCGTGCTGATCTTCGGGCACCTCTTCATCAACCTGATGGTGGGCGACGGCATCCACGCCCTCGACTTCGCCTTCATCGCCGGCAAGTTCGCCACGCCGTTCTGGCAGTGGTGGGACGTCGCGATGCTGTGGCTCGCGCTCATCCACGGCGGCAACGGCATGCGCACGATCGTCAACGACTACGTCACCACCGAGAAGGCACGCAAGGCGCTCGTGTGGGCGATCGGCCTCGCCGCGGGCCTCCTCATCATCCTCGGCACGCTCGTCGTGTTCACGTTCGACCCGTGCCTGGGCGTCACGGAGGACAGCACCCTCTGGACCGAATGCGCCGCGCTGGTCGGGAACTGAGAAGAAGGCTAAAGAAGAAGTGACTACCGATACCCAGGATTCCGTCGTCCGCGACGGCGTGCACTACCACCAGTTCGACATCGTGATCGTGGGCGCGGGTGGTGCCGGAATGCGTGCGGCCATCGAGGCCGGGTCCGGCGCGAACACCGCGGTGATCTCGAAGCTCTACCCCACGCGTTCGCACACCGGTGCGGCGCAGGGCGGCATGGCGGCAGCCCTCGCGAACGTCGAGGAGGACTCCTGGGAGTGGCACACCTTCGACACCGTCAAGGGCGGCGACTACCTCGTCGACCAGGACGCGGCGGAGATCCTCGCCAAGGAAGCCATCGACGCGGTCATCGACCTCGAGAACATGGGCCTCCCCTTCAACCGCACCCCCGAGGGCAAGATCGACCAGCGCCGCTTCGGCGGCCACACCGCCGAGCACGGCAAGACGCCGGTGCGACGCGCCTGCTACGCCGCCGACCGCACGGGTCACATGATCCTGCAGACGCTGTTCCAGAACTGCGTGAAGCTCGGCATCAACTTCTTCAACGAGTACTACGTGCTCGACCTGCTGACGGTGAAGGATGCCGACGGCAAGACCCAGGTGTCCGGCGTCGTCGCCTACGACCTGGCGACCGGCGAGCTGCACGTCTTCCAGGCCAAGGCCGTCATCTTCGCGACCGGCGGCTTCGGCAAGATCTTCAAGACCACGTCCAACGCGCACACCCTCACCGGTGACGGCGTCGGCATCGTCTGGCGCAAGGGCCTCCCCCTCGAGGACCTCGAGTTCTTCCAGTTCCACCCGACCGGCCTCGCCGGTCTCGGCATCCTCCTCACCGAAGGCGCGCGAGGCGAGGGCGCCATCCTGCGCAACGCCTCGGGTGAGCGCTTCATGGAGCGCTACGCGCCGACCATCAAGGACCTCGCGCCGCGTGACATCGTCGCCCGCTGCATGGTCCAGGAGGTGGCGGAGGGCCGCGGCGCCGGACCGCACAAGGACTACGTGCTGCTCGACTGCACCCATCTGGGCGCCGAGGTGCTCGAGACGAAGCTCCCCGACATCACGGAGTTCGCCCGCACGTATCTGGGCGTCGACCCGGTCGTCGAGCCGGTGCCCGTGATGCCGACCGCGCACTATGCGATGGGCGGCATCCCCACGAACAACGATGCCGAGGTGCTGGCCGACAACGACACCGTCGTCCCCGGCCTATACGCCGCCGGTGAGTGCGCCTGCGTCTCGGTGCACGGCGCCAACCGTCTGGGCACCAACTCGCTCCTCGACATCAACGTCTTCGGCAAGCGCGCCGGTCGCAAGGCCGTCGAGTACGTCAAGACCGCCGAATTCGTGCCGCTGCCGGAGAACCCGGCCGCCTTCGTGTCTGGCATGCTCGAGGACCTGCGCAACAACCAGGGCACCGAGCGGATCGCCGTGCTGCGCAAGGCGCTGCAGGACGAGATGGACAAGGGTGCGCAGGTGTTCCGCACGCACGAGTCCCTCGAGCACGTGCTGGGCGTCATCAAGGAGCTGCGCGACCGCTACATGAACGTGCACGTCGACGACAAAGGCAAGCGGTTCAACACAGACCTGCTCGAAGCCGTCGAACTCGGCTTCCTCCTGGACATCGCCGAGGTCGTCGTCTACGCGGCACAGAACCGCCAGGAGAGCCGCGGCGGCCACATGCGCGACGACTTCCCGAAGCGAGACGACGAGAAGTACATGAAGCACACGATGGCCTACCTCACCGGCGACCCGCACTCGTCGACCCCGAGCGACCACATCAAGCTCGACTGGAAGCCGGTCGTGTTCACGAAGAACGAGCAGGGCGAGTTCAACTACCCGCCGATGGAGAGGAAGTACTGAGCATGTCCACCGCCATCGCTGAAGCCCCCGCAGACTCGGCCGAAGAGACCGCGATCCAGTCCTTCATCGTCACGTTCAACATCCGCCGGTTCGACCCCGAGGTCGACGCCGAGCCGCACTGGGTCGACTACGACGTGGAGCTCTACTCCACAGACCGTGTCCTGGACGCGCTGCACAAGATCAAGTGGGAGGTCGACGGTTCGCTGACCTTCCGCCGCTCCTGCGCCCACGGCATCTGCGGATCCGACGCCATGCGCATCAACGGCCGCAACCGCCTGGCCTGCAAGACGCTGATCAAGGACCTCGACATCTCGAAGCCGATCTACGTCGAGGCGATCAAGGGCCTCCCCCTGGAGAAGGACCTCGTCGTCGACATGGAGCCGTTCTTCGCCTCCTACCGCGAGGTGCAGCCGTTCCTGGTCGCGAACTCGGTGCCGGAGAAGGGCAAGGAGCGCGTCCAGTCCATCGCCGACCGCGAGATCTTCGACGACACCACCAAGTGCATCCTGTGCGCCGCGTGCACCTCGTCGTGCCCGGTGTTCTGGACCGACGGCCAGTACTTCGGCCCCGCGGCGATCGTGAACGCGCACCGCTTCATCTTCGACTCGCGCGACGACAACGCGGCCGTGCGTCTCGACATCCTCAACGACAAGGAAGGCGTCTGGCGCTGCCGCACGACCTTCAACTGCTCCGAGGCGTGCCCCCGCGGCATCGAGGTCACCAAGGCCATCGCCGAGGTCAAGCAGGCGGTCCTGCGCGGACGGCGCTGACTCACTTCGCGACACGACGAGAACGGGCGGGCTCCTCAGGGAGTCCGCCCGTTCCTGCGTGTGGATAGGGTGAGAAGGTGTCTGATCCCGCTGGTGCTCCCCTCGAGCGCCGTCGCCTCGATGCGGCCGTCGATCGCGCGACCGCGCTGACGCATCGAACCCTCGCGCTGTTCCCCGTGCGCGTCTGGCGCCATTTCCTGCAGCACAACGGATTCCTGCTCGCCGCGGGGGTGAGCTACCAGGCGCTTTTCGCCATCTTCGCCGCGATCTACCTCGCCTTCGCCATCGCGGGCCTCTGGCTCGGCGGCAGCGCCGGGGCGGTCGCCGGCGTGATCGATCTCATCAACAGCTACATCCCCAACCTGATCCAGGACCCGGGAGGCGTTTTCACGCCCGCTCAGGTGCAGGAGATCGCCGCCAACACCACCGGAGTCCTGAGCGTCACCGGCCTGATCGCCCTCGGCACCGTGATCTGGACCGCGATCGGCTGGGTGACGTTCTCACGCCGGGCGACCAGGGACATCTTCGGTCTGCCGCCCGACCTGCGCAGCTACGTGCTGTTGAAGGCGCGAGACCTGCTCGCCGCACTGATCTTCGGCATCGCGCTCATCGCCGGTTCGGTACTCAGCTCGGCCAGCGCTGCAGTGCTGACCTGGGCGCTGAGCCTGCTCGGATGGGATGCCGGATCGGACGGACTGAACCTCAGCATCCGCATCGGCACCGTCCTGGTCTCGTTCGCGCTGCTCTCCGCTGCTCTCGCGGCCATGGTGCGCTTCCTCACCGGCACCTCGCTGCGCGCGAGCACCATCTGGCCGGGCGCGCTTCTGGGCGGTGGCGCGATGACCATCCTCCAGTTCGGGGCGGGGTTCCTCCTCAGCTACACCCCGACGAATCCGCTGCTCGCCACGTTCGCGATCTTCGTGGGCCTTCTGCTGTGGTTCCGCGTCAACGGCGTCGTGATGCTAGTGGCGTCTTCCTGGATCGCGGTCACTGCGCAGGATCGCGATCTGCCCCTGCTCACGCTGACGGAGGCGGAGCGCCGTTCGGCAGAGCACCAGACGCTGCTGCTGGCAGCACGCATCCGCGTGCGAGAGGCGGAAGCCGCCCGGGACGGCGCGCCGTGGTACCGCGCCTGGCAGGTTGCGCGGACTGTGAGAGAGGCGCAGGCCGAGCTCGCTGCACTCGAAACCGCGGCACCGGCCGAATCGGAGAATGTCCGATCCCGCCTCTAGGCTGAGAATCATGCCTCATCTGCGTATCGCCACGGTCAACGTCAACGGAATCCGCGCTGCGGCTCGGAACGGCATGAGTTCCTGGCTGGATGCTGCCGACGTCGACATCCTCACCCTCCAAGAAGTCCGCGGGCAGGACGAGCACCTCGAGGCCGCACTCCCCGGATGGTCGTTCGTGCACGATGAGGCGACCGCGAAGGGACGAGCCGGCGTCGCGATCGCCAGCCGCACGCCCGCGCTGGCATCCCGCACCGCCCTCGGCCCCGACGACTTCGATTCGAAGGGGCGGTGGATCGAGGCCGACTTCGTGATCGGCGACCGACCGATCACCGTCGTGAGCGCCTACGTGCACTCCGGCGAAGCCGATACGCCGAAGCAGGACGAGAAGTGGAAGTTCCTCGACGCGTTCGGCACGCGTCTGGCCGAGCTCGGCGCCGACGATGCGCTGGCGCTCGTGACCGGCGACCTGAACGTCGGGCACCGGGAGCTCGACATCAAGAATTGGCGCGGCAACCGCAAGAAAGCGGGCTTCCTCCCGCGCGAACGCGCCTACTTCGACCGCTTCCTCGGAGAGGCGGGGGCGCAGATCACCGGCGTCGACGATTCCGTGGGCACGGGCCTCGGCTGGGTCGACGTGGGTCGTCGGTTCCACGGCGAGGTCGACGGCCCTTACACGTGGTGGTCGATGCGGGGCCAGGCCTTCGACAACGACTCGGGCTGGCGCATCGATTATCACCTCGCGACGCCGGCGCTCGCCGAGCGCGTACAGACGTACCACGTCGCTCGCGCTGCCGCCTACGACCAGCGCTGGAGCGACCACGCGCCGGTCGTCGTCGACTACACGTACTGAGCGTCACGGCGAGCAGCGCTCCGGGACGGGGCTCAGGCGGTGAGGAGCGAGACGACCAGGCCTGCAGCCACGATCACGTAGCCGATCAGGCTGCCCAGGTACGCGTTGCCTCGCCGCGCGGTGGGGAACATCAACGGCACGACCATCGCGAGCAGGATTCCCGCGACGAGCGCGAGGAAAGTACCGAAGATGAGCCCGTAACCGTGCGGATCGCCGGACCCCGTTGCGAAACGGCTGCTGAGCGCGATCCAGACGAAGAATACGAACGGCACGCCCACCACCACAGTGAGGACGAGCCCGACGATACGGACGCCACCTCGCGGCGCATCGCTCTGCAAGCGGGTCATGGAGGACACTCTCCCAGCCACGGCGTCGGACCGCCAGCATCGCTTTCTACGGGGTCGGCGGTTCCGCCTCGTCGAGGTGCCGATACCAGCCGCGGTATTCGAGAACGGTGCCGAACAGCGGGTTGCGGGCGCGCATGTCGATGGTGCGACGACCGTGGACCTCGTCCCATCCGTCCTCCAGGTCGACGGAGATGCCCAGGATGCCGCGCAGGGCGAACCGACGGCCCCGCAGGCGCAGCGCCACCCGACGCGTCCGCATCCGGAGTGCGCCCCGGTCCGTCACGCTGCATGCCTCGATGAGCTCGACCCGCCCGCGGATGCCGAGCACATTGCGGACGAGTCCCGGAACGGTGCTCTCGGTGAGCCGGTCGGTGATGAACTGCGTCGCCCCGGGGAAGCGGAACTCTCGAATCGTGTCGAGCGTCGCCCGTCCCGTCGCGCTGCGACCTGGGCGTGTGATGAGGGTGAAGGGGACGTCGCGCGCGTGCCTGGTCACCAGCATCCGCGGTCCGACGACAGGCCGGGCCAGCGCACCCAGCCGACCGAAAGGGCTTCCCGCGACGGCGAAGACGCCCTCCGCGCGTTCGACGGCGACGGGTGCCCGCAGCTGGGCCAGGATCTCGGGATGGAGGCGCTCGGCGTCGGCTCCGAGCGCAGCCAAGAAGACCTCGCCCCGCGCGCTCACTCCCGCACCTCTTCGCGCACAGGCTTCGCCGTCTCCGGCAGCGCGGTGCTATCGGGGAAGTCGCACTCGAAACTCCCCCGATAGCCGAACAGGAAGCCCAGCACATCGTTGCGCACCTCGAGATCGATGACGAAGCATCCCCGCTCATCGTCGAATCGCTCGACAAGCTGCGCGCGCCCGCTGAACAGCATCGGAAAGCGGAAGGCGATCGGGCCCTCGTAGAAGCGCTGCTCACCCGACGTCAACCGCAGGCCGCCGTCCTCGGTGACGCCCAGGTCGAGGTCCACCGCGAGGTGCTGATGCGTGCCGAGGTAGTCGACGACACGCCCTCGAGCGTCGCTGTAGATCATCGTCGCGTCGAACCGGCGACGCCGCCCCGGTCGCATCGTCATCGTCCGCACGAACGTGACGGTCTCCCGCCCGAGGCTGTCGATGTAGGCGAAGTTGTCGATCTGGAACGGGATGTTCCGCCCGCGCTCGGGGAACATGATGTTCCGCATGGTGCCGATCGCGAGGAACGGGAGCGTCCACCACGGGCCGCGCCGGATCTCGGACATGACACCGCGGCCCACGCAGCCGTAGCCCGCGTCGACGCCCACACCGAAGCGACGCTGCATCTGCGGATGCAGACGCGCGAAGTCTGCACCGAGCGCCCGCTCGAACACGCCAGGGCGAGCGTTCATCGACTGACCGTCGCGAGTGAGGCCGGCGCGTGCTGCATGATGGTGCGGCCGCCGGTCCTGGCCGGGCGCGACAGGCACTGTCGAGCACGAGCGCGAGGTCGCCGACCGGGCAGAAGCGATCGCCACCACCGGGTCTGTTCCGGCGGCACCCCCTCTTCCGCCCAGAGCCGGAGGCGATCGAAGCTCCAGGCGGTGAGCCACCAGACGAACCGGCGCGTCACGAGCGGATCGAGGATGCGGCCGGCCCAGCCCCACCCCGGCGCATAGTCGTAGCCCGTGAGGAAGCGGACGCCGTCGGGGGTCGGGATGTAGCGCCAGTACCCGCGACCGGTTCCCAGCGGGGAGAGCCGGTCCTCGGTGTCGAAGGCGAGAGCCGAGGTGCGCTCTCCCCCGCGTCCGTGTCGGTCGCCGAGAGAGACGCCGGTGCCGCGGATCGTGTGCACCTTCAGATCCAGTTCGTATCGGAATTCCTGTGCCCCGTCGGCCCGACGCTGCGTCGGCGTGATCGCCGTGAACCGACCGTCCCAGCGTGCGTGCTGCTCGGGATTCTGGGTGAGGTCCCAGACCGTCTCGAGCGGCGCGTCGATGAGGATCTCGACGTAGAGCGCGCGATCTCGGTGCCGGGACGTCCGTGCGGTCCGGTGAACGAGCTTCATGACCCCAGCGTAGACGCGGCGGCGCGCGGACCCCTCCGACGCCCGCATAGGATTGACACCGTGACGAAACCTCGCCTGTACTCCGGAATGCAGCCCTCCGCCGACTCCCTCCAGATCGGTAACTACATCGGCGCGCTCCTGCAGTGGCGGGATCTGCAGAACTCGTACGACGCGTACTTCTCCGTCGTCGACCTGCACGCCCTCACCGTGTCGCAGGATCCGAAGGAGCTGCGCGAGAAGACGCGCCGCACGGCCGCGCAGTACATCGCCGCGGGCATCGAGCCCTCGCAGTCGACGCTGTACGTGCAGTCGCATGTGCGCGCTCACGCCGAACTCGCCTGGATCCTCAGCACCATCACCGGCTTCGGTGAGGCGAACCGGATGACCCAGTTCAAGGACAAGTCGGCCCGGTACGGACAGGACGCCACGAGCGTCGGCCTGTTCACGTACCCGGTGCTCATGGCTGCCGACATCCTGCTCTATCAGACGGATGTGGTCCCGGTCGGAGACGACCAGAAGCAGCACGTCGAGCTCACCCGCACCCTGGCGGAGCGCTTCAACACGCGCTTCGGGACGACGTTCACGGTACCGATGCCGGTCATCCAGAAGGAGACCGCGCGCATCTACGACCTGCAGAACCCGACGTCGAAGATGTCCAAGTCGGCGGAGAGCGATGCGGGCGTCCTGTGGATGCTCGACGATCCCGCGAAGTCGGCGAAGAAGATCATGCGCGCCGTGACCGACAACGAAGGATCGGTGCGCTTCGATCGGGAGAACAAGCCCGGCGTCTCGAACCTGTTGACGATCTACGCGGCTCTCTCGGGTCGTCAGGTCGCGGCGATCGAAGACGAGTATGCGGGCCGCGGATACGGCGACTTCAAGAAGGGTCTCGCCGAGGTCGTGGTGAACGAGTTCGAACCCGTTCGTGCCCGTGCCCTCGAGCTTCTCGACGACCCTGCCGAGCTCGACCGCATCCTCGCGGAGAATGCCGGGCGGGCGGATGCCGTCGCCGATGCGACTCTGTCCGACGTGTACGACCGCGTCGGACTGCTCCGCCGCGTCTGATTGCTGCAGGCCCTTAGGATGGGGGTCGTGACCGATCCGCAGCTCCCGCCCCCGTCCGGTGCCGTGCCTCCCGTTCCGCCTGTGCCCTCAGGAGCGGTCCCGCCCCCTCCCCCGGCCTATCACCCGGCACCGCCGGCTCCCCCGGCGTACCAGAGCGCACCCGCCTACCCATCGGCACCTGCACCCCAGGCCGTCCCTCAACTTGCACCCCAAGCCGCCCCTCCGGGCGCCTACCAGGTCCCCGTCGGCGGCTACGCGGCGCCCGCCGGTGCCTATGCCGTGCCCGAGACGGCCCCTCGTTCTTCCGGATTCCTCGGTCTCCTCGCTCTGATCTTCTCCGTGGTTGCGGCCGTCGTGACCCCGATCGTGGTCGGCGTCGCCGGCTTCGAGATCGGGCGCCGTCTTCCGCAGGGCATCACGACGACGAATGACGACGTGCTCAGCGTCCTCTCGCCCGCTCGTGATCAGGTGCTGTGGGCTGAGCTGTCCTTCTGGACCGGGACGATCCTCGGCATCGCCGCGATCGTGATCGGGATCATCGCCATCCGCAAGAAGCAGGGCCGCGGTGCCGGGATCGGCGCGCTGGTGGTCGCGGTGCTCGCACCGATGATCTTCTTCGTGGTGCTGCTCGTCGCGTTCTCGACCGGCAGCGCCGCGGGCTTCGTCGAGTTCACGAGCTGACCCGCCCCGCGCCTCAGCGCGGCGCGTGGTGCTTCTGCTGTGCGGCGAGCAGTCCCTCGGCCACGAGCAGTTCGACCGCATCGGCGGCGTCTGACACCAGGATCGGCAGATTCGGCCGCTCGTCCTTGCCGAACGGCGAGAGCACCCAGTCGGCAGGATCCTGGCGTCCGACCGGGCGACCGATGCCGACGCGCACTCGCGGGAAGTCCGCGGTGCCGAGAGTACGGGCGATATCGCGGACCCCGTTGTGCCCGCCGTGTCCTCCGCCGGTCTTCAGCTTCACCGTGTCGAAGGGGATGTCGAGTTCGTCGTGGACGACGATGATCTGGTCCGCGGCGACCGAATAGAAGCGCGCCAGAGCCGCCACCGGCGTGCCGGAGACGTTCATGAACGAGTTCGGCTTGGCGAGCACGAGCTTGTCGGCCCCGGGGCGCAGCCAGGTCTCGACGACGCGCGCGCCGCCCTTGTGCTCGCGGAAGCTCTCCCCGCGACGCCCGGCGAGCTCGTCCACGACCATCTGACCGACGTTGTGCCGAGTGCTCTCGTAGCGGGGGCCGGGATTGCCCAGACCCACCACCAGCCAGGTGGATGACATGCCCTCGTCCTTTCGTGCCGCGTCCCACGCGGGGACCTGGTCAGGATACGACAGAGGGGACGCGATCGGATCGCGTCCCCTCTGCGGTGAATCAGTCGGAGATCACTCCGCGGCGGCATCCTCAGCGGCTGCTTCGCCCTCGGCGGCTGCTTCACCCTCGGCGCCCTCAGCGGTCTCGCCCTCTTCACCGAGGTCAACCTCGGCCGGCACGGAGATCGCGACGATGAGCACCTCGGGGTCGGCCAGCAGCGTCGAGCCCTTGGGGAGCTTCACGTCTGCGGCGGTGATGTGCGCGCCCTCTTCCAGACCCTCGACGGAGACCTCGAGGTTCTGCGGGATGTGCGTGGCCTCTGCCTCGATCGAGAGGGTGTTGGCGTCCTGGTTGACGATCGTGCCGGGAGCGGGCTCGCCGGTCACGAGGATCGGGACGTCGATCGTGACCTTCTCGCCCTTGCGCACGACGAGCAGGTCGATGTGCTCGATGACCTGGTGCACGGGGTCCTTCTGGACGTCCTTGACCAGGGCGAGCTGCTCCTTGCCCTCGATGTCGAGCTCCAGCAGCGCGTTGGCGCGGCGGATGATGAGTCCGACCTGGTGGCCCGGCAGTGCGACGTGCACCGGCTCGGTGCCGTGGCCGTAGATGACGGCGGGGATCTTGCCGGCCGCGCGGAGGCGACGGGCGAAGCCCTTGCCGAAGCTCTCGCGGAGCTCGGCGTGGACCTTGGTGTCTTCAGACATGAGGTTCTCCTTCGGGACACGCAGCGAAGGCGCCGCGCGGTGGTCTTGGAATTGTGAGCTCGAACGCAGACGCGTGAGGAAAGCCACCGGGCTTGCTTCGCCGCGTCGATAACGGATGCCAGCGCACGCGCAGAGACATCCCTCGCCGAGGTACAAGCTCAATGGTACCGGATGAGCAGATAGGCTGGTGACACCGGTCCTTTTCTGCAGATCACGGAGAATCTCATGCTCGACGGCGCCTTCCTCTCGCACGTACTCCTTTGGGTGATCGGCGCGATGACCGTGTGCGCCATCGTGGGCAGCTTCGCCGCCCTGTTCTCCATGGGCCGCTCCGGCTACCGCAAGGACTGATTCCCTCGGGCCTGCGGTCCGAGCGGGAGATCCGGCTCAGTAGAACTCGACCGTGTCGACCACTGCCCGCAGTTCTCGGCCGTCGAGCAGACGCGTCGCGTTCTCGGCGAAGCGCCGGGCGATGCGCTCCGCCTCGCGCGAGTTCAGCGCCGCGGTGTGCGGACTGACCAGCACCTGAGGATGCGCCCACAGCGGTGACGCCTCAGCCAGGGGTTCCTCCTCGAAGACGTCGAGACCGGCGAAGGACACACGTCCGTCGTCGAGCGCCCGGAGGAGCGCGGCCTCGTCGACGACGGTGCCCCGGCCGACGTTGGTGAGGATCATGCCGGGCTTCGCGGCGGCGAACACGTCCTCTCCGATCAGGTGACGGGTCTGCGCGGTCCCCGGCAGCGTCACGACGATCGCATCGACGCGCTGCACTGCCTCGACGAGGTCGTCGAGCGGCACCAGCCGGTCGACGCCCTCCACCGGCTCCCCCGATCGCGTCGTGCCCCACACCGTGGCACCGAGCGCGTGGAATCGGCGAGCACACTCTGCCCCGATCCCGCCGAGACCGACGATCAGCACCGTCATCTCGTCGAGCTGCCGCATCTCCCAGCGATCGGGCCAGGTGCGGCTCTGCTGATCGGCCAGCAGCCGGGGCAGACCCTTGGCGCCGGCCATGACCGCGAAGACCGCGAACTCGGCGAGGGTCCCCCCGTGCACTCCGGCGCTCGTGGTGAAGACGACGCGATCGAGGTCGTCGCGTGAGAGTCCGGCGGCCTTCACCGAGGCGCCGCCGCCGGCCGCCGTGGTCATCACCCACCGCAGGTTCGGGTTGGCGCTCACGGTGCGGGCAAGAGCTGCCGGGTCGACGTCGGGGATGCCGAAGAGCACGTCGGCCGAGTCGACCATCGCATCGAACGCGGCCTGTTCGTGCGGCGTGCGCGTGTGCTCCGGATCACCGGTCCAGTCTGCGGGGCCCCGCATCGGGTGCATCAGCGTGTGGTCGCGCACGACGGCGAGCCGCGGTTCGAGCTCTTCGATGAGCCGGCACTGCTCCTCGGGCAACGGCACGGCCACGACGGCTCGCAGTGTCTTCTCGGGCTGCGTCACGATGATCCTCCTCGGAACGTCTCGGCTCGACCAGCGTAGAGGCGTGGACGCGCCGCGCTGAACACTGCGCCCCGCCGGACACGGCCGACCTGACACACGCGCGCACTGACGTGCCGCACAGCGATACGCTGAAAGCACCCCTTTCTTCACGATTCAGGAGCCTTCTGTGCCCGAAGCATCAGCGAACATCGGAGTCGTCGGACTCGCCGTCATGGGTTCGAACCTCGCCCGCAACCTCGCCAGCCGCGAGGGGAACACCGTGGCGATCTTCAACCGCAGCTACGCGAAGACCCAGACGCTTCTGGACGAGCACCCCGAGGCGGGCTTCGTCCCCTCGTCGACCTACCAGGAATTCGCCGACTCGCTGCAGAAGCCGCGCACCGCGATCATCATGGTCAAGGCCGGCGGCCCGACCGACGCCGTGATCGACTCCCTCATCGAGGTCTTCGAGCCGGGCGACATCATCGTCGACGGCGGCAACGCGTACTTCCCCGACACGATCCGTCGCGAGAAGGCCGTCCGCGAGACCGGTATCAACTTCGTCGGCGCCGGCATCTCCGGCGGCGAGGAGGGCGCCCTCACCGGCCCGTCCATCATGCCCGGCGGCTCGGACGAGTCGTGGGTCACGCTCGGCCCGATCCTGAAGTCGATCGCCGCGGTCGCCGAGGGCGAGCCGTGTGTCACGCACGTCGGCCACGACGGCGCCGGCCACTTCGTCAAGATGGTGCACAACGGCATCGAGTACGCCGACATGCAGCTCATCGCCGAGGCGTACGACCTCATCCGTCGCGGCACGGGCAAGTCCCCCGCCGAGATCGCCGACATCTTCGCCGAGTGGAACAGGGGCGAGCTGGAGTCGTACCTGATCGAGATCACCGCCGAGGTGCTCCGCCAGGTGGATGCCGAGACCGGCAAGCCGCTCGTCGACGTGATCGTCGACCAGGCCGGCGCCAAGGGCACGGGCGCATGGACGGTGCAGACCGCACTCTCGCTCGGTGTTCCCGTCTCGGGCATCGCCGAAGCCACGTTCGCCCGCTCGCTCTCCTCGCACCCCGAGCAGCGCGAGGTCGCCGGCTCTCTTCCGGGTCCCGACGACGAGTTCGTCGTCGCCGACGAGGCCGCATTCATCGAAGACGTGCGCCTCGCGCTGTACGCGTCGAAGATCGTGGCCTACTCGCAGGGCTTCGACGAGATCCGCGCGGGCGCAGCCGAGTACGGCTGGAACATCGACCTCGGAGCGATCTCCAAGATCTGGCGCGGCGGCTGCATCATCCGGGCGCAGTTCCTGAACCGCATCGCCGAGGCATACGCCGAGACGCCCGATCTGCCGGTGCTGATGACCGCCCCGTACTTCGCCGAGGTCTTCACCCGCGGCCAGGCGTCGTGGCGCCGCGTCGTGGTCACGGCCGCGCAGGCCGGCATCCCCGCGCCCGCTTTCTCGTCGTCCCTGTCGTACTACGACGGCATCCGCGCCGACCGGCTGCCCGCCGCGCTCGTGCAGGGTCAGCGCGACTTCTTCGGCGCGCACACCTACAAGCGCATCGACAAGCCGGGCACGTTCCACACGCTGTGGTCGGGCGACCGCACCGAGATCGAGGCGGAAGACACGCACTGACCGGCGTACCGCTGCGGAGGGGCCGGGCACCTCGATGGTGTCCGGCCCTTCGTCGTCGGTATCGTCGAGCTCATCGCCCGGAAGGAAGCCCGCGTGACCGCGCCCCCACCTGAAGAGTTGACGGAGTACTCGCTGAGCGAGCTCCTGACGCCGCTCCCTGCTCCTGCCGAGCCCGTTGACTTCGACGAGTTCTGGCAGTCCACCTTCGACGAGTTCGGCACCGGCCAGGTCGATTGGGAAGCGACGACGGAGCTCGAGTCGACGCGGAGCCACCGCGTGACGGAGATCCGCTTCCTCTCCTCCGCCGACGAGCAGGCCGTCGCGTACGCAATGGTGCCGCGGGAGGCCAGGGAAAACGGACGCGGCCTCGTGGTCGGGCACGGCTACGGCGGCAGGACAGGACCCGACGTCGACTGCGTGCCGTCAGACACCGCGGCGATCTTCCCCTGCGCCCCGGGAACGCACGCCGACGCCCCCAGTCGCTTCCCTGCCGACCCGTCGGGTCACGTGCTCGCCGGTATCGCGCATCGCGAGACCTACTCGCACCGCTTCGCCGCGGCGGACCTGTGGCGCGTGGCGACGATTCTGCTCGAGCTCGCGCCCACGGTCGCCGGGGCCCTCGACTACAGCGGCACCAGCTTCGGCGGCGGGATCGGAGCGATGGCCCTCCCCTGGGATGCGCGATTCCGTCGCGCGTCGTTCGACGTCCCGAGCTTCGGGAATCACGCTGTGCGGCTCAGCCGTCGGTCCACCGGCAGCGGCGAGGCCGTGCGTCGACACCTGCGCGCGCACCCGGAGGTGCGCCCCGTTCTCGACTACTTCGATGCCGCGAGCGCCGCGCGGCGCCTACGGATTCCCGTGCACGTCGGAGCCGCCCTGCTCGATCCCATGGTCGACCCGCGCGGACAGTTCGCGGTGTACCACGCGCTCGCCGGCATTCGGCGTCTCACCGTCCGCGCGAACGGCCACCTGGACGGTCCGATCGGAGAACTGTCGGATCGGCTGGCCGCGGAAGGGACGACCGATTTCTTCGCCCTCCCGGACGACCGGTTGCGCTGATCCGAAGGGTCACCCCTTGGTCGCGCCCGCAGTGAGCCCGGAGACGACGTACTTCTGCGCGAAGAGAGCGATCAGCATGATCGGCAGCGTCACGATGACGGCGGCCGCCATCAGACCGCCCCAGTCGATGCTCGCATAGCCGACGAAGTCGAAGATCGCCACCGGGAGAGTCTTCGTGCTCGACCCCGCGAGCACCAGCGCGAACATGAAGTTGTTCCACGCGAAGATGAACGACAGGATCGCGGCCGTCGCCACACCGGGCATCGACAGCGGCAGCGTGATCCGCAGAAACGCGCCGATCGGCGTGAGCCCATCGACCTGAGCGGCCTCCTCGAGCTCCTCGGGCATCGAGTCGAAGTACGACATCATGATGTACAGGATGAGCGGGAGCGACACGAACATCATCGAGAGGATGAGCACCGTGTACGAGCCGACGAGCCGCATCTGCGAGAACACGAAGTACCACGGCACCAGCAGGCTCACGCCGGGGATGATGCGTGCAAGCAGCACGACCATGGCCGACTTGCCCATCGAGAAGCGGCTCATGCTGTAGGCCGCGGGGACGGCGAGAAGCAGGGAGAGCACGGTCGCGACGAAGGCGACGAAGAACGAGTTCCAGATGTAGGAGCCGTAGTTCGCCTGCCCGAACACCGTGTCGTAGTTGGCGAGGGTCGGTGTGAATGTGAACAGCTTCGACGGATCGTAGATGTCGACATTCGTCTTGAAGCTCGCCAGCAGCATCCACGCGAGCGGGGCGACGAGTCCGACGACCACGAGAGCGAGCCCCACGAACCGGCCGGCCGACGGGAGCGGGAACTTCTTGCGTCGCGACTCGGGGAGCACGATGAGGGATGTGGCGCTCATTTGTTCATCGCCTTCTTGCGGAGAGAGAGGATCCAGATGAGTCCGATGATCATCAGGAAGAACAGGATCAGGACGGTGGAGGCCTGCCCGTAGCGGTTGTAGTCGAAGCTGAGGCCGTAGGCGTAGATGTTCAGGGTCTCGACCTCGTGGAACGACCCGCCACCCTTCCCCTTGGTCGCATAGAGGATGTCGAAGGTCTTCAGCGCGTCGATCCCCCGCAGGATGACCGCGGCGATGATGGTGGGCGCGAGAAGCGGGAGAGTGACGTACCAGAGGCGCTGCCACCAGCTCGCCCCGTCGACGCGCGCTGCCTCGTCGGGTTCCTCCGGCAAGGCGGTCAATCCCGCGAGGATGATGAGGGTCACCATCGGTGTCCATTGCCACACGTCTACGAAGACGAGGGTGCTGAGAGCGGTGTCGGGACTGCTGAGCCATGGCTGAGCGGGGATGCCGAACCACGACAGCATCTCGTTCGCGAAGCCGATGTTCGGCTCGAAGATGAGTCGCCACATCATCCCGACCGCCACCGGGGTGGCCACCAGCGGCAGCAGGATGGCGACGCGGATCAGCCGCTCGCCGCGGAAGGGCTTCCACAGCAGAAGGGCGATGGTGATGCCGAGGATGACTTCGAAGACAAGCGCGCCGCCCGTGAACAGCACGGTCCTGCCGACCGCCGGCCAGAAGCGCTCGGTGTCGGAGAGCACGTCGATGTAGTTCTGGATGCCGATGAAGTCGAAGGGCGCCCGTACGGACCCTTTCGAATCGGTGAAACTGAGATAGAGCGTCCAGACGAGCGGGAACACCAGCAGCAGGGCGATGAAGATCATGGCCGGCGCCGCGAACACCCACTTCCGATGCCTGTTCACCCAGCGCGAGTATTGCTCCCACGCACCGACCTCTCGATGGGCTGCATTGCTCACCGACGCCTCCTTCGTGTCGTCCGGTGGCGGGACGCGTTCTCGGCGACCCGCCACCGGAGTGTGGGCTGGGACTACTCGTTCTCGTCGTCGAGGAACGCTTGGAATTTCTTCTGCGCCTGCGCAGCGGACTCCCCGACGTCTCCGCCGGTGATCCCGACGACGATCGGGTCGCCGACGATCTCGCGGGACTCGGCGACGTTCACCACGAGAGGACGGTCGTAACCGACGCCGTTCTCGGCATTGATCGCGATCGCCTCGGCGAGCGCCTCAGGGAAGCTCTCCGTGCCCTGGGGGTCATCCCAGACCGAGGTGCGCGCACCGGGCACGCCCTCCGACTGCACCGCGAGCACACTGTCGAAGCTCGTCGCCCACTGGATGAACTTCCAGGCGTTGTCCTGGTTCGGCGAGACCTCGTTGATCCCGAGCGCCCAGGACGGGATGCTGTACGGCTTGGACCCGGCGGGGCCCGCGGGGAACGGCGCGTAACCGACCTTGTCGAAGACCGTGGAGTTCTCCTCGAGCGCGAGGTTCTGGTAGAGGCTGCTCGCGTCGCTGTAGAACGCCGCCTGTCCCTGCGCGAAGATCGCCGCGGCCTCGGGCCAGCTCATGTCGGTGCTCACGTTCTCCGGGCCGAAGTCGTGGAGCAGACCGCCATAGTACTCATAGGCCTCGATGGCCTCAGGAGAGTCGACGGCGGCCTTTTCGCCGTCCTGGAAGTCTCCGCCGAAGCTGAACAGGAAGCTGGAGAACTGCGTGACCGCCGCGGACCGACCGGTGCGGGCCACGAAACCTGCCACGCCGGGGTTGCTCGCCGAGATGGTCTCCGCCGCCTCGGCGAGGTCATCGAGGGTCTCAGGAACCTCGAGACCGGCTGCCTCGAGGAGGTCGGTGCGGTAGTAGAGCACCTGTGACTCCGTGATGAGCGGAACACCGACGACGGACTCCTCGTAGGTGGTCGCCTCGACCGGCCCGGCCTGGAAGTCGCTCCAGTCCCAGTCCGCATTCTCTTCCACCCGATCCGTGAGATCGGCCAGGTAGCCATTCTGCGCGAAGAGCTTCCCCTCCTGGAGCGGCCGGTACATCATCACGTCGATCTCGTCTGTGCCGGCGTTGAGCTTCACGTTGTACTGGTCGGAGAGTTGATCCTCGCCGAGCTGCGTGAGTTCGACCGTGAGACCGGTCTCCTTCTCGAATTCGGGGATCTTGTCCTTGATGATGTCCGTCCACACGTGGTTGGCGAGCGTCACGCGGATGACGTCCGATTCCTCACCACCACTGTCACCCGCGCAGGCGACGAGCGTGCCGGCAGCGAGAACGCCGGCCGCCGCGAGGGCAGAGATCCTGAAAACCGTCCGATGCTTCACTGCATCTCCTTCGCTGGGTTGCGCAACTCTGCGCAAACGGATGGGTGCCGATGTCGACACCCGGGAGTATCATTATTCTAATAAATCATACTTGTAGCGCAAGTGCAGGCCGAAGGGAATCCCATGCTCATCGATCTCACCGGCAGAGTCGCCGTCGTCACCGGGGCGGGAAACGGGATCGGTCGTGAGATCGTGACGACCCTGGCACGCGAAGGCGTACTCACAGTGTCGGTTGATCTCAGCCTGGACGGCCTCGCTGCCACCGCAGCCGAACTCGACGCGATCGGCACGGCGCATCGCGAGTTCGCCTGCGATATCCGCGACGCACAGCAGATCCAGAGCATCGTCGACGCCGTCGATAAGGAGTTCGGGCGCATCGACATCCTCGTGAACAACGCGGGTGTCACCGGAATCGGCCCGATCGACGGGTTCGACGAGCAGGCGTGGGACGTCATCCACGACGTCAACCTCAAAGGCACCTTCCTGTTCTGTCGCGCCGTGCTTCCCGTCATGAAGCGGCGGCGATCGGGACGCATCATCAACGCGGCATCCTTCGCCGCGCTCGTCCCGATTTACGGCAGCGCCGCCTACGCCTCCTCCAAGGCGGCGGTCGCTCACTTCACGCGCGCCCTCGCCGGCGAGGTCGGCCCCTGGGATATCACGGCGAATTCGTATGCCCCCGGGATGATCCCGACCGGACTCAACGGCTTCGACGACCTCCCACGAGCAGAGCAGGCCCGCCTTCTCGACACGCTCTCGCTGCGTCGCTGGGGAGCGAAGGCCGACATCGCCCACCTCGTCTGCTTCCTCGCCTCGGATGCCGCGGGCTACATCACCGGTACACTCATCGACATCAGCGGAGGCAAATTGGCGAGCCAGGTGCCGCGCCTCGCCCATGATGCTGCAGCAGCCGAGGGTGAGTACGACTTCGAGCAGGCGATCACATGAACGGAGGGTCCCGAGTGCCGGACCTCACCAGCGCGAGCAGCGCACGATATCGCTCGCGCGTCGGCAGCGGCCTCTACGCCCACGTCGTCGACGTCCTCGGACAAGAGATCATCGACGGCGACATCCCCGCGGGGACGATCGTCTACGCCGACCAGCTGTGCGAACGTCTCGGCGTCTCCCGCAGCGTGGTCCGCGAGGGCATCCGCACGCTGAGCTCGATGGGGCTGGTCGAGGCGCGACCACAGGTCGGAACGCGGGTGCTGCCACCGAGCCAGTGGGACCTCATCAACCCCTACGTCGTCAAGTGGCGCAGCCAGGGTCCGGCGTACGTCACCCAGATGAAGCAGCTGCTGGAGCTGCGGCTGGGGATCGAGCACACGGCCGCCGGCCTCGCCGCACAGCGTCTCGCTCCCGAGGACGCTGCGGAGATCCTCGATCGCGCAACGGCCATGCGCGACGCTTTCGCCGCGCACGATACCCGCCGGTTCTTCGAGATGGATGCCGGCTTCCACCGCCTCCTGCTCGAGGGCACGCAGAACGCGGTCATCGCGCAGCTCGCCGACACCATCGGCGCCACGCTCGACGCACGAGGGCACGATACGCGCCCGGGCATGCACGAGATCACCGCTGAGTCGGTGGAGAACCATATTCAGCTCGCGCAAGCACTGGTCGATCGTGACGTGCTCCGCGCACAGGAGACAGCTCTCCGGCTCGTCAGCCGCACACTCGGCGAATTCGAGCAGTTGCACGCGCCTCGCAGCGAGTGACGGACAGTGCACCCGGGGAAGCCTCAACGCGACTCCCCCGGGCTGCCGGTGTTCGACTCAGCCGGGCATCACCATGACGGACTTGATGTTGCGGCCGGATTCCATGTCCTCGAACGCCCGTTCCCAGTCTTCGAGCTCGTAGATTCCGCCGAGCACGGCGTCGGTGTCGAGCGCCCCCGTGGCGAACAGCGAGAGCACCCGCTCCCATGTCGTCCAGGTGTGCGAGAACGAACCGTAGAGCGTCGCTGCCTTCGCGACGAGCGGATCGAGGCTGAAGCCGAGCGGCTGCGGCCCCCAACCGATCTTGGCGATCGAACCGAACGGCCGGACGAGCTCCAGGCTCTGTCGCAGCGCCGCGCTGACTCCGGTCGCGTCGACCACCACGTCAGCCCCCAGCCCGTCCCCGAGCGTGCGCAGCAGTGCGACCGGATCCTCGCGGGTGATGTCGAGCGTGTGATCGGCTCCGAGATCTCGCGCCTTGGCAAGGCGGTGCTCGTCGACTCCGGTACCGAGGACCACGGTGGTGCCCGCACCGCGCAGCCGCGCCACCTGGAGTGACAGGGCCCCGATCGCCCCGGCACCCTGGATGACCACGAGATCGCCCGGCGTGACCGATGCCCGCTCGACGAGCGCGTTGTACGCGACAGCGAACGGCTCCGTCATGGCCGCCTGTGCGAACGACACGCCGTCCGGGATGCGGTGCAGCACCCGCGGCTCGGCCAGCAACAGCTCGCCGAAGGCACCATCGCGGATCGCGCCGTAACCCTGCCGCAGCGGACACAGGTTGTACCGGCCCGTGCGGCAGAGCGCGCAGACGCCGCAGATCGACGCCGCGGTCTCGCAGACGACGCGATCACCGACCTCCCAGCCGTCGACATCGTCCGCGACCGCTGCGATGACGCCGGCCGTCTCGTGCCCGAGGATCACCGGCAGCGCGACGTCCCAGCTCTGACCGTTGCGCCACATGTGGATGTCGGAGCCGCAGACGCCGACGGCTCGTGCGGCGATCAGCACCGTCCCGGGCTGCAGCTGCGGCTCCGGCACATCGCGGACCTCCACATCGCCGTCGTTCAATCCGAACTTCACGATCGCCTTCATCGGTCGCCCTCCGGTCGGGAGTCCTGGGCGATGCTCGGGAGACCGGCTGCGCGAAGCGCCTCCTCGTGCGTGCGCACCCGTACGGCGGTCGAACCGCCGAAGAACTCCTCTCGGGCTTGACGCAGGTAGTCGACGGACTCCGCCATCTCCCCCATCCCGTTGACGCCGTCCTCGATGCTGATCCAGCCGTCGTATCCGGCCTCGGCAAGAGTGCGGAAGATGCGCGGATAGTCGTTGAGGCCTCGCCCGATGACCCCGTGCTGCAAGAGCGGCGAGTAGCCGATGGTGCCGTCACTCTGACGCAGCGCGTCGAGCGAACCGCCAGGCGCCAGGGATCGATCGGACGCCTGCATCGTGACGACACGGTCGATGACGAGGTCGAGGAAGTCCGCGGAGTCGTCTCCCGCGACGATCGCATTCGACGGGTCGAACTGCACGCCGAAACTCGCCCGGTCGTCGATCGCCTGCACGATCTCGAGGAACACGTCCGATTTCTGCGCGAACTCGGGGTACCGCCAGCCCCCGTCCTTGTAGTGGTTCTCCATCGCGAGGGTGATGCCAAGCTCCCGCGCGATCGGGAGCAGTCGCTGGATCGCGTCGACGACCCACTCGACCCCCTGACCGCGGCTGACCTCGGGGTGGCGCTGACCCGAGAGCACACGGGTGCTCGCGCCTCGTCCGCCGAGACGCGCCGTGATGCGCATCATCTCCACCTCGCGATCGAAATCCGCGTCGCGCACGGAACGGTCGGGGTTCGTGAAGTCCGGCGACACGCACATCATCGGCATCTCGAAGCCCGCCGCCGCGAGCGCTTCGCCGACGCGATCGACGAAGTCGTCGTCTGTCTGCCAGAACATCCCGCCGTAGAGCTCCAGGCCCTCGGCGGGCAGCGCCTGCGCCTTCTCGATCCACTCGAACACCGTCATGGTGCGGTGAGTGGCCAAAGCGTCCAGGTCGCCTTTGGGAAAAACACTGATCCTCATCGATACCTCATCCCATCTTCGGAGTAGCGCGTCTAAAAGTATTACGAATAAGATTATTATGCGAACCTCCGTTGCACCAGGCATCGTCGGAGATCGCGAGGATGCGAAAGGAGTCGAAGATGACAATCGACGCAAACGACCTACGAGGGTGGACAGCGCGTCTGCTGACCGCGTGGGGCTATGAGGCGGAGGCCGCGGGGTACGTCGCCGACACGCTGGTCGACGCCAACCTGCGCGGCGTGGACTCGCATGGCGTGATCCGCCTCCCGGCCTATCGCGCTCGGATCGACGCGGGGCTCGTCGACCCGAAGGCGGTCCCCGTGGTGACGCGCGACGGCGCGGCAATTCGAGTCGACGCCGCCGGAACGGCCGGCCAGCTCGCCGCCCGCTCAGCTCTGGAAGAACTCACCAGGGTCAGCGGGGAGCTCGGCGTCGCCTGCGCCACCGTGCATCACAGCGCGCACTTCGGCACCGCCGGCTACTACGCGCGGCAACTGGCACGGCGCGGCCGGATCGCCATCGTCATGTCGAACTCGGAGCCGATCGTGGTTCCGTTCGGCGGCAAGGATGCGTTCCTCGGCACGAATCCGCTCGCTTTCGCAGCCCCGACCAGCGGCGACCCGATCAGCCTCGACATGGCCACCAGCACGACCGCCATGGGCAAGGTGCTCCTCGCCCGCACCAAGGACACCGCGATTCCCGGGGACTGGGGTGTCGACGGAGACGGTCGCCCCAGCACGGATCCGCACGCGGTCAGCGCGCTTCTTCCCGCGGGCGGTCCGAAGGGCTATGGCCTGGCCTTCCTGATCGAGATCCTCGCCGGCGTGCTCAGCGGTTCCGCCGTGGCCGGTGATCTGGGCAACATGTACACCGACTTCTCGAAGCCGCAGAACATCGGCCACTGGATGCTCGCGCTCGACGTGGAGCGGTTCCTGCCGTTCACAGACTTCCTCTCCCGGATCGACGGTCTCGCCGATGCAGCCCACGCCGTCGCACCGGCTCCCGGGGCCGAGCGAGTACTGGTCCCCGGAGAACCGGAGGAACGCACGCTCTCCGCCCGCACCGCCGGCGGGATCGACCTACCGCCCGCAACTCTCGAAGAACTCGAGGCACTTGGCGCCGCGTTCGCCGTCGCCTTCCCGAAGGGAGCCTGGTCATGAAGCTGCTCGTGCCGACCCTCGTCCCCTTCCAGACGGAATCGGACGGCGTCGAGGTCATCTCCTACGACCCTGCAGCGCCGATTCCGGACTCTCACACCGACGCCGAGGCCCTCGTGGTCTGGGGCGTCTCCGATGCACTGCTCGTCGACGCGGCGTCGCGGTTGCCGGCGCTGCGGTGGGTGCAGCTGCTGTCGGCGGGCAGCGACGCCGCACTCGCCGCCGGCTTCTCGGATGATGTCGCCATCACCAGCGGTCGCTCCCTGCACGACGCGCCCGTCGCCGAGCACGCCCTCGCGCTGACCCTCGCCGCGGCGCGGCGCCTGCACACGCTCGTCCGCGCTCAGATCGGCCACCGGTGGGCCGGCGAGCTGGGCGGCCTGCAGTCGGAACCGAGCCCAGGAGTCTTCTCCACCCTGCGCGGAGCCCGGGTCGCCATCTGGGGGTACGGCAGCATCGGCTCGACCCTGGGACCGTTGCTGACCGCGCTCGGAGCGCACGTCACCGGCGTCGGCACCCGCGCTCGCACCGAGGGCGACGTCCGCGTCGTGACGGCGGATGATCTCCCCGCCCTGTTCCCCGACACCGACGTGGTGGTGATGATCCTCCCCTCCTCCGACGCGACAGCCGGCATCATGGATGCGACGCTGCTCGCGGCCCTGCCCTCGCACGCCTGGCTCATCAACGTCGGGCGCGGCGCCACTGTCGACGAGTCGGCGCTCGTCGATGCCCTGCGCTCCGGCACTCTCGGCGGTGCAGCGCTGGACGTCACCGTCCAGGAGCCGCTCCCCACCGACTCACCCCTGTGGGACCTCCCCAACCTGATCCTCACCCCGCATGCCGCCGGCGGGCGCCCGCTCGGCGCGGCCGCCCTGATCGAGCACAATCTCTCCGCGCATCGCGGCGGATCAGCGTTGCGCAACCTCGTCCGCCCCGCCCGAAAGGCCTGACCTTGTCCACCACGATCCGCGGGATAACCCGGGAAAACCTGACCCGCCCGCTCGTGCAGGTCTCCCTCGACCTCACCAACAACACCGACGCACTGCGCACCGCTGCGATCGCCGTCGAGGCGGGAGCCGACTGGATCGAGGTCGGCACTCCCCTGGTGCTCGCCGAGGGGCTGCATGCGGTGCGCGCGCTTCGAGCGGAGTTCCCCGATCATCCGCTCATCGTCGACCTCAAGACGATGGACGGCGGCTACCTGGAGGCGGAGATGATGGGCGACGCCGGCGCGGATGCTGTGATCGTGATGGGACGCGCGCACGACGCGACCATCGATGCCGTGGTCGCCGCCGGAGAACGATTCGGGATGCTGGTGATGGGAGACGATCTGGGCGCTCCGGACCGCGTGGCGGAGTGCGCACGGCTGGAGTCGCTCGGAGTCGGCATGGTGATCCACCACATCGGCTACGACCACCGGAACGCCCACCCACAGCGGGAGTTGACTCCGCTGACCGACCTCGCCGCTATCGTCGCCGCGACCACCGTGCCCGTGCAGGCCGTGGGCGGGCTCTCGATCGACCAGGCCGTCGGCTGCCCGGCGATCGGCGCACCCGTCGTCGTGTTCGGCGCTCCCCTCGCCATCGACGGCCGATCGTTCTCGGCAGCCGACGGCGATCTGCTCGGGGTTCTGACCGAGGCTTGCGCCCGCGTGCACGCGGCCCCGATTCTCTCGGGAAACGCATAGCCGATTCCATAGAAACAACATAGGAGATTCCGCAGAATGGATGCATGACCAGCGACCTGCCCGATCTTCGCCGCCCGGACGGCTCCCCTCTGCGCATCCTCGCCGTCGATGACGAGCAGATGCTGACCGATCTGCTCGCCATGGCGCTGCGGATGGAGGGCTGGGAGGTGCGCACCGCCTCGTCCGGCATGGAAGCGCTGCAGGTTGCGCGGGAGTTCGAACCCGACGCCCTGGTGCTCGACATCATGATGCCCGACCTCGACGGCATGGCCGTGCTGAAGCGCCTCCGCGAGGCGGGGAGCCTGGTGCCCGTGCTCTTCCTCACCGCGAAGGATGCCGTGGGCGACCGCGTCGCCGGTCTCACCGCCGGCGGAGACGACTACGTGACGAAGCCCTTCAGCCTCGAGGAGGTGATCGCACGCCTTCGCGCCATCATCCGCCGCACCGGGCATGCCACCGCCGACGACGGTCAGTCGATCCTCCGCGTCGCCGACCTCACCCTCAACGAAGACAGTCACGAGGTGATCCGCGACGGCGTGGAGATCGACCTCACCGCCACCGAGTTCGAACTGCTCCGGTACCTCATGCGCAACGAACGCCGCGTGCTGTCGAAGGCCCAGATCCTCGACCGGGTGTGGAGCTACGACTTCGGCGGCAAGTCCTCCGTCGTCGAGCTGTACATCTCGTACCTCCGCAAGAAGATCGACGCCGGCCGCACGCCGCTCCTGCACACGGTCCGCGGCGTCGGCTACATGATCAAGGCGCCGCAGTGACCGATGCGGCGATGACGCGGCGGCCGATGAGCCTGCAGACACGGCTCATGACCGCCGTGATCGGGTTCGTCTCGCTGATCCTCATCATCGTCGCGATCATCACCAGCGCCACCCTCGGTCGCACCATGGAGGACCAGCTCGACCAGAAGCTCACCTCCTACGCGCACGACACGCTGGGGTGGGCGGAGTCGTACGCGGCATCCGAGGCGACCGCGCAGAACGTCCTCGCCGGTCAGACCGTGCCGACATCCGGCTCGCTCTTCGCGGTGCTGAGCCCCGTCACCGGGGCCAGCGGCGTCATCGTGGCGAGCACGAGCGGCGACGAGTTCACCGGCACTCTTCGGGGACTCACCCGCCAGCAGCTGCAGGAGATCGTCGACGCGGTCACCGGGAGATCACCGGTGACCGTCAACCTGACGGGCGTCGGGTCGTATCGGATCATGGCACTGCCGGCGAGCAACGGTGTGTTCGCCGTGGCTGGGTTCCCCCGCGACGACATCCAGAACCAGCTCACCCAACTGCTCACCGTGATCGCGCTGGCGACGATCGGCGGTCTGATCCTGCTCGCCCTCACGACGGCGATCACGATCCGACTGGGCCTGCGCCCGCTCCGCGCCGTCGCGAGAACCGCGACCCGTGTCGCCAACCAGCAGCTCGACCGAGGAGAGGTGACGATCACCGAGCGCGTTCCGGCATACGAGGCCGACCCGCGCACCGAGACCGGGCTCGTCGGCGCCGCCCTGAACAAGCTCCTCGATCACGTGAACACCTCGCTCGCCGCCCGTCAGAAGAACGAGGAGCAGATGCGGCGATTCGTCGCCGATGCCAGTCACGAGCTGCGCACACCGCTCGCCTCCATCCGCGGCTATTCCGAGCTGTCGCTCCGAGCCCTCCGTCAGAACCCGCACGGAGCGGACGGACCGGAGGCGATCGAGAGCACCACGTCGTCGCTGGAACGGATCCAGGCCCAATCGCTGCGGATGACGCGTCTCGTCGAGGACCTGCTGCTGCTCGCCCGCCTCGACGAGGGACGCGAGCTCATCTACGGCACCGTCGACCTCACCCAGCTCGCCCTCGAAGGGCTCTCGGATGCGCGTCCCACGGCCGTCGACCATCACTGGGTCATCGACGTACCCGATGAGCCGGTCACCATCGTCGGCGACGCCGGACGGATGCACCAGGTCGTCGCGAATCTGCTCGCGAACGCGCGCACGCACACGCCCGCGGGTACGACGATCACCCTCAGCGTCAGCCAGGACGGCCCCGATGCCGTGCTGCGCGTGCACGACGATGGTCCGGGAATCGATCCCACCCTCCGGGATGAGCTCTTCGCCCGCTTCGCGCGCGGCGACACCTCACGCGCTCGGCAGACCGGCGGCACAGGCCTGGGTCTGGCGATCGTGAAGGCGATCGTCGACGGCCATGGCGGATCGATCGTGGCGACCAGCGAACCGGGCGACACGACCTTCACGGTGCGCCTGCCGGTCAACCCGGCATCCGTCGCCCGCCCGCAGGACTGACCGGCGGCGCGTGAGGATCAGTAGCCCGCGAACGCGTCGGTCGTGAGGCTGCGGGCCTTCTGCAGCGCAGGGGCCAGGTCGGCGATGAGGCGGGGCGGACCGGAGATGTAGGCATGCCGCGTCTCGAGGTCGCCGACCGCGCGTTCCAGCGTCTCGGCATCGAGCCTGGCACCCTCGGCCCAGGTCCAGTGCGCGGGCAGATCCGCAGGCTCGTCACGGGTGAACACCACCGTGCGCACGCCGGTCGCGGCGAGCTCGTCGCGGAACGCGAGTTCTTCCGCTGCGGACGCCACGTACACGAGCACCACGTCTCGGCGCAGCTCGGAGGCCTGCAGCTGACGCAGCTGCGACACGAAAGGCGTGACGCCGATCCCGGCCGCGACCATGAGCACCGGGCTCTCGCTGCGCGGAAGGATGAAGTCGCCCCAGGTGCCCGTCACCGCGAGCGTCGCCCCGGGTTCCGCCGCGGCGAGAGCCCGCTTGTAGCTGGACGGATGCTTCTGATCGCCGTTCTTGTACGCGATCCGCAGCGTCGGGAGGTCCGCCGGAGCGGACACGATGCTGAACTCCCGGCGGGTCCCGCGGGCGTCGGGTCGATGGTGGGGAACGTCGAGTTCGAGGTACTGGCCAGGAAGGAACTTCACCTTGCCCTTGGCACGGAAGGTCAGCTCCTGCGCGGTCGGCGTCACGAACTCGCGCCGCTCGAGCACCAGCCGCACCGAGCCGCGCAGGGCGAAGGCGAACGCCAGCAGGTTGCCGATGATGAGCGCGCGCTCCTGGCCCAGCGTGAACAGCCCGGCCACCGAGATCGGCCAGCCGGCCAGCACGCCCACGAGGATCGCGACAGCGAGCTGCTGGTGGCGGCGCGGCGGGAGCGTGAGCGGTTCGGAGAGCATGAACGCACCGAGGAACAGGAACGGCGACTGGAGCACCGCGAACTGCAGCGCCGTGACGATGTCGAAGGCCAGGTCGAACTCCTGCGCCTGTACGGCCTGCCGCAGGATCGACACGGCGAACGCCACGATCAGGAAGACCAGGACCACGCGCACCTTCTCGGTGCGCCAGAGCACGGCGAGTCCGAGGACGGCCACCGGGATCGTCAGCACGGGCGTTCCGACCCACCACGACGACGAGGTGCCCAGCCATTCGAGGGCGCCGAACGCGCCCAGGATCGAGACGACGGCGGCGCCGAAGGCGGCCGGATTAACGATGTGCCGCCCGCGCCAGGCGATCAGGTACTTCGACAGGCTCGCGAGCGCACCCGCGAACGCCAGGCCGATCAGGTTCGCCGGCTCCAGACCCGGCCGGAGCACGAACAGGAGGATCAGGGCGGTGACCAGCGACGACTCGATACGCCACGGCAGCCGCAGGATGCGCTGTGCCGCCGCATCGACCACGGAGATGACTACGGCGAGCACGACGAACGACACCACCAGCTCGAGCGGTCCTGGCGAGACGATCACGCCGAGCAGAGACAACACGAACGCGATGGCCGCGAGCGCGGCGAGCGCGAAGAGCACGAGGCGGTACATCGACAACGAGCCCAGGACAGCGAGGACCCGCTGACGTGCGGCGGTGAGAGACGAGATCACGTTTTCCACTCTTCCCTAATTCTGATTCTGAAGACGCCTAGTTCTGATTCTGAGGACGCGCTCCGCGTCCACTTCCCGTGAGGAACAGCTCGGCCGGGCAGCCGGTCGAGCGTTCCACACGGCCATCGGTGGTCATCCGGACCCACTCGACTCCCCACATCGCGGCCAGCGCGGGGCCGCCGTCGAAGAAGAGCGCCGTGGAGACGGCATCCGCTCTCATCGCCTCGGGCGCGAACGCCCACGTCGCCGCCCAGGTACGTACGGGTAGCCCGGTGCGGGCATCGAGCACGTGATGGAGTCCGCTCCCCCACGCCCGACGGTTGATCGCCGAGGCGCACAGCGCCCCGTCCTGCACGAGGACGACCCCGATCGCCTTCCGGGCGTCGAACGGGTGCTCGAGCCCGATGCGGGCGGCTGAGCCGCGCACCCGGATGTCGCCACCCGCATCGACCACGACGTCGCCCGGGACACCGGACAGCACCGTCATGATCAGATCGACCAGGCGGCCCTTGCCGAGCGCACCCACATCGAGGAGGGCGGGGACGGATGCCGTGGCCGCGGCATCCGTCCACGACACACGCTCTTCCCATGCCGCCGGCGCACTCAGGTGTTCGCCGGCGATCAGCGAGTATCCCGGATCGTACCCGAGCGCACTGAGGCTGTCGGCCACCAGGGGGTTCACAGCCCCATCGGTGGCAGCCGACAGCGCCCGGTACGCGTCGAGCATGACGCGGGCATCCGGTGAGACGAGCTCACCGCCCTCGCGACCAAGCCTGGTCACATCGGAATCGTCGCGGAACCGCGACCACTCGCGATCGAAACGCTCGATCTCGGCGGTGACGGCTCTGCGATCCGCATCCGTCAGCTCCGCCGACGTCTCGATCTCCCAGCCTGTGCCGATCGCATCGAACCGCCAGCGCGCCATGACGGGGCCCTCGGCGCCTAGGCCGCGGCCTGCTCCTTGATCGCGTCGACCGCGGCGTTGAATCCACCGCTGGTCAGCGACGATCCGGCGACACGGCTCACGTCGAGCTCGTCGATCGACTTGCCCTCGACCTCGTCGGCGATCCCGTCGATGAACTCGCCCTGATAGCGCTCGGTCTCAGGAGCCTGCGGGTCGCCCGTGACCTCGACGTCGGTCACGACGCCGTCGGCGAGGGTCAGGGTGACCGAGATCTTCTCCACCGTCTCCGGCGTCTGGTACTGGCCGTCGGCGGTGTAGGTGCCGTCCTTGTAGCTGCCGGCTGCGTCACCGCCGCTGGACTCGGAGTTCGAGCCCCCGTCGGATCCGGTGCTGGCGCCAGTCGTCGGCTCGTCGTTCTCGGCGGGGGTGGAGCAGCCGGCGAGGACGAGGAGTCCTGCGACGCCGATGAGGGCGGCTCCCTTGTGGACAGAGGTCGGTACGGTCGTGCGGATCATGATGGTCCTCCCGGCTCGGTGTCTCGCGACTGTATGCCGCTGAATCGACCGTAGGCACCCCGGCTATGCGCGGGCTGTGCCGTTTCGCTGCGTTACGCGTCGCCGCCGAACATGCTCGTGACCGAACCGTCTTCGAAGACCTCGTGCACCGCGCGAGCGAGCAGCGGGGCAATCGGGAGGATCGTCAGCCGGTCCCAGCGACGCGATTCCGTGAGCGGGATCGTGTCGGTGACGACGACCTCATCGATCGACTCGTCCTGCAGTCGCTCGTGCGCCGGGTCGCTGAAGATCGCGTGGGTGGCTGCGACGATGACGCGGTGCGCGCCCGCCGCCTTCAGAGCCTGAGCGGCCTTGACGATCGTGCCGCCGGTGTCGATCATGTCGTCGACCAGCAGGCAGGTGCGGCCCTCGACGGTGCCGACGATCTCGTGCACGGAGACCTGGTTCGCCACCTTCGGGTCACGACGCTTGTGGATGATGGCCAGGGGCGCACCGAGGCTGTCCGACCAGGTGTCGGCGACGCGCACGCGGCCCATGTCGGGTGAGACGACGGTCAGGATCTTGCGATCCTCCGGGCTCAGGGTGCGCTGGAAGTGCTCGAGCAGCACCGGCTTCGCGAACAGATGGTCGACGGGGCCGTCGAAGAAGCCCTGGATCTGCGCGGCGTGCAGGTCGACGCTCATGACGCGGTCGGCACCGGCTGTCTTGAGCAGGTCCGCGACGAGACGGGCACTGATCGGCTCACGGCCACGGCCCTTCTTGTCCTGACGGGAGTACGGGTAGTACGGCGCCACGACGGTGATCCGCTTGGCCGAGGCGCGCTTGGCGGCGTCGATCATGATGAGCGTCTCCATGAGCCACTCGTTGACCGGCTCACCGAACGTCTGGAAGAGGAAGAGGTCGCAGCCGCGGATCGACACCTCGAACCGCGCATAGATCTCGCCGGAGGCGAAGGTACGGTGCTCCGTCGGCGCGATCTCGGTGCCGAGCGACTCCGCGACGGCCGCGGTGAGCGCGGGGTGCGATCGCCCTCCGGCTATGACCAGGCGCTTCTTGGTCCTCGCGACCAGACCGGGCGCGATGCCGTTGTCGCGATCCAGGTCGACGATCTTCTTCTTACGCGCCATGTCCGCCTATTCCGCCGAATTCTCGCGGGACGCGGCGTCCGCCGCACCCGTGCCTGCTCTGTTCTTCTCGACCCACCCCTCGATGTTGCGCTGAGGGGCGACGCTCATGGCCAGCGCGCCGGCGGGGACATCCTTGCGGACGACGGCGCCTGCGGCGGTCTTCGCACCAGCACCCAGCCTAACGGGCGCGACGAGGACGGTGTGAGACCCGGTGTGCACCTCGTCGCCGATCTCGGTGCGGTGCTTGTTCACGTCGTCGTAGTTCGCGGTGATCGTGCTCGCACCGAGGTTCACGCCGCGACCGATCGTCGCATCGCCGACGTACGAGAGGTGCGGAACCTTGCTGCCCTCGCCGATCTCGGCGTTCTTGGTCTCGACGTAGGCGCCGATCTTGCCGTTCGCGCCGAGCACCGTGCCGGGGCGGAGGAACGAGAACGGGCCGACGGTCGCGCCTGCGCCGATCACGGCGAGCGTGGCATCGGTGCGGCGGACGATGGCGTTCTCCCCCACCTCGCAGTCGACGAGGGTGGTGTCGGGGCCGACGATGGCGCCGGGAGCGATGACCGTGGCCCGCAGGATGTGCGTGTTCGGCAGGATGGTGACGTCGGGCGAGAGGTTCGCGTCGTCGTCGATCCAGGTGGTCGCCGGGTCGATGACCGTGACGCCCTCGCGCTGCCAGCGGCGCACGATGCGGTCGTTGAGCACGCGGCCGGCCTCGGCGAGCTGGACACGGTCGTTGATGCCGAAGGTCGACGCGGTGTCGTCGGCGAGTTCCGCCGCGACGGTCTGCTCCGCGCCACGGAGCAGTTCGATCACGGTGGTCAGGTACATCTCGCCCTGGGCGTTGTCCTGACCGACGCGCGAGAGGTAGGTGCGCAGCTCGGGTGCCCGGAAGACGTACACCCCCGCGTTGATCTCGGTGACGGCCGCCTCGTCGGCGCTGGCGTCCTTCTGCTCCACGATGCGCTGTACCGTGCCTGCGGCGTCGCGGATGACGCGACCATACCCCGTGGGGTCCTCGAGCCGGGCGCTGAGCAGGGTCGCCGCCGCTGCCGCGGTGCGGTGGCCGTCGATGAGCCGACGAAGCGTCTCGACCTCGAGCAGCGGCACGTCGCCGGAGAGCACGAGCACGTCGCCGTCGAAGTCGGCGGGGAGCGCGTCGATCGCGACCTGGACGGCGCGACCGGTGCCGGGGACGTCGTCCTGATCGATGAACACGGCGCCGGGATAGTCCTTCGTGAGCGCCGCGACGACCTGGTCGCGCTCGTGCCGCACGACGACCTCGATGTGCTGGGCCTCGAGCCGCGCCGCGGTCGTGAGCACGTGGCCGACGAGCGGCCGGCCGCCGATCGGATGCAGGACCTTGGGGATGCGCGACTTCATGCGCGTGCCCTGCCCTGCGGCGAGGATGATGATCGCGAGGTTAGCTGTCATGCTCCGCCGCCAGGACTCGAACCTAGACCTAACAGCTCCAAAGGCTGTCGTGCTGCCATTACACCACGGCGGACCGCGCCGTCCGCGAGGACGGCGCCCGTCAAGTCTGCCATGCCCTGGCTGGTGATCCGATGCTGTGGGGCGGCGTCATCCGATCGAAACACGGCTTTGGGATGCTGACGGCGTGAGCATCATCATCGAACGGGTCGAATCCGCGACACCGGCACTGGCCGCCTTCCTCGAATCCCACCACGCGGACATGGAGCCGACCGCCCCTGCAGAGAGCCGGCACGCACTGCCCTTCGACCGGCTCCTCGCACCCGGCATCCGTCTGTTCGCCTCGTTCCACGACGGGCATCCGGTGGCGACCGGTGCCCTCGCGACGGTCGACGAGGGGCACGAGGAGCTCAAGTCGATGCGCACGGATCCTGCGGTGCGCGGCCGGGGTCTCGGGCGCGCCATGCTCGATTTCCTGCTGACGGATGCGGCGAGCCGCGGCATCCGTCGCGTCTCGCTGGAGACGGGGAGCATGGATTTCTTCGTGCCGGCTCGCGCGCTCTATGCGAGTGCGGGGTTCCGCGAGTGCGGGCCGTTCGGCAGCTATCGCCCCGATCCGCTCAGCACGTTCATGACGCTGGCGCTGCCCTCGGCATCCGTTGCGTCGGCGCGCACGGGATAATGATCGGATGAGCGAAGCGGATGAAGTCGACCGGATCGTCGGTGCGTGGAACACGCAGCGCCCCGACCTCGACTTCTCCCCGCTCGAGGTGCTGTCGCGGATGGACCGACTCACCAGACTGCTCGATCGGGCGCGCCGTGACGTCTTCCGCCGCAGCGACCTCGAGCCCTGGGAGTGGGATGTGCTCTCGGCGCTGCGACGCGCCGGCGCACCCTTCCAACTGTCGCCGAAGCAGCTGCTGCAGCAGACTCTGGTCTCGAGCGGCACCATGACGAACAGGATCGACCGGCTCGTGGCACGCCGCTTCGTGCGCCGGGAAGCGGACCCGGGCGACGGCCGCAGCGTGCTGGTCATCCTCACCGACGACGGGCGCATCCGAGTGGATGCCGCGATCACACGTCTCGTGGACGTCGAGGCCGACCTGCTGCGTGGGCTGTCGCGCGGCGACCGCGACCGTCTCGCCGGCCTTCTGCGCAAGCTCAGCCTCAGCTTCGACTCGTGACCGGGCACTGCTGATGAGGTGCTGCTGATGGGCATGCCGTCCCCGCTCCCCCCGCGCGACGGCGTGGGCGCCACGCGCCTGCACGTGCCGCTGACCGGTGCCTGGCCGACGGTCGCCGCGTACATGGTCGAGCGCTTCTTCCACCTCGACCCTGAGCGGCTGCTGTTGCGCTTCGACCGCGGCGACATCGTGGCGCGCGACGGTTCCCCCCTCACCCGGCACACGCCTCTCGGCGCTGAGGAGTTCGTCTGGTACTACCGCGAGCCGGCCGTGGAGCAGGAGATCCCGTTCACGGAGCAGATCCTGCATCAGGACGAACACCTGGTTGTCGTCGACAAGCCGCACTTCCTGCCGACCACGCCGGGCGGCAAGTTCTTGCAGAACTCGGCCCTGGTGCGCCTGCGTCGACGCCTCGACAATCACGACCTGGCGCCCATCCACCGTCTGGATCGCGCGACCGCCGGGCTGCTCATGTTCTCGGCGCGTCCGGCGACCAGAGGCGCGTACCAGCTGCTGTTCGAGAACCGGCAGGTGCAGAAGGTCTACGAGGCGGTGTCCGCCCGGCCTACCGACTGGGATCCGGACCGCTTCCCCCTCGTGTATCGCAACCACATCGAGAAGCTGCGCGCCCAGGTGTGCGTGCAGATCGACGACGAGCGCGAGCCCAACTCCGAGACGCTGATCGAGCTCCTCCGCGCCGACGACCGCGTCGTGCACACGCTGCTGCGGCCGCACAGCGGCAAGATGCACCAGCTGCGTGTGCATCTCGCCGCCATCGGTCTCGGCATCCTCAACGACCGCTTCTATCCGACTCTGACCGAGGACCTTCCCGACGACTACGACCGGCCGCTCCAGCTGCTCGCGCGCGAGCTGCGGTTCGTCGATCCGCTGACCGGCGAAGACCGGGTGTTCATGACGCGGCGCACGCTGCAGGAGGCCCCGTCGCGACCCGCCCCGGGCCCCTGACCTCGCCCTCGGGTCAGCGCCGCATGATCTTGCGCGCGAGCGTCGTGCCGAGCAGCTGCACGAGGTGCACGAACACCACGATGAGGACGATCGCCGCCCACATCACCACAGGCTCGAACTGCCGGAAACCATAGATCTGCGCGAACGCGCCGAGACCGCCGCCGCCGGCGAGCCCCGCCATCGCCGTCATGTCGATCAGGGCGACGACGATGAAGGTGTATCCGAGGATGAGCGGCCCGAGCGACTCGGGGATCGCGACCGTGAACAGGATGCGCCAGGGCCCGGCACCCATCGACCGCGCCGCTTCGATGACTCCGGGCGAGACCGACACCAGGTGCTGCTCCACGATGCGGCCGATCGCGAACGCGGCGGCGATACCGATGATGAAGGCTCCGGCGGTGGTGCCGATGCCGATGCCGACGACCGCCCTCGCGAGCGGCTGTGCGACGACGAGGAAGATCACGAACGGGATCGGACGGAAGAAGTTGACCGCAAGGTTCGCGATCGTCGAGACGACGACGTTCTGCAGCAGACCGCCGCGTCGCGTCACGTAGAGGATGATGCCGATCACGAGTCCGAGCACACCGCCGAGCACGAGAGCGAACGACGACATGTAGAGGGTCTCGAGGGCGGCGGCCCAGAACTCGGGGGCCAGTTCGATCAGACGATCCATCAGCGGACCTCCTCTCCGACGATCTCGGTGACTTCGACGCGTTCGCCGATCGCGACGAGAGCCCGGTCGATCGCCGCACTCTCGCCGCGGATCGCGAGCGTGAGGTGTCCGAATGCGCGTCCGCGGATGTCGTTGATGCCGCCGTACACGAGCTCGAAATCGAGCCCGGCACCGGCGAGGTCGAGGAACACCTGCGCCTGCGAGGAGTCGCCGTCGCGGAACGAGAAGGTGACCAGACGGCCCTGATGGCGTTCGCTGAGCACCGCGACCTCGGCAGGCGACGGCACGCCCTTGACGACCGTGCCGACGAAGCGCTGCGATGCCGGATTCTGCGGCGCCGAGAACACGTCGAACACGTCACCCTGTTCGATGACTCGGCCACGTTCCATGACGGCGACCTTGGTGGCGATCGTCTGGATGACGTCCATCTCATGGGTGATGATGACGATGGTGACGCCCTGCTCCTCGTTGACGCGCTTGAGCAGGTCGAGCACCTCGTGCGTGGTCTGCGGGTCGAGCGCACTGGTCGCCTCGTCGGCGAGCAGGATCGCAGGGCCGGTGGCGAGAGCGCGGGCGATGCCGACGCGCTGCTTCTGCCCACCGGAGAGCTGCTCCGGGTAGGCCTTCGCCTTGTCAGAGAGCCCGACGAACGACAGCAGCTCCGTGACCCTGGCCTCGATGTCGGGCTTCTTCCACCCGGCGAGCTTGAGCGGGTAGGCGATGTTGGCCTTGACACTGCGCGAGGAGAAGAGGTTGAACTGCTGGAAGATCATGCCGATCCCCCCGCGCACCCGCCGCAGTTCGCTCTCCTTGAGGGAGGTGATGTCGACGCCGTCGACGAGGATGCTGCCCGCCGTCGCCGGCTCGAGGGCGTTGATCAGCCGCACGAGCGTGGACTTGCCCGCACCCGAGTACCCGATGATGCCGAAGACGTCGCCCTTCTCGATCTCGAGGGTCACGTCGTCGACCGCGACGACGTCGCCGTCTCCGTCTCCGCGGTTTCGCGAAGGATAGGCCTTCGACACGTTGGTCAGGCTCACGATCGACATGCGCTGCTCCGGTCTGGTTCTCGGGGAATGAGAATCGGGCGACGCACAGGGCGTCACCCGATTCTCTCGCAGGACGGGATGACTCCCGTCACGCTCACTTGTTCGCTTCGGTGTCCTTCTCGACCTTCGCGAGGGAGTCGACGAGGTCAGCGACCGGGGTCTGCAGAGGGACCGCGGTGTTGCCGGACGACTCGGCGAGCCCTGCCTGCACGTCCTTGTTGGTCTGGAAGATCTCGACCAGCTTCAGATATGTCTCGTTGTCGGCGTCCTCCGCGCGCGACGCGAAGACGTTCACGTACGGCAGCGCGTTGGGGTCTTCCGGGTCGTCCTGTGCGATCGCGTCCTCGAACGAGAGTCCGGCGTTCTTCACGAAGTCGTTGTTGATGACTGCGGCAGCGACGTCGGGCAGCGAAGTCGCCGTCAGCGCAGCCTCGAGCGCCGTGACCTTGACCTTCGACTTCTCGGTGTCGATGTCGGCGATGTCGGAGAAGATCGTGCCGCCGCTCTTGAGTTCGATGAGACCGGCGGACTGCAGCACCAGCAGAGCGCGCGCCTGGTTGGAGACGTCGTCGGGAACGGCGACGGTCTCGCCCTTCTTGATGTCGTCGACGTCGTCGTACTTGGTCGAGTACAGACCCAGCGGGTAGATCGCGGTCGAGCCGATCGGGGTGAGATCCGAACCGGAGGCCGTGTTGTACTGCGCGAGGTACACGATGTGCTGGAACTGGTTGAGGTCGATCTCGCCCTCGGTGAGCGCCGGGTTGGGCTGCTCGTAGGAGCCGAAGTCGACGAGCTCGACCGTGATGCCCTCTTCCGCCGCGGCCTCGACGAAGGGCTCCCACTGCTCGTCGCCCTTGCCGACGACGCCGATCTTGACGACCTCGTTCTCCGCGGACTCACCGCCGCCGGAGCCGGCGTTCGAGGCTGCGGTGGCGCAGCCGGCGAGCGCGACGAAGAGCGGGACCGCGGCGAGCGCGGCGATGACGGATGTGGTGCGACGTGACATGGGAAAGGGTTCCTCTCGTGGGGGGACTCGAATACGTTAGGCAGGCGCGCGGGCGCGCGCGGAATCGTCCGTCACACGACGTCACAGCGGGGAGGGATCCCGCTCAGTCGTACTCCTCGATGCCCTGCAGACGCACCTGCTCGAGGTCGAGCCGCGCCGAGATCCGACGCACGATCATGTCATCGACGGTGCCGGCGCCGCGCAGGCCCAGCAGCACCTCGCGCTTGCGGTCGAGCAGGGCGAGCTTGAGGCGCGTGTGCTCCTCGTGGCGGATCAGGGGCGACCGCTGCGCGAGGTCGACGTCAGCCGAGGTGGCGATGATCTGCAGCACCGTGCCGTCGGTGGCATCGTTCACGATCGGCGAAGCGCCCGGCGCTGTTCCTGTCGCGGCTTCCACTCCCCCGATGCCGAGCGGGTCGGGCTCGTCGAGCATGTTGTCGAGGGCTTCGGCCTCGGCGTCGACGAGGGCCTGCTCGCGCGCCAGAGTCCGCGCGTTCGCGAACTCGAGGTTCTGATAGCCCTCGGCGCGCACCCGGTCGCGCACCTCCTGACCCACACCGTGTTCCGCCGCGAGGTCGTCGAGCGCGGCGAGGGCGGCACCCGAGATGGCGCGCTCCGCGAGTTCGTACTCCTCGTCTTCGGCGTGGTCGACCGGGAATCGCGCCCACCGCACGATCATCGGGAGCAGCGGCGCCTGCACGAGGAGGCTGAGCATGATGACGCCGGCCGTGACGAAGACGATCTCGTCGCGACCGGACACCCCACCGCCCTCGCTGATGGATGCCGGCACCGAGAGGGCGATCGCGAGTGACACCGCACCGCGCATCCCGGCCACCGTCGACACCGCACGCGCGCGGGATCGGATCCCTCGGGGAAGGGGCGACGCCGGACGACCCTGGAAGGGCACGTTCAGCAGCTGGAACAGATAGCGCACCACCAGGAGCGTGCCCCACACCGCGAGGGTGATGAGCACGAGGCGCCCGATGGCCGCGGCGGAGATCTCGTGCACGACGTACTGCACCTCGAGGCCGATGAGCACGAACAGGGCGCCGTTGAGGAGGAAGACGCCGAACGGCCACGCGGCATCCGCCTGGCGCCGGGACGACGCGGTCGTCACACGGGGCGAGATGTAGGCGACGATGAGGCCGGCCACGACGACCGCGAGCACGCCGGACGCGTGCACGATCTCCGCGGCCAGGAACGCCGAGAACGGGATGAGGAGCAGCGCGACGTTGATGACGATCGTCGAGGCGGTGCGGCTGAGCAGCAGGTAACCGAGCGCGGCGACGGCCGTGCCGGCCGCGATGCCTCCGACGTACGAGACCAGCACATCCCAGGTGACCGAGAGCGGGGTGATCTGACCGCCGAGTGCGACCGACACCGCGATCGCGTACAGAACCAGGGCGGTGCCGTCATTCGTGAGGCTCTCGGCCTTCAGCTTCATGAAGGCGCGGCGCGGCAGAAGTCGCCCGAGCGCAGCGACGGCCGTGGCGTCCGGCGGAGCGACAGCCGCACCGAGGATCAGCGCGATCTCCCAGGGCATGCCGAACAGCACGGCGATGCCGGCCACAGCGAACGCCGATGCCACGACGAGCACCGTGCTCATCGGCAGGATGTAGCGGAAGTCGCGACGGATCGAGCGCAGCGACGTCGTCAGGCTCTCCCAGAACAGGATCACCGGCAGGAAGAGCAGCAGCACCGTCTCCGGCGGCAACTGCACCTCGCGCAGCTGCGGCACGAAGCCGAGCAGCAGACCGAAGATGACGAGGACGAGGGGTAGTGCGAGGCGCAAACGCGGTGCGATCAGGGTTCCGACAAGAATCGTGAGTCCGAGCAGGACAGTTACTTCGAGGCCTTCCATCACTACCTCCCAACGTCTGTGGGAGAAGGATATTCCTCATTGCCCGCTGAACGGTCAGGTTCTCTCGACCTTCGTCGGTGAGACTGGGCGGACGATCGCGCGGGAACGAGGGAGCACGGATGACGATGACGAGCACTGGCCACCCTGTCTCCCCCGGCCGTCGACGTCAGCGGCTCGGATTCGTGATCGCCCTGGTGCTCGGAGCGCCGGTCGCGCTGCTGCTGTCCTGGCCGCAGGCTCTCGGGTCTGAACGTCTTCCGGTGGTCGCGCAGCTGATCTCCTTCCGCGCGGGACTGGCGATCGCCCTGTTCGTCGGTGCCCTGCTCTTCGCGGTCATCGCCCGGGTCCGCCGAGGCTGGTCGATCTCCGCCGCGCTGGCCGTGCTGCTCGTCGCCGCATCACTCACGAACGTGGGAGTGCTGTTGGCGCGAGGAGGCGGCAGTGGCGATATGGCGAGCAGCGACGATGCGGAGGACCTGACGGTCCTCGTCTGGAACACACTGGGCGGCGCAGCATCCCCCGCGTCGATCGCCCGGCTCGTGATCGAGACGGATGCCGACATCGTGAGCCTCCCCGAGACGGACGAGACGGCGGTGACGGAGGTCGCCCGACTCGTGGCACTCGAAGGGAAGACGATGTCAGCCGACACCACCCGCGGCCCCGAGGGCGACTCCGACGTCCCCACCTCCCTGCTCATCTCCGCCGATCTGGGCGAGTACCGGCTCGATGAGACGGCAGGCTCCACGCCAGACCTTCCGAGCGGCGTCTGGGTGCCGGTCGACGGCACGGGGCCGCGGATCGTCGCTGCACATCCGTTGCCGCCGCTGCCTGGCATGTCCGACCAGTGGAGTGCGGGGCTCGATTGGATCGGCGCTCGTTGCACCGAGCCGGACGTCATCGTGGCGGGCGACCTGAACGCCACCGTCGATCACTTCGGTTCGGCGATCGACGGATGCCGGGATGCGGCATCCGTCTCCGGCGCTTCGTCGACCGGCACCTGGCCGGCGTCCGCTCCTGGGTGGCTCAGCGCGCCGATCGACCACGTCCTGGTCGGTGCCGCGTGGGAGGTTCGCGCGGCCTCGGTGATCACCGCCGCCGACGGCGTCGGCAGCGATCACCGCCCGATCGTCGCGGTGGTCGCGCGACGCTGACACCTCTGGCGTCGAGATCCGGTCAGCCGAGGTCTTCGGAGAGTTCGAACCAGCGCAGCTCGAGCTCCTCGATCTCGGCCTGCCGCTCGCCGATCGCCTTCATCTCGTCGGCGATGCCGGCGTAGTCGGACTGATCGTGCTCGGCGAGGGCTGTCTTCGCCTTGTCGATCTGCTGCGTGAGCTTCTCGATGCGGCGCTCGAGCGACGAGATCTCCTTCTGCGCGGTGCGCAAGGCGGCACCCTCGAGCCCGGCCGCCTTCTTCGCCGTGTTCGTCGCCGTCTGCGATGCGCGCGGCGCAGCATCCTGCAGGTGCCGCAACCGCAGATACTCGTCGACGCCCCCGGGAAGGTGCCGCAACTTGCCATCGAGGATCGCGTACTGCTGGTCGGTGACCCGCTCCAGGAAGTACCGGTCGTGGCTGACCACGAGGAGCGTGCCCGACCACGAGTCGAGGAGGTCCTCGATCGCGGCGAGCATGTCGGTGTCGAGATCGTTGGTGGGCTCGTCGAGGATCAGCACGTTCGGCTGATCGAGCAGCACGAGCAACAGCTGCAAACGGCGCTGCTGGCCACCGGAGAGGTCCTTCACCGGCGTGGAGAGCTGAGCGGAGTCGAATCCGAGTCGCTCGAGGAGTTGGCCGGGAGTGAGGTCCTGCGCCTTGGAGCCGGCGCCGAGCGTGTACGAGGTGCGCAGCCGCGAGATGACCACGCGGACCGGTTCATGGCGAACGTCCTCCAGCTCATCGAGGCGCTGGGTGAGCGTCTTGACGACCACCGTCTTACCGCGCTTGACCCGGCCGACGGTGGGTTCGACGGTTCCGGCGATGAGACCGAGGAGCGTGGACTTTCCCGCACCGTTCACGCCGAGGATGCCGGTACGCTCCCCCGGCGCGATACGCCATTCGACGTCTCGCAGGACAACCCTGTCCTGGGTCCCTGAGCTCGACGAAGGGTCGGCCCGCGGGTAGGTCACGCCCACGTCGAGCAGGTCGACGACGTCTTTACCGAGCCGCGAGACGGCGAGCGACTGCAGCGACACCTTGTCGCGGATCTCGGGCACGTCGGCGATGAGCTCGTTCGCCGCGTCGATGCGGAACTTCGGCTTCGCCGTGCGGGCCGGCGCGCCACGACGGAGCCACGCGAGCTCCTTGCGGGCGAGGTTCTGGCGCTTCGCCTCGATCGTCGCGTTCATCCGGTCGCGCTCGACGCGCTGCAGGATGTACGCGGCGTAGCCGCCCTCGAAGGGCTCGACGATGCGGTCGTGCACCTCCCAGGTCTCGGTGCAGATCTCGTCGAGGAACCAGCGATCGTGGGTCACGACCAGCAGGGCGCCGGAGTTGTTGCTCCACCGCTTCTTGAGGTGCCCCGCGAGCCAGGTGATCGCCTCGACGTCGAGATGGTTGGTGGGCTCGTCCAGAGCGATGACATCCCAGTCACCGGCGAGAAGCTTCGCGAGGGAGACCCGACGGCGCTGACCACCGCTGAGCGAGCCGATCTCGGCATCCCACGGCAGATCCCGCAGGAGGCCCTCGATGACGTCACGCACGCGGGAATCGCCCGCCCACTCGTACTCCGGGGTGTCGCCGACCACGGCCTCACTGATCGTGACGTCGTCTGCGAGCGTGTCCGCCTGGTCGAGGACGCCGATGCGGGTGCCGCCACGCACGGTGACGCGGCCCGCGTTCGGCTCCTTGGTTCCCGCCAGCATGCCGAGAAGGCTGGACTTGCCGTCGCCGTTGCGCCCGACGATGCCGATGCGGTCGCCCTCCTCGATTCCCACGGTCACGGAGTCGAAGACGACCCTGGTCGGATATTCGAGATGAAGGGACTCTGCCCCGAGAAGATGTGCCATGTCCTCTCAAGGGTACTCGCGTCTCCGACCGGCCTCGCCCGATCTAAGATCGACGGGTGCCAAGGAATCGCCGGGTGTTCTCGCTCTCGCTCGACAATCACAAGGCGAAGCTGGTGCAGTCGAGAAGACGACCCGATCACTACGAGCTCAGCGTCGATGGGATTCCGCAGTCCGTCGTCTCGATGACCGAGCCCACCGCACTCGAATACGCCTACATCCAGCACATCGCCAGAGCGATCGATGCCGCGGCCGACCCCGGCGAGCCGTTGTTCACCGTGCACCTGGGGGCCGGAGCACTCACGCTGGCACGCTACGTCGAGGCCACCCGTGCCGGGTCGCCTCAACTCGTGGTCGAGTTCGAGCCCGCTCTCTATGCAGCAGTGATCGCCGCGCTGCCTCTTCCCGAGGGCGCCGACGTGCGAGTCATCTTCGGCGATGCGCGAGCGGTCGCTGACGCGGAGTTCCCCGTCGAGGGACGATCGTCGGTGCCGTCCTCCCCTTCCGCCCCGCTCGGCGCCGCAGCGACGGGCGCGACCGCGGTCGACACGGATTGGGTGGAGGCGCGCTTCACCGTCGTCGATCTCTGGGATGCCGGCGTCATCCGACACCGTGTGGCCAGCCAGGAGTTCTACCGCCGGGTCGCCGCACGGTCCGCACCCGACGGTGTCGTGGCGGTCAACCTGCTCGACGGGCATCCGTTCGAGTATTCGCGGCGACAGGCCGCGACCCTGAGCACGGTGTTCGAGCACGTCGCCGTCGTTCTCGAGGCAGAACCGACCGACGATGAAGGACCGCTCAGCAACGTCGTCATCTTCGCGAGCGATGAGCCGCTGGAGATCGTGAGGACCCCCGATCTTCTCGGCACGCCGCGACCGCACATGCTCCACGGCGATCGGCTGAGGTCTTGGATCGCTGAGGCGCGCATCATGACCGACGCCGACGGCACGGACTCCCCCGACCCCGACGACCCGATCTGGGATTAGCGCAGCGCGTCGTGTATCAGGCCGTATCGGCGCGCGGTCGGCATCTCCTCGCGATTCGCGTAGCGAACATATCTTCGAATGTCAGTGCTCGATGATGTACTGAAGACATGGAAGCGATGGTCGATGCGACGGACACGCAGATGGCGATGCTCGCCGATCTGGTCGCTTCGCTGGAGGCCGCAGAAGCGACGCTGAGCAGCATGCAGGCGGCTCGCGACGGGCTCTTGGCGCTCGCGGGTCGACTGGCCGTCGACATCGCCAAGCAGGGCGATCATCCTGACCGCGGCGACATGACGATCCGCACCGTGGCGGCCGAGATCGGCGCCGTTCAGCGCGTGAGCGACCGCACAGTCGAGCGGCGCATGGCTGACGCCTCCTGGCTGGTCGATCGCTTGCCCACCGTCTGGGAGGCTCAGGGCGCCGGCCGCATCAACGCGGGGCATTCACGGGTCATCGTCGACGCCGGTGCGCACATCGACGACGCGGTCGATCGAGAGGCCTATGCCGCCGAAGCACTGGCTGTCGCCGAGAACGAGTCTCCGAACCGGCTGCGTCGAATCGCGCGGCGGATCGCCGAGCGCTTTCAGGAGCGTGATGTGACCGATCGGCACCGCGATGCTCGCAAGAGGCGACGCGTCTGGGTGAAGGATCTCGACGACGGCATGGCTGAGCTGGGGATGTACGGGCCTGCGGCGCTCGTGCACGGCATGTTCGATCGACTGTCTCAGATGGCGCATGCGATCAAGAGCGAGAACCAAGCGGCAGCGAAAGACAGCACCGCAACCCGCGACGACCGCACGATCGATGAACTGCGCGCAGATCTGCTCGCTGACCTCGTGCTCACGGGTACCCCATCCGCGCACGACACCGTCGACGGGCTGCTCAGCGCGATCCATGCCCGGGTCGAGGTGACCGTGCCCGCAACGTCGCTGAGAGGTAGCGACGAGGACACGTCATCGACCGATCGCGGGTCCCCTCCAGCCGAACTCGACGGTTCGATCCCCATCGATATCGACACGGCGCGATTCTTCGCCGGAACCGCATCCGGATGGGATCGGGTCTTCACCCACCCGACGACGGGAGCGATGCTCTCGGTCGACCGGTACCGGCCCAGCGAGCATCTCCGACGCCATCTCCGATCGAGAGACCAGCGATGCCGCTTCCCGACCTGCGGACTCGCGGCGAGAAAGTGCGACCTCGACCACAATCGCGCTGCCGCGACAGGTGGCGAGACAACCCACTCGAACCTCGCCGCGTTCTGCCGAAGACACCACATGCTGAAGCACCACTCGCCCTGGCATGTGGAGCAGCGCTCGGGTGGTGTGCTCGAGTGGACCAGCCCCACGGGGCGCACCTACATCGACCGGCCACCGGCCCAGAACACGGTCACCTTCGTGGATGCGGATGTCTGGTTTGATGCGAACGCGGGAGGGGCAGCATCGATGAGTTCCGCGCCTTTCTGAGCCGACCGGTGTCGCGGAGGCCAAACCGGGAGCCGTGATGTTGCCGCTGCGGACAAGACCGCGGTCGAGCGCCTCGGGCAGACTGCCGACATGGACACCGCCGCCCTCGAACAGCTCGTCGCACGCCATGCCGGTCCGGATGTCTCACGCGCGGCCGAGACGGCGTCCTGAGCGCCGGCATCCCGGCCGCGCCGCCCGGCACACAGACGAGCCGCCCGGACCGAGCCTCGCGAAGAGGATCGGCCGGACGGCTCGTGTGATCTCGCTGTGTGCTGCTTACTTGTAGGAGTTCACGATCTCGAGGAGGCTCGGGACGTTGGCGTACGCCTCAGCCGCGTTCTCCTTCGTGACGATGACCGGAGGCAGCAGGAACGACGGCACGACCTTCACGCCGTTGTCGTACTGCTCGGTGTCGTTCACGTCGACCTTCTCGCCCTTCTGGAGCTGGCCGACCATCTTGATGGACTGCTCGACGAGGAGCGCGGTGTCCTTGTTGATGGTGGAGTACTGCACGCCCTCCATGATCGACTTGACCGACTCGACCTCGGAGTCCTGACCGGTGACGACCGGAACCGTCTTGCCTGCACCCTGCACCGAGGTGATGATGGCGCGAGCCAGGGTGTCGTTCGGCGACAGGACGCCGTCCAGGGCCTCGGAGCTGTAGGTCGAGGTGAGGATCGAGTCCATACGACGCTGAGCGTTCTCAGCCTTCCAGCCCTCGGTCGCCGTCTGGGCGATCTCGGTCTGGCCGGAGACGACCTTCAGCGTGCCGTCGTCGATCTTCGGCTTGAGGACCTCCATGGCCCCGTTGAAGAAGACAGCCGAGTTGGCGTCGTCAGGAGAGCCGGAGAACAGCTCGATGTTGTACGGAGCCGCGTGACCCGCACGGGCCTCGAGACCGTCGAGGAGAGCCTGGCCCTGGAGCTTGCCGACCTCGAAGTTGTCGAAGGCGACGTAGTAGTCCACGGCGTCGGTGTTCTCGATGAGACGGTCGTACGCGATGACGGCGACACCGGCGTCGCGGGCTGCCTCGACCTGCGTCGCGAGCTGCTTGCCGTCCTTCGCACCGATGATGATGACCTTCGCGCCACCGGTGACCATCGCCTGGATCTGGTTCTGCTGCTCGGCGACCGTGTTGCTGGCCGGAGCGTACTGGACGTCGGCCTTGAAGCCGGCCTTCTCGAGCCCGTCGGTGAACAGCTGGCCCGCGAGGACCCAGTTCTCCGAGGTCTTGTCCGGAAGTGCGACACCGATCGTGGCGCCGGCGTCGAAGCCCTTCGCGGTCTCCTCGCCGTCACCGCCTGCCGGAGTTCCGCCGCGCTCTCCCGAGCAACCGGTGAGGGCGAATGCGCCCACGACGACAAGCGCTGTCGCCGACAGAAGAATCTTCTTCATGTGATCTCTTTCTCTGGTGTGTGAAGGTCTCGTCGCGCGTGCGGCGCGCGATCCGACCCCTACTTTCCGCGCGTCTCGTCGACGGCGGGGGCTTCGTACTTCTGCTGGGTGGGATAGTTCTGGTTCGGCTGGAACGTCTCGAGCGCCGGGTCTTCCTTGCGACCGAAACGACGGGTCATGAAGCCGATGATCGACGGGCGGCCCTGCTGCTTGTTCCAGACGTCCACGCCGACGGCACCGAGGAGCACGAGGCCCTTGACCATCGACACGACGTCGGCGCCGGCGCCGAGCAGCGCGAGTCCGTTGTTCAGGAAGGCCATGACGAGGCCACCGATGATCGACCCGATCACGGTTCCGATACCGCCCGAGACGGCGGCGCCACCGATGAAGACCGAGGCGATCGCGTCGAGTTCCCAGCCGTTGCCGTCCTGCGGACCGGATGCCGTCGCACGGGCGACGTAGATCATGCCGGCGAGCGATGCGAGGACCGACATGTTCATCATGACGAAGAAGTCGACCCAGCGGTCCTTCACACCCGACAGGCGGGCTGCCTGACGGTTGCCGCCGACCGCATAGATGTGGCGGCCGAACACGGTGTTGCTGGTGATGAACGTGTAGAGGATCACGAGCAGCAGCAGGATCACGCCGGAGATCGGGAAGCTGGTGCCCTCACGACCGGTGGCGAACATCCAGCCGGCGACGAGGATGACGACCGAGATCAGGACGACCTTGGTGATACTCACCCACACGGGCGCGGTCTCGGAGCCCATCTTGTGCTGCGCGCGGCGAGTGCGAATCTCCGAGATCACGATGACGGCGACGCCGATCAGCGCGAGGACCATCGTGAGCACGTTGAACGGGACCGGGATGAACCCGAGTTCGGGAAGATATCCCGCGCCGATCACCTTGAAGCCCTGCGGTACCGGGATGGACTGCGAGTCACCCACCCACTGGTTGGCGCCGCGGAAGAGGAGCATGCCGGCCAGCGTCACGATGAACGCCGGCACCCCGACATAGGCGACCCAGAACCCCTGCCAGGCGCCGACCAGCACACCGACGCCGAGGCCGAGCAGGATCGCGAGCGGCCAAGGGAGGTTCCAGTCGGCCATCGCCTTCGCGACGATGATGCCGGTGAACGCCGCGACCGAGCCGACCGACAGGTCGATGTGGCCCATGATGATGACCATCACCATGCCGATCGCGAGGATCAGGATGTAGGAGTACTGGTTGACGACGTTGATCAGGTTGCCCGACGACAGCGTCAGACCCTGCCCCTTGATGATCCAGGTCAGCACCTGGAACACGACGAGGATGACGACGAGGCTTCCCAGGATGCCGAACTGTCGGAGCGTCGACTGTCCGCCTCCGAACATCTTCGTGATGTCCTTGAAGTGGAATCCGCTCTTGGCGGGGGTGGATTCGGTGGTCATGCGGATGCTTTCTGGGTCGCGGAGGTCATGCTGCGCATGAGGGCCTCGGGTGTCGCCTGATCGGCCGGGATGCAGTCGGTGACCCGACCTTCGAACACGGTGTAGATGCGGTCCGAGATTCCGAGGAGCTCGGGAAGCTCGCTCGAGATGACGATGACGCCCTTCCCCTGAGCCGCGAGCTGGTTGATGATCGCGTAGATCTCGTACTTCGCCCCGACGTCGATGCCGCGGGTGGGCTCATCGAGGATCAGCAGGTCAGGGTCGGTGAACATCCACTTCGCCAGGACGACCTTCTGCTGGTTGCCGCCGGAGAGCTTTCCGACGCCCTCCTCGACCGAGGGGGTCTTGATCCGCAGCGCCTTGCGGTACTCCTCGGCGACGGCGAACTCGGCGCGCGCGTCGACGACGCCCCGGGTGGCGATCTTGGAGAGCTTGGCGGCGACCACCGAGCGCTTGATGGTGTCGAGGAGGTTGAGGCCCAGGACCTTCCGGTCCTCGCTCACGTACGCGAGACCGTGCTTGATCGCGGAGGCGACGTCGGGAAGCGCGATCTCCTGGCCGTCCTTGATCATGGTGCCGGAGAGGAACGTGCCGTACGAGCGTCCGAAGATGCTCATCGCGAACTCCGTGCGTCCCGCACCCATGAGCCCGGCGATGCCGACGACCTCGCCCCGGCGGACGTTGAGGTTGGAGCCCTTGACGACCATGCGCTCGGAGACCGTGGGATGCTGCACCCACCAGTCCTTGACCTCGAAGAAGACCTCGCCGATGTCGGGCTCGCGGTCGGGGTACCGGCTCTCGAGCGAGCGGCCGACCATCCCGCGGATGATGCGGTCCTCGTTGATCTCGCCACGCGAGATGTCGAGGGTCTCGACGGTGCGGCCGTCGCGGATGATCGTGATCTCATCGGCGATCTGCTCGATCTCGTTGAGCTTGTGGCTGATGATGATCGACGCGATGCCCTTGGCCTTCAAGCCGAGGATGAGGTCGAGCAGATGCTGCGAGTCGTTCTCGTTGAGTGCCGCGGTGGGCTCGTCGAGGATCAGGAGCTTGACGTCCTTGTTGAGCGCCTTCGCGATCTCGATGAGCTGCTGCTTGCCGACGCCGAGGGTCTTGATCTGCACGTCGGGGTCTTCGCTCAGCCCGACCCGCGCGAGCAGTTCGATGGCCCGCTGCTTCTGCGCCTGCCAGTCGATGCGGCCGAAGCGGCGGATCTCGTTGCCGAGGAAGATGTTCTCGGTGACCGAGAGCTCGGGGATCAGCGCGAGCTCCTGGTGGATGATCACGATGCCGGCCTGCTCGCTCGCGGCGATGTCCTTGAAGCGCTGCTCCTGGCCGTAGAGGCGGATCTCACCCTCGTAGGTCCCGTAGGGGTACACCCCGGACAAAACCTTCATCAGGGTCGACTTGCCGGCGCCGTTCTCACCGCAGATCGCGTGGATCTCGCCGGCGCGGACGGTGATGGAGACATCGGCGAGCGCCTTGACCCCCGGGAACTCCTTGGTGATGCTCTGCATCTCCAGGATGGGGCCTGACACGGTCGGCAACGTTGCTGTGGTGCTCACGAATCTTTCCTTGCGGACGTGCGGTCACCTTCGATGTGACCGTTCACATTGGATTACATCGTCCTCGCACGACCGGACGTCTGTCAAGTCCGCGTCCGGATTTCGTGTCGCTACCGTGATGCAGCGGACTCGCGCGCACGCAGGAGCGTCTTGAGCGGACCGAACTCCGGCACCTGCTCCCCGCGGATCTGCGCGAGCAGGATGCGCACGGCCCGGCGCCCGAGTTCGGGGAAGTCCTGGTGGACGGTGCTGAGGGTCGGAGCGACGTGGGCCGCGACGGGGATGTCGTCGAAGCCGATGACGCTGACGTCGTGCGGCACGCGGATGCCGGCATCGCGGAAGCCGTGCATGAGGCCGATCGCCATCAGATCGTTCGCGGCGAACACCGCAGTGAAGTCGCGGCGGCGCGACAGCTCCTGCCCGGCGAAGTATCCGAAGTCCGCCGTCCAGTCCCCTCGGATCGGGGGGAACGTCGGCAGATCGGCTTCGCGAAGCCCGTCGAGGTACCCCCGCATCCGGGATTCCGCCTCGATCCAGTCCTGCGGGCCGGCCAGGTGCAGGATGTCGACGTGCCCGAGGGAGATGAGATGCTCTGTCGCTGCCCGAGCTCCCGCCACCTGGTCGGCGGAGAGACTGACGCCATCGGACCCCGAGGCCGTCTGCAGGTTGACGAAGGGCATGTCCAACGACATGCCGCGCAGCACGTGGAACACCCGCACCTGCGGGGCCAGCACGACGATGCCGTCGACCTGCTCGCGCGCGAGCTGACGGACAGCGCCGCCGATCGCCTCCGGTGTGGTGTCGGCGAGGTTGAGCGTCGAGACCGAGTAGCCCTCCTCGCGGGCAGCATCTTCGATGCTCGCGATGGAAGACGCCGGACCGAACTCCCCGATCGTGGCGGAGAGGATCCCCAGCATGTTCGACTTGCTGGTGACGAGCGCTCTCGCCGCGAGGTTGGGACGGTAGTCGAGCACGGAGATCGCGTCGAGGACCTTGGCCTTCGTCTCCGGACGGATGCTGGCGTGATCGTTCAGCACCCGCGAGACGGTCTGATGGGATACCCCCGCAAGTCGCGCGACATCGCGGATACTCGGCAGGCGGGCACGCTCGGAGGCGCTGGACATCGCAGGCCTCCTCGCATGTGCACGGTCACATCAACACTTCATTATGGCTGTCGAAGGCCGTGCGTGCATCCGCGATGTCGAAAGAGACTCCGTTCAGGCGCGAGGAGCGAGACCGGCGTAGAGCAGTTCACCGCTCTGCGGGTCGGTCAGCACGAGGACCTGTTCCCCCACCCGGGGGATCTCGAGACGCGAGATGAGCGCCGGGATCGCCACGGCCTGTTGGCCGACCTGCAGGGTGAGCACGACGCGGGGGTTGTCGTTGATGGTCTGAGCGGTGTCCTGCAGCCCGAGCACCGTGGCCGGCTGCGTCGGCACGCCGGCCGCCCGCAGGGCCGCGACATGTTCGGCCTGGTGGACGGACGAGGTCGCCTGCTGCATCGCCTCGGTGAATTCGCTCCCCAGGAACGCCTTGGTCATCTTGCCCATGAATCCGCGCCCCGCGGCGATGTCGTCGGCCATCTGGAGCCCTTCCTCCTGGCGCTCCTGCTGCGTCTTGCGGGTGATTTTGAACAGTCCCATGATCACTCCTTCTCTCCGAGGTTCGTGCTGCCAGATTAGGCAGAAGCAGCGACTACCGATCACAGATAACGGTGAACACCGGATGAAACGTGCGCCGCGTCAGCCCATGATCCGCGCGCCGACGACCGGTCCATGCACGTGCAGCGGGTCGAGGCCCGCCTCCCGCAACGAGGTCTGCACGTCCTGGGCGGTCTCGGGATCGGAGCACAGGAGGGCGATCGTGGGTCCTGACCCGGAGACGATCCCCTGCAGCGCACCGGCGTCGATGCCCTGCCGGATCACGTCCTCGAGGTCGGGACGTTCGTAGATGGCCGCGGCCTGCAGGTCGTTCTCCAGGCCCTCGGCGAGCTGTGCCGGATCGCCGGCGCGCAGCGCCTGGAGCACGGGTATCGGCACGTCGAGCGACATCGGCGGATCGTCGGCGAGCGCCCCCTGCTCCTCGCGGAGGAGGTCCAGCCGCTCGTAGACGACCGGGGTGGAAAGCCCTTGATCGCTCGTCACCAGGATCCAATCGAACCGGCCGCGGGCGAGTGCCGGATTGAGCTGATCTCCCCGCCCGGTACCGACGGCTGTGCCGCCATGCAGCGCGAACGGCACGTCGGCTCCGAGCCGCGCGGCCAGGTCGTGCAGGCGGGCCTGGGAGAGCCCGGTGCCCCAGAGCGCGTCGCATGCGACCAGTGCCGCAGCAGCATCCGCCGAGCCGCCGCCCATGCCGCCCGCGACCGGCACGTTCTTGCGGATCTCGAGCGCGACGCCACCCGGGTACTCGGTGGCCGCGGCGAGGAGCTTGGCCGCCCGCATCGCCAGATTGCGATCGTCGAGCGGTACCGACTCGATGTCGTCGACGCCGGAGACCGTGAGCGAGAAGCCGTCGTCGTGGCGCGCGATCACGTCCTCGTAGAGCGACACCGCCTGGAAGACCGTCGCGAGCGCGTGGTAGCCGTCGTCGTGACGACCGCCGACACCGAGGTAGACGTTGATCTTCCCCGGCGCACGCACGTGCACGGATCCGGCGGTCGAGGCGAGGCTCATGATCGGATCACAGCTCCGACGATGTCGCCCAGAGGTTCACGTCGATGGCACCGGCGAGATCGTCGATGCGGGCGAGCTCCTCCGCGGTGAACTCAGGACCGTTCACCGCCGCGATGTTCTCGTCGAGCTGCTCCGGGCGCGAGGCCCCGATCAGGGCGGAGACCACCACGGGGTTGCGCAGCGTCCACTGCAGAGCGAGCTGCGCGAGCGACTGGCCGCGCGCCTGCGCGACGTCGTTCAGCGAACGCAGCGTCTGGACGGCCTCGTCGCTCAAGCGGCCCTCCGGCAGCGAACCGCGCTGCTGCGCGCGCTCGGCCGTGCCGTCGCCGAGGTACTTGTCGGTGAGGAGTCCCTGCGCGAGCGGGGTGAACGCGATGGCGCCGAGCCCCGACTTCTCGAGGGTCTCGGTCAGACCGTCCTCCACCCAGCGGTTGAGGATCGAGTACGCAGGCTGATGGATGACGAGAGGCGTGCCGAGCTCCTTCGCCACGGCGACCGCCTCGGCGGTGCGCTCGGCGCTGTACGACGAGATGCCGACGTACAGCGCCTTGCCCTGACGGACGAGGGTGTCGAGTGCGGCGACGGTCTCGGCGACCGGCGTCACCGGGTCGGCACGGTGCGAGTAGAAGATGTCGACGTGATCGAGGCCCATGCGCGTGAGCGACTGCTCGGCACTGGCGAGGATGTACTTGCGGCTCGCGAAGTCGCCGTACGGCCCCGGCCACATGTCCCAGCCAGCCTTCGAGGAGATGATCAGCTCATCGCGGTACGGGCGGAAGTCTTCGGCGAAGATGCGGCCGAAGTTCTTCTCGGCCGAGCCGTACGGCGGGCCGTAGTTGTTGGCCAGGTCGAAGTGCGTGATGCCGTTGTCGAACGCGTGACGCAGCAGCGCGCGCTGGTTGTCGAGCGGGATGTTGTCGCCGAAGTTCCACCACAGACCGAGCGAGATCGGCGGCAGGTAGAGGCCGGAGGAACCGACCTGCCGGTAGGAGAACCGCTGGTAGCGACCCTCGTCGGCCGCGTACGGGCGGTGCAGTTCGGGAACATCGGGGCGAAAGCGCGGAGACTCGGTCACCGTGCCAGATTAGTCCCTGATCCCGGCCCCGCTCATCGACTCCGCGTGCTGTGCGATGCGCTGATAGTCGTCGACCGTCAGGTCTTCTCCCCGTGCGGTCGGCGCGACTCCGGCGGCGATCAGCACCTCGGATGCCGCGGCGGAACTGCCGAAGAGACCGGAGAGCGCCTGCCGGAGCATCTTCCGGCGCTGGTTGAATGCGGCATCCACGATCTGGAAGGTGCGCCGACGCTCTTCCTCGCTCCCGCGCTCGCCCTCCGACCGATCGAAGCCGACGAGCAGACTGTCGACGTTCGGCACCGGCCAGAACACCTGACGCGACACCGTGCCGGAGAGCTTCCACTCGCCGTACCAGGCCGCTTTGACGCTGGGAGTGCCATAGATCTTCGAGCCGGGTTTCGCGGCCAGCCGCTCGGCGACCTCGGACTGCACCATCACCACGCCTCGCTGCAGATAGCTGAAGCTCTCAAGGAAGTGCAGGAGCACCGGCACCGAGACGTTGTAGGGAAGGTTGGCGACGAGCACGGTGGGCTCGCCGGGCAGTTCGGTGATGCGGAGCGCGTCGGCGTCGACGACCGTGAGCATGTCGGGATCCACGCCGTGCTCGGCCGCCGTCTGGGCGAGCCGGGCCGCGAGGCGGTGATCGATCTCGACGGCGGTCACCGCGGCGCCGGTCTCGAGGATCGCCAGCGTCAGCGAGCCGAGGCCCGGCCCCACCTCGACGACGCGCTCCCCCGGCTGCACGCGCGCGGCCTGCACGATCTTGCGGACGGTGTTCGCATCGACGACGAAGTTCTGTCCGAGCTTCTTCGTCGGGGTCACGTCGAGCTCGGCGGCAAGGCGGCGGATCTCGGTGGCGCCGAGCAGCGTGATGGTCATCCCTCCATTGTCCCTCACCCTCAGTAGTCTTTCGGGATGCCCTCCCTCGGTGAACTCGTCGCGCCCCGCCGCATGGGCCGCGATTTCCGGTGGCTGCTCGCGTCGTCGTGGACGAGCAACGTCGGCGACGGCGTCGCTCTGGCCGCCGCCCCGTTGCTGATCGCATCGATGACCTCGTCGCCGATCCTGGTCGCGGCCGGCGCGATCCTGCAGTTCCTGCCCTGGTTGCTCTTCGGTCTGCACGCGGGGGCGATCGCCGACCGCTTCGATCGTCGTCGCCTGGTGATGTTCGCCAACGGCGCCCGGGCCGTCGTCCTCGCCGGTCTCTGCGTGTTCCTCCTCACCGGAACCGCGAACATCTGGATCGTGCTCGCCGTCGCCTTCCTCTACGGGACGGCCGAGGTGTTCGTCGACACCGCGGGCAGCACCCTGCTGCCGATGCTCGTGAAGCCGGCCGATCTGGGGCTCGGGAACGCTCGACTGCAGGCGGGATACCTGGTCGCGAACCAGTTCGCGGGTCCTCCGCTGGGCGCCTTCCTGTTCGCGGCCGGTTCGGCGTGGCCTTTCCTCGTCGAGGTAGTCTGCGTCGCGCTCGCGGTCGTGCTGATCTCGCGCATGGCCAAGACTCCCGTTCCTCCGCGCCCTTCGGCGGGCTCAGGTGCCCAGGAGACCGAGCATCCACCGGTTCACACCGACATCGCGGAGGGGCTCCGCTGGCTATGGCGCAACCCTCCGGTACGCATGCTGGTGCTGATCATCCTGGTGTTCAACGTGACGTGGGCTGCCCCCTGGGGCGTCCTCGTGCTGTACGCCACCGAGCACCTGCAGATGGGCGCCGTCGGCTACGGCGCGCTCACGACGGCGTCGGCGGCCGGGGGCATCCTCGCGACGCTGAGCTTCGGCTGGCTGGAGCGGCACGTGTCGTTCGCGACGCTCATGCGCGTGGTGCTGTCACTCGAGGTGCTCATGCACCTCTCGTTCGCCCTCACCACGACGGGCTGGGTGGCGCTGGTCATCATGTTCTTCTTCGGGGCGTACGCGTTCGTCTGGGGAACGATCTCGACCACCGTGCGGCAGCGCCTGGTACCCGCAGAGCTGCAGGGCCGGGTCGCGTCGGTGAATATGGTGGGCGTGTTCGGCGGCATGGTGATCGGTCAGGCGCTCGGTGGCGTGATCGCCGAGGTCTGGGGACTCACCGCGCCCTGGTGGTTCGCCTTCGTGGGGGCGGCCCTCACCCTGCTGCTCGTCTGGAAGCCGATCTCGCAGATCGTCAGCGCGAAGCCGGTGGAATAAAAGTACATCTGATGCTGTAAAAAACATACATTTCGTGTTACTGTCGGCCGCATGGTTTCCTTCGTGCCCCGATTGATCGGTCAGCGCCTGCTGCGCTCCCCCGAGGCGCCGGTCTTGATCCTCGAGGGCGCGCGCGCAGTGGGTAAGTCGACCATGATGCGCGAACAGCTGCAGAACGCTCGAGGGTACGACTATGTATCGTTTGCGGACGAGCCCACGCTTCAACGTGCCCAAAGCGATCTGTCCGGGTGGCTTCGACGATTCCCTCGGCCGACGATCATCGATGAAGCGCAGCTGGTGCCGAAGTTGCCCCTCGCCTTGAAAGAACACACCGATGCTCTCTCCACGACGAATCAGTTCATTCTCACGGGTTCCGCGACGATCGGGCGAACTGGCCTCGGCGGTGCCGACCCACTGACGCGACGTGCTCAGCGGATGACAATGCATCCGTTGACGAGATGGGAGCTCGAGGGGAACACCGGATCAGTCGTGGATCTCCTCTTCGATGGCCGGCCGCGAATCGGCTCGTTTCCGCAGCGCAGTGATGCCGACCTTCTCGATCAGTTCCGAGTCGGCGGCTTCCCTCTCTACCTCTTCCCGCGCACTCTGCTCACGCGTGGCGGCATCCGGGACCGCCTTGCGTCCGACCTGACGATGATCCTTTCCGACGAGGTCATGCCGGATCTGGGATTCAACGTCATGAAAGCACGAGCTGTATTGGATGCTCTTCTGCGTCGCCCCGGTGGAATTCTGAATGCGACCGATCTGGGGCGTCAGCTCGATCTCGACAAGCGCACGATTGAACGCCACGTAGACGCTTTCAGCAGGCTGTTCCTCATCCAGTGGCTACCAAACCTCGCAACCGAGGGCAGGAAACAGAGCTTCGCTCGAGCGAAGATCCACGCGTCCGATACGGCATTCGCGGTTGACGCAACCGAACGCGCCGGGATCGACATCCTCGACCAGCGCGAGTATTTCGGCCAGCTGTTGGAGAGCCACGTAGTCGGAGAAATCCTCGCGCACTCGCAGTGGGCCACTACCCGGACCCTGGCGCACTACTGGCGAAAAGCGAGTTCAACGAACCCCGAGGTCGATCTGGTCCTCACCGATGATCTCGGTAGACAAGTCGCGATCGAGGTAAAGGCTGCGAGGTCGGTCTCAGTGTCAGACCTAACAGGCATCCGGGCTTTCCGTGCTGCGCGCGGACTACACCGCGGGTTCGTCTTCTATCGAGGCGACGACATCATCGCCCTCGAGGACAACATCTGGGCGGTTCCAATCTCAACGCTAGAGGCCGCCAGCAGCTTCGATGCAGCTCCCGACATCAAAATGATCACTGATCGCGAGGAACCCATCATCGTCAATAGCCCCGCTGTCGTCGAGTCTCGCGCAGACTTCGATGCCTCCATTTTCATCAGCTATGTTCATGCTGATGATGAGGCTCAAAAGGGACGGATCACGAAGTTCGCCCGGGACCTCGCGGCAACCTACTCCTTCCTGTACGGACGGGACCTCCAGGTCTTCATCGATCGTGACGACATCCAATGGGGTCAGGACTGGCGCGCTCGCCTCGGGCATGAGATCGCCGCAACGGCCTTCATGTTGGCCAACGTCACTCCTCGCTACCTTCGCAGTGCCGCCTGCCGTCAGGAGATTCTCGACTTTGCCACCGCAGCGCGCGCGGTGGGCGAACCAAGTCTTCTTCTCCCCTTGATATGGGTGGATATCGATGGAACCGATGTGGTGCCGAAGGATGACCCCGTCCGTCAACGAATCCTGGCGTCCCAGTACGTAGACGTCACTGCGATTCGCGGTGTCGAGCCCGACAGCCTTGAGTATGAACAGTTTGTCGAGAGAGTCGCCGCCCGCCTGCGGAGCACGCTCGTCGCACGGGCGTCCTCGACGCACGATGATGCGCCGGGCGAGGACGCACCGGACCTTTTCGACCTCGTCGCCGCCATGAACAATCACCGCGAGATGCTGGATAGTGCGGTCGCCGATTTCGCCGGAGCGTTCGACGAGATCGGCTCGGCTCTCCGCGCTGAGGCCCTTCCGCAGATCGCTGATACTCACGCCGCCTCCGCAGCATTCGCGCGAATCGGCGGCCGATTGGAGGGCCCGAGCGCGAAGCTCATTAGCGCTACTGAGTCCCTAGGGACAGCCTGGGGACTCATCGACGGCGATATTTCGGAGTTTGTGAAATTCTCGTCATCGATGCCATCGGACGTCCGCAACGAGATCGGTGAGTCGCTCGTAGGACTCTCTCGGGCCCTTGAACAACCTGGCCTGGAGCAGATGGACACAGTGGTAACGATGATGAGTGGTATTTCGCGTCAATTGCGACCCACGGGTCGCGCCCTCGGGGGCGCGCTGCAGTTGGTGCGCGGTATCAGTGACTCCGCCCGGGCATGGCGCGCCGCGCTTCTTCCCGGCGCTGATGATCAGTCGTCGAAGGAGCCGTAGACGCGGAGAGTGTTGGCCGCGAGCTGCGCCGAGAGCTCGTCGACGTCGAGCCCCAGCTCGCCGGCCATGAAGCGTACGGTGATCGGCACCAGGTAGGGGGCGTTCGGCCGCCCGCGCAGCGGCACCGGGGTCAGGAACGGCGCATCGGTCTCGACGAGGATGCGGTCCAGCGGCGTGACCTTCAAGGCATCGCGGAGGTTCTGGGCGTTCTTGAACGTCACGTTGCCGGCGAACGAGAGGTGATAGCCCGCATCCGCGCAGATCCGCGCCATCGCGTCGTCGCCCGAGAAGCAGTGGAACACGGTCCGCTCGGGCGCGCCGACTCGGTCGAGCGTCTCCAGCACCGCGACATGCGCGTCGCGGTCGTGGATCTGCATCGCGATGCCGTGCTTCTTCGCCAGCGCGATGTGCGCCTCGAACGACTCGTGCTGCGGTCCCTGGCGCTCGGGCTCGGTGCGGAAGAAGTCGAGTCCCGTCTCGCCGATCGCCCGCGTGCGCGGGTGGGCAGCGAGCTCGTCGATCACGGCGATCGCCTCATCGAGGCGCCCCGCCTCCGCGTAGGTCGGTGCATCGTTCGGATGGATGGCGACGGCCGCCAGCACGCGCGAATCGGATGCTGCCGCCTCGACCGCCCACCGCGACGACTCGATGTCACCGGACGCCTGCACGACACCGGCGATGCCCACGGCCTCCGCCCGGTCGAGCTGCTCGGTCAAACTCAATCCCCCGGCGCCTGAGCCTGACGAGGGGTCGCCGTCCACGATCTCGAGGTGCGCGTGGTTGTCGTACACCGGTACGGCGAGCGGCTCGGGGGCCGCCGGATACTTCAGATCCTTGCGGCCGTCACCGGACCGCTCGCGCACGTAGGTGTCGGCCATGGTTCAGGCCGTGGACTCCACCCGCGGGAACAGCGGCGCGAGCGCATCGACGCTCGTACCGGGGCGCAGCACGCCCCAGTTCCCGGCCTCGCGGATCGGCTGGTCCAGCAGGAGACCCAACGTCTCGGACGCCCCGAGCGCGCTCCACAGCTTCTCGGTCGACTGCGGCATCACCGGGGAGAGCAGCACCGCGAGCGCGCGGAGTCCCTCGGCGCAGGTGTACAGCACCGTGCCCAGTCGCGCGCGCTGCGCCTCGTCGCGAGCAAGTGCCCACGGCTCGTTCTCCGTGATGTAGCCGTTCAGGGCATCGACGATCGTCCAGATCGACGAGATCGCCTCGTCGATGCGGAACTGCGCGATGGCAGCATCCGCCTTCGACGCTGCATCCGCGACGATCTTCTGGATCGCGAGGTCCTGCTCGGTGTACTCGTCCGCCGACGGCACGACCCCGCCGAAGTACTTCTCGACCATCGCGATCGTGCGAGAGGCGAGGTTGCCGAAGCCGTTCGCGAGCTCGGACTGGTACCGGGCCGACAGGTCCTCCCACGAGAACGAGCCGTCCTGACCGAAGGCGATCGCCGACAGGAAGTAGTAGCGGTACGCGTCGGAGCCGAAGACATCGGTGATCTCGGTCGGCGCGATGCCGGTGAGCTTCGACTTCGACATCTTCTCGCCGCCGACCAGCAGCCAGCCGTGGGCGAACACGCCCTTCGGAACCTCGAGTCCCGCCGCCATCAGCAACGCGGGCCAGATCACCGCATGGAACCGCAGGATGTCCTTGCCGACCACGTGGTACGCGGGCCAGCGGCGCGCGAACTCGGTCCCTGCGCTGGACGAAGGGTCGTCGGAGCCGTAGCCGACGGCCGTGGCGTAGTTCAGCAGCGCGTCGACCCACACGTAGATGACGTGCGACTCGTCCCACGGCAGCGGGATGCCCCAGTCGAACGTGGAGCGCGAGATCGACAGGTCCTTCAGACCCTGCGAGACGAACGAGACGACCTCGTTGCGCGCCGAATCGGGGCGCACGAAGTCGGGCTGCGTCCGGTACAGGTCGAGCAGGCGGTCCTGGAACTCGCTGAGCTTGAAGAAGTAATTCTTCTCCTGCAGCAGTTCGAGCGGCTTGGAGTGGATCGCGCAGACCTTCAGCCCCTCGAAGGGTCCGGTGCCGTCGACGATCTCGGACTCGGGCTTGAACTCCTCGCAGCCCACGCAGTAGAGCGCCTCGTACTCGCCGGCGTAGATGTACCCGCGGTCGTAGAGGCGCTGGAAGAACGTCTGCACGTTCGTCTCGTGGCGCTCCTGCGTGGTGCGGATGAAGTCGTCGTTGGCGACGTCGAGCGTCTCCAGCAGCGGGAACCATGCCTCGCTGACGAGCTTGTCGACCCATTCCTGCGGCGTCACGTTGTTGGCCGCAGCGGCCCGCAGCATCTTCTGACCGTGCTCGTCCGTGCCGGTCAGCATCCAGGTGTCGTCCCCCGCCTGGCGGTGCCAGCGCGCGAGGGTGTCGACCGCCACCGTCGTGTACCCGTGGCCGATGTGAGGCACGTCGGAGGGGTAGTAGATGGGCGTGGTGATGTAGAACGATTCGCCTGCGGGCATGGGGTCAATTCTAGGTGCCGCGGAGCCGGTGGTTACGCGCCCACCGAGACCTCGACGCGGTGCCAGCCCTGCGCGCCGTCGGGCGCCGGGGCGGCCCGATCGGCCGTCTGCGTCTCCCCGTCCGCGCTGAGCGCGCGGCATTCGATCGTGTGCTGACCGCTCTCCGCCGTCCACGGGAGGCTCCACTGCACCCAGGTGTCGTCCGAGATCGTCTCCGCCAGGTCGGCGCGCTGCCAGGTGCCGCCGTCGATGCGCACCTCGACGGCGTCGATGCCGACGTGCTGTTGCCACGCCATGCCGGCGATCATCGTCTCGCCTGGATCGACGGTTCGCCCTCCGCGGGGCACGTCTATGCGCGACTGCAGCTTGATCGGGCCGTGATCCGACCACCCGCGCGTCGTCCAGTATGCGGTGACCTTGTCGAAGCGGGTGACCTCGAGCTGCGTGACCCACTTCGTCGCCGAGACATAGCCGTAGAGTCCCGGCACCACCATGCGCACCGGGAAGCCGTGCTCGACCGGCAGCACCTCGCCGTTCATGCCGATCGCGAGCAGGGCGTCGCGGTCGTCGGTGAGGGCTTCCAGCGGGGTGGATGCCGTGAAGCCGTCGGCCGAGGTCGACAACACCATGTCGGCGTCGGCTTTGACCCCGGCGCGTGCCAGCAGGTCGCGCAGGGGATGCCCGAGCCAACGCGCGTTGCCGATCAAGGATCCGCCGACCTCGTTCGAGACGCAGGCGAGCGTGACGTCCGCCTCCGTCATCGGTAAACCGAGCAGCTCGTCCCAGCTGATCACGACCTCGCGATCGACCATGCCATGGATGCGCAGTGACCAGTCGGCCGGGTCGATCCGAGGCACGACCAGCGCGGTGTCGATGCGGTAGAAGTCGGCGTTCGGCGTGACGACGGGCGCGAGCCCGGGGATGCTCAGCTCGGCAGCGGCCGGAACAGGCGGCGCCTTGGTGGCGGCAGATGGCAGCTTGAGCGCCTTGCGCACCGTCTCGAGCGACTGCGTGGCACCGCGCGCGACGCTCCCGATCAACAGCGTGACGACGCCTCCGGCGGCGATACCCCCGGTCCACAGCAGGAATCTGCGGCGATCGTCGCCGTCGGGCGCGAACCCCGCGATGGGTCGGAGCTTGCGGATCAGGAAGCGCAGCACGATCATCGCGACGAGCCCCGCCACGATGCCGGGGACGAACGCGAACGGCCCCGATCCTGGGCGGATCATCGCGGCGACGACGGCGAGGGCACCGAGAGCGCCCAGGATCACCGCGCCCACTCCGGAGCGCAGCAGCTCGAGGATGCCGGCGACCGCGGCCACCACCGCGAGCACGATCGCGATGCCGATGAGCAGAGCCACCTTGTCGCCGGTGCCGAACAGCGCGATGGCGGTGTCCTTCGCCCAGCTCGGCGCCAGGTCGATGAGCCCGCTCCCGATCACGGCGAACGGGCTCGCGGCAGGCTCGATCACGGCGGCGACGAGTTCCGCCAGGCCGACGCCCGCGAACGCCGCGCTCAGGCCGGCGAGCGCCGGCCTGAGCCGTTCTCGCTGCTGAACGCGGGCGTCCGAGGTCATGGTCATGCCCCGAGCGTAACCCCGGGCACGGGTGTCAGAGGCCGTTCCGCCGAGCCACTTCGCCCAGCCAGGCGAGCGAGGGCTTCGGCGAGCGCGCGAACGTCTCGTGGTCGAAGCCGATCAGACCGAACGTGGGGGCGAATCCGCTGGCCCACTCGTAGTTGTCCAGGGCGCTCCAGTGCTGATACGCCCGCACGTCGATCCCGTCGGAGATGGCCCGGTGCAGGCCCTCCAGCGCGCCCTGCGTGTAGGCGATACGCCGGGTGTCGTCGGCCGTGGCGATGCCGTTCTCGGTCACGAGGACCGGCACTCCGCCGCTGCGCTCCCACGCGCTGCGCACACCCAGCTCGAGCGCCTCGGGGAAGAACTCCCACCCGGTGAGAGTGGTCTCGACGTCTTTCGACACCGGCAGGGGCCCTTCCGGACCGATGAAGGTGCGGGTGTAGGCCTGCACGCCGACGAAGTCGTCGCCGGCAGACTGATCGAGGTACCAGTGGTCGCGCGGGTCACCATACGTCGCAAGCATCTCGTCGGCGCCCGGCTCTCCGGTGGAGTGGAAGGCCTGGGTCGCGATCGTCCAACCGGCCTGGGCGCCCGACACCGAATGCACGATCTCGGAGGCGCGGTGGTGGGCCTCGAGCAGCGTGTCCGCGACGGCGAGGTCGGGGTTCGGGAGGCCGAAGGCCACGAGGTTCGCGGCATCCTCTCCCCCGGCGAGCATCGCGGCGATGTTCGGCTCGTTGATGGTGCAGACGTATTTCACGCCGTCGAGGATCGGGAGCACCGTCTCGACGTAGCGCGAGAACAGGTCGACCGCGTCATCCGCCCGCCAGAACCCGTCCTTCTGGAACCACTGCGGCACCGTGAAGTGCATCAGGGTGACCGTCGGGTCGAGCCCGTTCTCGCGCGCGGTGTCGATCATGCGGCGGTAGTGGTCGAGCATCGCGCGGGACACGAACCCGCGCTCCGGCTCGATCCGCGCCCACTCGACCGAGAACCGGTAGGAGTTCAGGCCGGCCGCAGCGAGCAGGCGCATGTCCTCCGGGTAGCGGTGGAAGTGATCGGCGGCGTCTCCGGAGGGCTCGACCATGGTCGAGCCAGGAGCATGCTCCATGGCCCACCAGTTGCTGGTCGTGTTGTTGCCCTCCACCTGATGGGCGGCGGTTGCGGCGCCCCACAGGAAGCCGTCGGGGAATGCGAGCACGAGTGCTCCTCTCTATCGAATTCTCGAGGGGTTGGGTACGGCGTCCAGCAGCTGGACCGTGTACGGATCCTCCGGATGCTGCAGCACCTCGCTCGTCTCGCCGCGTTCGACGACCCGCCCGCTGTTGAGCACCAGGATGTTCTGCGTCACGAGACGCGCACTGAGCAGATCGTGCGTGATGTAGAGCATGCTGATGCCCCAGCGCTCGCGCAGATCCTCCAGCAGCGCCAGCACGCCGGCGCGCAGCGAGACGTCGAGCATCGAGACCGGCTCGTCGGCGATCAGCACCTGCGGGTCGCTCGCCAGCGCCCGGGCGATCACGACGCGTTGCCGCTGCCCACCGGACAGCTGATGCGGCAGCTTGGCGGCGAACTGCTCGACGGGCGCGAGCCCGACCGTCTCGAGCAGTTCGAGCACGCGAGCCCTGGCCTCCTGCCCGCGGAGCTTCGTGTAGTTCATGACCGGGCGTGTCAGCGCGTACTCGACGGTGTGCAGCGGGTTCAGAGCCGCATACGGATCCTGGAACACCATCTGCACGTCCTTGCGGAGGTCGTGCAGTCCGCGGCGCTTCAGCGACGCGACATCGGTGTCGCCAAACCGGATGGACCCCGAGCTCGGCCTCTCGACACCGGTGATCAGCTTGGCGATCGTCGACTTGCCGGATCCGGAGGCCCCGACCAGCGCAAGCGCCTCGCCGGGCTCGAGCCGGAACGACACGTCGTCGACGGCGGTGACCGCGTCCTGTCCGCGTCGCGGGGCCGGATAGAGCTTGGACACGCCCTCGACCACGATCGCCGCATCCGCTCGTCGCGCGTCGCGCTTCGACACGGTCGGAAGCGTCTCGGTGACGTCCGCGCGAGACCGGCCCTCGCGTTCGCGGGTGCCGAGGTCGAGGAAGCCGGGGATCGAGATGGACTTCGCCCGCGGGTCGGCGTAGTGGCTCAGCAGCATCCGCGTGTACTCGTCGCCCGGGTTCTCGAGGATCGTGCGACTCGACGCATCTTCGACGATGCGTCCCTCGTGCATGACCATCACTCGGTCGGTGGCTTCGAGCACGATGCCGAGGTCGTGGCTGATCAGGATGGCCGTGAACCGCTCGGCGTGCTGCAGCTCCTTGATGGTGTCCATCACGGCGTGCTGCACGAGCACGTCGAGCGCGGTCGTCGGCTCGTCGAACACCATCAGCTGCGGTTCCAGCGAGAGGGCGAGGGCGATGGAGGCGCGCTGGCGCATACCGCCGGAGAGCTCTCCGGGGTAGCGCGCCAGCACCTCGGCGTCGAGTCCGACCTTGCCGATCAACTCACGGGCGCGGGCATCGCGGTCGTCGCGCGGCACGTGCCCGTGCGCGGCGAAGATGTCGCGGAAGTGGTTGCCGACCGTGCGGACCGGGTTCAGGGCGTTCATGCCCGACTGCAGCACCATGGCGAACCCGCCGTGGCGCTGGCGTCGCAGCGCCTCGGCATCCAGCTCGCGGATGTCGTGACCGCCGAACAGGATGCGTCCGCCGCTGATGCGCGCCGGCGGCTTCTGCAGGCGCGTCAGCGCGAAGCCGAGCGTCGACTTACCCGACCCCGACTCCCCCACGAGCCCGACGAACTCGCCGCGCTTCAGCGAGAACGACACGTCGTGCACCGCGGTGACCGGAGTCGTACCCGGCGAGGCGTATTCGACCGACAGGTTCTGCACATCGAGGAGGACCTCGGCGTCGTCGGCGGCGATCGTCTGTTCGGAGACGGTCATCGTCCCTTCCCCTCTCGCAGGCGCGGGTTGGATATCCCGTCCACGCCGAAGTTGATGAGTGTGAGGCTCAGCGCCAGCAGCGCGATGCACAGACCGGGAGCGAACAGCAGCAGCCACTGCCCGGTGAGGAGCGAATTGGAGTTCTGCGCCCAGTAGAGCATCGTGCCCCAGCTGACGATGCTGGAGTCGCCGAGACCGAGGAACTCGAGTCCCGCCTCAGCGAGGATCGCGGCCGTCGCCGCTCCGAAGAGCGTGCCGGCGATGATCGAGGTCATGTTCGGCAGGATCTCTCGGAAGATGATCCGTGCCCTGCTGTCTCCCGAGAACTGCGCCGACGTGACGAAGTCGTTGCCGCGGAGAGACTGTGTCTGGCTGCGCAGCACGCGTGCACCCCAGGCCCATCCGGTGACCACGATGACGGCGATGATCATCAGGATGCCGCCGTTCTGCAGGTATGCGGCGATCACGATCATGAGCGGCAGCCCGGGGATGACGAGGAAGAGGTTGACGATGAAGCCGACGACCTCGCCGCCGAATCCGCGCATGTATCCCCAGCTCAACCCGATCAGGATGGCGACGATCGTCGACAGGATGCCGGCGGCGAAGCCGACGAGCAGGCTGACCTGCGCGCCGAAGATGAGCTGGCTGAGCACATCTTCACCGGCGGCGGTGGTGCCGAGCCAGTGCGCCCAGGAGGAGTCGAGGTTGCGCTCGAAGCTGTTGTCCTTCGCACCGTAGGGCGCGAGGAGCGGGGCGAACACGGCCACGACCACGAAGAAGGCGAGGATGCACAGCCCCAGCCGCGCCTTTCCGTTGGACCAGAGGGTGCCGACCATGCGCCCGAAGGCGCGCCACGGGCTGGGCGCGGCGATGCGGTCGGCCGGAATCTTGACGTTCATCGTGGAGGTCATCGGCGAGTCCTCGGGTCGAGTACCCCGTAGAGGATGTCCACGAGGAAGTTGGCGATGAGCACGCTCACGGTGATCATCAGGAAGAGCGCCTGCATGAGCGGGTAGTCCTGCCCGATCACGGCGTTGAAGAGCAGATACCCGATGCCGGGGTATCCGAACACCTGCTCCACGAGGATCGATCCGCCGACCACGCCGCCGAGCGTGAGCCCGAAGCCGGTGAGGTTCGGCAGGATCGCGTTGCGTGCCGCGTAGCGGAGGGCGATCGTGCGGCCGTGGAGGCCGTTCGCCTCCGCGAAGGTGATGTAGTCCTCGCCGAGCGTGTTGATCATCGCGTTGCGCATCCCGATGATCCAGCCACCGAGGGAGGTGAGCAGGATCGTCAGCGCGGGAAGCACGGCATGCTGGGCGAGGTCGGCGAGGAAGTCCCCGGTGAATCCCGGGGTCGTGGTCGCGGCGTATGCGCCGGTCGTCGGGAACCAGTGCAGCACGTACCCGAAGAAGAACAGCAGCAGGAGCGCCGTCCAGAAGTACGGGAAGGTGCTGAGGAACGATCCGGTCAGCGTCGGCAGCGAGTCGAGCCACGTGCCACGACGCCAGGCCGCGGAGACACCGATCAGCGTGCCGATCACGAAGGCGAGGATCGTGACGATGCCCACCAGTCCGATCGTGTACGGCAGCGCCGTGGACACCATGCTCGAGACCGACTGCGGGTAGAACGTGTACGAGACGCCGAAGTCGAGTCGGGCGACCTGGCCGAGGTAGGCCACGTACTGGTCCCACATCGACCCGGTCGGGACACCGAGCTGGGCTTCGATGGCCGCGCGGGTCGCGTCGGACACCGGTCCGTTCTGCGAGAGCTTCGCGATGGCCGCATCCGCGGGGGACCCGGGCATGAGCCGCGGGAGGAAGAAGTTCAGGGTGATCGCAGCCCACAGTGTGAGGACGAACAGCCCGACCTTCTGGAGGACGTACTTCACTGGTCGTCTCCCTTCACTCGCTCGAGCCGCGTGAAGATCATCAGCGGCGCGTTGTCGTAGTTCTGCGGGATCATGTACGGGTCTTCCGCAGAGGGCCAGCCGGTGAACTTGGCGTCGTTGAACAGACCCCAGATACCGCCGTAGTACAGCCCGATCACCGGCATCTGGTCGTAGACGATGCCCTGCAGCTCCCGGACGATCTCCGCCTGCCGATCGGTGTCGACGGTGCCGCGGTACTCGGCCAACAGGGCGTCGGCCTCGTCGGACTGGAACCGCTCGAAGTTGTTCGAGGTCGCTTCGCCGGACGGCACGTAGAACTCGCTCGAGAGCAGGTTGTTGTATGCCTGGTAGACGTCGCCGCCGCCCATGCCGCCGATCGCCATCTCGAAGTCGCCGTTGCTGATCGCGCTCTGGTATCCGGCGGGCTGCGGGAGCCGCAGGGTGACCTTCACGCCGACGTCGGCGAGCTGGCTCTGCACGGTCTGCGCCGCGCGCGTCCAGTCGGTGAATCCGTTCGCGGTGGTGAGCGCGAACTCGAGCTGCTTCCCGTCGGGACCCACGAGCCGGTCGCCGTCGAGTTGGTAGCCCGCGTCGCTGAACGCGGCGAGCGCGGCATCCGCATCCTGGGCGATCATGCCCTGGTCGGGGATGTCGGGGTCGAGGTACTCCTCCTGGTTGGGGAGGATGAGTCCGGTCTGGCCGGCGGGCTCCATGTAGCCCTCGGATGCCGTCTCGGCGATCTCCTCGCGGTCGAGCGCGAGGGCGATGCCCCGACGCACGTTCACGTCGTCGAACGGTGCGACCTCGAGGTTCGGCATCAGCGCGATCACGCCGCCCGGCGGGAACCACCACTGGTTGTGCTCGCTCGCCGCACCCCACGTGCCTTCGACGTCGGAGATGAAGGAGTACGACCAGTCGTAGCCGCGGCTGACGGTGTCGAGCTGCGAGTTCGTCGCGGGGAGGATGATGTGCTCGATCTCGATCTTGTCGGCCTGCCAGTAGTCGGGGTTCTTGTCCACCGAGTACTGCTGGTCGTTGTAGTTGCCGAGCACGAACGGGCCGGTGCCGACCGGGTTCTCGTTGCGGAAGGTGCCGGGGTCCTTCACGTCTTTCCAGAGGTGCTCCGGAACGATCATGGTCTGCCCGAGGATCGTCAGCGCCGGGGCGTCATCGCCCTTCAGATTGAGGATGACGGTGTTCCCGTCGGTCTCGACGGTGTCGAGGTGCTGCCAGGCGCCCTTGATGTCGAGCGGCGGGTTGTCCTTGAGCAGCTGGAACGTGAAGGCGACATCCTCGGCGGTGAACTTCTCGCCGTCGCTCCAGGTGACGTCATCGCGGAGGGTCATCACGATGGTGCGCGCGTCGGGCTGCTCCCACTCGGTGGCCAGCCAGGGGTTCAGCGAGCCGTCGAGGTTGTTCATCAGGATCAGCGGTTCGTAGATCCACCGCGACGCGGTGCGCGTGTTGGTCAGGTACGGGTTGAAGTTCTGCGTGAAGAACGGGTTGCCCTTGTCGGCGTTGATCAGCATCGTGTCGTCACCGATCGAAGGATCGGGTTGGGATGTGATCTGGATGCTGCATCCGCTCAGGGCGACCGCTGCGGCCGCCAATCCCACGACCGCGGCTCGCCGCCAGCGTCGGAACATGTGCTTCGTCGACACTCTGCCATCTGACACCCTGCTACCTCATGTCATCTCTGTCATGAAGGACGCTCCCCTGTCGGAACATCCGCACGGCTCTCGCCGCCTCAGCGAGTGTAAGCGCATACATTTGCGCCGGGCAACCCCTTGACATCGCCCATCGACCGTGCGTCCGGGTATCGACGCGATGTCAGCGGGACCGGCGCGAGCTCTCCCGCACCACGATCTCCAAGGGCAACCGGACGGTGACCGGATCGGTGTCCGGTCGCTCCAGCCGGCGGGCGAGCACCTGTACGGCCGCCCGCCCCAGCTCGATCATCGGCTGGCGCACCGTCGTCAGTCGCGGGCGCGAAAGAGCCGCAGCCTCGATGCCGTCGAAACCCGTCACGATCAGGTCTTCCGGCACGGAGACGCCGGCGGATCGGAACGCGTCGAGAGCGCCGAGCGCCATCTGGTCGTTGGCCGACATCAGCGCCGCCGGGAGGCCGTCCGCGATCAACTGCTCGGCCGCGCGTCGGCCCGACGCGCGGGTGAAGTCACCGCGCACGACCACGACGTCGGCGGCGGCGATTCCGGCCTCGGAGATCGCGCGCGAGAATCCGTCCCAGCGTTCGGCGCCGTCCGGCGAGTCGTCCGGACCTGCGAGGAATGCGGGAGCCGCGCCATCCGTCTGCGCCAGCACCTGGCGTGTCAGCTCCGCCATCGCCTCGGCGTTGCTCACGGTCACGTGGTCGTAGCGATCCCCGCGTGCCGGCCCCGACAGAACCACCACCGGAATGCGCAGCGCGAGTCGAGCCAGCACGTCGTCCGGCACGCTGCGGGCCAGGACCACGAGCCCGTCCACGCGGCCCGCCATGTCGCGCACGGTCGATCGGTCGGGATCATCCCGGCCGACGCCGACCATCAGCACGAACCCCTGCTTCCAGGCCTCCAGCTCGGCGCCCCGGAGCACCTCGTCGAGGAAGAGCATCGTCGGATGCTCGGCCTCGGCATCCGTCTCGTCGTGGACGACGGTGAACGGCGGTGTCGCGCCGGCGCTGTGCACGAGCACGTCGAGCGCCGGCGCCTCCTCCGCGGCATCGAACCCCGGGAAGTACAGCCCGAGCACGCCGGTACGCCGCTCCGCGAGACCGCGGGCGCTACCGCTCGGCACGTAGCCCAGCGCAGTGACAGCATCGAGCACCCGCTCGCGCGTCGCGGGGCGCACGGCATCCGGCGAGCGCAGGACGCGCGAGACCGTGGCGATCGACACTCCGGCGCGGTCGGCGACGTCGTACACCGTCGCCGCCCTGCCCACGATCATGCCCTCTCTCCGGTCATCCTGCTCAGGGTACCCGGCGCGCCACGAGGGCTCCGTGAGGCCGCGCACTCATCTCACCGGGTTCCCGCTCCCGCTCCTCGCGGAGAACCACTTCGAAACCGGCATCCGTCAACAGCCCGGCGAGAGCATCCGCAGTCCAGAAGAACGCCGCCGTGATCGCGTGGGCAAAGGACGCGCGCGATTCGCCGACGAAGAACCCCAGAAGCAGGCTGCCGTCCGGCGCGAGCACCCGCGCGAACTCGGCGAGGACGGCGGGCACCTCGGCGGGATCGGTGTGGATCAGCGAGTACCAGGCGAGGATGCCGCCGACGGATGCATCGGCGAACGGGAGCGCGCGGATCGAGGCGTTCGCGAAGCTCAGGTGCGGGTATCGCGACTGGGCTGCAGCGAGGAAGGCCTCTGCGATGTCGACACCCGACACGTCACGACGACCATCGTGCAGGAGATCGGTCCAGTGACCGGGTCCACACCCCGCATCCAGAAGTCGACCGGGCGTCGCGTCGCGCCAGCGCGAGATCAGTGCGACGTCGCGCGCATCCATCAGGTCGATGCTTCCGCCGAGCCGCACGTACTCGTCGGCTCTGCTGTCGTAGGCCGTCGCGATCGTGGCTTCGCCCTGCGCCGTGCGCTTCGCAAGGTCTTGTGCGCCCGACAAGGTCGAATCCGGAGCATCCGTCCTTGTGGGGCGCACAAGTCCTTCTGAAGCGTCCGCAGAATCGGCCGGGCTCATCGCGTGCGGGCCGCCAGGGCGGCCTGGTACAGGTCCCGCGACGACAGTCCGGTCAGCGCGGCGACCTCGGACGCGGCGTCCTTCAGCCGGATGCCGTCGGCGACGAGCTTCTGCACCTGTGCCAGCGCGTCCTCCGGCGAGGCGTCCCGGCGCTGCGCGCCCTCGACGACCACGACGATCTCGCCCTTCACGCCGCCTTCAGCCCAGGCGACGAGTTCGGATGCCGTGCCGCGACGCACCTCTTCGTAGAACTTCGTGAGCTCGCGGCACACCGCGATGCGCCGCACGTCTCCGAACGCTCCGCCCATGTCGGCGAGCGCCCCCGCCAGGCGCGCCGGCGACTCGAAGAACACCATCGTGCGGGGCTCGGCGGCGAGAGCACGCAGAACGGACCGCCGCTCCCCCGGCTTGCGCGGGAGGAAGCCCTCGAAGGTGAAGCGATCGGTCGGCAGCCCCGAGATCGCGAGCGCCATGAGCACCGCGCTCGGGCCGGGGATCGCCGTCACGGTGACGCCCTGAGCCACGGCCTCGGCGACCAGCCCGTAGCCGGGATCACTGACCGTCGGCATCCCGGCGTCGCTCATGACCACGACATCGGACTCGGCGGCGAGCGCGGCGATCTCCGCGGCCTTCTGCTTCTCGTTGTGGTCGTGCAGGGCGATCAGCCGCGGCCGGTTGTCGATCTGCAGCGCCTTGAGGAGCTTCTGCGTCGTACGGGTGTCCTCCGCGACGATGGTCTCGGCGTTCTCCAGCACCTCGACGAGCCGGCGCGAGACATCGCCGAGATTTCCGATCGGCGTGGCAGCGAGGATGATCACCCGCTCAGCATAGGCGCGTTGTCTAGGCTGGACCGGTGACCGCGCCCGTGCCTCTGCTGCCTGCCCCCGAGGACCGGCTGACGCGCTACGGACAGTTTCGCGACCGGATGCTGCTGAGCCGCGACTGGGGCCGAGCCGTCCGTTGGCTCGCGCCGCTGGTCATCACCGCGCTGGCAGCCGTGCTTCGCCTGGTCAACCTCGGACACCCCCACCAGCTCGCGTTCGACGAGACCTACTACGTCAAGGACGCCTGGTCGCTGTGGACGCTGGGCTACGAGGGCGTGTGGGGCGAGAACGCCAACGAGGCGTTCATCACCCTGCAAGATCTGCCCCTCTCCGACACGGGTTCGTTCATCGTGCACCCGCCGCTCGGCAAGTGGCTCATCGCTCTGGGGATGGCCATCGGTGGCCCGGACAACAGCGCGGGATGGCGGCTCGCCACGGCGCTCCTCGGTGCCGGCTCCGTGCTGCTGGTCTACCTCGTGGCACGGCGGCTCACCGGCTCCGTGGTGGTCGCGACGGTGGCGTCGACGCTGCTCGCGATCGACGGACTCAGCATCGTGCTCAGCCGCATCGCGCTGCTCGACGGCATCCTGACGTTCTTCATCCTGCTGGGGGTGCTGTTCGTGCTCCTCGATCGGCAGCGGACCATCCCGGTGCTGGAGCGGCGCGACCCCGAAGCGCCCGACCCGTTCTGGGGTCCCGTCCTCTGGCGTCGGCCGTGGCTCGTCGCCGCCGGCGCGGCGCTGGGCGCGGCATCCGCCGTGAAGTGGTCGGGACTGTATGTGCTGGCGGCCTTCGGGCTCTACGTCGTCGTGACGGATGCGCTGGCCAGGCGCCGCGCCGGCGTGGTCCTCTGGCCGACGGCCGCTGCCTTCCGCCAGGGTCCGGTCTCGTTCGTCCTGATGGTGTTCCCCGCGTTGGCGGTGTACCTCGTCAGCTGGACCGGGTGGCTCGTCACCGCCGGAGGGTACGACCGGCAGAGCGATCCGAATCCGCTGATCGCACTGTGGAACTACCACCAGTCGATCCTCGGCTTCCACGTCGGGCTCACGAAGGGCCACCCGTACGCGAGTCCGGCCTGGGAGTGGCCGTTCCTGCTCCGGCCCACCGCGGTGTGGGTGGGCGCCGACCCCGCCCCGTGCGGCGTCGACCACTGCATCGCGGTGATCTCATCGGTGCCGAACCCGCTCATCTGGTACGGCGGAGTGGCAGCATCCGTCTACCTGATCTTCCTGCTGGTGCGCGGCTGGATCCGCAGGCAGCCGGTCGGTGCCGAGGTCGGCATCCCTCTCGTCGGACTCGCGGCGACCTATCTGCCCTGGCTGATGTTCCCCGAGCGCACGATCTTCCAGTTCTACACGGTCGTGATGGTGCCGTTCCTGGTGATCTCGCTGGCGCTGACGCTGCGGATCATCGCGGGCCGGCGCGACGAGTCGCTGTACCGGCGTCAGTCCGGCGAGCGGACCGTGTTCATCTTCCTCGGGTTCGTCGTGCTGCTGTCGGTGTTCTTCTATCCGCTCTGGACCGGCATGAGCGTGCCGTACCAGTTCTGGCTGCTGCACAACTGGATGCCGGGCTGGGTCTGACCCACGAGAGCTACGGCGCATCCCCCGCGACGTGCTCCACCAGCGGCAGGACCCGCCCCGACAGGTGCGTGCGCATCGCGATCGACGACGCCGTGCGGGCGACGCCCGGTACCAGGGCGACCCGGTCGAGCACCTCCTGCAGCTGCGTGGCGTCGCGCGCGACCAGGCGCAGCTGCATGTCGCTCGCCCCGGTCACCGTGTGCATGTCGACGATCTCGGGCACGGCATCCGCCAACGCTCGCGCGACGTCGTCATGACCCACCTTCTGGTCGATCTCCACCAGGCAGAAGGCCACCACGGAGTACCCGAAGCCGCTCGGGTCGATGCGCGGCACGATCGCCTCGATCACCCCGCCCTCGTGCAGCCGCGCGAGCCGACTCGTCGCCGTGCCGCGGGCGATGCCGAGCCTTCGAGCACACTCGAGGATCGGCAGCTGCGGTGACTCCGTCAGCATCCGGATGAGCTCGGCGTCGAGGTGATCGATGCGCATCGGCTAGTCCCGCACCACTCCGGGCCTCGCGAAGCTCCTCGTCACGCGCGCGACGATGAGGAGCACGGCGGTGAGCCCCAGCGTGAGCAGCAGCTGCACGCGCGCTGCCGGGTCGATCATCGCGAGCGCGATCACCCCGGCGAGCAGCACCAGGCACAGCCACGACAGCCATGGGAAGCCCCACATGCGCATCGGCATCGCCTCGCCCGCGAGATCGGCGCGGCGGCGGAGGATGATCTGCGCGACCGCCGTCGCCGTCCAGATGACCAGCAGCGTCGAGCCGACCACGTTGAGCAGCGCCGGGAGGACGACGTCCGGGAACGCCCAGTTGAGACCCACCGTGACGAACCCGAAGGCGACGGATGCCAGCACGGCGACATACGGGACGCCCTTCAGGCTCGTCCGCGTGGCGGCCAGCGGCGCGAGCCCGCGCTCACCCAGCGAGTAGGCCATGCGCGACGCCCCGTAGATGTTCGCGTTCATGGCCGAGAGCAGCGCGATCACCACGATCAGATCCATGACGAGCCCGACGCCCGGCACGTTCAGAGTCGCGAGCACGGCCGAGAACGGCCCGTTCTTCACGGCGGCATCGTCCCACGGCAGCACGGTGACGATGATGAAGATCGAGCCGACGTAGAAGATCAGGATGCGCACGAGCACCTCGCGGACGATCCGGCGGATGTTGCGCGACGGATCGTCGGACTCGGCGGCCGCGATCGCCACGACCTCGGTGCCGCCGAACGCGAAGACGACGATGAGGAGCGCAGCGGCGATGCCGGTCATGCCGTTCGGGGCGAACCCTCCGTTGTCGACCAGGTTCGCGACGCCCGTGCCCGAGACGCCGGGGATGATGCCCACGATCGCGCACACGCCGACGACGAGGAACGCGATGATGGCGGCGACCTTGATCGCCGCGAACCAGAACTCGAAGCGGCCGTAGTTGCGCACCCCGAACAGGTTCACCGCGGTGAGTGCCACGACGAAGACGAGCACCCAGACCCAGGTGGGGATCCCGGGGATCCAGTTCGCGACGATACCCGCGGCTCCCGTCGCCTCGGCGGCGATCACGACCACGAGCTGGATCCAGTACAGCCAGCCCACCGCGCTTCCCGCGCTCCGCCCCATCGCCCTCTGGGCGTACGAGCTGAATGCCCCGGAGCTGGGCCGCGCGGCCACCATCTCGGCCAGCATCGCCATCACCAGCACGACGATGCCGCCCGCGACGAGATACGAGATGAGGACCGCGGGACCGGCCAGGCCGATTGCCTGACCCGATCCGACGAACAGCCCGGCGCCGATGGCTCCGCCGAGTCCCATCATCGAGATCTGGCGGCGGGTGAGACCCGGGTGCAGACCCTTGGTGGTCGTGGTGGTGGTCGGCACCTGGGTGTCGCGGTCGGTGGTCATACGGTCGCCTCCTTGCGATCGGTGAAGTCTGAGATCTCCGCGTCGAGGCCCGCCGCGGCGAGGGCGGCTGCGACGCGGTCCATGTCGGCGGTGCTGCCCGAGGAGATGCGCACGCCTTCCCCGGGGAAGGCTCGCGTGATCACACCGCCCTCGCGCAGCAGCGTCTCGAGCTGTGCGGTCCGCTCCCCCGCCGGCACCCAGACGAAGTTGGCCTGGGAGGCGACGGCCGGCCATCCGGCGTTCCGCAGCAGCGTCAGCATCCGCTCCCGCTGGGCGACGACCTCGTCGATACGGACGGCGAGTTCGTCCTCCGCCGCCAGCGAGGCCAGGGCAGCGGCTTGGGCGAGGTCGGTGACGCCGAACGGCACGGCGACCTTGCGCTGGCTCTCCGCGATCTCGGCGGGCGCGATCGCATAGCCGATGCGGAGCCCGGCAAGGCCGTACGCCTTGGAGAACGTGTGCAGCACCGCGACGTGCGGATGCCGTCGGAACAGCTCGATGCCGGCGCCGAAGCTGTCGGTCCGGTCGAAGTGCACGTAGGCCTCGTCGATCACGACGAGCACGTCGCGCGGCACCGCGGCGACGAAGGCCTCGAGCTCGGCGGCGCTCACGACCGTGCCGGTCGGGTTGTTCGGGTTGCACACGAAGATGAGGCGAGTGCGCGGGGTGATCGCGGCGAGCATCGCGGGCAGGTCGTGGGCGTGTTCCGCGTTCAGCGGCACGGCCACGGGCGTCGCGCCGGCGATGCGGACCAGCGACGGGTAGGCCTCGAACGAGCGCCAGGCGAACATGACCTCATCGCCATCGCCGGCGACCGCGTGGATCAGCTGCGCAGCGATCTCGACCGAGCCGGCGCCGACGGTGATCAGGGCGGGGTCGACTCCGTACCGCGATGCCAGGGCTTCGCGGAGCGCAGCGGCACTCATGTCGGGATAGCGGTTGATGCTCTCCAGCCGCTGGGCGACGGCGTGGATGACGGAGGGCAACGGCGGATGCGGCGACTCGTTGGAGGAGAGCTTCGACGCGCCGGCCGGGGCGGATCGGCCCTGACGGTAGGCGGGAACGGCGTCCAGAGCGGCGCGAGTGGGAAGGGGCATGTGTCAGAGCGTCCTTGCTGAGATCCGGCGGCGGCCCTGCTGGTGCTGCCTGCTGTCGCGCAACACTAGACCGGATGCCGAGAGGTGAGCAATCGGTGCACCGGATGATGGACAACGCGCGCAGCGGGCGGGCGAAGTCGGCCGACTCGCTGTGCAGATTGCTCAGTCACTGCGCGTGGCGTGACGCCCAGGCCGCTCGGACGGCGCCGAGCGCCTCCTCCAGCGTGATGCCCTCGGTCGCGGTGACGAACGCCCGCGCGGCATCGACGACTCCGTCGGCGTGCGCATTGCCCGCGCGCACCCGGGTCCCGCGAGCTCTGCTGCTCTCGATCAGCCCCTCGCCCTCCAGCGCCGCGTAGGCCTTCGCGACCGTGCCCGCTGCGACGCGGAGGTCGGCAGCCAGCTGACGGATGGATGGCAGCCGAGTCCCCTCCTCGAGACGGCCCGACCGGATGCCGTCGGCGATCTGCGAGCGCACCTGTTCGAACGGAGCGACCGCGCTGGTGGGGTCGACGGTGATCATCGGACGGCGACCTCGGAGGGCACGGCCCCGGACGGCGTCGCCCTGCCGATCGTCGCGGCGGTCAGACCGGCCAGCGTCACGCTTCCGACGCTCAGCACCAGCGCCGCGATGCCGGCGATCCGAAGCGCGACCGCGATCACCCCCCACACGATCGGCGTGCTGCCGTCGATGATGGCATTCCCCATCGAGAGGCCCGCGATCACGGCGATCCCGCCGAACGAGAAGAGCACGGCGCCGACGGCGAGCTTGACGACGACCTCGACGGAGCGGCGACGCCAGTGCTGATCGAGTTCGGCATCGGCGACCTGCGGGAACGCCGCGGTGGAACTGATGCGGCGCAGCGCGATGAGCGTGCATGCGGACAGGCACAGCAGCCCGAGCAGGGCGGGAACCCCGTAGAACCAGCCGGGGTAGGGACTCGACCACGAGGCGGTGTCGGCCGCCTCGAAGCGGATCGTGCGCGAGTGTCCGACGTCATCGGGGCTGGCTGTCACACCGCAGAACGCGACGAGAAGGACGAAGAGCGCGGTCACCACGACGAGCACCGTCGCCCAGCGCGCCGGAACGACGGACAGTGGGGAACGCGGCACCAGCACGGCATCGCGCGGCTCGTCCTCGCGCACGGTCACCGCCCGCGGGGGCGTCGCTCCGTAGAGCGCCAGGCCTGCTGCTCCGGCGATGAAAGGTGCGACAGCGAAAGGCTGGCCGAGCAGTCCCGGCAGCGCGATTCCCGCGAGCGTGCCCGCGAGGAACACCGTGGCCGAGAAGAGAACGGCGATCAGCGCACGACGCCGAGCGGCGCGGATGACCGGTGCGAGCCGGGCGGACGGCGCGGCGCCTCGGCGTCGATTCACCGCGATCCAGAGAACGGCCACCGCCGCGACGATGCTCAGGGAGTAGACCCCCACCATGATTGCGTCCATGGTCACCTCTTTCCGTGTACCAGTCGAACGGTACACAGTGTGTCCTGGTGTGTCAATACAATGACACACCAGGACAGTGACAGCCGCTACGCTCGCTCCATGGGCATCCCGTCGGACTTCGAGTTCCGCGTGCGCGGCGACGAGGTCGTCATCCAGCACCACGGCCGCACCGCGACGACGCTCCGTGGAGCGCGGGCAACGGAGTTCCTCGCACAGGTCGAGCACGGCGACCCGCAGCTGCTGATGGCGCGGGTGACGGGGAACTACCGCCGCGGCAACGAGCGGGCCGCGCGCCAGCACCCACGGAACGCGCGCTGAGCGGCGGCGACGTCACCGCTCGACGGGCACCTCCGACGCGTCGCTCACCGGGAGTCGGCACACGAACGCTCGACAGTCGTAGGCGCGTTCGGCCACCTCGGCCTTGCCCTCGAACAGCTCGAAGCCGGCATCCGCGAACGCCTGCGCCTGCGCCGGCGTGACGACGACGCAGACGTCGGCATCCGCCCGTCGGCCCGCGGCAGCCAGGCTCCCGCCCGGCTCGTCGGTGACGACGACGATCTGCCGCGGCGGGTCGATCAGCCCGGCCGCCGCGCGCAGCAGGCTGCCGTGCGCGAAAGGCTGCTCCAGGCCCCGGCTCACGTGCTCGCGAACGACCGACACGGCAACCTCGCGATACCGCTCCCCCGCGCCGAGCCGCCACGCGGTGAGAGAGGCGGCAGCGACCGCCGCGATACCCGACGGCAGATCTCCGTCGGTCTGGTCGGGCGAAGCGGCGATCCCGTTCGCCGCGAGCTGCGGATCGATCTGCGACCCCGCGAGCGCCTGGTCGAGAACGTCGCGGGCAGACGATGCCCAGCGCACCTCGCCGGTCGCTGCCGCCAGGGCGAGAAGACCGTCGGCGAACAGGGCGAGGTCGGCCACCGTGGCCACCGCCTGTGACGCGACGCCGCCGAGCGCGGCCCGCACGAGGTGCCCCGCCGCATCGCGGTTCACGCGCAGCACGGTATTCGCGGCCGTGGCGGCGGCATCGACCCAGGCGGCCTCACCGGCACGTGCGCCCGCGCGCGCGAGCGCCCCGATGGCCAGCCCGTTCCAGCCCGTGATCACCTTGCCGTCGACGGCGGGCGGCTCGAGCTCCACGCGCTCGGCGACCGGACGGGCGTAGAAACCGCCCTCGTCGCGCTGGCCGTCGATCCAGGACTCCGAGTCCTGCGCAGCCCCGAATCCGCCTTCCGACCGCTGCAGGGTCGACAGCAGGAAATCGGCGATCCCGCGCGCGGTCTCATCGTCGCCCTCGTCGACGGCGACGTCGAGCAGCTGCGCGTTGTCGGTCAGCATCCGCTCGTAGTGCGGCACCGTCCAGTCTCGTTGCGTGGCGTAGCGGAAGAACCCGCCGTCGGCGTCATGCAGGCCGGATGCCGCCATCGCTGTGAGCGCGCGTCGAGCGGATGCTGCCGCCTCCGGCGCCTCGCGTCGCACGAGCGGGCTCTGCAAGAACCGCAGAGTGGTGGCCACGGGGAATTTCGGGGCGCCGCCGAATCCGCCGAACTGCCGGTCCTCCCGTGCGGCGATGGTCTCCGCGGCCTCGGTGATCGCCTCGGGTGTCGGAAGCTCGGAAGGAGCGGATGCTGCGGCACGCGCCAGCGCGTCGCTGACGGCATCCGCCGATTCCTCCGCCTGCGCGCGGCGCTGCGTCCAGGCCTCGCGCACCGCGGCGAGCACGTCGCGGAATGCGGGCAGGGGCTGTCGCGCCTCGGGCGGCCAATAGGTCCCGGCGTAGAACGTCCGCCCGCGAGGCGTCGCGAACACCGTCAGCGGCCAGCCGAGGTTCTGCGTGAAGGCGGATGCCGCCGCCATGTAGGCGCCGTCGACATCGGGATGCTCTTCCCGGTCGATCTTGACTGCCACGAAGCCGTCGTTCATGAGCGCCGCGGTCACCGGGTCGGCGAAGGACTCGCGCGCCATCACGTGGCACCAGTGGCAGGTCGAGTAGCCGATCGAGATGAGCAGCGGCACGTCGCGGCGCCGCGCCTCCTCGAAGGCCTCAGGGCCCCAAGGGAACCAATCCACGGGGTTGTCGGCGTGCGCCCGCAGGTAGGGGCTGAGCGTCTCGGCGAGCCGGTTGGTCATGCTCACTCCTGTTCACTGCCGCGAATTACCAATTCTTGGTATTCTATGTTCATGGCCAACAACACGTCCATCAGCCTCGATGCGCATTTCACGGACTTTCTCGCTCAGGAAGTGTCCACCGGCCGCTACCGGTCCGCAAGCGAGGTCGTGCGCGCGGGACTCAGACTTCTCGAGGACCAGGAAACGCAGATGAGCGCATTGCGAGCCGCTCTCGTCGCCGGAGAAGCCAGCGGTGAGCCCCAGCCGTTCGACTTCGAAGCCTTCATCGCGTCGAAGAAGTCCTGACCGCGTGGGTCAGTATCGCCTCACGCCGGCGGCGCAGCGCGACCTCTCGTCGATCTGGGATTACACATCAGAGCGGTGGGACGGGCAACAGGCTGAGACCTATGTCCTGGAGATCCGAAGTGCGATCGAGCGAATATCTGAGCGACCGGAGCGAGGTCGTTCGGTCGATGAGATTCGAGCCGGCTACCGCCGGTACGCCATCGGCAGCCATTTGGTCTTCTTCATCGCGCGCGCGGACGGTGTGGACGTGATTCGCATCCTGCACCAGCGGATGGATCCCTCGCGGCACCTGTAGACGTCACGCTGGCGAGGCGGAGACTCAGGAGACGAGCAACTCGACCGGCCGCGAGGCCGCGTAGCCGACCAGCGGAAGTGCGCGTTCCGCTGCCAGATCGATGCGCGACTGCAGGATCTCGGACGTGATCTCGTACTTGTCGAAGTCGGTGTCGCTCGCGTAGACACCGAGCGGCAGCGTGAGCGCCTGGAAGAACCCGAACAGCGGACGCAGCTGGTGCTCGATGATCAGCGCATGACGCTCGCCACCGCCGGTGGCCGCAAGCAGCACCGGCTTGCCGACCAGGTCGTACTGGCCGACGAAGTCGAAGAGGTGCTTGAACAGGCCGGTGAACGAGGCGCGGTAGACGGGGCTGCCGACGATGAGGAGATCGGCGGTCTCGATCGCGCGCAACTGCTCCTCGACCTCGGGCGGCAGCTGGTCGCGGCGCAGCGCCCCGGCGAGGCCAGGGCCGATCTGCGTGAGTTCGATGAGCTGCGCCTCGATCGGTGCCCGCTCGCCGATGGCGGCGGTGATCGCGCGGACGAGGGCGGTCGTCTTGCTCGGCTCGTGCAGGGAACCCGACACGGCGACGACGCGGAACGGAGCTGTCATGCCTCGACGGTACTCACGACGACGCCCCGTGTCGCGGTCGGCGACACGGGGCGTCATGTGCGGATGCGGCGAGGCTCAGTTCACGTCGTCGGGGTGCGAGCCGACGCGGCCGGAGCCGTCGAGCGGGTCGAGACCGTCGATCGCCGCGACCTCGGCTTCGGTCAGCTCGAAGCCGAAGACGTCGAGGTTCTCGCGCAAGCGCTCGGCGCGCACCGACTTCGGGAAAACGATGATCCCCTTCTGCAGGTGCCAACGCAGCACCGCCTGTGCGGGCGTGACACCATGGGCCGCCGCAGCATCCGCCACGGCCGGCGTGCCGAACAGGTCGTACTTGCCCTGGCCGAGCGGACCCCAGGCCTCGGTGCGGATGCCGTGCTCGTCGGACCACGCCACGACATCGCGCTGCTGGTACGCCGGGTGGAGCTCGATCTGGTTCACGGCCGGCACGACACCGGTCTCGTTCACCACGCGCTCCAGGTGCGGGACCAGGAAGTTCGAGACGCCGACGCTGCGGGTCAGACCCGCGTCGCGCAGTTCGACCAGCTGGGCGAACGCATGCACGTAGTCGTCCTTCGCGGGGGTCGGCCAGTGCACGAGGTACAGGTCGACCTTGTCGAGCTGGAGCTTCTCCAGGCTCTCGGCGATGGCCGCACGCGGCTCGTCGTCGTGGTGACGGTCGTTCCAGAGCTTGGTCGTGATGAACAGCTCGTCGCGGGCGATGCCGGATGCCGCGATGGCGGCGCCCACGCCCTCTTCGTTGCCGTAGATCGCCGCAGTGTCGATGTGGCGGTACCCGATCTCGAGCGCCTCGCTCACGGCACGCTCGGTCTCTGCCGGCGGCACCTTGAAGACGCCGTAGCCGAGCTGCGGGATGGAGTGGCCGTCGTTCAGTTCGAGTGCAGGAATGCTCATGATTCCAGCCTAGGACGACTGCCGACAGGCGGGGCCGGGCGGTGACGAATCATGTCCGCTCGACGGACGCCCGCGGCGTCGCGGCCATCGCCGCCGCCGCGCGGCCGACCAGCCGCTCCAGGGGCCCGCGACCCGCGAACATCGACCACAGCGTGGCAGCCAGGAGGAGTCCGATCGCCATGAGCCCCCAGAACTCATTGCTGGTGACATAGCCTCCGGGCCCGGACACCAGCGCGATCACCAGCACGTGGCCACTGTATGCCGTCAACGGCATGGACCCCAGAGCCCCGAGTGGCAGCAGAGGCCATCGGAGAGGCCGGCTGAGGAGCAGGCACAGCGCGATCACCGCGAGCGCGAAACCGCCGGAACCCAGCACCTCGGCGGTACCGCCGGTGTGCGGTTCGACGCTGAACACCGCGGTGAGCACGGCCCGGAGCGGGTCGGCATCGGCGAGTGCCTGCGGATATCCCTCCCAACCGCTCGGAGAGGAGGAGATCGCGCTGCCGCTGCTCTCGAAGACCGAAGAGGAGTCCGAGGCAGAGGAGTCCGGGGCAGAGGAGGAGTCCGGGACGGACGAGCCTTCGACGGACGAGCCCTCGACGGACGAGCCCGGATCGTCGATGTAGGAACTGCTCTCGAGCGGGGTGGTGAAGCCGACGGCGTGCCCCACTGCACCGAGACCGTAGCCGACGCCGGCCAGCACGACGCCGAGGCACAGCGCGATGACCGCCGTGCGCACCCGTTCGACGCGCAGCCGGCCGAGCGCCATGCCGCCCAACACGAATGCCATCCACACGGTGATCGGGTAGGTCCCGTAGAGGACGAGCCCGACCCCCATGCCGAACGGATGCAGCAGCACCGCGCCGAGGAAGGCGAGGAGCGCGGGTCCCGCGAGCGCGAGCACCCCCGCGCCGACCAGCAGCTGCCACGGCTTCCACCGCAGGAACGGGATCACCGCGACGTAGAGCAGGCCGTACAGGGTGAGGATCACGGCGATCGGGGTGTTCAGCATCTCGAGGGCGAGCCCGATGACGAAGATCACGGCGCCGCGGCCGATGAGGTTCAGCCGGATCGCGGGGAGCCGTTCACGATCAGGGAGCGCGCTGCGTCCGGTCATCAGGGCGATCGAGACGCCGGCGAGCACCGCGAAGAGGATCGAGGAGCGGCCGTGCACGAGATCGGTCCAGGTGGCGGGGTCCGCCCAGTCGAACGACTCCGTTACGCCGATATGCGCCCCGGCCATGCCGAGGATCGCGAGACCGCGGGCGATGTCGAGGCCGATGATGCGGGGCGGTCGACCGAACTCACGCAGCCAGCGCACCGGGCGCCACATCTCTGTCGTCGTCACTCGATGATCGTAGGGGCACGATTCTATGCACGGGGTGCGAGTTCACGACCCGAGGACGGCCCGCAGTTCTTCGGTGTAGATCTCGAACGCCCGGCGTCCGCGCGGGGTGAGCGCGAGGTATGTGACGGGGGTGCGTCCCCGGTGCGTCTTCTCGACGCCGACGTAACCGGCATCCTCCAGCTTGCGCAGGTGGGTGGAGAGATTCCCGGCCGTCATGTCCAGCAGTTCCTGCAGGCGCGGGAACGCGATGCTGTCCGCGGAATCCAGGGTCGCGAGCGCCGCGGTGATCCGCAGCCGGGCGGCGGCATGGATCACCGGGTCGAGTTCACCCACGGCGGCCTCCCGTTTTCGGACGCCGCAGATGTGCGAGGTGGCGGGCCGACACAGCGGCGAGGACGAGGAACCCTGCTCCCCCGCCGACCGCGAGCACGAGGTGCAGCGTGGGGTGGCCGAAGAACGGGGCCGTCACCGCGACGATCATGAGCCAGACGCCGAGGACCAGCATCGGCACCGCCCGCCAGATCGCCGCACCGAGCACGAACATGAGGCCGGTGAACAGCGCCAGCGCCGGCGCGAAGAACACGCCGGCGAGATCGACGTCCATGCCGTTCGCGCGCAACCCCCATCCGAAGACGACGATGGCGAGGACACCCAGCGTCCACGTGCATCCGTAGACGACGCCGGAGAACACCGCAGGGCCATCGCGTCGCACACCGCGCCCGGAGCGGATGCCGAGCACGGCCGAGAGTGCGATCGCACCGACGAAGAGTGCCCCGGCGATCACCGCCGCAGCGACGGACGGCAACGCGAAGGCGGGACGCAGACCGTCGATCAGCCACAGTGCGCCGAAGCCCAGCAACCACGCGACGCCCCACCCCAGCAGCACCACGGGCACGAAGGCCGCGATCTGCCCCTCCATGCTCCGCTGCTGGTCGCGGACCAGCGCGAGCATCTCCTCCGGAGGGAGCGCCTCGTCGTCACGGGTGTGCAAGCCGTCGGTCATGAAGACCCTCCGTTCATGGGCAGGTTCAGGGCGAGGAGTATCAGCACCGGAAGTGTGAAGAACAGATTGACGAGTCCGTGCGCGAAGACGAGCGGCATGAGTCGTCGCTGGCGTCGGTAGATCAACCCCGATCCGACACCCCAGACGAAGAAGGCGCAGACGAACGCGACGACGGCGTCGGGGGTCGGGGCGTACCAGACGTGCTGTGAGGCGAAGAGAGCGGCCGGAACGGTGACCGCGAGCCAGGTCGGCCAGCGCTTCACCAGTTCTCCCTGCGCATACCCCCGGTAGACGAGTTCTTCGACGGGTGCGTTCAGGGGCGCGAAGGCGAGCACGCCGATCACTGCGATGATGCTCCAGGTCACGGGATCGAGCGTCGGGATGCTCGCCGGGTCGGCGAAGATCGTCTCCATCCGGACGAACATCTCGCTGCCGTGCTGCAGCCAGACGACCAGCATGATGACGCCGGCGAACGGCACATACATCGCGAAGAGCCAGAGCAGGCCCCAGAGCAGGTCCTTGCCGATGCGCCGCGGCTCGAAGCCGAGCACGTCGCGGATGGTTCGGCCGTCACGCTTCAGCAGCCGCGCGACCAGCCAGAGGCAGACGATGTTCACCGGGAGCATCGCGACGATCGCGATCATCGGCGGGGGCGGGAAGGCGAGGTCGCTCTCGACGGTGCGGAACACGAGCCAGATGAGAGCGGATGCCGCGGCGACCAGCACCACCCGAAGGACGGGGAGTGCGATCGCCCAGCGCGTCGTCGTCACGTTAACTTTGTACTGCAAAGTTGTTTGCTGTACAAGAGGTCGTCGACGGCGGGGCACGAGTCCCGCTTCCCCGGCATACGATGGAGGGCTATGTCTGCGTCCCTCCCCGTGATCCACTACCCCCCGGAGCTGCCCGTCAGCGCCGCCCGGGGCGAGATCGCCGACGCCATCCGCGACCACCAGGTCGTGATCGTCGCCGGCGCGACCGGTTCGGGCAAGACGACACAGCTGCCGAAGATCGCACTCGAACTCGGTCGCACCCGCATCGCGCACACCCAGCCGCGACGACTGGCCGCCCGGACCATCGCGGAACGCGTGGCCGAAGAGCTGCAGGTCGAACTCGGCACACTCGTCGGCTACAAGGTGCGCTTCACCGACAAGGTCTCGGACGAGACCCGCGTCGCGCTGATGACCGACGGCATCCTGCTCAACGAGATCCACCGCGACCGCCTGCTCACCCGCTACGACACGATCATCATCGACGAGGCGCACGAACGCTCGCTCAACGTCGACTTCCTGCTCGGCTACCTCGTGCGGATCCTGCCGGAGCGACCCGACCTCAAGGTGATCATCACCTCGGCGACGATCGACCCGGAGAGCTTCGCGAAGCACTTCGCCCCGGGTCCTGAGCGAGCGCAGCGAGACGAAGGGTCGTCCGACTCAGGAACGAGCGGCGACCCGGCTCCCATCATCGAGGTGTCCGGCCGGACCTATCCCGTGGAGATCCGCTATCGCGAGCAGACCGAGGAGACCGGAGACGAGGACGAGGTCTCCGCGATCGTCGCCGCGCTGCGGGAACTCGACCGCGAGGAACCCGGCGACGTGCTCGTCTTTCTGCCAGGCGAGGCCGAGATCCGGGATGCCGCAGACGCCGTGCGCGGCGCCTACGCGAAGGACCGCTCCCCCACCGAGGTGCTTCCGCTCTACGGCCGACTGTCGGCAGCTGAGCAGCACCGGGTGTTCGAACGCTCGAAAGTGGCGGGCGTCCGTCGCCGCGTCATCCTCGCGACGAACGTCGCCGAGACGAGCCTCACGGTTCCCGGCATCCGCTATGTGATCGACACGGGCACCGCCCGCATCTCGCGCTACAGCAACCGCTCGAAGGTGCAGCAGCTCCCGATCGAGGCGATCTCACAGGCGTCGGCCAACCAGCGCGCCGGTCGCGCCGGCCGCACCAGCGACGGCATCGCGATCCGCCTGTACTCCGAGGAGGACTTCGACAAGCGGCCGGAGTTCACCGAACCGGAGATCCTCCGCACCTCGCTCGCCTCGGTCATCCTGCAGATGCTGTCTCTCGGCTTCGGGGACATCTCAGCGTTCCCGTTCCTCACCCCTCCCGACTCCCGTGGTGTCAAGGCGGCGTTCGACCTGCTGACAGAGCTCGGCGCCGTCCGGTCCCTGAGCGAGCGAAGCGAGACGAAGGGTCGGCGGGCTCAGGAACCGGATCAAGGCCTCCCGCACCTGACGCGCATCGGCCGGGATATCTCGCGGATGCCGGTCGACCCGCGGTTCGCACGCATGCTGATCGAAGCCGGACGCCCTTCGTCAGGCCCAGGGACCCCCGTCCTGAACGCCGTGCTGCCGATCGTCGCGGGCATGACGATCCAAGACGTCAGGGAGCGACCGGAGGAGCGCCGCGAGGAGGCCGACCGCCTGCATGCGCGATTCGCCGATCCCACCAGCGACTTCCTCGCACTGCTGAACCTCTGGAACCACCTGCGCGAGCAGCAGCGCGAGCTCGGCTCCAGCGCCTTCCGCCGCCTGTGCCGTTCCGAGTACCTGAACTACGTGCGCGTGCGGGAGTGGTTCGACGTGCACCGGCAGCTCAGCACGCTGGTGAAGACGAACGGCCCTTCGTCAGGCTCAGGGACCAAGACGGGCGATCCCGACGCGATCCACCGCGCGATCCTGTCGGGCCTGCTCTCGCAGATCGGCATCCTCGACGAGCGCACCGCCCCCGCCGGCAAGTCGCACTCCCCGGCCAAGGAGCCGAAGGGCCGCCGCGTCGCCGAGTACCGCGGCGCCCGCGGCATCCGCTTCTCGATCTTCCCCGGTTCCGGGCTCCGCAAGAAGAGCCCGCAGGCGGTGATGTCCGCGGAGATCGTCGAGACCTCGCGCACTTTCGCGCGCACGGTCGCCGCGATCGATCCCGCCTGGGCCGAGCCGCTTGCCGGCGACCTCGCCAAGCGACAGGTCTCGGAGCCGCACTGGTCGAAGGATGCCGGCGCCGCGGTCGCGTTCGAGAAGGTGACGCTGTTCGGGCTCGAGATCATCCCGCGTCGACGCGTGCAGTTCGCGCGCATCGACCGAGCGGCCTCGCGAGAGCTCTTCGTGCGGCATGCGCTCGTCGAGGGCGAGTGGGATCCTTCGCGCATCGACAAGCGCGTCAGCGCGTTCTGGCGGAGCAACGCCGAGCTGCGCAAGCGTCTCGAGAAGCTCGAGGAACGCGAACGGCGCCGCGACATCCTCGCCGGCGACGAGGCGGTCTTCCACTTCTACGACGAGCGCATCCCGACGGACGTGTTCGATGTGCGCTCGTTCGAGGCCTGGTGGCGCGAGGCGCTGCAGAAGACGCCCAAGCTGCTCGTGATGCGCGAAGCCGACCTGATCGACGACGACGGCCGGGCTGCGCAGGCCGAGTTCCCGACGCGTTGGACCCAGGGCGACCAGGTGCTCGGTCTCGCCTACCGTTTCGAGCCGGGTGCCGCAGACGACGGCGTCAGCGTGGTGGTGCCGCTGCCGCTGCTCGCACAGATCGAGGACCGCGGGTTCGACTGGCAGGTTCCGGGGCTGCGCGCCGAGCTGGTCACCGGACTGCTGCGCGCCCTGCCGAAGGCCATCCGCCGGCACGTCGTGCCTGCGGCGGACTGGGCAGAGAAGTTCGGCGCCGAACTCGCCGACCAGGGTCCGGAGAACCATGGCGGTCTCCCTCCGCGCTCGCTTAAGGAGGCGCTCGCGCGCCTGGTCCAGCCGCTGGCGAATCAGCTGGTCTCAGCGTCCGACTTCGAAGACGACCGTGTCCCGGCACACCTGCGCATGAACTTCCGCGCCGTCGACGAGCGCGGCCGTGTCGTCGGCTCGGGGCGAGACCTGCGCGCGCTGCAGACGCAGCTCTCCGACCGGGCGCGCAGCAGCGTGGCGCGGTCGATCGCGGCTCCTCCGCGCGGCCCGCAAGGGGCGAGGGACGCGACCGCGACCGTGGCCGCCGCAGCCAACCCCGGAGCGATCGAGAAGACCGGCCTGACGTCGTGGACGTTCGGCGACCTGCCCGAAGTCCTCGACACCCGCGTGGCCGGCGGCGTCGTGCGCGGCTACCCCGCAGTCGTGGACCAGGGCAAGACGGTGGCGGTGCGAGTCGAGTCGACGGCGGATGCCGCGGCAGCGGCGACCCGCAAGGGCGTGCTGCGTCTGGTGCTGCTGGGCGTCCCGTCGCCGTCGTCGTACGTGCAGGAGCACCTCACCAGCCAGGAGAAGCTCGCGCTCGCTGCCTCCCCGTACCAGTCGGCGGCAGCGCTCATCGAGGACTGCCGGGCAGCGGTCGCACGGCGGGTGATCGACGCGTCGACGGCGGGAACCGGGATCGTGCGCACCGAGGCGGAGTTCGCGCGGGTACGCGATGCCGTCTCGGCATCCCTCGTCGACGAGCTTTTCGCGTGCGTCTCGTTGGTCGCGCGCATTCTGACGAAGTCTCGCGAGGTCGAGCGCGGCATCAAGACACAGAACTCGCTGGCACTGCTCGGTCCGTTGAACGACATCCGCACGCAGCTCTCCGGGTTGCTGCATCCGGGGTTCGTCTCGGCGGCCGGTGTCGAGCGTCTCACGCATTTCCCCCGCTATCTCGAGGGCATGCTCGACCGGTTGAAGACCCTCACGAGCGAGCCGGGCAAGGACCGGGCACGCATGACGGAATACGAGCGGATGGCGAAGACCTTCGAGGATGCCGGGGGAACCATCCCGCTCCCCGCCGACGCGCCGCCCACCCTGGTCGAGGTGCGCTGGCTGCTCGAGGAGTACCGCGTCAGCGTGTTCGCACAGCGTCTCGGCACGGCCCAGGCCGTCTCTCCACAGCGGATCACGAAGGCGCTCGCCAGTCGCTGAGCACAGAGCGCGGGTACCCTGAAGCCATGGCACGCGCGATCGTCTACACCGAGTTCGGATCCCCCGCAGTCCTGCACGAGATCGAGGTCCCCGATCCCGTCGCCGCCCGTGGCGAGGTCGTGGTGCGCATCGAGGCGGCGGGCGTGAACCCGATCGATGCGAAGCTCCGGGCCCGTAAGCGCCCGTCGCCCGACATCACCGAGCCCCGAGCAGTCGGGTTCGACGGCGCCGGTGTGGTGGAGGTCCTGGGCGAGGGCGTGGACGAATTCGCGGTCGGCGACCGTGTCGCCATCCGTGACACCCTCGGCACGTACGCCTCAGCCCTCGCGGTCTCGGTCGAGAAGCTGGTGAAGCTGCCCGATGCCGTGACGGCAGCCGAGGGTGCGGCGATCGGCATCCCCGCCGGCACCGCCTACCAGGCACTGCGTTCGCTCGACGTCACCGACGCCGACGTGCTTCTCGTCCATGGCGGCTCCGGCTCGGTCGGGCAGTTCGCCGTGCAGTTCGCCGTGGCGTGGGGTGCGACCGTGATCGCCACCGCGAGCCCCGCCCGCCACGAACTGCTGCGCGAGTTCGGCGCGATCCCGATCTCCTACGACGAGGGTCTTCTGGAGCGCGTGCGAGACGCCGCCCCTGCTCCGGTCACGGTCGTGCTCGACTGCGCAGGCACCGACGAGGCGATAGAGACCTCGCTCGCGCTCGTCGAGGACCGCGACCGCATCGCGACGATCGTGCGAGGACCGGATGCCGCATCGTTCGGCATCCGCGCCTTCTCCGGCGGATCACCCGTGCCCTTGAGCAAGGAGGAGCTGGCGCTGCGCGCCGAGGCGCTCCCGAAGACCGTCGAGTTGCTCGCCTCGGGCGACTTCACGATCGAGATCGGCCCCGAGCTGCCTCTCGCCGAAGCGGCGCAGGCGCACGAACTCGTGGAGTCCGGCGCCGCCTCGGGGAAGATCATCCTCGTTCCGTAGTCATCACGTTCGCCCCGCGAGCGAACCACTCGGTAGCGGTCACAGTCCGTCACACAGGCGGCACCCTCTACGCTGAGAGAATGACTGGTCTTCGTTGGGGAATCCTCGCAACCGGTGGCATCGCCGCCGCCTTCGCATCCGATCTGCGCACCGCCGGACTCGACCTCGTGGCGGTCGGATCGCGCTCGCAGGAGTCGGCCGACGCGTTCGCCGCCCGCTTCGAGATCCCGCACGCGCACCCCTCCTATGAGGCGCTGGTCACCGATCCCGACGTCGACATCATCTACGTGTCGACCCCGCACCCGATGCACCACGAGAACGCCCGTCTCGCGCTCGAGCACGGCAAGCACGTGATCGCCGAGAAGGCCTTCACGCTGAACCGCGCCGAGGCCGAAGACCTGCAGCGGCTCGCTGCCGACAAGGGCCTGCTGGTGACCGAGGCGATGTGGACGCGCTACCTGCCGCACATGATCCGCATCCGCGAGATCATCGCCGAGGGCACGCTGGGCGAGATCCGGGCTGTCAGCGCCGATCACACGCAGTTGCTGCCCTCCGACCTCTCGCACCGCCTGAACGCCCTCGAGCTCGGCGGAGGGGCACTGCTCGACCTGGGCATCTATCCCATCTCCTTCGTCCACGACATCCTCGGCACTCCGACCAGCATCCGCGCGGTCGGACGCCTGATCGAGACCGGAGCGGATGCCGAGGTCGCCACGGTCATGACCCATGAGGGCGGCGCGATCTCGACCACGCTGTCGTCGTCTCGCGCTGCCGGCCCGAACGCCGCGAGCATCATCGGCACGAAGGCGCGCATCGACCTCGATCGGGTCTGGTACTCCCCCACCACGTTCCGCGTCGTGCTGCCGGACGGCACGGTGCACGAGGAGTACTCCTCCGAGGTGGAGGGCCGCGGCATGCAGTACGAGGCCCTGGCGGCGGAGCGGCTCGTCGCCGAGAACAACATCGAGGGTGACATCCTCTCCATCTCCGAGAGCGTCGCCATCATGGGCACGCTCGACGAGATCCGCGCGCAGATCGGCGTGCGCTACCCCGGCGAGGAGTCCGACCGTGGCTGAGACGACAGACGCCCGCGTCGCGGTCTACCTGGACTTCGACAACATCGTCATCTCCTGGTACGACCGGGTGCACGGGCGCAACGCGTACGGCAAGGATCGCCAGCGCATCGCCGACAACCCGAACGATCCCGACGTCACCGGCCGGCTGAGCCGGGCGATGATCGAGGTCGGGGCGATCATCGACTACGCCGCGTCGTTCGGCACCCTCGTGCTGACGCGTGCGTACGCCGACTGGTCCTCGCCCGTCAACGCCGAGTACCGGTCTCAGCTCGTCGCGCGCGCGGTCGACCTCGTGCAGCTCTTCCCCGCTGCGGCATATGCCAAGAACGGTGCCGACATCCGTCTCGCGGTCGACGCGGTCGAAGACATGTTCCGCCTGCCCGACCTCACCCACGTGGTGATCGTCGCGGGCGACAGCGACTACGTGCCGCTGGCGCAGCGCTGCAAGCGGCTCGGCCGCTACGTGATCGGCGTCGGCGTCGCCGGGTCGACCGCCAAGTCGCTCGCCGCCGCGTGCGACGAGTTCGAGGCCTACGACTCGCTGCCCGGTGTCGTGCGTCCGACCAAGTCCGTAGTCGCGCCCGTGGTAGCGCCGACGGAAGCCGCGGAGCCCGCCGCCGAGGCCCCGGTCGACGCACCCAAAGCCAAAGCGCCGCGGAGGGCGAAGTCCAAGACCGCGCAGACGGCCAAGGTGGAAGAGCCCAAGGTCGATGAGCAAGGCGAGGCCACGCAGCTGCTGGAGCGCGCTCTGCGCCTCGGGCACGACAAGACGGATGCCGACGAGTGGCTGCACAGCTCGGCTGTCAAGACGCACATGCGACGCATGGACCCGTCTTTCAGTGAGAAGGCCCTCGGATACCGGTCGTTCTCGGACTTCTTGAAGTCGCGCGACGAGATCGCCGAGCTGGAGGAGACCGGGCACGAGCGGCTGGTCAAGCTGCGCGAGCCCTGACCCGGGCGCTCACTCCACGAAGTCGTACTCCTGGAACTCGGTGACCTCGGGGATCCAGCGCTCGGCCACGAACGCGGTGTGGGCCGGGTGCGCGTTGTAGGCGTCATAGGCGTCCTGGTTGGCGAACACCATCGAGAACTGATGCGTGAGGTCGCTCTTCGCGCTGACCTGGCGGCGGATCGTGAAATCCGCGACGCCCGGGATGGATGTCAGCGTGGCGCGGCCGGTGACGAGGAACGCCTGCTCCTCGTCCGACCCTGCCGGATGGACGAGACGGAAGACGACGGTGTGCTGGATCGGCATGGAACGTCCTCGGGGTGAAGGCAGTCAGCGGCTGACCGGCGAGCTCTTGCGCTCGCCGAGGAGAGAGAGGAGACGATCGGTCGTACGAGCAGCCTTGGACACGTCGGAGTACTGCGGACGGAACAGTGTCATCTGCTTGACGCCCTCCATGGCCGCGATGAGAAGATCGACGGCGCGATCGACGTCATCGCATTCCAGCTCGCCGGCGCCGACGGCGCGATGCGTGAGCCCGAGGAAGAGCCGCTCCGTCTCATCGAGAAACGCTGCCCAGCTCGCACGTACCTCTTCGTCGGTGAGCGATATCGCCACGATCTCCGTCGTGAAGATGCGGTTCCCGTCGTCGAGGAGGCAGCTGCGCACCGAGAAATCGACGGCCGCTTCGAGACGGCCGATGGCCGTGCCTGCGGTGTCGACGGCCACCGTCATGCTGTCGCGCCAGCGCTGGTAGTACTGGGCGCACGCGGCGAGCACGATCTCGCGCTTCGAGGAGTAGTGCCAGTAGAGGCTCCCCTTCGTGACGCCGGCACCCGCGGCGACGTCATCCATGCTGACGCTGTCCACGCCTCGGGCCGAGAAGAGGTCGAGGGCGGCCCTCGCCAGCTCCTCCGGGCGTGCGCGCGCATCGGTCTTCATCGGCGCTGCCTTCGCCATGTCGGACATCCCCCCACGATACAACCGGCCTCGCCGGCGGAGACCGGGCGGATCGCCGTGTTCTCGACCCGCCCGGCACCGAAGTTCAGGTCGTCGCCGCCGCGAACGACGGGATCCTCTCGGTGAAGCCGGCCTCCGCGATCTCGCGGCGCAGCCACGTCAGCGAGTCCGCGAGCATCGGACCTCCCTCACCTTCGCATTCGATGCTGAGGACGCCGTCGAACCCGTGCGCGGACAGTTTGCCGAGGATGCGGCGGATGTTCTCCGCGTTGACCCCGCCACCGGCCGGGACGTGACTGATCGCGATGCCGGTCGCCCCGCCGCGGACGGCCTCCGCAAGCGACGCGGACACGTCCTTGATGTGCACGTGGTTGATCCTGTCGAGGAAGCGCTCGGCGAACTCGACAGGATCGTTCCCTGCGATGAACGTGTTGCCGGTATCGAGATTCAGACGCAGCCACGGGGTGTCACCGCAGAAGTCGAGCATCTCAGCCAGCCAATCGGGTCGCGTCGTGAAGTACCCGTGCACCTCGATGTTCACGACGATCTCGTGCGCTTCGGCCACGCGGATGATCTCGCCGTAACTGCGCTTCATCAGATCGAGCGCCTCACGGTCGTCGAGCCCCTCCGGCTTGTGCAGACCGTCGGTGGTGGCCACCCGGGGACTGCCTGCCAACGATGCCCAGGCGATCGCCTTCTGAATGTAGGGCACGGCTACCGTGAGGCCGTCGCGTCCGGACAGCGGGTAGGCCGCGTCGATCTGCGAGAACGCCACGCCGTACGACTCCATCTTCCGACGCAGGAGAACCGGGTCCTCGATGAGGGAGATGTGAGGGAAGTAGCCGAGCCCGTGGATCCACGACGCCCCCTCGATGACGCCCGGCTCGATGTAGTGCACGTCGTGTTCCTGTGCCCAGGCGAGCGCTTCCTCGAAGGACTTGTGGCTGGAGTTGAAGGCGTCCGTGTGGAAGCCGATCCCGATCTCGGGCATGGAGGATCCTTTCTCTCGTCGCATCATCGCGCTGGACGTCACATACCCGCCCGTATGTCGATACTCGCGCCTTATTGCTTGTTTTTCAAGGCTGTCGATGTTTGACCATACTCGCCGGTATTGACGTGACGTGCTGGTGACCCTAGCATGCGTGAGATCGGCTTTCCACTTTCAGCCGACAGAAGTTGCCCATTCAATGACGAAAGGCACGGCAGTCCGCATGAAGAGTTCGAGAAGAGCGTCCGCCATCGCGGTCGGGGTCGCCGCGACCCTGTTCGCCGGCGGGATGCTCGCCCCATCGGCGTCCGCCCACGACGGGCATGATCACCCGGCCGACCCACCCGCCACACAACCGACAGCTGCGGCCGAGCCCGAGTTCCGCGCCCTGGTCTTCTCCGAGACCGCCGGATTCGTCCACGACTCCGTGGCCGAAGCGAAGGCGATGTGGGATGCGCTCGCGGCGGCGAACGACTTCGAAGTGGTGCAGGCGACGGAATCCGGTCCGTACTTCACCGACGCAGTGCTGGCCGGGTTCGACGTCATCGTCCTCGCCCAAGCATCCGGAGACTTCTGGAACGCTTCCGAGGAGGCGGCGTTCGAGAAGTTCGTCCGCGACGGCGGCGGGGTCGTGGCGATGCACAATCCGATCGACTCCGAGCAGGGCAACACGTTCTACCGGGACCTCATCGGCACCGAGTTCACCGCGCACTCCGCGGCGAACACCCCCGGCACCCTCGATGTCGTGGACCATGACCACCCGTCCACTGCGGATCTGCCCGACCGCATCGACCGGAACGAGGAATGGTACGGATTCACCAAGTCGGTGCGCGGAGACAAGCACGTGCTCACGCAGCTCGACCCGCTGAGCGTCGCCGCGAACACTCCCGGTCGCATGATCGACCACCCGGTCACCTGGTGCGCCGCGTATGAGGGCGGACGCACCTGGATCACCTCCATCGGGCATGCGAAGTCCTCCTACGCCGAGCCTGCCGTGATGCAGCATTCCCTCGGAGGCATCCGCTACGCCGCGGGAGTCGCCGACGGCGACTGCGGCGCCACCGACTGGAGCAACTACGACAAGGTCCCGCTCGACACGAACACGTCCGCGCCGTGGGGAATCACCCTCGCCCCCGACGGACGGGTGTTCTTCACCGAACTGGTGAAGGGCCAGGTGCGCATCTACGATCCGGAATCGAAGTCGACCGTGACCGCGGCGACCATCCCGGTCTACGGCGGAGGAGAGAACGGCCTCCTGGGGCTGGCTCTCGACCCTGAGTTCGCCGACAACCAGCAGATCTACGTCTACTACTCGCCGGAGGAGACTCCCGCGCCGAACGGGTTCAACCGGCTCTCCCGGTTCACGATGGACGGCAACACCATGGACCTGTCCTCCGAGACCGTGATGCTCGAAGTACCGGCCACGCGCGCCAGCGACCCCAACGACATCGGCCACACCGGTGGCACGCTGCGCTTCGATGCCGCGGGAGACCTGTGGCTGTCGGTAGGCGACGACATCAACCCGTTCCAGTCGTCGGGCTACACCCCGATCGACGAGCGTTCCGGGCGCCAGCACTTCGATGCGCAGGGCACTGCGGCGAACTCGAACGACCTGCGCGGCAAGCTCCTCCGGATCCACCCGGAAGACGACGGCACCTATTCGATCCCCGACGGGAACATGTTCCCGGAATCGGAGGACGCCGCCGATAAGACGCGGCCCGAGATCTACGCCATGGGCTTCCGCAACCCGTTCCGCTTCAGCGTGGAGCCCGACGGCACGGTGTTCCTCGCCGACTACGGGCCGGATGCCGGCAGCGCCAATCCGACGCGCGGCCCGGCCGGGTACGTCGAATGGCAGATCATCCGCGAGCCGGGCAACTACGGCTGGCCATACTGTCACGCGAACGACATCGCCTACAACGACTTCGACTTCGCGACCGGCACCGCAGGCGCCAAGTTCGATTGCCAGAACCCGGTGAACACCTCTCCGAACAACACGGGTCTCACGACGCTGCCTGCGTCGATCGCGTCCGACGTGCACTACACGTACGGCGCCTCGGCGGAGTTCCCGCAGCTCGGGTCCGGATCCGGCTCACCGATGGCCGGTCCTGCCTACCACTTCGACCCCGAGCTCGAGTCCGACCGCAAGTGGCCCGAGTACTTCGACGGAACACCGCTGTTCTACGAGTGGGGTCGCAACTACATCAAGGAGTTCCCGCTCGACGCCGAGGGCGAGCTCCTCGGAATCAACCCTGTCCTGAACAACATGCAGTTCCTCTCGCCCCTCGACCTGCAGTTCGGTCCGGACGGCGCGCTGTACCTGCTGGAGTGGGGTGGCGGCTTCGGGCGCGACAACCCGAACTCCGGCCTGTACCGCATCGACTACTCCGATACCGGTCGCGCGCCGACGGCCGCGGCGAGCGCCGACGTCACGTCGGGCACCGCGCCACTGAGCGTCTCGTTCTCCAGTGAGGGAACGGTCGACGCCGACGGCGATGAGTTCAGCTACCTGTGGGAGTTCGGAGACGGTGAGACATCGACCGACGCGAATCCCACGCACGTCTACGAGGCCGACGGGAACTATCAGGCGCGCCTGACGGTGACCGAGGACACCTCGTACGAGAAGACCGGCACGGCAACTGTGTCGGTGATCGTCGGGAACACCGCGCCCGTGGTCGACATCACGGGGCCGCCGAACGGCGGGTTCTTCGGCTGGGGCGACAGGCTGCCCTGGAAGGTCGAGGTGACCGACGCCGAAGACGGAACGGTCGACTGCAGTGAAGTCACGGTGCAACCGGCACTCGGCCATGACGACCACGCGCATCCGACCGGACCGGTGAACGCGTGCGAGGGCTCCACGACGACCCTGCTCGACGAAGGGCACGCGGAAGCAGACGCGTTCTGGGTCATCGATGCTCGCTACACCGATCACGGCGGCGAGAACGGGATCTCCCCGATCACGTCGAGCGATACCAACGTGTACCGCACGAAGCGGTTCCAGGCGCATTACTACGACGAGGGGCACCGCGTCGCTGTGGAGAACAACGCCGCCGCCGAACTCGGTCAGTACGTGGGGGCCATCCAGGATGAGGACTGGATCCGCTATGACGACATGAACTTCGAAGGCATCGACTCCGTGCGCTACCGGGTGTCTGCAGGCGCGGAAGGCGGAGGCCGCATCGAGATGCGTGTGGATGCCCCCGACGGCGAGCTGATCGCCGAGACGCCGGTGAACTCCACCGGCGGCTGGTTCACCTTCGCCGAGACTGCGCCGACCGCGATCGACGCACCGGCGGGCACACACGACGTCTACCTGGTCTTCCGGTCGAACCCCGGTGTGACCTACTCGATGACGCTCGACGTGTTCGAAGCGGTCGGCGAGGGTGTCGGCGAGCCGCCAGCGGGCGCGCCCGTGGTCGACGAGACGACCCAGGGAGACTGGATCGACCGCTACGGCGAACTCGGATACTCGATCCCGAACGTGGGCGCTCAGCTCCCGGCGGGCGTGACGGTCACCCCGGCGGGGTCGACCGCGGCGTACACCTGGCAGCAGACGAGCACGCGCAAGGCGGCGCTCCAGTTGCCGGACGGGTCTGGCAGGCGCGCGAGCACCTGGTTCGGAAGCGCACCGTCGCTCACGGTGACGGTGCCGGACGAGGCGACGTACGAGATGTCGGTGTACGTCAACAGCTTCGACATGGCGCGAACGCAGAAGGTGACCGTGACGAGGGCGGACGGCTCGATGATCGGCCCGGCGCAGAGCGTGACCGACCAGGATCACGGCGTCTGGCTGACCTACGTGATCGATTCGTCGGTCACCGTCTCGGCCGAGAAGGTCACGGGGCCGAACGCCGTGCTCGGCGGGATCTTCCTGGATCCCGCTGCGGCCGACGACGTCGCACCGACGGTCGGTGCGGGGACGACGCCTGGCGACCCGTCCCCTTCGGGCTGGTTCGCCGTCGACGAGGTGACGGTGACGGTGTCGGCTCAGGATGCCGGATCAGGTGTCGCGTCGATCGAGACCGCCATCGGCGACGGCGAGTGGACGGCGTACTCCGCTCCCCTGGTCGTCACCACGCAGGGCGCCACGACAGTGCGGTACCGCGCGACGGACAACGCCGGCAACACGAGCGAACCGGGCGAGCTGATCGTCCGGGTCGACGGCGTCGTGCCGACGGTGGCGGCTTCGACCGTCGCGATTCCGCCGCAACCCGACTGGGCGACGCACGGTGTCGAGCTCACCGTCACAGCGGACGACGCCACCTCCGGTGTCGCCACCGTCCGCTACGCGATCGGTGCCGATGGCGCGTGGATGAACTACACCGGGCCGGTGCGCATCTCTTCGGAGGGGCCGAGCCTGGTGCGCTACCAGGCGATCGACGCCGCCGGCAACGAGAGCGTGGTCGGCGAGGTCGACATCAGCGCACCGACGTTCCCGAAGGTGGAGGTGACGGTCGCGACCCGCTGCATCGCAGGCAAGGCCGTGGTCACCGTCACCGGACTCAACGCCGAGACGTTGCCGATCGGCATCACCATCCGCACGCCGTACGAAGAGAAGGTCTTCAGCAGCATGCAAGCAGGGAAGAACGCATTCCACGCGTTCGCGAGCCGTCTGAAGGAGCTACCCGCCGGCGAGGTCACCGTGATCGGCTCGGCTCTGATCGAGGGCCAGACCGTGACGTCGACGACCAGCGTCGGATACGAGGCCGCCAGCTGCAGCTGAACACGGAAGCGGGTCGCGGCGTCGCCGCGGCCCGCCCCGTCCGGCTCCTCGCCGGACATCCCAGACACGAGATTCGGGCGATGGCGCCCGGAAAGGACGCATCATGAACAGATCATCCATCACTCGAGCGTCGGCCGCCGTGGCCGGCTTCATCCTGCTCGCCGGTGTCGCCGGAAACGCGTACGCCGACGAAGAACAGGGCGATGACAACGTCGATGTGACAGTCGAAATCGCCGAGATCACCGAACCGGGCGTTCTCGCGATGACCGTGGCCGGCACATCGGCTTCCCTGACCGAGACCGATTCGACGGCCACGATCCGGCAGTTCACCGGCGCACTGCCGACGGTGACGATCACCGACACACGAACGCCCGAAGAGATCCCCGCGGGTGCCGGGTGGTACGTGCTCGGCACAGCAACGGGCTTCACCGGCAGCGCAGGACAAACAGGGATCGGCGCGGATCACCTGGGGTGGGCGCCACGTCTGATCGACGGAGACGACGAGGGACTCGTCGGTGCGGGTGACGAGGTGACGTCGGTGCTCGACGACACCGGCGCCCAGGTCGGACTCGTGGATCAGGAGCTGTTCGCCATCGCCGCGTCCTCGGCGAACGTGGCCGAAGGCGACGCGCAATGGACCGCGACGGCCGACCTCACCCTCAAGACGGGGTCGGATGTCGCGCCGGGCACCTACACCGCCCTGGTCACGCTCTCGCTGTTCGAATGATCCGCCGCGAAGACGCCGGAAGCCTCGGCCTCCCCCGCCGTCCACTGTCCGCCTTCGTGCTGGGCAGCGTCCTCGCCGCCGTCTGCGTCTTCTTCGCGTCCTCCTCTCCCGCCTCAGCAGCGGGCGAGGAGGACGCCGGCGGCACCATCTCCTGGTCGGTCGCCCCTTCCGACGCGAACGGTCCCGATGGACGATCGTGGATGGAGCTGGAGCTGGCGCCCGGCTCGGAAGTCGACGAGCACCTGGCGATCCACAATCTCAGCGCGGCGGACGTCGTCTTCCGCATCGATGCCCAAGACGGATACTTCACCGACGGAGGGCGATTCAACATGCTGCCGTCCGGCGGCGAGTCGATCGACGCCGGCACATGGATCGAGATCCTCGACGAGGTGCCGGTCGCGGCAGGCGAGGTCGTCGTCGTCCCGTTCACCGTGCATGTCCCGGAGGACGCCACGCCTGGTGATCATGCCGCGGGAATCGCCGCGTCCGTGCAGTCCCTCGGCACGGGAGCCGACGGCACCGAACTCACGGTCGAGAGCCGGGTCGGGTTCCGGGTGATGACCAGGGTCAGCGGCGCGCTGGATCCCGCGCTCGAACTCAGCACGGTCGACGCCACCTATCACGTCAACGGGAACCCGTTCGAGCCCGGGACGATGGACGTGACGTTCGTCGTGCGCAACACCGGCAACACCCGGGTGCGCTTCGTGCCGGAGATGAGCGTGCTCGGGGTCCGCTCGACGAGCACATCGGATGCCGCCATCGAGATGCTGCCCGGCGATGAGCGCACGATCAGCGCCACTGCACCGGGCGTCTGGCCCTCGTTCTTCGCGTCGGTCGCCGTGTCGGCGCAACCCGAGGTGATCGTTCCCGAAGGCTTCGACGAGGCCCCGTCACTTGCGGCAGTGCACACCGAGGCCGTTGTCCCTGCGATGCCTTGGCCCCAGCTCCTCGTCGCGGCGGGTGTCGCACTCCTTGCCCTCGCGTATCTGGGAGCGCGCCGCCGTCGCCGGATCGAACTGCGGGCCATGCTCGACGCAGCTCGCCAAGAAGGCATCCGCATCGGCCTGGATCCTCGCGGCATCTCTCACTGATTGCTGAAGGCGGCGTCGAAGGACGCTTCGGGTTTCGGCCACAGCAGCGACCGCACGTAGCCGAGCGCCTCGGGCGCGCCGTGCAGGCGATCCATCCCGGCGTCCTCCCACTCGATCGAGATCGGGCCGGTGTAGCCGATCGCGTCCAGCGCCCGGAAGGAATCTTCCCACGGCACATCGCCGTGGCCGGTGGAGACGAAGTCCCATCCGCGCCGCGGGTCGCCCCAGGGCAGGTGCGAGCCGAGCACGCCGGCGCGGCCGTTGTGCGGACGCATCCGGGTGTCCTTGCAGTCCACGTGATAGATCCGGTCGGCGAAATCGACGATGAAGCCGACCGGGTCGACGTTCTGCCACATCATGTGCGAGGGATCCCAGTTGAACCCGAATGCCTCGCGGTGGCCGATCGCCTCCAGAGCTCGCACGCTGGACCAGTAGTCGTAGGCGATCTCCCCCGGGTGCACTTCGTGCGCGAAGCGCACGCCTTCGCCGTCGAACACGTCGAGGATCGGATTCCAGCGGGACGCGAAGTCCTCGAACCCGCCCTCGATGACGGATGCCGGAACCGGCGGGAACATCGCCAGATACGGCCAGATCGATGAACCGGTGAAGCCGACGACCGTGTCGACCCCGAGCTTGCGCGCGACACGCGCGGCACGCTTCATGTCCTCGGCCGCGCGCTGCCGCACGCCCTCGGCATCGCCGTCACCCCAGACATAGTCGCGCAGGATCGCCTGGTGCCGGAAGTCGATCGGAGCATCGCACACGGCCTGACCCGCGAGATGATTCGAGATCGCGAAGATCTTCAGCCCGTGGCGGTCGAGGATCTCACGGCGGGAGGCGACGTACGTGTCGTCCTCGTCGGCGCGCTGCAGGTCGAGATGGTCACCGGATGCCGCGACCTCGAGCCCGTCGTACCCCCACTCCGCGGCCAGTCGCGCCACCTCCTCGAACGGGAGATCCGCCCACTGGCCGGTGAAGAGAGTGACAGGGTGCGCGGTCATGTGTGCTCCAATGCACGAAGGGCGGCGATGCTGCGGGCAGCCAGCTCGTCCTGGCTCGGCGCGAGCGGACGCCACACAGAGGCCGCGACCGCGATCGTGGCGTTCCCTCCGGTGAAGCTCTCCAGCCCCAGCGCGCCGCGGTAGCCGGCATCGTCCAGCGCGCGCAGGATCTCCGGCCAGTCGGTATGGTCGTCGCCGACGGCGCCGCGGTCGCTGCCGCACACCTGCACGTGCGCGATCGCCGATCCCGCCGCACGGATCGCGTCGGCGGGCTTCTTCTCCTCGATGTTGAGGTGGTACGTGTCGAGGGCGAGCCCCACTCCGGCTCCGAGCAGCGGCTCGAGAGCCTCGAGGCTCTGCTCGACGGTGTTGAGCACGCTGGTCTCGTAGCGGTTGAGCGGCTCGACCGCCAGCGTGATGCCGAGGTCGGCCGCCTCGGCGGCGAGGGGTGCGAGGTTGTCGCGCAGCTCCCCCACGATGGCCGCCCGCTCGTCGGCATCCATCCGCCACGTCACGCCGGTCGGTGCGTAGAACGGTCCCGCGACGACATCGGATCCCAACACCTGCGCGGCGGAGATGCAGGACCGCAGATAGGTCTGGGTGGCGGCGACATCACCGGCGCGAGCGACCAGCGAGCGGCCGGAGCCCATGGCGCCGACCACGATCGCGCCGAGGCCCAGGCTGTCGAGCACCGCGCGCACGTTCACCGGGTCCCAGTCCCCCACGTTCTCGAGCGGAAGCTCCAGCGCCTGATAGCCGAGATCCGCCGCCTTCCGGGCGAGCGGTTCGAGCGTCGCATCCGTGAGGGGTGACGTCCACACCCACGTGTTGACGGCGATCGTGCGGGGCATCCTGCTCCTCTTCGTCGGGGAGACATCTCGTCTCGTCGCCACGTCCCCGCTCGACGACCGGGGGTCCGGGCGGCGAGCGAGGAACGCGGCGAAACGAGTTCTGTCGTGACTTTACGGGATCTGCCGGTCCTGCCACACAGCGGGGAACCCCGGAAGGTTCTCGCCGCCGAACTTGGCGTAGTGGCCGTCGGGCATCCCGTCGTTCTCATCGAGGTACTGATCGAGCTCGCCCTCGGTGATCGGCTTCTGCGGGAGGACCCACTCCTTCGGCACCTCTTCGCCCGCGAAGATCTTCTGGGCGGCGAGAAGCGGCGTGCGCCACTGGAAGTTCGAGTACACCGGCGCGAGACCCGTGAGACCCGTGTCCTTCCACTTGCGGAGGAAGCTCATCTCGTCCTCACCGGTCATGACCGGGTAGTCCGCTCCGGCATCCTCGAACGCCTCGATGGCCGCGACGGCGCCGTCACCGGCATCCATCCAGATGCCGTCCACGTCGCCCTTCGCGAGCTCATCGCTGATGATGCTCTTGATCTCGGCGGGGTCGGCGCCCGTGAAGTGGTCGACGGCCTCGATGCCGGCCTCGTCGAACAACTTCTCGGCGGCGGCCCAGCGGTGCTCGAGCACGTCGACTCCCGGCAGCACGCGCAGCGCCACGACCTTGTCGCCCTCTTCGAGGTTGTCGATCAGGAACTCTGCCGTGTCGATACCCCAGGCGAAGCCGCCGATCGGGTGGATGAACGACACGTAGCAGTCGGTGTTCACCCCGCGGTCGAAGACGATCACGGGCTTGCCGGTCTCGCACGCACGCTCGACTGCGGGGGTCATCGCCGCCGTGCTGTTGGGCGAGATGAGGAACACGTCGCAGTTGCCCTCGGAGATGAAGTAGTCGATGTCGGCGATCTGCGTGTCATCGGAATCCTGCGCGTCGCGGGTCTCCATCTCGCTGATCGCGCCATCGGCCTGCAGCGCCTTCAGCTGCTCGTTCATCGTGATCCAGCCGGTCTGGCGCCAGGGGTTCGAGATCGAGGCGTTCGCGAAGCAGGCCTTCTTGGCCCCCTCGCTGGCGAACTCGGACGTGTCGACCATCTCGGCGTTGATGTGCTGGAGGTACGGCTCGTCGGCCGGTCCCTCCGGCTCGACGCCGCGCTCCTCGTTCTGCTTGTCGAAGAGCTCCTGGTCGAACCATTCGGTCGTCTCAGCCGACTCCTCGGGACTGTCGGACTTCGGCGGCGCCACGGACGGGTCTGTCGTACACCCGGCGAGCGCGATGAGTCCGAAGAGAGCCACCCCTGCGGTGGCGATCCTCATTGATCGTCGCATTACTGTTCTCCTCTGGTTTCTGTGTGATTGGTGCTGGTGGTTGTGGTGGTGCTGGTGGTTGTGGTGGTGCTGGTGGTTGTGGTTCCTGCGGTGACGAGATCTGGAGACCGTGAGCTGCGCGTGCGCCTGGCGCGGAACGCGACGGCGGAATAGGCGACAGCGGCGATGATGATGATGCCCTGGACGGCGTCGCGGAGCGTCGAGGGGACGCCGGCGATGTTGAGCAGCATGAACAGTGCTTCGAGGGCGAAGGCTCCGGCCGCGGCGGCGACGATCCAGCCGCGACCGCCGCCGAGCACCACGCCGCCGAGGACGACCGCGGTGATCGCGATGAACTCGTAGCCGCGGCCGACGGACGGGTGCACGCCGGCGTAGCCGACGAGCAGCACGGCCGACAGTGTCGCCGACAGCGATGAGATCATGAATGCCCTCGTCGTCACCCACGCGCTGCGGGCTCCGGCATAGTCGACCGCCCTGGCGTTGTCGCCCACGGCGATCAGCAGCTTGCCCAGCGGACGCTTCGTGATCCAGATGCCGAGCGCCAGCCAGCCGGCGAGCAGGAAGACGGCCCACGGGATGAACTCCAGGAAGGGCACGTCGCGGATGCCGCCGCGGCCAATCTCGCGGAAGCTGTCGGCCGGGTTGCCGGTGGCCGCTCCCCCGGTCCACCACATGACCGCGCCCAGAAGGGCGAGCATCATGCCGAGCGTGACGATGAACGAGGGCACCTTGAGCAGGGTGGTGAGGATGCCGTTCACCAGGCCGATGACCGCACCGAAGACGATCATGAGCAGCAGCACCGGGACAGTGCGCGCATCGTCCTGACCGACCAGGTTGCCGGCGATGATCACCTGCGCGGTGATGAGCGACCCCTGGGAGAGGTCGAACTCTCCGGCGATGATCACGAAATACTGGCCGATCGCGACGATCGCGATCGGGGCGACGCGCTGGATGAAGCGCATGAACTGGCCGGGCTCCGCGAAGCTCGGGTTGAGGATCGTGACCGCGATGAGCAGCAGCACGAGAAGGAGGAACACCGCACCTCGAGGGCTGACGAGCGAGCGCAGGACGTTCATGCGCGTCCTCCTTCCGCAGCGGGGGTGGTATCGGCGAGCTGCGAGGCCGCGGCCGCCATCTCTGGTTCCGCCGCCTTGGCAGCGTCGTCCCCTCCGGTCCTCGTCCCGCCGGCTCCGAATCGTGGACGGCGACGGACGATCGCCCGACGGCTGTACACGGCCACGGCTGCGACGATGACGACGCCGCGGACGACGTCTTTGAGGAAGGGGTTCACCTGCATGACGCTCATGACGCTGTCGACGACCGCGAGGATCGCGACGCCGCCGATGGCGCCCCAGATGGAGCCGCGCCCGCCGAGCAGCAGCGTGCCGCCCAGCACCACGGCCGCGATCGAGAGGAGCGCGTATCCGCCCTGCTGGCCGACGGTCGGGCTGCCGACCCCGAGCCTGGAGGCGAGCAGAAGACCGGCGAGACCGGCGAACACCGAGCACAGGACATGCGCGGCGATGAGCGGCGGGCGAGTGCGGACGCCCGACAGCCGGGCGATCTCCGGGTCGCCGCCGACGGCGAAGAGGTGGGCGCCGGTGCGGGTGCGGTTCAGCAGGAACCAGACGAGCACGGCGAGCACGATCATGATGATGGTCGAGACCGGCACCGGTCCGACGCCGGTGGCGCCGATCAGCTGGAACTCCCAGGGCACGGCACCCGCCGACCCCTCGAAGTTCGTGTTGAGGATGCCCTGCAGGATGAGGCCGACGCCGAGCGTCGCGATGAAGCCGTTGACCTTGAGCACGGTGACGATGAATCCGTTGACGAGACCGATGCCCGCGCAGACGAGCAGCGTGACCGCGACGGCCGCCGGGATGTTCCCCGGGTTGCCGTTCATGATCGTGGCCGCCAGCAGGCTGGACAGGCTGATGACGTACGTGACCGAGAGGTCGAGCGAGGCGCCGAGCACGACGAGCGTCTGACCGATCGCGACGAGCCCCAGCACGCTCATCCCGGTGAGGATGTCGCGGATGTTGCCGGGACTCAGGAAGTTGCGCCCCTCGAGCGTGACGAGGACGGCGCCGACGATGAGCGTCAGGATGAGGATGCCGAGGACGATGATCGTCGAGTCGATCCGCACACGCTTCATCGGGCACCTCCCGTGCCGGTCGCCGCACCTGTCGCCGCACCGAGGATCTCGTGCTCGGCGGACCCCGAGGGGAGCTCGGCGACGAGCTCGCCATCGTGCATCACGAGAATCCGATCGCTCATCCCGATCACCTCCGGCAGTTCGCTGGACACCATGAGCACCGCCTTCCCCTGCGCCGCGAGCTCGCGCATGAGCTCGTAGACCGCGTACTTCGCACCGACGTCGATGCCTCGGGTCGGCTCATCGAAGAGCACGATCTGCGGCTGCGTGAGCAGCCACTTCGCCAGCACGACCTTCTGCTGGTTGCCGCCGGAGAGGAATCGCGCCTCCTGGTCGAGCCCGCGCGAGCTGATCTCGAGCGAGCTCAGCACACCGGGCACCTCGCGCCGCGACGCCGATGTGCGACCCGCGAAGACGCTGCGCACGACGAGCAGGGCGTTGTCGAGCACGGATTGACCGAGCGCGAGGCCCTGTGCCTTGCGGTCCTCCGATACCAGCGCGAGCCCTGCCCGGACGGCCGCTCTGGCGCTGGTGATCCGTACCGTCTTCCCATCGATGCGCATGGTGCCGCGGGCGAAGCCCTGGATGCCGAAGACGCCCTCGACGAGTTCGGTGCGGCCCGAGCCCTGGAGGCCCGCGATGCCCACGATCTCGCCGGCCCGGAGCGTCAGCGACACCCCGTCGACGAACGCGTTGCCGCAGCCGTCGAGCTCGAGCCGCGGCTCTCCCACCGTTGTGCCGGCGACCGCCGCGGGGAAGTACGACTGGATCGACCGGCCGACCATGCGGCGCACGAGCTCGTCAGAGGTGAGCGCTGCGGTCTCATCCGTCGAGACGAGTGCCCCATCCTTGAGGATCGTGATGCGGTCGCAGAGGTCGAAGATCTCCTTGAGCCGGTGGGAGACGTAGATGACCGCGACGCCGCGGGACGTCAGCTTGCGGATGATCGCGTAGAGCAGCTCGACCTCGTGATCGCTCAGCGCGGCCGTCGGCTCGTCCATCGAGATGACCCGCGCATCGAACGACAGCGCCTTCACGATCTCGACGATCTGCTGCTCCGCCACGGTCAGCGAGCCGACCCGCGCCTGCGGGTCGATGAAGGAGACGCCGAGGTCGGCGAGGAGCTCGCCGGTGCGACGGATCATCCCCCGCTGATCGACGAAGCCCGCGCGGCGGGGCTCACGACCGAGGTACACGTTCTGGGCCACCGTGCGCTCGGGCAGGAGTGTGAACTCCTGGAACACCGTCACGATGCCGACGTCCATGGCCTGGCGGGGGTGGGCATGGTGCACTGCTTCGCCGCGATACGTGACGGTGCCCTCATCGGCCGGCTGCACACCGGCGATGATCTTCATCAGCGTGGACTTGCCCGCACCGTTCTCGCCGACGAGGCCGTGCACCTCGCCGGGGCGCACGTCGAAGGCGATCCCCTTGAGCACTTCGACACCGAAGAACGATTTGCGGATGCCGTCCACGGCGAGCACCGATGATGTCGTCGTCTCGGTCATGCCGTCACCTCCACCCAGCGTCCGTCATCGGCTGCGGACTCGAGGACCGCTTCGGTCAGCACCGCGGACCGGTATCCGTCCTCGAAGGTCGGCAACCCCTCCGGGTACGCCCCGCTCATCGCGGCATAGACGTCGGCGATGAACCCGTTGAATGCGTCCTGGTACCCCATCGAGTGCCCCGCCGGGACGCGCTGCAGTCGAGCGGAGTCGGGGTCCGATGCCCCCGGATCTCTCAGCAGCAGGCGCGATTCCTCGCGCATGCCGATCCAGAGCTCGTCCGGGCGCTCCTGCTCGAAGCGGATGCTCTGCTGCGAGCCGTGCAGTTCGAGCGTCAGCGCGTTCTTGCGCCCGGCGGCCATCTGCGAGATGAGCAGCGTGCCGAGGGCACCGGATGCCGTCTCGACCAGCACCGCGACGATGTCCTCGGTGTCGACCGCGTGACCGGCACGCTCGGGGAACACCCGGCGGGTGCGGGCGCTCAATGTGCGGATGCGCTCCCCGATCACGAACTCGATCAGGTCGCACAGGTGTGAGCCGATGTCCGCGAAGGCCCGGGAGGCGCCTCCCGAGGCGGAACGCACCCGCCAGTCGTCATCGCTGGAGCGCAGCATCCAGTCCTGCAGATACGAGCAGTCGAGGGTGAGGAGTTCTCCGATGTCGCCGCGCGCGACTCGCGCCCTGGCCTCGCGCACCATCGGGTGGTAGCGGTAGATGAAGGGAACCGCCGTCACGCGCCCGCTCGCCGCCGCGGCGTCGGCGAGCCTCCTGGCGTCCTTCGCGGTCGTCGCCAGAGGCTTCTCACAGACGACGTGCTTGCCTGCGCTCAGGGCTCGAAGAGCCAGATCGGCATGGGTGGCATTCGGCGTGCAGATGTGTACGACGTCGATGTCGGCCGCGTCCAGGAGGGTGGCGGCGTCCGTCTCGGCACGATCCGCGCCCAGGGAGTCGGCTGCGTGACGGCTACCCGAGGCCGAGCGGGTGGCGACGGCGCGGAGCTGACCGCCGGCGTCGCGCGCTGCCGTGCGGTGCACCCGCGCCATGAATCCCCCGCCGAGGATGCCGGCTCGGATCGTTCCGAGGCCGGTGTGAGTGACATCCGTTGTCATGTCGGCGATTCTGACACAGGTCGAGCTACTTTTGCTAGCCCTCCGTCAAAAGTTGTTTGTAACGAATCCGAAGTCAATCGGCAGTGCGCCGAAGTGCTGTGGTTTACTGACGCAATGGTTGACGTTCTCCGCCCGGCCGCGGCGACGAATCCGGGCACGGGCGAGATCTTCCAGATCCTCCGCGACGGGCACGCGCGCACCAAAGCCGAGCTCGCCGCACTGACGGGACTCGCCCGGTCCACGGTCGCGTCACGCGTCGACGCCCTCCTCGCGGCCGACCTCCTGCGCCCCGCCGGGGAAGCCGCCTCGACCGGCGGTCGCCCACCAGCCCGGGTTGCCTTCAATCCCCGCGCCGGCGTCGCCCTCGCGGTCGACCTCGGCGCGACGCACGCCACCGTCGCCGTCGCCGATCTGGCCGGCGTCATCCTCGACGCACGCACCCGCACGATCGACATCGGCGACGGGCCCGAGAACCTGCTCGACACGATCCTGGCGGACGGCGCAGCGCTGCTCGAGTCGTCGGCGACCGCGGGCCTTCCGCTCCTCGGTGTCGGGATCGGAGTCCCCGGCCCGGTCGAGCACTCGACAGGACGGCCCACGAATCCGCCGATCATGCCCGGCTGGGATCGATTCGACGTGCCGGGCTATGTGCAGCGGACCTTCGACGTGCCGGTGCTGGTCGACAACGACGTCAACATCCTCGCCCTCGGTGAGCAGGCGACGAGCTGGCCGCACGTCGACGACCTGATCTTCATCAAGGTGTCGACGGGCATCGGCGCCGGCATCATCGCCGGCGGTCAACTGCAGCGCGGCGCGCAGGGATCAGCCGGCGACATGGGCCACGTGCAGGTGCCGACCGGGGCGGGGTCGACCCGCGAACCGGGCGACGAACGCGACCTCGAGGCGCTCGCGAGCGGCTCCGCCCTGGCCCTGGCGCTGAGCGCCGAGGGCCACGAGGCGCAGAGCGCGTCGGATGTGGTGGAATTCGTCCGCGCGGGGAACGCCGCCGCCATCGAGGCCACCCGCCAGGCCGGACGCGACGTGGGCGAGGTGCTCGCCACGGTGGTCAACCTCTTGAACCCCTCGATCATCGTGCTCGGCGGCAGCATCGCTCGGGCCGGCGAGCACCTTCTCGCGGGCGTGCGCGAGGTCGTCTACCGGCGCTCCATCCCGCTCGCCACGCAGCATCTCGCGATCGTGCAGTCCCAGGCCGGCGACCGCGCTGCCGTGCTGGGGGCGGCCATCATGGTCGCCCAGGAGGTGCTCTCTCCGGCGAACGTCGACCGCTACGTGGCGGCGAAGACGCGCTGATTCCGCGTCTTCGCCGCCCCGCCGGTCACGCCGGTCACTCCGATCACGCTCAGAGCGTGGCGGCGAAGGGGTCGAAGTCCGCGTCGATCGCTCCGACCTGGTCGACGGTGCTCGCGACCGGAACGAAGGTGCGGGACTCCGCCGCCTCCTCGATCGACAGCAGGGTGTCGAGCACGTGGTAGCCGAACTCCCCCGTCGCGACGTGCGGGCGCCCGGCGGCGATCGAACGAGCCATGTCGAGCAGTCCCACGCCTCGTCCGGAGAGCACGCCCTCCTGAACGACGTCGACGATCTCCTGCTCGACGGGCTCCTGCCCGAGCCGGAGAGGACGGGTGATCGAGATCGCACCGCCGAAGTTGTTCGGATCCGGGATCACGATGGTGCCCTCAGTGCCGGTGATCTCGACGATCCCGGTGCGCAGCAGTGGGGAATCGGTGCTGTAGAGGCTCTGCGCCTGCCCACCCTGCTCGAAGTCCATCAGCACGCTGAGGGTCGAAGGGATCTCGACCGGGAACTCCTGGCCCGCCAGCTCGCCGACCTGCACCCGACGCGTGGTCGCCCCCTGCAGCCCCAACGCGGCGACAGAAGCGACCGGACCGAACACGTGCACGAGCGCCGAGACGTAGTACGGTCCCATGTCGAGCAGCGGGCCACCGCCCTTGGCGTACAGGAAGGCCGGGTTCGGATGGAAGATCTCCGGCCCCTGCCACTGGAAGGTGGTCTGCGCGAACAGCGGTCGCCCGATGTCGCCGCGCGCGATCGCTCGCTTCGCGGTCTGCACGCCCGGGCCGAGCACGGTGTCGGGCGCGACGCCGACGCGCAGGCCCGCGGCATCCGCTTTCTCCAGCAGACGCCGGGACTCCTCCCGGCTCACGCCGATCGGCTTCTCGGTCCACACGTGCTTGCCGGAGGCGATGATCGCCTCGGACACCTCCACGTGGACCGCGGGAATGGTGAGGTTGACGACGATGTCGATCTCCGGGTCGTCGAGGACCACGTCGACGCCGCCGGCGCGCGGAACACCGTACTTCTCGGCCTGCGCCTTCGCGCGCTCCTCGATCACGTCGGCCACCGCGATGACCCGCACATCGGGGAAGGTGGTGAGGTTCGACAGGTACTGGTCGCTGATGTTGCCCGCGCCGATGATGCCGACGCCCACGGGGCCGTTGCCGACCGCCATCAGCCGGCGACCTTCTCGTCGAGGTAGACGCGGCTGCGCTCGATGGCGTCGAACAGGTCTCCCTCGTAGTGGTCGAACTCGACGATCGCGAGTTCCAGCGCGGGAGCAGCGGCGATGGCCTCGACGAGCGGCACCGCACCGTCGCCCGCGGGCACCTGGTCAGCCGGCGGATAGGCGTTCACGAGGGCCGGGTCGAGAGTTCCGTCCTTGGCGTGCACGGCGATCACTCGGCTGCCGAGCCGCTCGAGCAGGGCGACCGGGTCGACGCCGCCGCGGGCGACCCAGTAGAGGTCGACCTCCAGCACGACACGCTCGTCGAGCAGACCGGCCAGCACCTCGAGCCCGGTGACCCCGTCGAAGACCGCTTCGAGCTCGTGGGCGTGATTGTGATACCCGACGCGGATGCCGACGGTCTCGCCGATCGCCGCGGCCTCGTTCAGCAGTCGAGCGGTCTCCTCGATCTGCGCGACGGACTCCCAGCGGGCGGGCTCCGTGTAGGGGTCGATGACCGTGTCCATGCCGAGCACCTTCGCCGCGGCGAAGACCTCGGCAGGCGAGGGCACCGGCAGCGTCGTGCCACTGCCGTCGGGGTTGACGAACGACTCCGACGCGAGGAACGCGTGCCCCGACGGCGCGGAGAGTCCGGCGGCCGCGAGCGCATCGGCCAGCGGTGCGGCACGGCGGACGAAGTCGTAGGGCTCGACCGCGGTGAACCCGCGCGCGGCGACCGCGGCGAGCGAACCCTCGAGGTCGGCCTCCAACTCGTCCTTGATCGTGAACAGCTGGATGGAGGTCTGAATCGTCATCGGTCGTGCTCCTTCAATCGTCGGCGACGTGCGGGCGCAACACCCGACGGCAGCACGCTAGCACCAAATACCTCCGTGCGGAAGTTTTCATTCGCTAGACTTCGAGGATGCCGGATGACGAGGACCGTTCACGCCAGCGGGGCGCGTATGCCAAGGGGATCGCCCGACGCCAGGAGATCCTGGATCGCGCCATCGAGGTCTTCGCCGAACGCGGCGCCGACCGCACCAGCCTCCGCGCGATCGCCCGCGAGGTGGGGGTCACCCACGCCGCACTCAGCCACTATTTCGGCTCACTGGAAGAGCTTCTCGTCGCCGTGTACCAGGAGAGCAACGCGCCCGCCCACCGGCACGAGGTCGTACCCGAGGACGCGACGCCTGTCGAACGGATGATCACCTCCGCTCGCACCAACCGCTCGGTGCCCGGCCTCGTACAGCTGTACTCGACGCTGGTCGCCTCAGCGCTCGAGGACGGCCACCCGGCGGCCCGCGAATTCGCCACCGTCCGGTTCGCCGAGCTCCGTGCCGGGATCGCCGATGCCGTGCGGCAGCAGCAGGGCAGCGGACGCATCCGTGACGACGTGGATCCAGACGCTGTCGCCGCCCTCGTCGTCGCGGCATCCGACGGCCTCCAGACCCAGTGGCTGCTCGACGACACCGCCCCGCAGCACGAGGCGCTGGCACTCCTCGACCGCCTGCTCCGGCCCGCGAGCTGACGCGAGGCGGCGGCTCTGGGCGGGCTACGCTCGAAGGGTGATGTCCGCGCCGCAGTCCCCCTACGCCAGGTCCCTCGGCGATCGGATCGACGACCTGCACCCGAGGCTTCAGGAGTACTTCCGCGGCGTCCCCGATGGCTCGGTCGGCATCGGAGAGGGCGTCTTCCACCGCGTGGGCACCCCTCGCCGCTGGCTCCGGCCGATCCTCCGCGTCCTGGAGCGGCGGGGCGTGGTCCCCGCGACGTGGGAGCACGATGTCCCGTTCCGCGTCGAGAACCGGACGGTCGCCTCCCGCGCGATCGGCGAACGCACCTTCCACCTCGCGCGCGGGGCGTGGGTCATGCATGACGCCGTCGCCCTCACCCGGCACGGCCGGATCGTCGACGAGCTCGGCGAGCCGGGGCTCATCGCCGCCTGCTTCGACGTGGACACGCATGAAGGCGGTGTACGACTTACCAGCCGTGCCGTCGGGTTCCGTCTCGGACGCCTCCGGGTCCGCGTCCCGCAGCTGTTGTCTCCGGTCGTCCGCGTCACCGAGCGATTCGACGACGCCCTCGACCGCCAGCACGTCGCGCTGACCATCGATGCGCCGATCCTCGGCCGGTTGTACGAGTACAGCGGCGACTTCCGCTACCGCATCGTGCCGTTCGAAGAGAAGGAGACAGGCGAATGAGCGCAGGGACGGTCGTCATCGGAGGATCCACCGGGTTCATGGGGCAGTTCCTGCGAGCGCGACTGCAGGCGGCCGGCCGCGAGGTCATCACGATCTCTCGGTCCGGCGCGGACATCCGCTGGACCGAGCAATCGGCGATCGATCGAGCCGTCGATGGCGCATCGCTCGTGATCGGCCTCGCGGGCAAGAGCGTCAACTGCCGCTATACGCCGGAGAACCGTGCGGAGATCTTCCGCTCGCGCCTCGAGACCACGGCGTCCCTGAGCGCCGCCATCGCGCGAGCCGCTGCCCCACCCGCGCTCTGGGTGAACTCCTCGACCGCCACGATCTACCGGCACGCGGAAGATCGCCCCATGACGGAGTCGACGGGCGAGATCGGTACCGGGTTCTCCGTCGACGTCGCCAAGGCCTGGGAGAAGGCGCTGTTCGCCGACGACCTCCCCCCGACGCGACGGGTCGCCCTGCGCAGCACCATCGTGCTCGGCGACGGAGGGGTGCTCGGTCCGGTCAAGCAGCTCACGCGCCTGGGGCTCGGCGGCGCCCAATGGGACGGACGGTGGCCGATCAGCGCTGCCCGCCGCGCGGCGGGAACAGCACATCTCCCCGGAGCGCGACGAGGCCGGCAGCGCTTCAGCTGGGTGCACATCGAAGACGTCGCGCGCATCATCGAGTTCCTCGAGCGGACCCCGGAACTGGACGGGCCGGTCAACGCGGCGGCGCCCAATCCGGTCGACAACACCGAGTTCATGGCGACCGTCCGGCGAGTCCTCGGGTCGCGCATCGGCGTGCCGATGCCGCGCTGGATGCTGGAACTCGGCGCCATCGGCATGCGCACCGAGACGGAGCTGATCTTGAAGAGCCGCTGGGTGCTGCCAGAGAAGCTCACCGCCGCGGGCTTCGAGTTCCGCCACCCCACCCTGGAGGAAGCCGTCCGCGCCTCGTTCGATCGCGAGACCGCGGCGTAGTCGCTCTGCCTAGGCCGTCGACCCGGTCGAGGACTCGCCGTCGCGGCGGCGCCTCTCGAGTTCCTCGCGCAGCCGCCACTCTTCGATCTCACGGTCGAGGTCGGCGATCTGCTGCTCGGTCGTGCGCACATCGGCCGGCGGGGCAGGCCGCGTGTCTACAACCCCCGCCGGTCGCTCGGCGCGCCGCATCCGCGGGATCGGGATGCCGGCTTCGCCGTACTCGCGGCCGATGGCGAACCACAGGATGCTGCCGATCAGCGGCAGCAGGATCACGATGATGATCCACGCCATCTTCGGCAGGTGCTTCATCTGTGATTGGTCGCGCGTGATGATGTCGATCAGCGCGCCGATCATCAACGCGATGACGAGGAGCGAGAGCAGCGGCATGAGTTCAGGGTAGACGACGACGGACGAGCGCGCGCGCCCTAGGGCAGAAGGTGCCCGCCGGCACGGAACAGCTCGTACCATTCCGCTCGGGTCAGCTCGATGTCTGCTCCCACCGCCGCATCCCGCACCCGCTCCGGCGTCGTCGTGCCGAGGACGACCTGCATGTGCGCCGGATGCCGCGTGATCCATGCCGTCGCGATCGCGATCGGAGTCACGCCGTAGGACTTCGCGAGCCGGTCGATCACCTCGTTGAGCTCGGCGTACTCCGGGTTGCCCAGGAACACCCCGGTGAAGAAGCCGCCCTGGAACGGCGACCACGCCTGGATCGTGATGCCGTTGATGCGGCAGTACTCCACGATGCCGCCGCCGTCACGGACGACGCTCTGCTCCTCGCCTGCCATGTTCATCGCGATGGGCTGCGCGATGATCGGAGCGTGCGTGATCGACAGCTGCAGCTGGTTCGCGATCAGCGGCTGCCGGACGGCGGTGCGCAGCAGATCGATCTGGCGCGGCGTGTGGTTGGAGACGCCGAAGGCTCTGACCTTGCCGGCGGCCTCGAGCTCATCGAAAGCGCGAGCGACCTCCTCGGGCTCGACGAGAGCATCCGGGCGGTGCAGCAGGAGCACATCGATCCGGTCGGTGCGCAGCGCCGCGAGCGAGCCCTCGACCTGGGCGATGATGTGCTCGTAGGAGAAGTCGAACATGCCCTCCGCCGGCACGATGCCGCATTTGGTCTGCAGCACGATCTCGTCGCGCTCCGATGCGCTGAGCTGCAGCGCATCGGCGAAGCGCGCCTCACAGAAGTGCATGCTCCCGCCGTAGATGTCCGCATGATCGAAGAAGTCGATGCCCGCGGTGCGGGCCGCGGCGTAGAGATCCCGGATGAGCGCGTCGTCCTTGTCGTCGATGCGCATCATTCCGGCGATGACGGCGGGGGCGGTGGCTGATCCGAACGGCACGGTCTTCATGCGCTCCACGCTACCGCGCGGCGCCGTCGCTACAGGCGCGTTGCTACGGCCGCGCGGTCGGCATAAGCGCCGCCACGGGAACGTCGAGGGCAGCGGCGATGTTCGCGAGGTCGACCATGGTGAACTCCTCGTGCGCCAGCAGCTTCGATCTCAATACGGAGCGATCGATACTCGCCTCCGCCGCCAGCCAATCGACGGGTCGCCCGATGCGTTCCAGCTCGGTCGCAATGGTTGAAGACACCAAATGACACCCTTTCGACCTCATCCGTCGACACTAGCTCCTTGGACGGATGCATTCAAGCCGCATGCAAGCCAATATGACGGCATATTGGCTTCACCACGGTGCTATGGTGAGCCAGATGAAGACACCCGCCGAGCAGTTCAACGCCGCAGTCGGCCGGCAGTTGCGCGCAGAGATCGCGGCCTCGAGAAGCAGTATCGCCGGAATGGCGCGCACGATCGGCATCGCTCGCAGCGCCCTGGACAACTACGTGACCGGCAAACGCGCAATCCCCGTACCGGTGGTCTATTCCATCTGCGCCGCACTGAGCGTTGAGCCGCACGTGCTCGTCGCCAGAGCCGAAGAGCGACTGCAGTCCGACGACGGTGAACGCACCGCACGAATCAGCGTGCTCCGGCGCAGCCCCAATGTCTCCGGCCCACGCAAAGATATCCCCGAGGTCGCATTCGAATCGCACCTCCGGCACGACGCCGACACGGACGATCTCTACGAATAGAGGAATCATGCATCCGCTCCTCCGCCTCGCAGAGGAGCACGGCGTGCGCATCATCGAGCGGTTCGGCCCGACCCGGGGCGGCTTCGAACCGGCATCCCGCACCATCCGCCTGAATCCGGGCATGAGTGCGCGCACCACCCGCAGCGTGCTCGCCCACGAACTGGGTCACGCCGCGCTCGGGCACGTCCCGGCGACCTCGCCGACCATCAGGGCACAGCAGGAGCGGCAGGCCGACGAATGGGCGGCCTGCCGACTGATCACCCCGCGCGCCTACGCCGAGGCGGAGAACGCTCGGGGCCCGCATGTGGCGAGCCTCGCGTTCGAGCTCGACGTCACGATCGAGCTCGTTCTGGCGTACCAGCGACGCCTCCGACGGAGCGGCGAGGGGACTCTCCGCTTCACGGCCGCGTGACCGCATCGCGCCTGCTTGAATGACGGCATGGCTTTTCTCGTCTCCCCCGCGCCCGTCACCCTCACCGGCGAACTCGTCGAACTGCGCCCGCTCGAGCCCGGCCACATCGACGGCCTCGTCGAGGCAGTGCAGGAGGGCGATCTGTGGAAGACCGCGTGGTACACCTCGGTCCCGGCACCCGACGGCGTCGCCACCGAGGTCGCACGGCGCATCTCCCTGATCGACAAGGGCGAGATGGTGCCGTTCACGGCATTCGACGCGAGCGGGCGCATTCTCGGCCTGACCTCGTACTACGACATCGCCGCCGATGTACCGAGACTGCACATCGGGTACACGTGGAACCGCCCTTCGGCGCACGGCACGGGGACCAACGCGGAATCGAAACTGCTACTGCTCCGGCACGCGTTCGAGACCCTCGGGGTGTACCGGGTCGGCCTGACCACGCAGTGGGTGAACTTCCAGTCGCGTACGGCGATCGAGCGCCTCGGCGCCAAGCAGGACGGCGTGATGCGCGCCGTGAGCCGCTACCGCAACGGCGCCCTGCGCGACAGCGTCGAGTTCTCGATCATCGAGCCGGAATGGCCGGCAGTGAAGGCCAACCTCGAGGCGAGACTGGCTCGGCGGCGCTGAGGCCGCCGGCGGTCACTCGGTGGGGCTGCCCGACCAGTTGTCGTGTCGGCGCGTGGCCGAACCACGCTGGCGCATGACGAAGGCCAGGGAGAGGCTCGTGATGAGCAGCCCGGCAATGAAGAAGATGGCCTGGAAGTCCTCCATCGACTGCGCGAAGGCCATCATCCAGATGCCTCCGAGGAAGAGCACCAGGAAGAAGATGAAGCTGAGGATCACGGGAACTCTCCTGTCGTAGCGGCCGCCTTCTAGCGTACCGCCCGCCGACGGCGTGCCAGCGCAGACCGATGCCGAGGGAACCCGGCCCGGCACCCGTGTGATGTGGCCTCTTCTTCATCGATGTACGCCTCATCTCGACGCCCTCCACGGAATATATTGGTTCCAGTCCATCAATCCGCGATCCCTGTCGCTGTCTGCGATGCCCCCAGACCCTTGATATTCCGCGGGTCCCGGCAGCGTCGCTCTTTGGGGCCTGACTTTCGGCTCGTCGCGTCACCCAAAAGGTGGGGTTGACGCTGTTCGAACACGCCCTTTAGGTTCAGTCGCGAAGCGCTCACCACCCCGGCCACCACCGGAACGCCACCCCAGCGGCGTTCCCGATAAGAAGGACAATCCGACCTCCCGGTCGGGCCCGATCATGGTCTCGCAGGGACCTGATCCTGCCCGTCGCAGAGCGCCATCGCCTCCTCCGAGGCGCCCCTCGGTGCCGTCGCGCCCATCCCGCGCACGGCGCCGACCCGAACGTGTCCGCTCCCCAGGGCGGACCGCTCGCTGATCCCCATGGTCAGCGAGGGGCGTCGACGCCGACGCCTTCTCACCCCAGAGAGAGGAACACCCTTGTTCACTGACACCCCCGGGCGCAGACTTGCGCCGCGAGGACTCGCCGCGACGGCGGCGGTCCTCACCTGTCTGACGCTCGCCCTGACGCCGTCGTTCGCCGGCGCGACCACCGATTCGCCCGACGCGCCGGAGATCGTCGGCGCGGGTTCCCCTGCGGCGGTCGAGGGCGAATACCTCGTCGTCCTCAAGCCGCAGGCGGGAATCGGCGCGGCCGACGACATCGCCTCGACGCTCTCGGATGCCGTCGGCGGCGAAGTCCTCGACGTCTTCAACACTGTGCTGGACGGCTACTCCGCCAAGCTCAGCGAAGAGCAGGCGCTGGCGATCGCCGCCGACCCCAGGGTCGACCATGTCGAGCAGGCGCAGAAGGTGTACGCGATCGGCGAGCAGGTGAATCCGCCGAGCTGGGGCACTGACCGCGTCGACCAGCGCGACCTGCCGCTCGACGGACGCTACAAGTACCCCGACTCGGCCAGCGCCGGCGTCAACGTCTACATCGTGGACTCCGGCATCCGCCTGACGCACTCGGAGTTCGCCGGGCGCATCCGTCCCGGATTCGATGCCGCCACGCCGGGCGGCAACGCGAGCGACTGCAACGGTCACGGCACGCACGTCGCCGGCACCGCGGTCGGCTCGACGTACGGCATCGCCAAGAAGGCGACCGTGTACCCCGTCCGTGTCCTCGACTGCAGGGGTGAGGCGCTCAGCACCACCATCGTCGCCGGCATCGAATGGGTCGCCGAGAACGCCGTGCGTCCTGCGACGGTCAACTACAGTGTCGGTTGCCGCACCGCCTGCTCGATCCCCTCGATCGACGCCGCCGTGAAGAACGTGGTCGCCTCGGGCATCACCTGGGTGTCCGCGGCCGGCAATGCGAACGACAACGCGTGCCGTTTCAGTCCGCAACTCGTGCCGGAGACGCTCGTCGTGGGCAACACGACCCGCACCGACGGCAAGGCGCCGACGAGCAGCTGGGGCAGCTGCCTCGACGTCTGGGGTCCGGGAACGGACATCCTGTCTTCGTGGTTCACGGGCGACACTGCGGCGGCGACCTCGACCGGGACCTCGATGGCGTCACCGCAGGTGGCAGGCACGACCGCGCTGTACCTCGGCGCGAACCCGACCGCCACGCCGGCGCAGGTCCACGCCGCGATCGTCGACAACTCCACGCCGGGCAAGGTCACGGGGCTCGACTCCGCGTCGCCGAACCGCCTGCTCTACACGGGCTTCCTCAACGGCACGACCACGCCGACGCCGACGTCGGTCGATCTCGCGGCGATCGGCGACAAGACCGGCACCGTCGGCCAGCCCTTCACCGCGTCGGCCAGTGCGACCGGCGGAACCGCGCCGTACACATTCTCGGCGACCGGCCTGCCCGCCGGCCTCGCGATCAACGCCTCCACTGGCGCGATCTCGGGCACGCCGACGGCGGCGGCCACGTCGACGGTCACCGTCACGGTGCGCGACGCCGGCACGCCGGTGACCACGGACACGGCGACGTTCGCGCTCACTGTCACGGGCGGCGGAACGAACCCGAACCCGAGCACCTGCACCGGCACCACGGCGAGCGCGGGAACCCTGGCTGCCCGGGCGCAGGCGACGTCAGCATCCTTCGCCCGGGCCGCCGGCCCGGTCGAGGTGTGCCTCGACGGGCCGACGGGCGCGGACTTCGACGTCTACCTGCAGAGGAACTACTCCTTCCTGGGCTGGATGACGGTGGCACAGGGCGTGTCGAACGGACCTGATGAGAAGTTCACCTACAACGCGAGCGCCGGTTCCTACCGGCTCGTCGTGAAGTCCGACTCCGGCTCGGGGGCGTACACCGCGACCGTGAAGTAGTCAGAACCGATGAACGGCGGATGCCGCGGGGCCCAGCCCCGCGGCATCCGTCTGTCTCTCGGGAGAGAATGGAGACCATGTCCCCGAAATCCTCCCGGCGACTGCTCGCCTCCGTGCGCCGGATCGTGCATACGGATCCCTCCTCTGTCGCTCCGACGCAGGCCCTGCCTGTGATCGACGAGGGCACGGTGCCCCGCGTGCTCGATCTCTCCACGCGCATCGGGGAATCGATGTTCGCCGTCGGCGCGTCAGCGCACGAGGTGACGCTCGCCATCACCCGCGTGTGCGACGCCTACGGCCTCAAGGACGTGCAGGTTGACGTCACGTACAACTCGATCACCGTCTCCTTCCACCTCAGCGGCGAGGTCTGGCCGGAGACGCTCGTGCGAGTGGTGCGCGTGGCCGCACCGGATCACGCCAAGCTCCAGCGCATGCAGGCTCTCGTCTCCGACATCAGAGGGGGCATGGATCTCGCGTCTGCGCGAACCGCGTTCCGGGTGATCCGACGGATGCCGTTCCGCTATCAGCAGTCCGTGGTGGTCGTCGCCCGCGCGCTGCTCGCGGTCGGCGTGAGCATCCTCCTCGGCGCATCGCCTCTGATCGTGGGGTTGACCTTCATCGCCGCACTCTGCGCGGCCATCACTCAGGCCGCACTCGCGCGACTGCGTGTACCGCTGTTCTTCAGCCAGATCGCCGGTGGATTCGTGACGACCGTCGTCGCCGTCGCGGTGTCGGCGCTGGGTGCGGCCGGGATCGAGCCCTTCGAAGGCATCCGGCCGTCGATCATCGTCGCCTCCGGCATCGTGCTGATGCTCGCCGGCCTCACGGTGGTCGGGGCGGCGCAGGACGCGATCGACGGATTCGCACTGACCGCCGGCGGCCGCATCCTCGACCTCACGATGCAGACCCTGGGCGTCGTGATCGGCATCCTGGTCGGTCTGGAACTCGGCAACGTCCTGGGGTTCACGATGGAGCTGCCGGTCGACCCGGCACCCTTCGGTCCTCTGCCCGGTGTGTTCGCGGGAGCGGCGATCATCGCCGTCGCGGTGGCCGTCTTCAATGGCGCGGGAATCGGGATCATCCTGGTGAGCGCGCTCCTCAGCGCGATCACGATCGGCGGCTACACCCTCGCGACCGCGCTCAATCTGCATCCGGCGGCGGCGAGCGCGATCGGCGCCCTTCTCGCGAGCTTCATCGGAGTGCTGATCGCGCACAACCTGCACGTCCCTTCGGTGGCGGTGACGACGGCCGCGATCGTGCCGCTCGTGCCTGGAGTGGCGGTGTTCCAGGGACTGCTCGAGATGGTGCACACCGGCGGCGCCGCCTCCGACGTCATCGGTGCCGGGAGCTCGCTCAGCTACGCCGCCGTGATCGGCGTCGGGCTCGCCTCGGGAGCATCGCTGGGGCTGTATCTCGGCACCCCGGTGCGCGCGACGCTCGAAGGCGTCACTCGGACCCGGTCCCGCGCGCGGCGCTGACGCCTCCCGCAGTCGACTCTCGTCGGAAGGTGACGACGTCTTTGCGGCGGGACTCCTGCAGGGACAGCCCCGCCAGCTCGAGCCGACGGAACACGCGGCGGGGCAACGGGGGCAGTTCGGCGGAGAAGCCGGTGGGCGGCTTCGCGAGTCCGGTGATCAACGAGATGTCGGCGCCTGCGCCACGAATCTCGATGCGCGCGTAGTCACTGCGGGTGCGCCAGAGCAGCAGCTCCAGTTCGCGGTGAGGGATCACCTGCATCTCGTCACCGACCTGCACGCGCAGCTCGTCGTTGCCGAACGCGACCGTGCACTGCACCGTGCGGCGGCGCAGCACCGCCGTGAAGACGAGATAGGCGGGCAGGGCGATCAGAACGCCGACGAGGATGATCATCAGTCGCGGACCCAGGCGCATCACGATGTCGTCGAGGGCGATCAGCAGCAGAAACGCCCCGGTGCCGCCGACACCGACGATCACGATGATCGCAATGGTGAGCGCACGCATGCGGAGCTCGATCGCCGGGAAGCGGACGGCCGATCCGTCGGCATCCTCCTCCTTCACCCACACAGGCGGCACCGGGAGAGGCCTCTTCTTCGCGTCCCGACGGGTGAAGACGTCGCTGACGCGGGCGATGAGTCCGAGCCAGATCCACCCCGCTGCCGGAATCGCCGCCAGCTGCAGCACGAGCACGACTCCTCTCGCCGATTCTGGCAACGACGAAAGCGCGTCTTTGCCGAACTCGACGACGATCATCAGGGCCGCCCCCAGGAGCACGGCGACTACGACGTGCAGGACCGCGCCGGTGCGCCGCGACCGCAGCCGGAAGGTGGCGTTCACGAAAGAGAAGCCGAAGCACCAGCCGCCGACCAGCATCAGCAGGAACGGGAAGAAGCTCAGGTCGTCGCCGGCCAGCGTCGCCGTGATCGCTCCGGCCAGTAGCAGAGTCCCCCAGGCGACGGGGCTGAGCAGGAGCCGCCGCCAGAACGGAGGGCGCAGAGCCGTCGAGAGGGCGGTATCGGTCATCGAGGCAATCCTAGGACGCGTCCTCACGCAGATCGGTGGCTCAGCGGGGAGGAAGCTCGGCGAGACGTTTCCGCCAGTAGTCGAGTTCGTCGTCCCAGCGCTGGCGCCCGCTCCCGGCAGCGATCTCGCCAGCGGCGTCGAGCCACCAGGCGGCAGAGACCTGATCGCCCGCCGCGCACGCGAGTGCACCGAGCGCGAGCTCAGGCGGGTCGATCTCGTACCGCAGCCGCTGCGCTATCCGGTCGAGGAACCAGTCAGACCCATGCCCGCCGAAGTCCGTCACGAGGATGTCGAGCCGGAAGGCGGTCACACCCTTCGCGCCGATGCGCTCAGCGGGACCGTCCTTCGGGTGAAGGTCCGGGAAGAGCACTCCGTACCTCGGGGCCACCCAGCCGTCGCCACTCGAGTAGAAGTCGACGACATCCACCCGCGATTCGGCGAAGCGTCTCCACACACGGCCGGAGTTCACGAATCCGAGTTCCCTCAACGTGTCGTTGACGTGGGCTTCCAGCATCCTGTCGACCTCGGCGTCGACCACCCTGCGGTTCTCGATTCCCTTGAGCCGCACCGCGATGGCCTTGTCACGCTTGATCTCCGCATCGCGGATCGCGGCGCGCGCTACGCCCTCAGGCCCCAGGGCCGCCCCGATCTTCTTGACGAGGTCGCGTCGACTGAGGTCCTCCAGCAGGCGTTCGAGTTCGGCGGTATCAGACGAGGTCGCGCGGGACGCGAGCGTGTCGATCGCCGCGGTGGAAACCCTGAGCGCGAGGGAGTCCGTGCTCGGCGGCCGGGTCGCCGCTCCCCGTCGCGCCAGCGCACCCAGCGGATGAGGCGGTCAGGCCGTCACCGCGGCGAGCTCCTCGCGAAGGAGGGCAGCGCCCGCGCTGAGCGCGCCGAGCTTGCGCCTCGCGACGTCGCGAGACAGCGGCGCCATTCCGCAGTTCGTGCTCGGGATCAGCTTGTCCGCGTCGACGAAACGGAGCGCGTTCCGGAGGGTGTCGGCGACTTCTTCGGGAGTCTCGATCGCGTCGCTTGCGACATCGATGGCTCCGAGCATGACCTTCTTGCCGCGGATGAGCTCGATCAGGTCGAGAGGAACGTGGGAGTGGTGGCTCTCCAGCGAGACGGTGTCGATGCTCGAGCGCTGCAGCAGCGGGAACGACTTCTCATACTGCCGCCACTCCGGTCCGAGGGTCGCCTTCCAGTCGGTGTTCGCCTTGATCCCGTATCCGTAACAGATGTGCACCACGGTCTCCGCGCGGAGTCCTTCGGCCGCTCTCTCGAGCACCGCCACGCCCCAATCCTGCACATCGTCGAAGAAGACGTTGAACGCCGGCTCATCGAACTGGATGATGTCGACCCCCGCCGCCTCGAGGTCCCTCGCCTCCTGGTTGAGGATCGTCGCGAACTCCCAGGCCAGCTTCTCGCGGCTCTTGTAGTGGCGATCGTAGAGGGTGTCGATCATCGTCATCGGGCCGGGCAGAGCCCATTTGATCGGTCGATCGGTCTGCTGGCGGAGGAACTTCGCATCGTCGACGAACACGGGCTTCTCGCGGCCCACGGCACCGACGATCGTCGGCACGCTGGCGTCGTACCGGTCGCGGATGCGCACCGTCTCCCGCTGGTCGAAATCGACGCCGGAGAGATGCTCGATGAACGTCGTGACGAAGTGCTGGCGCGTCTGCTCGCCGTCGCTGATGATGTCGATGCCGGCGAGCCGCTGCTCCTCGACGGCGATCCGCAGCGCATCCTGCGTGCCTTCGACCAAGGCATCGCCTTCGAGCTTCCACGGAGACCAGAGGGTCTCGGGCTGGGCGAGCCACGACGGCTTCGGCAGACTGCCGACGAGGGAGGTGGGAAGAAGCGTGTTCACGATCGGGGGTCTCCGTGGGTCATCCGACAGGAACGAGGGAGCCCGCGGCCCACTGCTCGAGGAGGTCGCCGTGCGGCTTCATGAGGTGTTCGTGCGCGTACTTCCCCTGCTCGGTCGCGAGCCGGCTGCGCTCGTCGCGGTCGTAGGCGATCTTGGTCACCGAGTAGTCCTGCTGATCGAGAGTCGGCCGATAGACGCTCGCGGCGGCCGAGTTGGCGTTGTAGATCTCCGGGCGGTAGATCTTCTGGAACGTCTCCATCGTGCTGATGGTGCCGATGAGCTGGAGGTTCGTATAGTCGCCGAGCAGATCTCCGCGGAAGTAGAAGGCCAGCGGCGCGACGCTGCCGCGCGGCATGAAGTACCGGACCGAGAGCCCCATCTTGCCGAAGTACGCGTCGGTCAGCGAGGGATCTTTCTGCTCGTACTCGACGCCGAGGATGGGGTGGCGGTTCTCGGTGCGACGGTACGTCTTGCTCGTCGAGACGCTGATGCAGATCACCGGCGACAACGAGAAGCGCTCCTGGTACGCCTCCGAGTCGAGGAAGTGCTCAAAGAGCTTGCCGTGCAGATTGCCGAAGTCGTCGGGAATGGTGAAACCTCCTGCGGCTTCCGTCGCCGCCGGCAGTCGCACGCTGAAGTCGAAATCGCGGACGTAGGACGAGAAGTTGTTCCCCACGATCCCGTGGCTGCGCTTTCCGGTGAAGCGGTCGAGGATCTGGATGTCGAGGACCTCGAGCAGGGGGAATTCCTGATCTTCGCCTTCTGCGGCGAATTGCACCGCGACGGAGACGATCTCGAGCTCGAGGGTGTAGCGGTCCCGGTCGGGGTTGTCCCAGTCCGCGAGATCGTTGAACCGACGGTCGATCATCGTCAGGGCGTTGCGGAGGTTCTCCTGACGGTGCTCACCCCGCGCCAGGTTGGCGAAGTTCGTGGTGATCCGGGAGTTGTCCGACGGCGAGTAGTCCTCGTCGAACCGGGTGGTCGTGATGCGGAAGGTGAACTCGTGTGCCATGGGGTGCCAATCGGTGTGCTGATCGGCCGGGCTCGGCCTCGCGAAGGGGATGCCTCCATAGTGCGTCCTCCGCGCCCCTATCGAGAAATGCGCTCTGGCTATGCCGTGACATAGGGTGAAGCTATGGCCAAGCGCTCGAGCGGCATCACCCTGCAGCAACTCACCTATTACATCGAGGTCGCTGCGGAAGGATCGATCAGTGCGGCCGCCGACCTGCTCTACGTCGCCCAGCCGACCATGTCGGCGGCGATGAAGGAACTCGAGAGCCGCGTGGGGCGCGATCTCCTCCTCCGCTCCGCCCGCGGGGTGACGCTCACCGAGGATGGCGTCGAGTTCCTCGGGTACGCCAGGCAGGTCGTCGAGCAGGTCGCGCTCCTCGAGCAGCGCTATCTCGGCCGGCCGCCGTCACGACGACTGCTGGGGGTGTCGACCCAGCACTACTCGTTCGCCGTCGATGCCCTGGTGCGGATGGTGAAGGCGACCTCGGCGGCCGAGTACGAGTTCTCGCTGCGGGAGACGCGGACGTGGGACATCATCGAAGACGTCCGCACGCTCCGCAGCGAGTTGGGGATCCTCTACCGCAACGACTTCAACCGGAACGTCATCGACAAGCTGCTCCGGGATTCCGGGCTCTCGTTCCGGCCGCTCTTCGTCGCCGAGCCGCACATCTTCATCTCCCGCAAGAACCCGCTCGCCTCACGAAGTCGTGTGACCCTCGCCGACCTCGCCGACGTGCCACGGCTCACCTTCGACCAGGGTGCGAACAACTCCTTCTACTTCGCCGAGGAGATCCTGTCCACCCTCTCGAGCGCGCAGGAGATCCGCGTCTCCGATCGCGCGACCATCTTCAACCTGATGATCGGGCTCGACGGATACACCATCTCGACAGGAATCATCAGCGACGACCTCGATCCCGAGATCGTCGCCATCCCGCTCGACGCCGACGAACGCATCGAGATCGGCTGGATCGGCCACTCCGCGATCCCGCTCACCGAGCAGGCGCAGCGCTACCTCGCCGAGCTGCGGGCGGTGGTTGCAGGGTTCGGTGTGACGCTGCTCGGGTGACGGGCTCTCAGAAGTCCCAGTCGACCACTCGACCACGAGGTTGCGCGTCTCCGGCGAGGCGGCACACATCCAAGATGTGGCTCCAACGCTCTGCGGTGTCCACGCCGCAGTGCAGGCGATCTGCTGCTGGATAGCCCGCCGCCGACACGTTCACCAAACCCGCACGTGTGAGTATCCAGACACGAGGTCTCGCAGCGGGCCGGCGACGGCCTTCTCCCCTGAGGTCTTTCGCCTGCCTCGGAGGTCGATGTCGAGCCGCGCTGGTGTCCCGTCTAGTTCTTCGAAGTGTGCGTCGACGAATCGAACCGGTGGCAGGTCTTCGCCGCGCAAGCCGTCAAGGAGAAGCTCGTCGAATGCGGCGGGAAGCTCGATGTCCAGGTAGACCTCGTCCCCGTCTTCACTGACGCTCGCGGTGGCACTCGAGTCGAGCACGACTGCTGCTGCTTCTGAGCTGTAGGGCCGCGCTCCCGGAGCGTACACGTTCTGGCGGATGTAGACGGGCTGGCTCACGTTCGCGAAGCGCTCGTGGTCACCCTTCGTCGGGTCCGATACGAGGTGGAGGTACTCAGCGAGGGTGCTGGGATGGCCGTCGTACGCAGCGGTGCCGTATCCGACGATCTGGCCGGGCCTCTTGGTCGGCCCGTATGCAGCGTCGACGTCACCGGCGAGGAAAATGTTCCCGACGTATCGGTCGTCCCCGGCGTAGATGGCGGCGTAGCCGGCGACTTGGGTGGAATGCGGGCGGTGATACGGGGTAGGTCGCTCGATGACGGGTTCGACGGACAGCGTTCCGCAGACGAGGTTGTGGACGAAGGCGCCCCCCTGGCTGAAGACCTCGAGGGACGCACGGGACCCCAGGATATTGTGATCCACGAGGTAGGGACCGTGGCTGACTTCGACGAACAGGTCCCGTTTGTTGGCGTAAACAAGGTTACGACTGATGCGGGCGCCCTGGGTCTGCCAGTCCAGCCAGATGCCGAGCGAACAGTCGTGGATGCGGTTATGGATGATCTCGACGTCGATGGCCGCGTGGAGTTTGATGCCGGCGATCTCGTATCCGTAGAACTCGCGTTTGATCGCGATGTTGAAGATGTGGTTGTTCTCGATCGTGGAGAACACGCAACCGAGGTGGCCGACGATGCCTGTCTGGCCGCAGTCGAAGATGGTGTTGCGGCGAACGACGTGCGATCCGATGCGTTCTTTGTCCCAGCCGATCTGGCGAGCGGCGAAGACGGATTCCAGTTGGTACTGATATCCGGGCTTGTCTTTGCGGTCGGTTGCGAGGTTGTGACCGGTTGATGCCTCTTTGCCGAGGGAGATTCCGGAGCATTTGGCGTCGTGGATGGTGTTGTCTTCGATGATCCATCCCTTCGCCCAGTTCGGGCCGATCAGGCCAGGCTGATCGGCTGTGGGCGGCGCCCACGGAGTGGCGGCCTGCGCGAGCTCGAACCCACGAACGGTGATGTAGTCGACGTGGTGCTCGGCGGGAGAGAATACGGATCGCCGAACGTTGATCTCGACCAGTTCCGCATTCGGATCTGCGCCCTGGAAGTTCGCGGTGATCGTCGTTTCGGTGTCGCTGACTTCTGCGAACCACACGAGCAGGGTTTGGTGGAGGTTGCGGATGTGGTCGGCGGAACCTGTCCAGTCGTCGATCGCGGTCGTGCGCTCGACGGGGCTGAAGGCGTCTTCGAGGGTTTCCGCTTCGTAGAAGCTGAGTCCGTTGAGGTAGACATCGCCGAGGTGCTTCTTGGGCGTGTCGAGGTCTGCATAGACGATCCAGTCACCGTCGATCTCGGTCGCAAATGGATTCAGCTCGCCGAAGAGCGTGTTGGGAACCGATACTCGCCAGACTGAACCGGAGATCTGTTCCCAGCCCGTCACGATCTCCGATCCCTTGATCACTACATGCTCGCCCGGCGCCGCCTCGTAGGTGATCCGGCGCTGTTCACTCAGCCCGCCCCGCACGGGTCGCACCCATTCGCGGTACGTGCCTTCGTGCACCCGGACGGTGTCCCCAGGCATGGCGCGTGCGGCACCGCGGTTGATCGTACGGAAAGGCCGCTCAGCGGTGCCATCCGCTCGATCTGAGCCGGTGAGCGATACGTGGATCACGGAAGTCATGGATCTCTTTCTTTCTCATCGCGAGTCGCGCGACAGGAGTGTGCGGTTCCCGCGGACCTCGTCGGCGGGAGTCGACGAGGTCAGCGTGAAGGCGGGGCTGTGGAGTCGCGGACGACGAGGTGGGTGGCCAGTTCCACGCGTTTCGAAGGGAGAGATTCACCGCGAGCCATCTTCTGCACGGTCTCAACGGCGGTTCGGCCGATCTCTTCGACCGGCTGGTGCACGGTGGTCAGCCGGGGCGATGATGTGCTAGCCAGCATTGTGTTGTCGAAGCCGACAATGCTCAGCTGCTCAGGAACCGCGATCCCCAGAGTGCGCGCCGCCTCCATCACTCCCATGGCGGTGACATCGCTCGTGGCGAAGATCGCTGTCGGACGGACCGGGCGGGTGAGGATCTGCAAGCCCGCTTCGAGGCCATGTTCGAAAGTGAACGGACCATGCAGGACTTCGCTGAGATCGATGGATAGTCCGGCCTGCTGCATCGCGGCGTTGTAGCCGTGAGTGCGGGCGACATCGCAGGCGGCGATCGATGGCCCGCCGATGTAGGCGATGTCGGTGTGGCCGAGCTCGATCAGATGGGTGGTGGCTTCCAGTCCGCCGGCCCAGTTGGTGGCGCCGACGCTGACCATCGACGTGCGAGGAAGGCCGAGCGGATCGATCAGTACGACGGGAAGACCGACGCTCCGCAGCGCCTTCTCCCGCTCGACGGAGAACTCGGAGGTGACCTCGATCACACCGATCCGTCCGCCACGCGCGAGACGCTGCGCCCACTTGAGCGGCGATTGCTCACCCACCGCGCTGAGCTTGCGCGTCACGATCGCCACCTGCGCCGTTTCAGCGGCGCCCACGGCGCCCGAGAGGAGGGCGAGCGTGTAGGGATTACTGAGCGTGTCGACGACGAGCTCGATCAGTGGTTCTCGTTTGCCGCGGACGGGTCTCTCGCGTTCGCCCACGCTGACGTAACCGATCTGGTCGACGATCGCCTCGATGCGGCGACGCGTCGCAGTTCCGACTCCGCCCCTGCCGTTGATGACCTTGGAGGCGGTCGCGACCGAGACGCCGGCTTCCTCGGCCACGCGCGACAAGGTCACGCGGTTCGGGCGAACCGCCCGAGTGGGGACATCCGTGGTCATCTTTGACGCTCCTCCGTGTCGTACTTCATTTCTACTTCCGAAAAGTCATCGCGGTCAAATGCGTACCAGCGAAATAGTTTCGCTTTACTTTCCTTGACTGCAGTAGTCTCCGTGCGCCAGCGTAGCAAGTGCGTGTTGATGTTTACGAAAGTTTTTACAAGCACAGTTCTCCACCAATGAAGGAAGGAACGAGCAATGACGCTCACACAGAAAGCCAATCGCCTGGCTCGTGGTGTTGCTCTCACGTCCGTTGCCGCAGTGGCCCTGGTTGGCTGTGGGTCCTCTGGACCCACAGCCTCCGGCGAAGCAACCGCATGGGCACTGACGGGTCAGCAGGCCACCATCGAGAATGCGTTCGACGCCTGGAACGGCGACAACGCCGACGAGAGTTTGGCGGTGCAGTTCTTCGAGAACGACGCCTTCAAGCAGAAGATCCGCACCGCAATCGGCTCCGGCGACGCCCCGACCCTGATCTGGTCGTGGGGTGGAGCGGGGAACTTCAAAACCTACGTCGAATCCGACAAGGTGATCGAACTCGACGAGTCCCTCACGGAGAACTATTTCCCAGCAATCGTCGACAACGGTCGGATCGACGGCAAGCTCTACGCCGTTCCGAACAACGCAGTCCAGCCGGTCGTTCTCTACTACAACAAGGACCTGTTCACGCAGGCCGGCATCGACGCACCGCCGGCAACCTGGGACGAGTTCCTCGACGACGTCGACACGCTCAAGTCAGCAGGGATCGCACCCATCTCGATGGGTGGAGCCAGCAAGTGGCCGCAGCTGATGTGGCTCGAGTACCTTGTCGACCGCATCGGAGGCCCCGAGGTCTTCGAAGCTATCCAACAGAACACGCCGGACTCGTGGTCGGACCCCGCCGTCATCGAAGCTCTCGAGATGATCCAGGAGCTCGTCGACGCCGGCGGATTCATCGACGGCTTCCAGTCCGTCGCCACCGACAACAGTGCGGACACCGCCCTGCTGTACACCGGTAAGGCGGCAATGGTCCTCCAGGGCGCCTGGGCATACGCCGACATGCAGACCGCAGACCCCGAGTTCGTGAGCTCCGCCCTCGGCTGGGCGAACTTCCCCGGCGTCGATGGCGGAGAAGGCGACCCCGGAAACGTCGTCGGAAACGCATCCAACTACTGGTCCATCTCCTCGGACGCCAGCAAGCCGCAGCAGGAAGCGGCCGCAGCGTTCCTCAAGGGCGGCAACATGACGGATGCTTACATCGATGACCTCCTCGCCGGCGGCGGCGTCCCGCCAGTGCTCGGCATCGAGGACAAGATCTCCGCGGCAAAGAACCCCGAGTTCCTGCTGGATGTCTACAACATGTCGAAGGACGCCCCAGCATTCACCCTGTCCTGGGACCAGGCCATCGCCCCGGCTGCCGCCGATGCGATGCTCACGAACCTCGATAAGGTCTTCCTCGGTCAGACCAGTCCCGAGGAATTCGCCGACGCCATGAACGCGACGATCAAGTAACGATCTGCTCATGTCATCGACTGATGCACAGACCCCGGCGCCGACCACGAACACGGTCGGCGCCGGGCACTCCCGCAAGGCGCAACGCACGCTCACTTCCGGACCGAGCTTCTGGTACGCCACACCTGCGCTGCTGTTCTTCGTTGGCTTCGCGATCATTCCGCTCATTGTCGTCGTGGGTCTCAGTTTCACCAACTGGGACGGCCTGTCGGAGATCACCCCGGCCGGCCTGGACAACTGGATCGCCGCGCTGACCGAGCCGCAGACCTGGCAGTCGCTGGGACTGACTCTTCAGCTGATGCTGCTGAGCTGGCTCATCCAGACGCCGCTCTCGATCCTCATCGGCGTGTTCACCGCCGGGCGGCAGCGATACCGCGCTGTGTACGCCGTGTTGTTCTTCGTCCCGCTGTTGATCTCCGCGGCAGCCATCGCGATCGCATGGAAGGCGCTGCTGGATCCGAACTTCGGCCTCGGGGCGTCGACGGGCATCTCCTGGCTGTCTCAGAACTGGCTCGGCAACCCGGATACCGCACTTTTCGTCGTGATCCTCATCATCACCTGGCAGTTCGTCCCGTTCCACGCGCTCCTCTACCAGGGCGGCGTGCAGCAGATTCCCGCATCGATGTACGAGGCGGCGACACTGGACGGTGCAGGACGCGCCCAGCAGTTCTTCAACATCACCCTTCCGCAGCTGAAGAACACCTTCATCACGTCGACGACGCTGATGTTGGTCGGGTCGCTGACCTACTTCGACATCGTGTTCGTCCTCACTCAGGGCGGCCCAGGCACCGCGACGCGGATCCTTCCGCTCGACATGTACCAGACCGGGTTCTCCAGCTACAACATGGGCGTCGCGAGTGTGCTCGCGGTGATCCTCGTCGCGCTCGGACTGGCGCTCTCCCTCGGACTCACGAAACTGTCTGGTTTCTCCAAGATGACCAGTGATTTGGAAGGTGCCTGATGGTCACGGAAGCAGTAGTCACGGGCCGTCGCACTCCGCGCCGACCCTCCCCCGCAAAGGGACGCCAGCGTCCCAACGTCCCCGCCGGCGTCACCGCGACACTGTGGCTTGTCTTCGCCATCGTGCCGGTCTACTACGTCGTCATCACGAGCTTCAAGAGCCAGCAGGGATTCTTCAACGAGAACGCCTTGCTCCCATCGGCGACGCCGACGCTCGACAACTACATCCTCGTGCTGCAGAGCGACTTCTTCGTCTATTTCCTCAACAGTGTGATCGTGACGTTGGCAACCGTGGTCCTCTCGGTGGGCTGCGCACTGATGGCCGCGTACGCCATCGTCCGGGGCTCGGGGAAATCGAAGCTGCTTCGGGGTACGTTCTCGCTCTTCCTGCTCGGGCTCGCCATTCCCCTGCAGGCGGTGATCATCCCGGTGTACCTGATGATCACCAGGGCAGGTCTGTACGACAGCTTGATCGCACTCGTTCTCCCCTCGGTTGCGTTCGCGCTTCCGCTGTCGATCATCATCCTGTCCAACTTCCTCCGAGATATCCCCGGTGAGCTGTACGAAGCGATGCGAGTGGACGGCGCGAGCGACTGGCGCACGCTGACGACACTCGTGTTCCCGCTCGCCCGGCCCGCGTTGATGACGGTCGCCATCTACAACGGCCTGCACGTATGGAACGGGTTCATCTTCGCCCTGGTCCTCACGCAGAGCCCGGACAAGCGGGTCCTCCCGCTCGCCCTGTGGACCTTCCAGGGGGAGTTCACAGCGAACGTCCCCGCTGTGCTCGCCGCCGTAGTCCTGTCCACGCTGCCGATCGTGCTGCTCTACATCCTGGGTCGACGTCAACTCATCGCTGGGCTGACAGCGGGCGTCGGAAAGTGACAGACGCCGTCTTCCCGGAGCCGCGACGCATCATCATGGGCGTCTCAGGGCTCCGGAAAGACGGCTGTCGGCGAGACACTCGCCGTACGTCTGCTTTGTCCTGTACTCGACGGCGCCGTCATGATCGCAAGGCGCCCCGCAGCTGCTGCAGGCGGCACCGGGATACTCGGGACTGCTCCTTCGTGCTTACGATCACCATCCGCACCAACCTCTCGCACTCACCTCCACCGCGCTACGCGTTGCGCCGGCGCGCGAGTCCGCATTTCGACGAGGGCGCAAAAGAGGCCCGAACCGCGATTTCGCGGATCCGGGCCTCTCGCCAGTTGTTTCGCTGGGATTCAGAGAGTTGCTCTCTCAGAAGTCCCAGTCGTCGTCTTCCGTGGCCTCCGCCTTGCCGATGACGTACGAGGAACCCGAACCGCTGAAGAAGTCATGGTTCTCGTCGGCGTTGGGCGAGAGCGCCGACAGGATCGCCGGGTTCACGTCCGTGACCGACGACGGGAACATGGCCTCGTAGCCGAGGTTCATCAGCGCCTTGTTGGCGTTGTAGTGCAGGAACTTCTTGACGTCTTCGGTCAGACCGACGCCGTCGTAGAGGTCCTGCGTGTACTGCACCTCGTTGTCGTACAGCTCGTAGAGCAGCGAGAACGTGTAGTCCTTGAGCTCGTCCTTGCGCGCCTGGTCGAGAGTCTCGAGCCCTCGCTGGAACTTGTACCCGATGTAGTACCCGTGCACGGCCTCATCGCGGATGATGAGACGGATCAGGTCGGCCGTGTTCGTGAGCTTCGCCCGGCTCGACCAGTGCATCGGCAGGTAGAAGCCCGAGTAGAACAGGAAGCTCTCGAGCAGCGTCGACGCGATCTTGCGCTTGAGCGGGTCGTCACCGCGGTAGTACTCCGTGACGATCTGCGCCTTCTTCTGCAGGTTCGGGTTCTCGACCGACCAGCGGAACGCCTCGTCGATCTCCTTCGTCGACGCGAGCGTCGAGAAGATCGAGGAGTAGCTCTTGGCGTGCACCGACTCCATGAACGCGATGTTCGTGTAGACGGCCTCCTCGTGCGGGGTGATCGCGTCGGGGATGAGCGAGACCGCACCCACGGTGGCCTGCACCGTGTCGAGCAGCGTGAGCCCCGTGAAGACGCGCATCGTGAGCAGCTGCTCGTCGGGCGTCAGCGTGTTCCACGACTGGATGTCGTTGGACAGCGGGATCTTCTCGGGCAGCCAGAAGTTGTTGACGAGGCGGTTCCACACCTCGACGTCCTTATCGTCCTGGATGCGGTTCCAGTTGATCGCCTGGACGTGGTCGACCAGCTTGAGCGGTGAGGAAGTCATGTCTTGTCGTTTCTCGTGTTCAGGAAGGACGGCGGCTCAGAGCATGCACGAGACGCACTCGGCCATGTCGGTGCCCTCGAGCGCCATCTGACGCAGGCGGATGTAGTAGATCGTCTTGATGCCCTTGCGCCATGCGTAGATCTGCGCCTTGTTGATGTCGCGCGTGGTGGCGGTGTCCTTGAAGAACAGCGTCAGCGACAGGCCCTGATCGACGTGCTGCGTGGCGGCCGCGTACGTGTCGATGACCTTCTCGTAGCCGATCTCGTACGCGTCCTGGTAGTACTCCAGGTTGTCGTTCGACATGAACGCCGCCGGGTAGTAGACGCGGCCGAGCTTGCCTTCCTTGCGGATCTCGATCTTCGACGCGATCGGGTGGATCGACGACGTCGAGTTGTTGATGTACGAGATCGAGCCGGTCGGCGGCACCGCCTGCAGGTTCTGGTTGTAGATGCCGTGCTCCTGGATCGACGCCTTCAGCGCCGCCCAGTCCTCCTGCGTCGGGATGTGCTTGCCCGCGAAGAGCTCCTTGACCTTCTCGGTCTCGGGAACCCAGGCGCGCTCGATGTACTTGTCGAAGAACGTGCCGCTCGCGTAGGTCGAGTCCTCGAAGCCGTCGAACGTGGTCTTCCGCTCGATCGCGAGGTTGTTCGATGCGCGCAGCGCGTGGAACAGGACCGTGTAGAAGTAGATGTTCGTGAAGTCGATGCCCTCCGCCGAACCGTAGAAGACATGCTCGCGAGCGAGGTAGCCGTGCAGGTTCATCTGGCCGAGGCCGATCGCGTGCGAGCGGTCGTTGCCGTCTTCGATCGAACGCACAGAGCCGATGTGGCTCTGGTCGCTGACCGCGGTGAGTGCGCGGATCGCGGTCTCGACGGTCTGACCGAGGTCGTCGGCGTCCATCGACAGCGCGATGTTCATCGAGCCGAGGTTGCAGGAGATGTCCTTGCCGATGTTGTCGTACGACAGGTCGTCGTTGTACGTCGTCGGGGTGTTGACCTGCAGGATCTCGCTGCAGAGGTTCGACATGTTGATCCGACCCTTGATCGGGTTGGCCTTGTTCACCGTGTCTTCGAACATGACGTACGGGTAGCCGGACTCGAACTGGATCTCGGCGACGGTCTGGAAGAACTCGCGCGCGTTGATCTTCGTCTTCTTGATGCGCGGGTTGTCGACCATCTCGCGGTACTTCTCGGTGACGGAGATGTCGCCGAACGGAACCCCGTAGACCTTCTCGACGTCGTACGGCGAGAACAGGTACATGTCCTCGTCGTTCTTGGCGAGCTCGAACGTGATGTCCGGCACGACGACACCGAGCGACAGCGTCTTGATGCGGATCTTCTCGTCGGCGTTCTCGCGCTTGGTGTCGAGGAACCGCATGATGTCGGGGTGGTGCGCGTTGAGGTACACCGCTCCCGCGCCCTGACGGGCACCCAGCTGGTTGGCGTAGCTGAAGCTGTCTTCGAGCAGCTTCATCACGGGGATGATGCCGGAGGACTGGTTCTCGATCTGCTTGATCGGCGCACCCGCTTCGCGGATGTTCGACAGCAGCAGGGCGACGCCGCCGCCGCGCTTCGAGAGCTGCAGCGCGGAGTTGATGCCGCGGGCGATCGACTCCATGTTGTCTTCGATGCGCAGCAGGAAGCAGCTGACGAGCTCGCCGCGCTGCGCCTTGCCGGCGTTGAGGAACGTCGGGGTGGCGGGCTGGAATCGTCCGGAGATGATCTCGTCGACGAGGGCCACGGCGAGCTTCTCGTCGCCGTCCGCGAGGCCGAGGGCGGTCATCACGACGCGGTCCTCGAAGCGCTCGAGGTAGCGCTTGCCGTCGAACGTCTTCAGCGTGTAGCTCGTGTAGTACTTGAAGGCACCGAGGAACGTCTCGAAGCGGAACTTCTTCGAGTAGGCACGGTCGTTGAGCTTCTGGATGAAGTCGAACGAGTACTTCTCGATGACCGCGCCCTCGTAGTACTCCTTCTCCACGAGGTAGTCCAGCCGCTCCTTGAGCGAGTGGAAGAACACGGTGTTCTGGTTCACGTGCTGCAGGAAGTACTCCCGCGCGGCACGCTTGTCGGCGTCGAACTGGATCTTGCCGTTCGCGTCGTACAGGTTCAGCATCGCGTTGAGCGCGTGGTAGTCCATGCCCTCATATGCCGCGTTGATCTTGAATGCCGCCTGCTCGGTCACTGTCTGCTCTTCAACTGCGCTGTCCAACGTCGTTCCAATCCGTCGCTCACGCGATCAACATCGTCTGGTGTGCCGAAGATTTCGAGCCGATACAAGTGAGGCACCTGACACTTGCGGCTGATGATGTCACCGGCGAGACAGAAGGAATCGCCGAAGTTCGTGTTGCCCGCGGAGATGACTCCGCGGATGTGACGCCGGTTGGCCTCGTCGTTGAGGAACCGGATCACCTGCTTGGGCACGGCCCCGCGTTCGACGCCGCGCCCCTCGCCCCCGCCGTAGGTGGGGGTGACCAGAACGAAGGGTTCGTCGATGACGAGATCGCCTTCTTGCCGGTGGAGCGGGATGCGTCGGGCGGGGAGCCCGAGCTTTTCAACGAAGCGTGCCGTGTTTCCGGACACGCTGGAGAAGTAGACCAGGAGCGGCGCGGCGGTCGCGACGGCGGCGCTCATGGCTGGTCAGGCCAGGCGGGTCGCGAGCTCAGCGATCTTGTCGGGACGGAAGCCCGACCAGTGGTCTTCGTCGGTGACGACGACCGGCGCCTGCATGTAGCCCAGCGCCTTGACCTGCTCCAGCGCCGTCGGGTCTTCCGACAGGTCGTGGATCTCGTACTCGATGCCCTTGGCATCCAGCGCACGGTAGGTCGCATTGCACTGAACGCAAGACGGCTTGGTATAGACCGTGATCGACATTGTCATCCCCTCAAATCTCAGATTTTCCGGCAGTGCCCCCGCCGGGAGTTCAATACTACATATGGGTACCGACATTGGGGGCGACCACAAGGGGTAGTAGTTACATCCGTGTAGTTTTCCACCGCTCTCCCCATCTACAACACAGGTTCTCCACCGTTTCTTCCACAGGCCGGCACCCTCTGACGACTCCCTCGACCCGCGAGAAATCGCGGCTGGGAGGCGCCTGTGAGAGATCCATCCACAGGTGGCACGCTACGCGGGGCTTCCGACATCCGAATGCCTGTGGAAATCGTCGTTCGGCGTGTCGTCGGCGTGTCGCATCGTGAGCCATCTCGACGGCCGTCGTCCGCGCCCGCTACCGTTGTCAGGTGGCGGGATACCGGGATCTTCTTCGCACGCCGGGAGTGGCGCGCATGATGGCCGCTCAGTTGACCGCGCGCTTCCCCAACGGCATGTCATCGCTCGCCATCCTGCTGCACGTCGAGCAGCAGACGGGCTCCTACGGGGCGGCCGGGCTCGTCCTCGCCGCGACGAGCGTGGGGCAGGCCGTCGCCGGGCCGATCACGAGCCGCTGGATGGGTGTCTGGGGCATGCGCCGGGTGATCACCCTGACACTCGCGGTCTGCGTGATCGCCGTGCTCGGTCTCGCCCTCCTCCCCCTCAACGTGCCCGGCTACATGGTGCTCGGCATGATCGCCGGCCTCTCCACGCCTCCGATCCAGGCCGCCGTGCGCACCATCTACCCGAAGCTGGTCAACTCCTCGCAGCTCACGCCGCTGTTCTCCCTCGACGCGTCGCTGCAGGAGATCATCTGGATTCTCGCCCCCGTCCTGATCACGCTCGTGTCGACCCAGATCGGCACAGTGGAGGGACTGCTCCTCGTGGCGGTCATCCTCGTCGGCGGCGGAGCCTGGTTCATCCTCTCCCCCGAGGTCGGCCGCGTGCGCATCCCCCGCAGCCGCAACGCGCTGGGAAAGGTCGTGCTCAAGCCGCCGGTCCTGCTGGCGACCGTGATCGGCTTCCTCCTGATCGGCGCCTGCGCGGCCGTCGAGGTCGGCGTCGTCGCGACGTTCGAACACGGGAGCCTGACGGCCGGACTCGTGCTCGCGGTGTTCGCCGTGGGCAGTCTGGCGGGCGGTCTGGCCTTCGGGCACATCCCGATCGGCCCCTGGGCGATGGCTCGGCGGCTGCTGATCGTCACGGTGGGCCTGGGTCTCACGATGGTGATGCTCAACGTGTTCTGGCTCGGCGGCACCCTGGTGCTCGCGGGCATCGGCATCGCCCCGGCCCTCGCGGTGCTGTTCGCGATCACCTCGGCCAGCGTCAAGTTCAGCGAGACGGCCGAGGCGTTCGGCTGGGCGGGCACCGGTCAGCTCATCGGTGCCGCCGCCGGATCCGCCGTCGCGGGCTTCCTCGTCGACGTCGGCGACTGGCGCGGCGCCTATTTCGCCGCAGCCCTGTTCGCCGCCGTCGGACTCATCGTCGCCGTCGTATTCGTCCGTTCCTTCCCTGATCTGCGTCATCGCGACGCCAGTCCCCATCCCGATACCGAACCCCTGGCGGTCACCCCTTCATGAGCATCCCCCCGCACTCGACGGCTCCCGAGGTCGTCTGCATCGGCGAGTCGATGGCGCTGATCACTCCGACCGGCGCCGGCCTCGCCGCGGCCGACACGGCCACCATCACCCTCGCCGGAGCCGAGGCGAACGTCGCGGTGGGACTCGTGTCCTACGGCCACCGGGCCGCGTGGGCATCGCGGCTCGGCGACGATCCGATCGGAACGCGCATCGCATCGGAGATGGGGCGCCGGAAGGTCGAGCTCTGGGTCGAACGCGACGGCGACGCTCCCACCGGCGTGATGTTCAAGGACCCTGGCGTCGAATCCTCTGCCGTCTACTACTACCGCAAGGGGTCGGCGGCCTCTCGGATGGATGCCGGCTTCCTCTCCCCCGCCCAGCTCGAGGGTGTGCGCATCGTGCACACCACCGGAATCACCCCCGCGCTCTCCGAGAGCTGTCTGCGGATGGTCGACCAGCTCTTCGCCGACGCACGAGGGGTCGGCGCGGTGGTGTCGTTCGACGTGAACGACCGACGCGCGCTCTGGAGCGCGGAAGAAGCAGCATCGACCCTCGCGCGGCTCGCGGACGCCGCCGACATCACCTTCGTCGGCCGCGACGAGGCCGAGCGCATCTGGGGCACCGCGACGCCGGCCGAGATCCGCGCGCACCTTCCGCACTGCGGCCTGCTCGTCGTCAAGGACGGGGATGTCGGCGCGACCGCTTTCGCCGGCTCCGACGAACCGGTCTTCGTGCCGGCACCCGTGGTCGACGTCGTCGAGCCGGTCGGCGCCGGAGACGCCTTCGCCTCGGGCTTCCTCGCCGCGACCCTCGACGGCGCGGACCTGGCCGATCGGCTCTCCGCAGGACACGCCGCGGCGGCGCGTGTGCTCCGGATCGCCGCCGACCTCCCTCCCCTCGACTGAGTTCTAGGCTGGGGGCATGCCTGCACCGCTCACGCTGCCCCGCCTCGCCTGGGGCGACCCCTCGGCCGCTCGCCGCGCCCTCCTCGTGCATGGACTGGGCTCGTCCGCGGCGCTGATGTGGCGGCTCGGCGATGCGCTCGCGGATGCCGAGTGGCATGCCACCGCTGTCGATCTGCGCGGCCACGGCGATGCCCCTCGCGCCCTGGACTACACGGTGGCCGCGTACGGCGCGGACCTCGCGGCGACGACACCCGCGGGCGGCGGCGGCTGGGATGCGGTCATCGGACACTCGCTGGGCGGCGCGGCCAGCACGGCCGCCGCAGCATCCGATCCCGGGTGGACCCGGCGTCTCGTCCTCATCGACCCGGCGATCCACATCGGCGATCGGGACGCGGGGATCGTCCGGCGGAGCCAGGAGCGCGCGTTCGCCGACACACGTCTCGAGGTCGTGCAGCAGGAGCATCCGCACTGGCACCCGCAGGATCAGGAGCTGAAGGTCGACGCCGTGCTGCGCGCGAGCGCCTGGGCCGTCGAGCAGACCAGCGTGCAGAACCAGCCCTGGGATGTGCGCGCAGCGGCGGCGCAGCTGAACGTTCCCACCCACGTGATCGGCGCCGACCCCGCGGTCTACAGCATCTTCACCGGCACGGTCGCCGCCGAGGTGCTGGCCGGCAATCCGCGGATCACGATGTCGATCGTCGAGGGCGCGGGTCACTCGCTGCACCGTGACAAGCCGGACGAATCGGTCCGCCAGCTCCTGGAGGCACTCTCATGAGTCAGTTCGACCCGGCGGCTTTCCTTCCCGACGACCTGCTCGAGCGGATCCGCGAGCGCGCGCCCATCCACGACCGGGAGAACACCTTCCCGCAGAAGGATCTCGACGAGCTGCGCGATGCCGGCTACCTCTCGATCCTGGTGCCCGCCGAGCGCGGCGGCGCCGGGCTCTCGCTCGCCGAGGCGGCGATCCTGCAGCAGCGACTCGCGGGAGCGGCCCCGGCGACGGCCCTCGCGATCAACATGCACCTCGTCTGGACCGGCGTCGCGAAAGTGTTCTCCGACCGTGGCGTGCCCGGACTGGAGTTCGTGCAGGACGGCGCCGTCGCCGGCGAGGTCTTCGCGTTCGGCATCAGCGAGGGCGGCAACGACCTGGTGCTGTTCGGCAGCGACACCGACGCTGTGCCCGACGGCGCCGGCGGCTACGCCTTCACCGGGACCAAGATCTTCACGTCCCTGGCCCCGGTGTGGACCCGCCTCGGCCTGCACGGGCTGGACACCACGAGCGCCGATGGGCCGAAACTGGTCTTCGCCTTCATCGAGCGCACGGATGCCGTCGTCACGGGCGACGACTGGGACACGCTCGGCATGCGTGCGACGCAGAGTAGGACGACCCGACTGAACGGTGCGGTGGCGGATGCCGCACACGTGGTGCGTCGCATCGATCCCGGCCCCAACCCCGACCCGATCGTCTTCGGCATCTTCTCGGTGTTCGAGATCCTGCTCGCATCGGTCTACACCGGCATCGCTCGGCGTGCGCTCGAACTGGCCGTGCTGACCGCAGGCACCCGGCGTTCGAAGAAGACCGGTGCCACCTACAGCCAGGACCCCGACATCCGGTGGCGGATCGCCGACATGGCCCTTGCGTACGATGCGCTCCCGCCGCAGATCGCCGCTCTGGCGCGCGATGTCGACGAGCGCGTCGACAACGGGGCGCAGTGGTTCTCGCTGCTCTCCGGTGTCAAGCACCGCGCCATCACGATGGCGAAGCAGGTCGTCGACCAGGCGATGCTGGTCGCCGGTGGCGGATCGTACTTCTCGAGCAACGAGCTGTCGCGGCTGTATCGCGATGTGCTGGCCGGAGCCTTCCATCCGTCGGATCCGGAGTCCGCGCACGCGACCGCGGCGAGCGCGTGGTTGGGCCCGCTCGAGCCCTGACCACTCAACCTGCCGATATCAGGGGCGAGCCTCACCTGCGGCAGCGGAATCGGTTGCCGAAGGACGCTCCTAGTGCGAAGATCGCACCATGAGCTCCGTGAGGAAGCATCCGACACTCGATGCGGTCGCGAAGACCATCATCGAATTGCTGCAGGAGGACGGGCGCCGCTCGTACTCCGACATCGGCCGCGTCGTCGGCCTGAGCGAGGCCGCGGTGCGCCAGCGCGTGCAGCGGCTCACCGAGTCCGGCGTGATGCAGATCGTCGCGGTGACCGATCCGATGCAGCTCGGGTTCCATCGGCAGGCGATGATCGGCATCCGCGTGGCCGGAGACGCGCGCAAGGTGGCCGAGGCCATCGCCGCTGTCGAGGCGATCGACTACGTCGTGATCACGGTCGGCGCGTTCGACATTCTCGCCGAGGCGGTCTGCGAGGACGACGATCAGCTCCTGGCGCTGATCAACGACGCTATCCGCCCCATCGACGGCGTCGTGTCCACCGAGACCTTCATCTACGCCAAGCTGCAGAAGCAGCTCTACAACTGGGGGACCAGATGAGCGCGTCACGCACCATCCCCTCCGAGGCGGAGCTGCAGGCGATGGCGAAGGACCACCTCTGGATGCACTTCACCCGGCAGTCCACGATGGATGGGGCCGGCGTACCGATCATCGTCAAGGGCGACGGGCATCGCATCTGGGACTCTTCGGGCAAGGACTACTTCGATGGGCTGTCCGGCCTGTTCGTCGTGAACGCCGGGCACGGACGTCGACGGCTGGCCGAGGCTGCGGCCGCCCAGGCGTCGGAGCTGGCCTTCTTCCCGCTCTGGTCGTATGCGCATCCGTCGGCGATCGAGCTCGCAGACCGGCTGGCCGACGAAGCGCCCGGCGACCTCAACCGGGTGTTCTTCTCGACCGGCGGCGGAGAAGCGGTCGAAACGGCCCTGAAGCTCGCGAAGCACTACTGGAAGCTGCAGGGGAAGCCCACCAAGCACAAGGTGATCTCCCGCGCGGTCGCGTACCACGGCACCCCGCATGGAGCTCTGGCGATCACCGGCATCCCCGCGATGAAGTCGATGTTCGAACCGGTCGCGCCCGGTGGGTTCCGGGTGCCGAACACGAACTTCTACCGCGCGGCTGAGATGGGTGCACCCGCCGACGACCTCGAGGCCTTCGGCCGGTGGGCCGCCGACCGCATCGAGGAGATGATCCTGTTCGAGGGAGCGGACACCGTCGCCGCGGTGTTCCTCGAGCCGGTGCAGAACTCCGGCGGCTGCTTCCCGCCTCCTCCCGGCTACTTCGCGCGCGTGCGCGAGATCTGCGACCGTCACGATGTGCTGCTCGTCTCGGATGAGGTCATCTGCGCATTCGGACGACTGGGACACACCTTCGCGTGCACGGGGCTCGGCTTTGTGCCCGACATGATCACCTGCGCGAAGGGCATGACCAGCGGATACTCCCCGATCGGCGCCACCATCATCAGCGACCGCATCTACGAGCCGTTCTCGCACGGTGACGTCTCATTCCCGCACGGGTACACGTTCGGCGGTCATCCTGTGTCGGCCGCCGTGGCGCTCGAGAACCTCGCCATCTTCGACGAGGAAGGACTCAACGCACGGGTACGGGAGAACTCTCCCCTGTTCCGGGCCGAGCTCGAGAAGCTGCTCGACCTCCCGCTGGTCGGAGACGTGCGCGGTGACGGATACTTCTTCGGCATCGAGCTGGTGAAGGACAAGGCGTCGAAGCAGACGTTCGACGACGCCGAGTCCGAGCGTCTGCTGCGCGGATTCCTCTCCCCCGCCCTGTTCGAGGCAGGTCTCTACTGCCGGGCGGACGACCGCGGCGATCCCGTCATCCAGCTCGCTCCGCCGCTCACCGTGGGCCCCGCAGAGTTCCGCGAGATCGAACAGATCCTCCGTGACGTGCTGACCCGCGCGCAGTCGGTGCTCTGACGACGCCGACTCCTCAGCGGGGGTTCGTCGTCCGTCGCCTCGCGAGCAGGGCGAGGTGCAGTGCGGCGAGCGCCTCGCCGTCTTCGAGATCGACTTCGAGCAGATCGCCGATGAGCGCGATTCGCTGATAGAAGACCGAGCGCGAGAGGTGGCTCGCGACGGCCGCGGCCGATCGGTTGCCGGGGTGCGCCACGAGAGCGGCCAGGACGTCGAGCAGATCGCCGCCGCGTTCGTGGTCATGACGGACGAGCGGCGCCAGCATCCGCTCGCTGTGCTCGTGCAGGCGGTGGTCGTCACGCAACGCCGTGACCAGACGCCCGAGCGGACGCTCATCGACGCGGCGCACCCGCCCGCCGCCGGCGCTTCCGGTCGCGGCGAGATCGCGTGCGGCCCGCAGGGAGGCGAGGAGTCCTCGGAGGCCATCGGCCTCGGGTCCGACGAAGACCGTCCGATCCGCTCCGGCGAGTGCCGTCGCCATCCGATCGGTGAGAACGGCGGATGCCGGCAGCGACAACAGCACGACATCGTCGTCGTCGACGCGCGCGGTGACGACTGCGCCGCCGGCTCGCTGCGCTCGCGTGTGCAGTTCCGCGCTCGACCCGGCACCCCGGATCACGATCCCATGACACCGGCGACCGGTGAGCAGGAAGCCGCTGCTCTCGAGACGGGCCGCGATGTCACCCGTACTGGCGAATCGTGCACCGAGCAGGTCGTCGATGATGTTCCGCTGCGCGAGCACGCTCCATTCCGCGTCGCCACCGTCGGCGAGGCAGCCGAACGCCAGGGCGGTGGCCCCCTGCTCCAGCACGGTCCGCCTTCCGGCGGGGTGGGCCGGCCCCTCGAGCGCGACGAGCGTCCCCCACCGCACACCGCGCGCCTGCACCGGGACGCGCTCCACGGCGGGACTGCCCCGGAGCGCGAGAACCTCTGCCACCGGCATCCGCAGTCCTTCCTGTGCGATGACCTCGTACGCCAGGTTCTCCAGCACCACGGGAGCCCCGAGTGCCCGCGCCGTCTCGGAGACCACGACGTCAGCGGGGGCGCCGCGCAGACTGAGCGCGGTGAAGAGCTCGTGCAGTCGCTGACGCTCGTGCAATGCCTCGGTCTGTGCCGCGATCAGCGCGCGATGCACCGCTTCGGTGACCGCGACGAACTTGACCTCGTCCTTCAGCGCGACGACCGCGAGCCCCAGATCGGCGCACGCCGCAATCAGGGGCTCAGGGACGTGGTCGTAGGCGCTCCCCAATTCCAGGACGATCCCGGCGATCCCGACCTCGTGCAGGCCGCGCGCGAACTCGCCCAGCGCATCGGCGGCGCTCGGCCACCCTGCGCCGGTGCTGAGGAGCAGTTCGCCGCCGTCCAGCAGCCGGGCGACGCCCGCGCTGTCCGACACGTGCGCCCAACGCACTTCGGCGTCCAAGGCGTGCCCGCCGACGAGCACCTCCGGCGCTCCCACTCGCATCGCCGGCATCTCCAGCACATCACCGACCGTGAGCAGGGTGTCGCGCCCACGACCCGGACGATCTGTTCGATTCGCCTCGATGTCCCGACGATCTGACACCCTGTTCCTCCTTCTCGCTCTGTGATCATTGAAGAATCTCAGCGTATCGAACCCAGGCAAAGTGTTCGAGTGCGCCATCACGACCGTAGAGGAGCATCGTGGACATCGTCCGTCACATCATCAACGGGGTCGAGACCGCCTCGTCCGCCCGCACCGGGCAGGTCTTCGATCCGGCGACGGGAGAGGTGACGAAGCACGTCGCATTCGCGTCCGCGGACGAGGTCGACGCCGCCGTCGCGGCGGCTGCCGCCGCCCTCCCCGCGTGGCGGGCGACGAGCCTGATCAAGCGGGCCGATGTGTTCTTCCGTCTGCGCCAGCTTCTCAAGGAGCGCACCCCCGAGCTCGCGGCGATCGTGACGTCCGAGCACGGCAAAGTACTGTCGGATGCCGCGGGCGAGGTGTCGCGCGGCATCGAGAACGTCGAGTTCGCCGCGGGGCTCGTGCACCTTCTCAAGGGCGAGCACAGCGAGCAGGTCGCCCGGGGTGTCGACGTGCACTCGGTGAAGCAGCCGGTCGGAGTGGTCGCGGCGATCACGCCCTTCAACTTCCCCGTCATGGTCCCGCTCTGGATGGTCGCCTCCGCGATCGCCTGCGGCAACACGGTGGTGCTCAAACCCAGCGAGAAGGATCCGTCCGCCGCGGTCTGGATCGCGAAGCTGTTCCAGGAGGCGGGGCTTCCCGACGGCGTGCTCAATGTCGTCAACGGCGACAAGGAGGCCGTGGACGCATTGCTCGAATCCGACCGCGTGAACGCGATCAGCTTCGTCGGTTCCACGCCCATCGCCCGCTCGATCTACCAGCGTGCGTCCGCCGCGGGCAAGCGCGTCCAGGCCCTGGGCGGAGCGAAGAACCACATGGTCGTCATGCCGGATGCCGACATCGACGGCGCCGCGGACGCGGCGATCTCCGCCGCCTATGGCTCCGCCGGCGAGCGCTGCATGGCTGTCTCGGTCCTGGTCGCCGTGGGCGACATCGCCGACGACCTGGTCGCCGCGATCGCCGGCCGCATCGACGGGCTGAGCATCGGCGCCGGGACGGATGCCGCGAGCGAGATGGGTCCGCTCATCACGCGGGAGCACCGCGACCGCGTCGCCTCGTACGTGACCGGCGCGGCGGCCGAAGGAGCGAAGGTCGTCGTCGACGGCACCGCGAAGCAGTTCGACTCCGCAGGGTTCTTCCTGGGGGTCAGCCTGATCGACGAGGTGGCACCGGGCATGAAGGTGTACGACGACGAGATCTTCGGTCCGGTGCTCTCCGTCGTCCGGGTGGAGACCTACACGGAGGCCGTCGCGCTCGTGAACGCCAACGCGTATGGCAACGGCACGGCGATCTTCACGCGCGACGGGGGTACGGCACGCCAGTACGAGTTCGACATCGAGGTCGGGATGGTCGGCGTCAACGTGCCGATCCCGGTGCCGATCGGCGCATACTCGTTCGGCGGCTGGAAGGCCTCGCTCTTCGGCGACTCGCACATCTACGGTCCGGAGTCCGTGCACTTCTACACTCGTTCCAAGGTCGTCACCACCCGCTGGCCCGACCACACGCCCTCACAGATCGACCTGGGCTTCCCGAGCAACCACTGATCGGACATCACGATGACGACCTTCACCGACCGCCACGGCGTCGAACACGCCCTTCCTGCCCCCGACGCGGAAGCGCAGGTGCGGGCAGACGACCGCGGCCACGTCTTCCACTCCTGGAGCGCGCAGGCGCTGATCGACCCGCTGCCTGTCGCCGCCGGTCAGGGTTCCACGTTCTGGGACTACGCCGGCAACGCCTACCTCGACTTCTCGAGCCAGCTCGTGAATCTGAACCTGGGGCACCAGCATCCGGATCTCGTCTCGGCGATCCAGCGGCAGGCGGGTCGGCTGGCGACCATCCAGCCGTCGGTGGCCAACGATGTCCGCGGCGAGCTCGCCCGCCTCATCTCGGACGTCGCACCCGAGGGCCTCGAGAAGGTGTTCTTCACGAACGGCGGCGCCGAGGCGAACGAATACGCCGTGCGCCTGGCCCGGCAGTCGACCGGCCGGCACAAGGTGCTGTCGATGTACCGCAGCTATCACGGGTCGACCGGCACGGCGATCACGCTCACCGGAGACCCGCGCCGGTGGGCCACCGATACGAGCGACTCCGGTGCAGTGCGGTTCTTCGGCCCCTACCTGTACCGTTCGCCGTTCCACTCCGAGACCGCCGAGCAGGAGACCGAGCGCGCGCTGGCACACCTCGAGCAGACGATCGAGCTCGAGGGTCCGAAGACGATCGCCGCGATCATCATCGAGACCGTCGTCGGCACGAACGGCGTGCTCGTACCGCCGCCCGGTTACCTGCTCGGCGTGCGCGAGCTCTGCGACCGCCACGGCATCGTCTACATCGCCGACGAGGTCATGGTCGGATTCGGCCGCCTCGGCGAGTGGTTCGGCATCGACGCGTTCGACGGTCGTCCCGACCTCATCACCTTCGCGAAGGGCGTGAACTCCGGCTACGTGCCACTGGGTGGTGTCGTCATCTCCGACCGCATCGCCCAGGTGTTCGACACGATGCCCTTCGGAGGCGGACTCACCTACTCGGGCCACCCGCTGGCGTGCGCCGCCGGTGTGGCCACGTTCGAGGTGTTCCGCCGCGACGGCATCCTCGAGCGCGTCCGCGACCTCGGCGAGCGCATCGTCGAGCCGACGCTGCGCTCGTGGATCGACACGCATCCGAGCGTCGGCGAGGTGCGCGGACGCGGTCTGTTCTGGGCGATCGAGCTGGTGCGCGACAAGGAGACACGCGAACCACTGGTGCCCTTCAACGCCTCGGGCGCGGATGCCGCCCCCATGGCCGCCTTCGCCGCCGCTGCCAAGAAGAGCGGCGTCTGGCCGTTCACGCACTTCAACCGCGTGCACGTGGCGCCGCCGCTCGTGATCTCCGAGGAAGAGCTGGTGCGCGGGCTCACCACGATCGACCGCGCACTCGCCGTCGCCGACGAAGCCGTGAGCGCGACGCAGCATATCGGGTGACTCCACGGGTGTGACTCCTCCCGGCGATACGGTGTCGCCCGGAGGCCCCATGAGCGACAGGAAGACGGAACGCCGGAGCGCGTTCGCCGAAGCATTCTCCGGCGCGATCACCGCGCGGGGCGTGTCGTTGTCGTGGCTGCACCGCACGCTCACCGAACGAGCGAATCCGATCTCGGTCGCGACGCTCAGCTACTGGCGTTCGGGCGAACGACACCCGGAGGGCTCGCGTTCGCTGGCTGCTCTGGAGGACATCGAGCATCTGCTGGGTCTCGACGCGGGATCGCTGCTGAATCTGATCAACACCCGCACCCGCCTCGGCCCCCTCGCACCGGCGCGGAACCCGTTCACCGAGACGCAGGTCGCGGAGGCCGCCGAAGAGACGCTGGCGTTGCTCGACGCCCCGCCCATCGATGTGACCAGAGACCTCTCCGCTCACATCGTGTCGGAGGTCGACGAGAACGGAGTGCTGCGGAGCCGTCGATCGCAGATCCTGGTGCAGGCCGTCGCACCGTTCGTCCACGAGGTCACTTATTCGCTGATGTCCGCCGACGTCACGATCGACCGTCCGGACTTCGCCCTGCGCGGGGCGACTCTCGTGCGTGATCATCTCCACCCCAGCGGGCACGTCTACGCCTGCGTGCTGCAGCTGGACACGCCACTGGTGATCGGCGGAACCACGATGCTCGAGGTGACGGCTGCACCGCCGCCCTCATCCTCCGTCGAGCGGCCACTCGAGGACGAGACCGGCGCTTTCGTGATGCGCCCCATCCGCGACCTCGTCGTCTGGACGCGTTTCCATCGCGACGCCCTGCCCGACTGGATCGACGAGATCGAACGTGTGTCCGCCGACTCCGAGCTGATCGCCCGACCGCTGCGGCCGCAGGAGTCGGTCCATCAGTCGCGAAGGGATTTCGGTCCGGGCATCCTCGGGGTGCGGTGGGGCTTCGACCGCTGACATCTCCCGCTGCGAGCGCTATCGTACCGGGAGGAGGAGGGATGACAGTCGAGGGTCCCCAGACGCCCGCGTCTTTCAGCGGCGTCTTCGCCGCGGCGCTGACCGCCAGCGGCGTCACCTTGTCGTGGTTGCAGCGGCGACTCGTCGCCCACGCCAACCCCGTGTCGATCGCGACGCTGAGCTACTGGCGCTCCGGCGAGCGATCCCCGGAAGGGACTGCTTCGCTCGCGGCCGTCGAAGACATCGAGCGCTTGCTCGGCATCGCGCCGGGTGCGCTCTCCAGCCTCATTCCGGAGCGGTTGCGGTTGGGCACGCTGCACAACCCGCACAACCCGTTCACCGAAGCCCTGGTGCTCGAGGCGCTCGACGAGACCCTGGAGCTCCTCGACGCGCCTCCGCTGGACATCACGCGGGAGCTGTCGACGCACGTCGTGTCCGATGTCGGCGCCGACGGCGTGATCCACCACCGCACGGCCCAGAGCCTGATCCAGGCCGTCGCACCGACGGTCGACCTCGTGACGTACACCCTGGTCTCCGCCGAAGGCACTCTGCTGCGCCCTGAGCTCTCCGTCCGCGGGGCGCGGGTGGTCCGCGACCATCTTCATGAGAGTCAGCACGTGTACGCCTACGTGCTGCAGCTGGACCAGCCCCTCGTCCTCGGCGCGACGACGATGATCGCGGTCACGATGGACCGCCACGACGCGCACACCGCACAAGTCGATACGGGAGCGTTCGTCGTGCGGCCGATCAGAGACCTGGTCCTCTGGACGCGGTTCCACCCGGATGCGATCCCCGACTGGATCGACGAGCTGGAGAAGACGGACCCCGAGGCGGATATGGTCGATCGCCCCATCCGGCCGCGCGCGTCGATCCACCAGTCGCGCCGCGACTTCGGGCCCGGCGCACTCGGCCTCCGCTGGGGATACGACCGCTGACCGGAAGAGCTACTTCCGATCGAAGTCGAACGCCTTCAGTAGTTCGAGCACGGCCTTGTCGCGCTCCTCGCCGCCCTCTTCGAACATGTGGGTGACGTGCGTGCGCAGGTGGTTCTCCAGCAGCAGGCGGTTGAGGGATTCCAGCGAGCGCTGGATCGCGCGGGACTGCGTGATGATGTCCATGCAGTACTCCTCGTTCTCGATCATCCGCGCGACCCCGCGCATCTGCCCCTCGAGAATGCTGGTGCGGTGCAGCGCGCGCTTCTTGATGTCTTCGATCACGTCTCGAGGGTACTCCGCCGGGCGGGCGCTGACCGGACTTGTCTCGTCGGCGAGACGCCGACGCACCGCGCGCCGCGCTCGGCAGGACACGCGCATGTAAGGATGGCGGCATGGCCCGGACACCGATGGCGCACCTCTCGCCCGCCGATCAGGAGCGACTCCGCGCCCTCCGGCGCATGAAAGCCGTGGCGCTCGGCGCGCTGGTCTTCATGGCCGTCGCGTTCGTCGTCGCCTTCGCATTCCAGGAGCGGATGGGCTGGCTCGGCTACGTGCGTGCCGCGGCCGAGGGCGGCATGGTCGGCGCCCTCGCGGACTGGTTCGCCGTCACTGCCCTGTTCCGCCGTCCGCTCGGCCTGCCGATCCCGCACACCGCGATCATCCCGAGCCGCAAGGACGAGATCGGACGCACCCTGGGCGAGTTCGTCGAGACGAACTTCCTCGCCGCCGACGTCGTCCGCACCAAGCTCTCGACCACCGCCATCGCTCTCCGCGGCGGCGAGTGGCTGCGGGAGGAGGCGCACGCCGAGCGAGTGGGCGCCGAGGGCGCCACGATCGCAACGGCCGTGCTCAACGCGCTGAGCGACGACGACGTCCGCGACCTCATCACGGACCTCGCCCGCGAGCATCTGGTCGAGCCGGAGTGGGGCCCTCCCGCGGGGGTCTGGCTGGAGAAGATCGTCGAGGCCGACGCGCACCACGAGGCGGTCGACCTCGCCGTCGACAACATCGGCCGGTGGCTCGAGGCCAATGCGGAGTCCTTCTCCGGCCTGGTCTCGCGCCGCCTTCCCGGCTGGGTCCCCAAGCTCGCCCATCGCTTCGTCGACGACACGGTCTACAACGAGGCGATCAAGTTCGTCCAGGCCGTGCAGGCCGACCCGCAGCATCCGGCGCGGATCGCGATCGACGGGTATCTCTCGCGCCTCGCCGACAACCTGCAGAACGACCCCGACACCCGGGCGAAGCTCGAGAACGCCAAGGCCGCGCTGTTCGACAGCCCTCGGGTTGGTGCCCTCGCCGCAGAAGCCTGGAACACCGCGAAGAACGGTCTGCTCACCGCTCTCGCCGATCCGGAGAGCGGGCTCCGCCGACGAGCGGTACGCGCCCTGCAGGAGGTCGGCGAGCGCCTGACGACGGATGCCGCGCTCCAGCATCGCGTCGACACCTGGGTCTCGGATGCCGCGGTCTTCCTCGTCGATCGCTACCGGCACGACATCGCGTCGATCATCACCGACACGGTCGAGCGGTGGGACCCGGCGGAGACGACCGAGAAGATCGAGCTCATGGTCGGCCGCGACCTGCAGTACATCCGCCTGAACGGCACATTCGTCGGCGCCCTCGCGGGCCTCGCGATCTTCACCCTCGCCCACGCCCTGATCCCCGGAGTCTGACATGGCCCTCTCGCACGATCCGCTGTGGCCACGCGCCGGCGGCTGGCCCCCCTTCGGCAGCGCGGCCGACGCCGTGATCCTGGGCGTGCCCACCTGGCGCACCTCGCTGTCGCCGACCGGCGCTCACGCGACACCCGCTGCGATCCGCGAGGCGCTCCCCCGCTACGGGACGACGCTGATGGGCCCGCCGATCGTCGATCTGAACGACACGCTGCGCGTCGCGGATGCCGGAGACGTGGACGAGCCCGACGGCGACGCCGGCGAGGCTGCGGTCATCACACGCGTGCGCGAGTTGGCGGGTGCGGCCGCGCTGGTGATCGCCCTCGGCGGCGACAACTCCCTCACCTATCCCGTGGCGCTCGGAGCTGAGGCGACCGGGCTCATCACCTTCGATGCGCACTTCGATCTGCGCGACGGCGTCTCCAACGGCACGCCGGTCCGCCGACTCGTGCAGGATGTCCCGGCGGCATCGGCTCTCGTCACATCCCGGATCGACCCCGCCCGCATCGTCCAGATCGGCATCGCCGACTTCGCGAACTCCGCAGCCTACGCGCAGCGCGCAGCGGACTGGGGCATCCGGGTGATCACGCTCGACGACCTGCGCCGCCGGGGCATCGACGACGTGGTGGCCGAGGCGGTCGAGATCGCCGGCGCCGGACCGGAAGCCCGCATCCACCTCGACATCGACGTCGACGTGTGCGATCGCTCGGTCGCGCCCGGGTGCCCGGCCAGCGTGCCGGGCGGACTCCAGGCCTGGGAGCTGCGCGCGCTCGCGCGGGCCGTGGCCGCCGACCGACGCGTCGTCAGCGCGGATCTCGCCGAGGTCGACGCGACGGCGGACGTCGCCGACGGACGCACGGTCCGGCTCGCCGCACTCTGCGTGCTCGATCTCCTGGCCGGTCTCGCCGCCCGCGAGGTCGGCGCACCACCAGCTCCGGCGTGATCAGCGCGTGCGCCGATCCGGCCTGAAGCCGGCGCGGCGCCACGATCTCTCCGGTCGGGCCCATCAGCCTCTGCGGTCGGGGTGTTGTCGAATCTGATCACGGGGACCGCGCTTTCGGCTGCGGTCACAGCCAACAGTGCCCCGACGGCGAGCGAGTCGCTGCCGTGTCTCCCGCAGACCTGGTCGGCAGCTGCCGCCGTGATCTGCGCGCAGGCTCTGGCGTAGGCGCGAAGTTCTCTCAGACGAACATCACTCGCCGGGATGGCCGGTCGGTGTAGGTGCGTCCCAGCGGGCTGAACCAGGTGATCGTGCCGTCTTGTCGTTGCTGCGCCGTCCATCGGTGCGGCTCGGGGATGTCGGGATGTTTCAGCGTGTGATGAGACCGGCAGAGGTGGCTGAGGTTGTCGAGCCTCGTCTTGCCGCCCTTCGCGTGATCGTGGTTGTGGTCGATATCGCACCGGTGGACGGGCATGCGGCATCCGGGGAAGCGGCAGTGCTGATCTCGGGCCCGCAGGAACCGGCGCATCCCCTCCGTGGGGGTGTAGGTGTCGGTCTGGGTCACCATGCCGGTGCCGTCGAGGAACAGGCGGCTCCAGCCGGTGTTGCGCCCGGCGAGGTCTCGCGCGATGTCGGGGTGGAGTGGGCCGTGGCCGTCGAGCTCTGCGGGGCGCTGATCCGCGCCGGCGAGTGTGGATGCGGCGATTGTGACCTGGATGCGCGCCTGGATGTTGTCGAGGCCGTCGCCGTGAGCGGCGCTCGGGTCGGCGGCGAGGAGCAGGTCGGCGAAGATGTCGGCCTTGACCTGATCCGACGTGCGAGTGTCGGCCGGGATGTGGATCACATCGGGGTCAGTCGTGAAAGTGTCGTCGCCGAAGATCGCGCCAGCGTAGGGATCGAACGCGGGATCGTTGAAGGCAGGATCATCGAGCGCGAAGTCCTCGAGGAACAGTGAGTCGCCGTTCTCATCGGCCGCCCACGGGTCGAGAACGGGCTCGCGGTCGCCTCGGGTGTCGATGACCTGGCGGGCCATCTGGTCGAGCCGGTCGGCGACGGCGTTCGCGATCCACTCGGGCAGTATCGCGGTGAGCACCGCGAGACCGTCTTCCACGGAGCGCACCTTGACGCAGCGTTCGTCGGCGGCCCTGCGGTGCCGATCGGTGACCGTCTCACCGACGAGTGCCGCGGCGACCTGCTTCGCGTGCGCGCTGGTTCGGGCGGCCGTTTCCCGCTGGGCGAAGAGAAGGACCGCCGTCTCGTAGAGACCCATCACCTCGGCATCCGCCTTCTGGTTGCGGATGGCCTCGGACACGATGGCACTGGCGCGGGCGATCTCACGCATGTGAGCGGCGCTGATCTCGCCGCTCGCGAACGCCTCCCGCACAGCGGGCAGTTCCGAGCTCAAGGTGCGGGCATCGGAGAATGCGTACTCGATCGAACCCTTCGGGATTCGACCTGCCGCGGAGAACTCCGCGACCATCGACCGGTAGATCGCATCTCGGTGGTACGGACTGTCAGAGACATCGGAGTCATGGATGGCGATCTGCTCGACCAGCAGCTCCGTCGCCTCTGCTTCGAGCACCGCGATGCGGCGCTTCTTCGCCACCCAGGCGTCAAGAACGCGGCGACGCTCCTCGAGATCGAGGGAGAGATCGGTCGGCTGTTCCATAACTTGAGTTAAGAACATATGTTCGAGATGAGCAATATTCTAGTCAGGAACACGGACGTCCGAACCCTCTCACCAGGCGACGGCGACCCCGTCCTTCCACACGGCACTGACCAGCGGGACTCCTGGGCGATAGGCGAGATGGATGCGCGTCGGCGCATCCAGCAGCACCAGGTCGGCCCGCGCACCGGGCGTGAGAACGCCGACGTCGTCGCGACGCAGCGCTCTGGCGCCGCCCGCCGTCGCGGCCCAGACGGCCTCGGCCGGAGTCATGCCCATATCCCGCACCGCGACGGCGATGCAGAACGGCATGGATGACGTGAAGCTCGATCCGGGGTTCGTGTCGCAGGCGAGCGCCACCGTCACCCCCGCGTCGATGAGACGCCGGGCATCGGGGTAGGGCTGACGTGTGGAGAACTCCACACCGGGGAGCAGCGTCAGCACGGTGTCGGAGGCGGCGAGCGCGACGACGTCCTCCTCGGTGAGGTAGGTGCCGTGGTCTATCGAGGCTGCACCGAGCTCGACCGCCAGTCGGACGCCCTCCCCCGGCCCGAGCTGGCTCGCGTGCACGCGCGGCACCAGACCCCGCGCGATCCCCGCCTCGAGCACGCGACGCGACTGGGGCACGGTGAAGGCGCCGGTCTCGCAGAACACGTCGATCCACTTCGAGTGCGGACCGCACGCGTCGAGCATCGGGCCGACCACGAGATCGACGTAGTCGTCTGGCCGATCCGCGTACTCCGCGGGCACGACGTGCGCGCCGAGGAAGGTCACCTCGGGCGTGACCTCCGCCGCCAGGCGCACGAGGCGCTCCTCGTCGACGACGCTCAGGCCGTATCCGCTCTTGATCTCCACTGTGGTGGTGCCCTGCGCGAGCATCTCGGCCAGGAAGCCACGCAACCGTGCGCGGAGCTCCTCGTCGCTCGCCGCCCTGGTCGCCGCGACGGTCGAGCGGATGCCGCCGGCGGCATACTTCTGACCCGCCATGCGTGCTTCGAACTCGACGGCCCGATCACCGGCGAACACGAGGTGGCTGTGGCTGTCGACGAACCCGGGGATGACCGCGCGACAACCCGCATCGATGACCTCCGAGCCCGTCGACGGGCGTGGCGCCTCCGACGCCGCACCCACCCACGCGATCCGCCCGTCCTCGATCAGCACAGCGGCGTCGTGAAGGGTTCCGCAGGGGTCATCGACCGTGCCGACGTTGGTCGTCAGCTCGCCGATGTTCGTGATGAGCGTCGTCATGGCCCCAGCCTCTCAGAGCATCGGGATCTTGAGGCCCCGATCACGGGCGACCTCGCGGGCGTGCTCGTACCCGGCGTCGACGTGGCGCATGACACCGGTGCCCGGATCGTTGGTGAGTACGCGCTCGAGCTTCTCCGCGGCGAGGGCAGAGCCGTCGGCGACCGAGACCTGCCCGGCGTGGATGGAGCGGCCGATGCCGACACCACCTCCGTGGTGCAGGGAGACCCACGACGCTCCGGACGAGGTGTTCAGCAGGGCGTTGAGCAGCGGCCAGTCGGCGATCGCGTCGGAGCCGTCCTTCATGGCCTCGGTCTCCCGGTACGGCGAGGTGACGGACCCGGAATCCAGATGGTCGCGGCCGATCACGATCGGCGCCGACAGCTCGTCGGATGCCACCATCTCGTTGAACTTGAGACCCGCGAGGTGTCGCTCCTTGTAGCCGAGCCAGCAGATGCGCGCGGGCAGCCCTTCGAAGTGCACCTTCTCGCCGGCCTTCTCCAGCCACCGGTGCAGGGCGGCGTCCTCGGGGAAGAGTTCGGCGATGGCGCGGTCGGTCTTGCGGATGTCCTCGGGGTCGCCCGACAGCGCAGCCCAGCGGAACGGCCCCCGGCCCTCTTCGAACTGCGGCCGGATGTACGCCGGTACGAAGCCGGGGAACTCGAACGCGCGGTCGAACCCGCCGAGCTCGGCCTCACGCCGGATCGAGTTGCCGTAGTCGAAGACCGCGGCACCGGCGTCCTGGAAAGCCACCATCGCCGCGACGTGCGCGGCCATCGACTCGCGCGACCGACGGGTGAACTCCTCCGGGTCGCGGTCGGCCTCGGCCTTCCACTCGGCGACCGAGATCCCGACCGGCAGGTACGCGAGCGGATCGTGCGCACTGGTCTGATCGGTCACGATGTCGATCGGCACGCCGCGGCGCCGCAGCTCGGGGAAGACTTCGGCCGCGTTGCCGACGACGCCGACCGAGACGGCCTCGCCGGCTTCCTTCGCCGCGACGACCCGCGCCACGGCGGCGTCGAGGTCGGTCGTGCACTCGTCGAGGTAGCCGTGCTCCACCCGGCGCGCCAGACGCGATTCGTCGACGTCGACGATCAGCACCGTGCCGTCGTTCATCGTCACCGCGAGCGGCTGCGCGCCGCCCATGCCGCCGGCGCCTCCGGTGAGCGTGAGCGTGCCGCGCAGCGACTCGCGGCCGAGCGAGCGGGCGACGGCGGCGAAGGTCTCGTACGTCCCCTGCAGGATGCCCTGGGTGCCGATGTAGATCCACGACCCGGCCGTCATCTGGCCGTACATGATGAGTCCGAGCTCCTCGAGCTTGCGGAACTCGGGCCACGTGGCCCAGTCGCCGACGAGGTTCGAGTTGGCGATCAGCACGCGCGGCGCCCACTCGTGGGTGCGGAACACTCCGACCGGCTTGCCGGACTGCACGAGCAGCGTCTCGTCGGGCTCGAGCTCGTCGAGCGTGCGCACGATCGCGTCGTACGCCTCCCAGCTGCGGGCCGCCTTGCCGGTGCCGCCGTAGACGACGAGGTCTTCAGGGTGCTCGGCCACCTCGGGATCGAGGTTGTTCATCAGCATCCGCTTGGCGGCCTCGGCACCCCAGCTCTTCGCCGTGCGCTGGTTGCCTCGGGCGGCACGGACCACGCGGGGGCCGGATTCGTTGTTCTCAACCATGAGTGTGCTCCTTCGCGATGCGGGCGACCTCGCCCGACTGGACCAATGCGGTGACGGCTTCGATCTCCGGGGAGAGGAATCGATCGGGGCCGGGGCCGGCGGCCACGGTGCGGACGAGATCGCGGACGGCACCCGTCGCGGGGCCCGCCTGCAGCGGTGCCCGGAGATCGAGCGCCCGGGCACCCGTGAGGATCTCGATCGCCAGAACGCGTCCCAGTCCGTCGATCGCCCGGCGGAGCTTGCGGGCCGCCGCCCAGCCCATCGAGACGTGGTCCTCCTGCATGGCGGAGGACGGGATCGAGTCGACGGATGCCGGGACGGCAAGGCGCTTGAGCTCGGAGACGATACCGGCCGCCGCGTACTGGGCGATCATGAGCCCGGAGTCCACGCCCACCTCGTCGGCGAGGAACGGGGGCAGCCCGTGACTGCGCGCGGGATCGAGCGCCCGGTCGGTGCGGCGCTCGGACACCGACGCCACGTCGGCCACGGAGATCGCGAGGAAGTCGAGCACCGCGGCGACCGGAGCGCCGTGGAAGTTGCCGTTGGATTCGATCCGCCCGTCGAGGGTGATCACCGGGTTGTCGATCACGCTGGCGAGTTCGCGCCCGGCGATCAGCGTGGCGTGCGCCATCGTGTCGCGAGCGGCGCCGTGCACCTGCGGCGAGCAGCGCAGCGAATAGGCATCCTGCACCCGGCCGTCCTCAGGGCCCTTGTGGCTGGCGACCATCGGAGAGGCGGCGAGGAACGCACGAAGGTTGCCCGCGGACTCGGTCTGCCCGGTCTGCGGGCGGAGCGCCATGAGGTCGGCGGCGAACACGGCATCGGTTCCGAGCTGGGACTCGATCGACATGGCCGCGGCGATGTCGGCGGTGACGAGCAGCTGCTCGAGGTCGTGCAGTGCCAGAACGAGCATGCCCAGCATCCCGTCGGTCCCGTTGATGAGCGCGAGGCCCTCCTTCTCGACGAGAGTGAGCGGGGCGATCCCTGCCGCGGCGAGCGCCTCCGCAGCGGGGAGCACGATGCCCGCGGAGGTGCGCACATCGCCCTCGCCCATCGCAGCGAGGGCGATGTGCGCGAGGGGCGCGAGATCGCCCGAGCAGCCGAGGGAGCCGTACTCGCGCACGATCGGGGTCACGCCGGCGTTGAGCATCGCGGCGTACGTCTCGACGACGACAGAGCGCACCCCGGTGCGCCCCGACGCGAGAGTCTGGAGCCGCAGCAGCTGAAGACCGCGGGTGACCTCGACCTCGACCTCCGCGCCGGTGCCGGCCGCGTGCGAGCGGATGAGGCTCGCCTGGAGCTGCAACCGGCGGTCCGGAGCGATGAACGTCGTGGCCAGCGCGCCGAACCCGGTGGAGACTCCGTAGTGCGGATGCGGATCGGCGGCGAGCCCATCGATCACGTTCCGGGTCTGCGACACCCGCTCGAGGGCGGCGGGGTCGATGATGACGGGCGCCCCGAGACGGGCGACGGCGACGACATCGGCAGGAGTCAGCGGCGAGGCGCCGACGAGAACGGGGGCAAGATCACTCATGTTCTGATTCCACACCCGACGTGTCGACGGCGACAGCGGATCATGACATCCTGTGTCTGTGATCCCAGACAAACTTGCGGCAGGCCGGCGTGACGAACCGCAGGTGCCGGCAGCGGAGAACACCCTGCGCATCCTGAGCTATCTCGCCGGACGACCGGCACCGGTCGCGGCCTCCGCCATCGCACGGGAGCTCGACCTCCCCCGCTCGACCGTGTATCACCTGCTCACCACCCTCTCGGCGCACGGGTTCGTGCTGCACTTCCGGGAAGAGCGGCGCTGGGGTCTCGGCACCTCCGCGTTCGAGCTCGCCGGCGGATACGCGCGCCAGCAGCCGCTGGCCAGACTCGGCCGGCCGCTGGTCGCCGCGCTCTCCGACCGCTTGGGCGAGAGCGCCCACCTGGCCGTCATGAGCGGCGGGGATGTGCTGTACATCGTCGAGGAGCGTGCGCCACGACGACCGGCGCTCGTGACCGACGTCGGGGTGCGGCTTCCCGCGCACCTCACCGCCAGTGGGCGTGCGATGCTGGCGGCGCTGCCGCGAGAGCAGGTGCGTGCGCTGTACCCGAGCGCCTCCGCGTTCCCCGACCGCACCGGTCTCGGGCCACGCCGCCCCACGGAGCTCCGCGAGCTTCTCCGTGAGGTGAGGTCGCGAGGCTACGCGACGGAGGACAGTGAGGTCGCCGACGGTCTGCGTTCCGTCGGTGCAGCCGTCCGCGATCAGGCGGGATGGCCCGTCGCCGCGGTGGCGGTCACCTGGGCCGATGAGCAGCTCGATGCGCGAGACCTGGCGGATGCCGTGATCGACGCCGCGGCTGTCTTGGAGTCCCGGTTGAAGCGATGAGCATGGTGGTCGAACTGTTGTCGCAGACCTGCGACAACTCCGCGACATGCCGGCGACACCGCCTGGATACGCTCGATCCATGACCTCCCCACGCATCGCAGAAAGCGTCGGCCGCCGGCACCGCGGACTCGCACTCGGGCTCATGGCATCCGTCCTCCTCACCGGCTGCGCCGCCGCACCGGTCTCGGCTTCGAAGCCGTCCGCGAAGCCGACAGCACCGGCATCCGCAGACCCTGTCGCAGACGTGTCCACCGTGCCCGGATACGACGTGGGACAGTTCCCGCCCGTCCCGATGTTCGTCCTTCCCGACCTGTCGCTTCTCGACTCCTCGGCATCCGCCTTCGCGATCGAGGTGAACGAAGCACTGTCCGACATCCCGGGCGTCATCGCCTCCCCCGCGCACTGCGACGCCGACGGGAGCGTCATCTCCGGCAACGGCACCGCGCTGCTCTACGGAGACGGCTCCGGTTCGTTCACCGGGCCGGACGGCACGGTGCAGAACTTCGGCGACGGATCCGGCAACTCCACGATCAACGGCGTCACGATCCAGAACTTCGGCGACGGGTCCGGCAACTACAGCGACGGAACGGTGACGATCCAGAATTTCGGCGACGGATCCGGCACCTACGCGGACGCGACGAAGACCGTGCAGATCTTCGGGGACGGATCGGGCAACTACACGGACGGAACCGTGACCATCCAGAACTACGGCGACGGATCCGGCAACTACGAGGACGGTGAGGTCACGATCCAGAACTACGGGGACGGATCCGGCAACTACCGCAGCGACGACATCACCATCCAGAACTACGGCGACGGCACCGCGAAGGTCGACGGAGAGTGGGTGGACGCGGAGCCGTTGCCCGTCGTGCCGACTCTGGGCGTCTTCCCGCCCCTCGGCACGCTCGCGCCCCTCGAATCCTGCGGAACGACGCTCACGTTCCAGGACGGCGTGCTGTTCGATTTCGACAAGAGCGACATCCGCAGCGATGCCGAGGTGACGCTGGATGCCGTGGCCGAGGTGCTCACCTCGCTCGCGGTCGCCCAGGCATCCGTGTCAGGACACACCGACTCGATCGGTTCCGACTCCTACAACCTGTCTCTCTCCGAGGACCGCGCTAACGCCGTGGTCACGGGTCTCGAGGATCGCGGAGTCCGCACTGTCCTCACCGGCGAAGGGTACGGTGAGACCCGCCCGGTGGCGGCCAACGAGATCGATGGCGCCGACAACCCGGCAGGGCGCCAGCTCAATCGCCGCGTCGAGATCTTCATCCCGGCGACGCTCTGACGCGAGAGGATGAGACACATGCGCGCTTCCCGATCGATCGCCGCTGCGATCACCGTGCTCGTCACCGCCACCCTCGTGACCGGGTGCACCCTCCGCATCGTAAACCCCGGCGCCGATGGTTCGGACACGCCCGCCGGCTCACAGCGCTCGGAGACCCCCGCCGCGGAGATGCCGGAAGAAGGGGCCCCTGAAGCGGAGACGCCGAAGCCGGACGAAGATCCGACTCCCCCGGCCGGGCTGGATGCCGAGCACGCGGCACACCGCGAACGTCTGCTGGCTTCCGCGACGACGACGATGCCGTGTCCGTCGGGTCCGCTCCAGCAGGACGGGGCGATCATCCGGGTCGAGGGCGCCTGCGACGAGATCCGCATCGACCTCGACGCCGGGGCGGTGATCGTCGACGACGTCTCGTCGCTCCTGCTGAGCGGATCCGGAACCGTCGTCTACGCCGACACCGTGGGTGAGGTGCGCGTGAGCGGGACGGCGAACGAGATCTACTGGGTCGGCGAGACGCCCGGGGTGACCGATACCGGGACGGCCAACGTCCTGCGGCGAGGATGACGGGGATGGACACCACGACCAGGCCGAAGATCCTCATCGTCGACGACGACGAGGCCATCACCGTCGCCCTGGCGGCCCTCCTCGGTCGCAGTGGTTTCGATGTCCGGGTCGCGGAGGACGGGCGTGCAGGACTCGTCGAGGTCGAACGCGACGTGCCGGACCTGGTCGTCTGCGATGTCCTGATGCCGCATATCGACGGGCGGGAGTTCGTGCGTCGCGTGCGCGCCCGGCAGCTGTGGCTCCCGATCATCCTGCTCACTCAGGTGGGCGAATCGTGGGAGCGGAGCGCCGCGCTCGATGAGGGCGCGGACGACTACCTCAACAAGCCGTTCGATCCGCACGAGCTGATCTCTCGGGTCCGCGCCGTGCTCCGACGCACCGCGCAGGGAGCAGCCCCTCTCCGATCGGCTGAGCGACTGCGCGCGCATGACCTGACGATCGACCGGACGTCACGCCGGGTCTGGCGCGGCGACCAGGAGCTGCTGCTCACGCCCAAGGCGTACGTGCTGTTGGAGTATCTGATCCTGCATCCACAGGAGGTCCACTCCCGTGATCGTCTGCTGTCGGCACTGTGGGGCTTCGACTTCGCCTCGTCGAGTCGGGCTGTCGATCATCGCGTCGCCGAGCTGCGGCGCGTACTGGGAGACAACGCGACCGACCCGCGTTTCATCGAGACCGCACAGAGCCTGGGGTACCGCTTCCTGGCGCCGGTGGTGACCGGATGAGAGACCGCAGAAGCGTCGGTCTGGGCATCCTGACCGCGGTACCGGTCGGGCTGAGTGCTCTGGGCGCGGGCGGGATGATGCTCGCCGGCGACCAGCGAATCCTCGCGATGGAGCTGGCGCTCCCCGGCGCCGTCCTGGCGGCCGGTGCGCTCGTTTCGTGCATCCCTGGCGCGATCCTGCTCACACGGACGGTGGGCGCGCGGTCCCGTCGCCGAGAGTCGGCCGCTGTGGAGGCCGCGGGAGAAGCGGCGGCCCTGCGGGAGCGCGAGCGTCACCAGCGATTCCTCGGTCGACTCGATCATGAGCTGAAGAACCCGCTGACCGCGATCCGCGCGACAGCCGCCGCTGCGCAGCACGAGACACTGAGCCCCGAGTGGCGAACGGTGGACGCGCAGGCGGGCAGACTCAGCACCCTCGTCCGCGACTTGCGGAAGCTCGCCGACCTCGAGACCCGGCCCCTCGAACTCGAGATGGTCGACCTGGAGGAGGTCATCTCCGAGGCGATCGAGGCGTTGCGACAACAGGACCCGAGCGCCGGAGCGCGCCTCGACTTCGCCGTCACGCGCGTGCCCTGGACCGTGCCGCCGCTCTCCGCCGACGTCGATCTGCTGTCGCTCGCGATCGACAATGTGCTCGGCAACGCCGCGAAGTACTCTGCGACGGGCCCCATCGAGGTCCGGTTGCGGGAACAGGACGGGTGGGCGGTCATCGATGTGGCGGACGCCGGACGGGGAATCCCGCCGTCGGACGTAGTGCAGGTGTTCGACGAGCTCGCGCGCGCGCAGAACGCCCGTGATGTGCCCGGCTCGGGTATCGGACTCACGCTGGTCGCGACCGTGATGCGCCATCACGGCGGAGACGTGTCGATTCGCTCCGCCGAGGGATCCGGCACTCTGGTGACGCTTCGTCTCCCGATCCAGCGCTGAAGGCCGGACTCGAGTGATCACGGCTCCCGTGGTGCGGGAGAAAGGACACGGGCCGCGCTGTGCGCGATACCGGCACGCGAGGAGACTCCCCACCGCCGCATGATGGCACTCACGTGCTTCTCCACCGTCGACTCGCTCACGGCAAGCTGCTCTGCGATCGACCGATTCGATGCGCCGACGGTGATCAGTTCGACGATCTGCTGCTGCCGAGCGGTCAGTTCCGCCACAGCCGTCGCAGAACCGGGGACCGAGCCGAGAGCGGACGCGACGCCCACGCGCGTGGGCACGCCGAACGCATGGAGCACGCGCGAGACATGGATGCGGACGGTGTGCTCTGAGAGGAACTCGGATGCCGCGATCTGTGCGTTGCTCCGTCCCTCTGAGATGAGAAGCGCGACGTCGCGCTCGCGTGCGGACAGCCCCTCCCATCCGCGATGCGAGTCGGGCGGGAGCCGGCGCCCGACGGAGCGCAGTTCGCGGGCGGCCGAGCGCCGCACCGCTCCGAACCCATGAGCGTCGGCGTCGGCCACCACTGTGGCGAGCTGGCGAGCCGCGGGCCCTCGATCGCGTAGCGCTATCCGGGCCCGGGCGGCGAGGATCTCCCCTTCCGCGATCTCCAGCGCGCGACGGGAACGCGTCGCGAGCGATATCGCACGGTGCGCTGCCTCGAGCGCCGCCTGCGGTTCGCCGGCAAGGAGCGACACTCGGCTGGAGATCCGCTCGACCGTGGAGTCCGCGCTCGGGTGGCCGGCCAGCGGGAGCGCTCGGAGCTGCCATGCCCGGGCAGCATCCAGATCGCCCGCGTCCACGGCGGCCCGCGTGAGGATCTCGAAACAGATCGCCCTGTCGATGACGCGCGCATCGGAGAAGGAGGCGTCGCGGGAGGCGCGCAGTGCTGCGCGCGCCGACGTCCCCACGTCGTCGCCCACGATCGCGGCGTAGCTCGTCAACAGGTACACACCGCCCGCCAGTGCATTGGTCGGACGCATGTCCAGCGTGAGGATGCGCTGCACGCCAGCGCGAGCAGACTGTCGACGACCGGCGCTTCCGTCGACGACCGCCGCAGAGGCAGCAGCGAAGATCTCCTCTGCCTCGGTCTGTGCTCCGGCCACGGCCTCCGTCATCTCGACGGACGCGCCCGCGACATCTCCACTGAACAGGCGCACTCTCGCGACGAAGCACCGGATGATCGTGAGGAACGGATGATCGGCCCCGCCGAAGAGAGCGGTCCGGGGCGGCACTGCCTCGAGGAGCCGCACGGCAAGATCGAGCCGCGCCTCCGCGAGAGCAGACTCGGCCAACAGCGCGTTGAGCGGGAGGCGCAGGTTGCCGGTGACGCGACTGCACAACTCCGTGAGCGAATCGTCGGAACTCGCAGCAGGAGAAGGATCCATGGAGCCGGCACGGGCGAGACCTGTGACGCCGTGAGCGAAGACGAGTGCCTCGACGTCGTCGGCGGCGCGCAGCGCGGCCCCGGCGAACCTCGTCCCGATATCGAACTGCCCTGCCCATACGGCCGCCAGCGCCGCGAGGGATGTATCGAAGGCCACGTCCGGCGAGATCTCCGGGTGGAGATAGAGACGAGTAGGCACGGCATCCACGCTGACCAGCTGACGAAGAAGTGCGTCGAGCCGCCCGGTGCGAGACATGGCGTCATCGTATTCCTTGGCGGCGCCGTCTGAATACGACGATTCCCCCATGGCCCCCGACGACAGCGACGAGGACGATGAGAGCGGGAGCGCCCGGTGACGGGCGCGAGGAGGGAACAAACAATGTTCAGATCACAGAGGAGCACGCTTGGCGCGGGATTCCTGGTATTCGCGGCGCTCACGCTTTCCGCGTGCGGGCCCGCCGCACCGGCGCCGCAGGACGACGATGACTCGCCACAGACATCGGCGGAGGAGTCCTCGTCGGACGGCGACGACGGGGAAGACAGCGGAGAGGACAGCGGGGACGAATCCATGGCGACGTTCGCCGGAACCGGCGTGTACACGATCGGCGACGACGTCCCCTATGGGGGATTCCAGATGCAGGGCGAGCCTGCGCCGGTGCCTGATGGCTGCACCTGGAGCATCCAGGATGAAAGCGGAGCGATCGTCGTCGAGAATCAGGGCGCGTACGCCTTCCTGACAGACGTTCCCGAGTACGTCACGTTCCACACGGACGGCTGCCCGGAGTGGGAGCAGTTCGAGTAATCGTTGCGTTAACGAAAAAGA